>NZ_RXKV01000016.1:0-285954 GCF_016805595.1 Serratia sp. 4542
AGTCAAGCGTTTATTTCGCTTCCCTCTCGCTGACCCGGCGGCTTGTCAGTCGTTGTTCCCGGTCAGTGGAGGCGCATTATAGGGAGTTCTCGGCGGGCCGCAACCCCTAATTGCAAAAAACTTTTCAAGCGCGGGTTTTTTCGGCAAAACGCTGGCCAAACCCGCATTTTTGTCACTTTTCGTACTGGATCTGGCTAAATTCCTGGGCGAAACGGTCGACCTGCTGCCAATCGGTGTACTCCACTTCCTTACTGGTATCCGTTTCACCGCCCGTCATACGCATAATAAATTGAATCATGATGCGGTCGAACCAGCGATAGCGCGGATAACGCAATGCGCCGGCAAACACCGCGCACTGTTTTGGCTGCCACGGCGAGGCCAGCAGGAACTTGCGAGTATAAGCGTTGGTTTGCGGCGAGCGCTTTTCCGGTTTACGCGCGGTCAGGTTCACGGCAAAGAACGCGCTCGGCATTCGATTCAGTTGCTCGGCATGACGCTTGACGAATTTATCCAGCGCCGGGTTAAAGTGCCCGTAACGGATAGAAGCGCCGATCATCACCTGCTGATACTGGCTAAGATCGACCTGTTGCGCCTGCAGCAGATCGATCACCTCACAACGCAGCGTGTCCTGCAGCTTGCTTGCTATATAAGAAGCGATAGCGCGTGTTTGCCCGTCACGGCTCGAATAAAGTATCAATGCCTTCATGGCGTACTCCTTATATCAGACTCACTCACGCCAGAAGGTTGGCGTGAACAGCACCAGCAATGTGAACACTTCCAGGCGCCCGAACAGCATCGTCACCACCAGGATCCACTTGGCCGCCGCCGGCATCGTGGTGAAGTTATCCGCCACTACGCCCAGGCCGGGGCCGAGGTTATTGAGCGTTGCCGTCACTGCGGCGAACGCGGAAAAGTCGTCAACGCCGGTGGCAATGATCGCCAGCATGCTGACGATAAACACCAGCGCATAGGCAGAGAAGAATCCCCATACCGCCTCCAGGATGCGTTCCGGCAGCGCGCGGTTGCCCAATTTGATGGTATAGACCGCGTTGGGGTGCACCAACCTTTTCAACTCGCGCGATCCCTGCAGGTACAGAAGCAGGATACGGATCACCTTCAGGCCTCCGCCGGTCGAACCGGCGCAACCGCCGATGAACGCCGAGCACAGCAACAACATAGGCAGAAACAGCGGCCACTTGGCGATGCTGTCGGTCGTAAAACCGGCCGTGGTCGCCATCGATACCACCTGGAAGAACGCCTGATTGAGCGTTTCCATACCGCTCTTATAGACGCCATGCCCCCAGAGCACCAACGTGCATACCACCACCAGCGTCAACTGGACGAAGATGAACATGCGGAATTCAGGATCGCGCCCATACACCTTCAGACTGCGACCGCTTAGCAAAGCGAAGTGCAAGCCGTAGTTACAGCCTGAAATCAGCAGGAACACGGCGATGATGGTGTTGATGGTCGGACTGGCGTAATAACCGATACTGGCGTCGTGGGTAGAAAAACCGCCGATGGCAATGGTCGAGAAACTGTGGCCGATGGCGTCGAACACCGACATCCCAGCCCCCCAGAGCGCCAGCGCACAGGCGACGGTCAGCAATACATAGATTAGCCACAGGGTTTTGGCGGTTTCGGCGATGCGTGGACGCATCTTGTTGTCTTTCAGCGGCCCGGGCATTTCCGCCCGATACAGCTGCATGCCGCCGACGCCGAGTATCGGCAGTATCGCCACCGCCAATACGATGATCCCCATGCCGCCCATCCATTGCAGCATCTGGCGATAGAACAGAATGGCCTTCGGCAGCGAGTCCAATCCCACCAGCGTCGTCGCACCGGTGGTCGTCAATCCCGAGAAGGATTCAAAGAAGGCGTCGGTCAGCGACAGGTTGGGCCGTTCCGAAAACAGGAACGGTAATGCCCCCACGCTGCCCAGCACGGTCCAGAACAGCACGACGATCAGAAAGCCTTCTCGGGGCTTCAGCTCGTGTTTCTGTTTGCGGTTCGGCCACCACAGCATCAGACCGATGGTCAGCGCCACGAAGAAGGTTTGGCTGAACGCACGCCCCGCCCCATCGCGGTAAATCAATGCCACCAGGCCGGGAATAAACATCGTCCCGGAGAACAGGATGACCAGCAGACCAACGATACGGGTTATGGCGCGAAAATGCATTTCAGCACGATCCTTAGCAATTCAATTGGGAGGAATTATTGCGAAATGGGGGTTAATTGCAAATTACCGCGACTGAGATCACGCAATTTATTTCCAAACAGCTCGACCTCGGTGGCCGGCAAGGCCAGATGCAGCACGACGGCGGCGCCGTATTCGCCCTGCAGGATCCGGCCTGCGGTTTGCTGCAGCAAGTTCTCCACCAGCGCCAACTGCGCATAGTCGCACTGCAAGATATATTCTGCTTCCGGCACCTTTTGTACCAACGCCAACTGCTTCAACGCCTGTTGAACACCGTTGCCATAGGCTTTCACCAGCCCGCCGGTGCCCAACTTGACGCCGCCATAGTAACGAACGACCACGGCGGTCACTTCGCCGATACCGCTGCCCATCAGCTGCGCGAGGATCGGTTTGCCGGCGGTGCCCGACGGTTCTCCATCGTCGGAGAACCCCAGCTGCTGCGAGTCATCGGGGCTGCCGGCGACGAATGCCCAACAATGGTGCCGCGCCGTTGGGTGCTCATCCCGCACCTGCTGAATAAACGCCTTTGCCGCTTCTACCCCGCTGGTCGGCGCCAGCAGGGTGATAAAACGGCTCTTCTTTATTTCTTCGGTAAAGCAGGTTGCTTCCGCCGGTATCGGGTACGGCCGCATCAGGCCAGGTTCAGATCGCGCGTCATGTTCTCGATGCGCTTTTCGTGGATCACGATGTTGTCTTCGATGCGGATGCCGCCGTATGGCTTCAGCGCATCGATGCGATCCCAGGCGAAGTGCTGCTTGAACTCACCGCTGCGCCACGGCGCCAACAGAGAGTCGATGAAGTACAGACCCGGCTCGATGGTCAACACCATGCCCGGCTGCAACACGCGAGTGCAGCGCAGGAACGGATACTTGGACGGCGCCGCCAGATGGGTGCCTTGCTCGTCCTGCATAAAGCCGGCGGCGTCGTGCACCTGCAGGCCCAGCGGGTGGCCCAGCCCGTGCGGCAGGAACGGCGTAGTGATACCCGTTTCAACCATCGCCTCTTCGCTGAGGCCGTTCACCAACTTGTGATTCTTGAGCAGCTTGGCGATGCGCTGGTGCATCTGCACATGGTAGTCGGTATAACGCACGCCGGTTTTGATGGTGTCGATCAACGCCAGCTGCTCACCGTTGAGATCTTTCACCAGGTGGGCGAACTCGCTGCCGCTTTGCGCCGCGTAGGTGCGGGTCAGATCGGCGGCGTAGCCGTTATATTCCGCGCCGGCGTCGATCAGGAAACTCAGGGATTCGGCCGGCGGCTGATGATCCAGCTTGGTGTAGTGCAGCACCGAAGCGTGTTCGTTCAGCGCCACGATGTTGTCGTAAGGCACGTCGGTATCGCGGTGGCCGGTCGCCGTCAGGTAGGCCAGGTTGATGTCGAACTCGCTCATGCCGGAGAGGAAGGCCTCATGCGCCGCACGATGGCCGGTTACCGCCGTCTTCTGCGCTTCGCGCATGCAGGCCAGCTCATAGCCGGTTTTGATCGAACGGTGGAAATCCAGGTAGTTCAACACCGCTTTCGGGTTGATGTTCTCGGAAGGGATGCCGAGATCGCGGGCGCGCTGTTGCGCATAACCGATATAGCCCACGCGCTCGCGCTGCGGCGGAAGCTGCTGGGCGATGGCGTCGGCGTTGGCCAGCGGCATCAATTCAAGGGATTTGGTCCAGAAACTCTCCGGCAGCGGCTCTACGCTGTGCCAGTAGTCGACTGGGGAGTAGAACCACAGCTTCGGCTTGTTGACACCGTCGATCCACAACCAGCAGTTCGGCACCGACGTCACCGGCACCCAGGCTTTGAAATGCGCGTTCACTTTGAACGGATAGCTATGGTCGTCCAAAAATACCTTTTGCAGTTCCCCGGAGTGAATCAGCAGCGCATCCAACTTGTTGCGCTCCAGCACTTCGCGCGCGCGTTTTTGCAGCTCTGCCAGGTGGTCGTTATACAAAGAAGCCAGCGTTTCCATCACAGTACCCTTATGCCTTAGCACGAAAGAAGTCATCTTAACACAGCGCTCCGACGCACCAACCTCATCGCGTTGGGCATGCGGAGCAGCTCGCAATTCCCTGCAAATGCCGTTACATCCGCAGTTTAACCATTAGCCAACCGGCCAGGCCGAGCACCGCTATCGCCAGCGCCCACAGGCCATGGTGCTCCAACAACACCGCGCCGGCTGCGGCGACGCCCGCCAGACACTGCTGCAGAAAGCCACACAGTGCCATCGCATAGGCACCGTACTCTTTGGCGTCGCTGACCGCCATCGCCATGCTGTTGGGAAACAACACCGCCTGGCCAAAAATAGTCAGGCAATACAGCGCGATGAACAGCGCCATACCGGAAAGGCCGGCCAGAATGCCGCTCCACCACAATATCAGGATCGTCACCGTCGCCAGGGCCACGATGCCGCTGCCGGTTTGCATCAGTTTTTTCCCGCCGACGCGCGCCACCGTACGGTTCACCGTCAACGCGCCGCTAAAGTAGGCGATGCCGATCACCAAGCCCAGCGCGCCGAACGCCGTGACGTTGAGACCAAAACCCTGTTGCATGACGAACGGGCTCACCTCCTGCAGCGTCACCGTGGTGGCGAAACCCAGCCCGCCGACGCAGGCCGGCCAAAAAAATCCCGGCCGCTGCAGGATGGCGAAGTAGGTAGCCGTCATCGCCGGGCGAGGCCCGCGATCGCGACCCGCCTCCAGCGGCAGCGTCGCCATCAGCGCCAGAATGGCCAAACCGGTGGCACCCATCAAGACGAAGCCCATCTGCCAGTGCGAATATTGGCTGAGCAGGCCGCCGACGAACTGACCGCCGCCCAGCGCGGTGATAAAAGCGATAGAGAGCACCGACAGCCGCCGCGCCAGCTCGTCACCGCTCCAGTTATCCCGCACGATGATGCGTGCAATGATCGCCGCGCCACCGGCACCCACACCCTGCAGCGCGCGCAGCGCCAGCAGCTGGGCGCCGTTGCTGCACAGCGCCAACAGCCCGCTGCAGCCAATGAAAAGCAGCAGGGAAAGCGTCAGCGGCGCTCGGCGGCCAAAGCGATCGGCAGCCGCGCCCCAGAACAGCACCGGCAAGGCAGCGCCGATGACGAAGATCGAAATGGACAGCTCGGTGGCGCGCCGGCTCATTGCCAACTCGCGCATCACCGTCGGCAGCGAAGGCAGGTACACGGTCGTCGCCATCTGCGCCATAAATACCAACAGACACGCCAGCGTCATGGTTCTGGCGGGAATACTCCATAAGCCGCTGCGTTTGACACAAGCCGCCTTAGTCATGCCTTACCTCGTCTGAATGCTAAATCGCTGCAGGCAAGTGTATGAGGGCCGACAGACTCCAGCAAATGCCGATAGCACATAAAATATAACTTCGTTTTAAATCAAAAAACTAACTTGGCGAGATGTGATCCGACCAGCAAATATGCAATCTCTCATTTGCATATTTTTAACATAAAAACCACACTCCTCATCATCTGGTCATACCAGATCATACGCTGATTCAGGAGATAGACATGCTCTACCAAGGCGAAACATTACAACTGCACTGGCTCGATAACGGCATCGCCGAGCTGGTGTTCAACGCACCGGGCTCGGTCAACAAGCTGGACACCCGCACCGTCGCCAGCCTGGGCGAAGCGCTCACCGTGCTGGAAAACCAGCCTGAGCTGAAGGGGCTGCTGCTGCGCTCCTCCAAAGCCGCGTTTATCGTCGGCGCCGATATCACCGAATTCCTTTCTCTGTTCGCCGCACCGGCTGAAAAGCTGCAAGAGTGGCTGGTGTTCGCCAACAACGTCTTTAACCGGCTGGAAGATTTGCCGGTGCCGACCATTTCGGCCATTAACGGCTATGCGCTCGGCGGCGGTTGCGAATGCATTCTGGCGACCGATTTCCGCGCCGCCTCACCGGACGCGCGCATCGGCCTGCCGGAAACCAAATTGGGCATCATGCCGGGCTTCGGCGGTTCCGTCCGCCTGCCGCGCCTGCTGGGTAACGACAGCGCGCTGGAAATCATCGCCGCCGGCAAAGACGTCAGCGCCAAAGACGCGTTGAAAGTCGGTCTGGTGGATGCGGTAGTGGCACCGGAAAAACTGGCCGAAGCGGCGCTGAAAATGCTGCAACAGGCGATCGACGGCAAGCTGGACTGGCGCGCCGCGCGTCAACCTAAGCTGGAGCCGCTGAAGCTCAGCCCGATTGAAGCCGCGATGAGCTTCACCACCGCCAAAGGCATGGTGCTGCAGACCGCCGGGAAACATTACCCGGCGCCGATGACCGCGGTGAAAACCATTGAAGCCGCCGCCAAGCTGGGCCGCGATGAAGCGCTGAAACTGGAAACCGCCAGCTTCGTGCCGTTGGCGCGTTCCAACGAAGCGCGCGCGCTGGTCGGCATCTTCCTTAACGATCAGTTCGTGAAGGGCCAGGCGAAAAAGCTGGCCAAGAATGTGGATGCGCCGAAACAGGCGGCGGTGCTGGGCGCCGGCATCATGGGCGGCGGCATCGCCTACCAATCGGCGCTGAAAGGCGTGCCGGTGATCATGAAAGACATCAGCGACAAGTCGCTGACGCTGGGCATGAGCGAAGCGGCCAAACTGCTCAATAAGCAGCTGGAGCGCGGCAAACTGGATGGCCTGAAAATGGCGCAGGTGCTGTCGACCATTCAGCCGACGCTGGACTACGCCGGCATCGAACGCGCACAGGTGATCGTTGAAGCGGTCGTCGAGAATCCGAAGGTCAAAGCCGCCGTGCTGTCGGAAGTGGAAAACCTGATCGATGAGGACACCGTTCTGGCGTCGAACACCTCGACCATTCCGATTAATCACCTGGCAAAATCGCTGAAGCGCCCGCAAAACTTCTGCGGCATGCACTTCTTTAACCCGGTACACCGCATGCCGCTGGTTGAAATCATCCGCGGCGAACAGACCAGCGATGACACCATCGCCAAAGTGGTGGCCTACGCCAGCCGCATGGGCAAAACGCCAATCGTGGTGAACGACTGCCCGGGCTTCTTCGTCAACCGCGTGCTGTTCCCGTATTTCGCCGGCTTCAGCCTGCTGCTGCGCGACGGCGCCGACTTCCGTCAGATTGATAAAGTGATGGAAAAACAGTTCGGCTGGCCGATGGGCCCGGCCTACCTGCTCGACGTCGTGGGCATCGACACCGCGCACCACGCGCAGGCGGTAATGGCCGCCGGCTTCCCGGATCGCATCAGCAAAGACTATCGCGACGCCATTGACGTGATGTTCGACAACCAGCGCTTCGGTCAGAAAAATCAATTGGGCTTCTACCGCTACAGCCAGGACAGCAAAGGCAAACCGCGCAAGGACAACGACGAGCAGACCGACGCGCTGCTGGCCGAAGTGAGCCAACCGCGCCAGACCATCAGCGACGAAGAAATCATCGCGCGCATGATGATCCCGATGATCAACGAAGTGGTTCGCTGCCTGGAAGAGAAGATCGTCGCCAGCCCGGCGGAAGCCGATATGGCGCTGGTCTACGGCATTGGCTTCCCTCCGTTCCACGGCGGCGCGTTCCGCTACCTGGATACGCTCGGCACCGCCAACTACGTTGAGCTGGCCCAGCGCTACGCACACCTCGGCGCCCTGTATCAGGTGCCGGCCGGTCTGCGCGCCAAGGCCGAACGCAATGAAAGCTACTACCCGGTGGCGACACCGCTGTCCGACGTCGCTACCCGCCAACCGGCATGAGGTCATAAAGATGGAAAACGTAGTTATTGTTGATGCCGTACGCACGCCGATGGGCCGCTCCAAGGGCGGCGCCTTCCGCCAGGTGCGCGCCGAAGATCTCTCCGCTCACCTGATGCGTGAAGTGCTGAGCCGCAACCCGGCGCTGGATGCCGCCGAGATCGATGACATTTACTGGGGCTGCGTGCAGCAGACGCTGGAGCAAGGCTTCAACATCGCCCGCAACGCCGCGCTGCTGGCCGAGATCCCGCACCGCGTGCCGGCGGTGACCGTCAACCGCCTGTGCGGCTCTTCGATGCAGGCGCTGCACGACGCGGCGCGCGCCATCATGGTCGGCGACGCGCACGTCAGCCTGATCGGCGGCGTGGAACACATGGGTCATGTGCCGATGAACCACGGCGTGGATTTCCATCCGGGGCTGAGCCGCAGCGTGGCCAAAGCCGCCGGGATGATGGGGCTGACCGCCGAAATGCTGGCCAAGATGCACAACATCAGCCGCCAGATGCAGGATGAGTTTGCCGCCCGCTCCCACCAGCGCGCGCATGCGGCGACGCTGGCAGGGTACTTCAAAAACGAGATCATACCGACCAACGGCCACGACGCCGATGGCGTGCTGACCCGTTACGATTTCGATGAAGTCATTCGCCCGGAAACCACCGTCGAAAGCCTGTCGGCCCTGCGTCCGGCGTTCGATCCGGTCAACGGCACCGTCACCGCCGGCAGTTCTTCCGCCCTGTCGGACGGCGCTTCCGCCATGCTGCTGATGAGCGAATCGCGCGCCAAAGCGCTCGGTTTGAAGGCCCGCGCCCGCATCCGCTCGATGGCGGTCGTCGGCTGCGATCCTTCCATCATGGGTTACGGCCCGGTGCCGGCCAGCAAGCTGGCGCTGAAACGCGCCGGTCTGAGCGTGCAGGACATCGATCTGTTCGAGCTGAACGAAGCGTTCGCCGCCCAGTCGCTGCCGTGCATCAAGGATCTGGGGCTGATGGACAGCATCGACGACAAGATCAACCTGAACGGCGGCGCCATCGCGCTCGGCCACCCGCTGGGGTGTTCAGGCTCCCGCATCTCGACCACCCTGTTGAACAACATGGAACGTCGCGACGCGCAGTTCGGCCTGGCGACCATGTGCATCGGCCTGGGCCAGGGCATCGCCACCGTCTTCGAACGCGTTTAGCTGTGTCTATCTTGGGATGACCGCGTCACCACTTCAAATCGCGGCATCCCGCCAAGTTTAGTTGCCGTTCTTCCCGCCTGTCAGGGGCGGGTTTTTTATGCCTGAAGTTTGCCGGCGCCCAAATAAAAACGGGGCGACCCTCGGCCACCCCGTTCACTGCGCATCGCCTCTGTCAGATAAACGAAAACGCGTCGCCGAACATATGCGCTTCCAGCGCGCCGCGCTCGGCGCAGAAACGCTCACGGGCGATTTTCGCCATCTCGAAACGCCCGGCGATATAGATATCATGCTCCGCCAGCGTGCCGAAATCCTGCAGCACCGCGCTGAGCACGGTGCCGCTGCGGCCGCGCCATTCGGCTTCCGGCTGCTCGACCACCGGGATCACCTTCAGATTCGGATGCTGCAACGACAGCGCTTCCAGCTCGCTCAAATCGTACAGGTGCTTCAGCTCACGCCCGCCCCAGTAGATCGAAATGTCGCGATCGGGCTGCTGCTCCAACGCGGTCAACAAGATTGAACGCGCGTAAGAGAAACCGGTGCCGCCGGCGATCAGCACCAGCGGACGGCTGCCCTCTTCCCGCAGCCAGGCGTCGCCGTGCGGCACGTCGACGGTGATCGCCTGCTCTTTCAGGATGCGATCCATCACCGCCATGGCATACAGATTCAGCTCCGAAGCGCCGATGTGCAGCTCGATATAATCTTGCTGCGTCGGGGTAGATGCCAGCGAGAACGGACGCTTGTCGCGCTCGTCCATCACCACCATCAGATATTGCCCTGCCTTGAAAGAAAACGGCTGCTCGGGCACCAGACGTACCCGATAAACCGTATCGGTAATGGCCTCTACCGAGGTCACTTTACAGCTCAATATTGTCATGCGTTCCCTCTGTCGGGTCATCAATGCAAAGCTGAGAACAGGGCCTGACGCTACAGCGTCGGTTCCCTGTCACTGAAGATTGCGAGCTCATCCCAGATTTCGTCGACGCGCGCACGTACCTTTTCATCCATCTGAATCGGACGGCCCCATTCGCGATCGGTTTCACCCGGCCATTTATTGGTGGCGTCCAGCCCCATCTTCGAACCCAGGCCGGAAACCGGCGAGGCGAAGTCCAGATAGTCGATCGGCGTATTCTCCACCAGAACGGTATCCCTTGCCGGATCCATTCGTGTGGTGATCGCCCAAATCACGTCGTTCCAGTCGCGCGCATTGACGTCGTCATCGCAGACGATAACAAATTTGGTGTACATAAACTGCCGCAGGAACGACCAGACGCCCATCATCACGCGTTTAGCGTGGCCGGCGTACTGTTTTTTCATGGTCACTACTGCCAGGCGGTACGAGCACCCTTCCGGCGGCAGATAGAAATCGACGATTTCCGGGAACTGTTTTTGCAGGATCGGCACGAACACTTCATTCAGCGCCACGCCCAGGATCGCCGGCTCATCCGGCGGGCGGCCGGTATAGGTCGAGTGGTAGATCGCGTTGCGGCGCTGGGTGATGTGGGTGACGGTGAACACCGGGAACTGGTCGATTTCATTGTAGTAACCGGTGTGGTCGCCGTAAGGGCCTTCCGGCGCCATTTCACCCGGCTCGATATAGCCTTCCAGCACGATTTCGGCGCTGGCGGGCACTTCCAGATCGTTGGAAAGGCACTTGACCACTTCGGTTTTATTGCCGCGCAGCAGCCCGGCAAAAGCGTATTCAGACAAGGTATCCGGCACCGGCGTGACCGCACCGAGGATGGTGGCGGGATCGGCGCCCAGCGCTACCGCGACCGGGAAACGCTCGCCGGGGTGCGCCTGGCACCACTCCTGATAATCCAGCGCGCCGCCGCGATGCGACAGCCAGCGCATGATCACTTTGTTCTTGCCCAGCACCTGCTGGCGATAGATGCCGAGATTTTGCCGTTCTTTATGCGGGCCGCGGGTCACCGTCAGCCCCCAGGTAATCAGCGGCGCGGCGTCTTCCGGCCAGCAGTGCATCACCGGAATACGGCCCAGATCGACATCCTCACCCTGCCATACCTGCTCCTGACAAGGCGCGGATCCCAGCACCTTGGTCGGCATGTTCAGCACTTGCTTGAACTTCGGCATTTTGTCGAACAGATCGCGGAAGCCTTTCGGCGGCTCTGGCTCTTTGAGGAACGCCAGCAGTTTGCCGACTTCGCGCAGCGCGCTGATGTCTTCCTGCCCCATGCCCATCGCCACGCGATTGGCGGTGCCGAACAGGTTGCACAGCACCGGCATGTCGTAGCCTTTCGGGTTTTCAAACAGCAATGCCGGGCCGCCCGCCCGCAGGGTGCGATCGGCAATCTCCGTCATTTCCAGGTAAGGATCGATCGGCTGGCTGATGCGTTTTAGTTCCCCTCTCTTCTCCAGCAACGAGAGGAAATCGCGTAAGTCACGGTATTTCATGCTGATCATTATAACGGCCAGTGGGGAGGGCATTATAAGCCCTCTTCACGGTTGTTGCTGCAATTTTGTTAACGCCGCCCGCTGCGGGGTGGCCCTCAGCCGCAGTTGAACGGCACCAGCGTGGCCAGCGCACGCGTATCCTGATATTCGCGCGTCTCCTCGCCGTGGCGGAACACCTTGAAGCCCTGCCCGTTAGCGCTGAAGTAACGCAGCGCATCGCCTTCAACGTGCAGCAGGCTGCCTTCACGCAGCGCCACCACCGATTCACTCGGGTTGACCGCGCAGAACTCCGCCAGGCGCTCGTCACGGGTTTCGCCCATGTGGCCGCTGATATGCGCGTCGATGTAATGCGGGTTGATCTGCACCGGGAACAGCCCCAGCGCTGGCAGCACCACGCTGCAGCGCACCGGCATATCATTGGTGGTACGAATGCTCGGCGTAGCCACGTTGCAACCGGCGCTCCAGCCGACGTAAGGCACCTCACGCTCGCGCACCGCGCGCTGGATAGGCACGATCAGGCCTTGTTCGTGCAGCATTTGGTTCAGCAACCAGGTATTGCCGCCGCTGACCAAAATACACTCCGCCTGCGCGATCGCCGCCGCCGGCGAAGCGGCGTGGTGGATACTGGTGACTTCGATGCCCAGCGTTTGCGCCAGCTCCTGCGCACGCTGGTCGTAGTCATAACGGATCAGGGCGTAAGGGATAAAGACGGCGGATTTGATGCCGCGACGCGCAATCATCGCCAGCAGTTGGCTTTTGGCGTACCCCAGCAGCTCGGCTTCGCCAGACAGCTTGCCGTTGCTCAACAGAAACAGCTCCATTTCTTTCCCCCTCGGTCAAAAACGATGAATAGCGTCACAGCCGGTAGCGCAACGCCTTGCCATACTGTGACGGTAACAAATTTTCAGCCCTCTGTTATACCAGCGCCGTATCGATAAGTGTGTGACCCCTCGCTAATAGCCGCATATTCATAGAGATAGGTGATGTTACACGCTGAAACTTGCATCACTATGTATCCGGAATAGCTTTTGATATGCTTACCGGCTGGCAGAAAGGCATGTGAAATTATGGAATCCTGGTATCTACTTTATTGCAAACGCGGTCAGCTGTTGCGAGCGCAGGAACATCTGGAACGGCAGCAGGTAAACTGCCTCAGCCCGATCATCACGCTGGAAAAGATCGTGCGCGGCAAGCGCATCGCGGTCAGCGAACCCCTGTTTCCCAACTATCTGTTTGTGGAGTTCGACCCGGAGCGCATTCACACCACCACCATCAGCGCCACCCGCGGCGTCAGCCACTTCGTGCGTTTCGGCGCGTTGCCGAGCGTGATCCCGAGCAAGGTGATCGATGAGCTGCGCACGCACGCCAGCGAAACCTATGTCGATCCGGAAACCCCGCAGCCGGGGGATACCGTTCTGATCGTCGACGGCGTATTCGAAGGGCTGCAGGCGATCTACACCGAGCCGGACGGCGAGGCGCGTTCCATGTTGTTGCTGAACCTGATCAACAAACAGGTCAGTCAAAGCATCGACAACCGACAGTTCCAGAAGATGTAATGCAAAAGGCGCCCTCAGGCGCCTTTTTGTTGGCTCAGTTGGCGCTTAACGACGCATCGCGTCGTCGTGCAGCCACTGGGCGACACGCTTGGCGAAGTAGGTCAACACACCGTCGGCGCCGGCGCGTTTGAAACACATCAACGACTCCATCACCGCAGGTTGCTCTTGCAGCCAGCCGTTCTGAATCGCCGCCATATGCATCGCGTACTCGCCGGACACCTGATAAGCGAAGGTTGGCACGCCGAAGGTATCCTTCACGCGGCGTACGACGTCGAGGTACGGCATGCCCGGTTTCACCATCACCATGTCCGCGCCTTCCTGCAGATCCTGTGCAATCTCCTGCAGCGCTTCGTCGCTGTTGGCCGGATCCATCTGATAGGTCTTCTTGTTGCCGCCCTTCAGGTTGCCGCTGGAGCCCAGCGCATCGCGGAACGGGCCGTAGTAACAGGAAGCATACTTGGCGGAATAGGCCATAATCTGGGTATTCACCAGGCCCTGCAATTCCAGACGATCGCGGATCGCCCCGATGCGGCCGTCCATCATGTCACTCGGCGCCACGATTTCCGCACCCGCTTCGGCATGGGACAGCGCCTGACGCACCAGGATGTCTTTGGTCACGTCGTTAATCACATAGCCCTGCTCATCGATGACCCCATCCTGCCCATGCGTGGTGTAGGGATCGAGCGCTACGTCGGTCAGAATGCCCAGCTCAGGCACCGCGTCTTTCAGCGCGCGCACCGTGCGCTGCACCAACCCTTCCGGGTTATAGGCTTCTTCCGCATGCAGCGATTTCAGGCCCGGCTCGATCACCGGGAACAGGGAGATCACCGGCACGCCGAGTTTGGCAATGGTTTCCGCTTCTTTGACCAGCAGATCGATCGTCATGCGCGATACGCCCGGCATCGAGGCCACTTCTTCCTGACGGTTGCTGCCTTCCATGACAAACACCGGATAAATCAGGTCGTTGACCGTCAGTTGGTTTTCGGCGACCAGGCGGCGGCTGAAGTCATGACGGCGCACGCGGCGCATACGGCGACCAGGGAAGGTACCCGGAAATGCATAGCTCATAGTTTTCTCCTAGCTCAAACCAGCCGGAATAGCCGGCGGGCGTTCTCATCGGTTTTTTGCCCCAGCCATTGCGGCTCTTCCTGTCGCCAGACGGCGACCTGATGCACGATATGGGGCAGGAAACAGGGTTCGTTGCGGCGAGATGCGGGTTTAGGTTGTAAATCCCGGGGCAACAAATAAGGGGCGTCCGTTTCCAGCAACAGACGCTCGGCCGGGATCTGCGGCAACAGGGCGCGCAATTCCAGGCCGCGCCGCTCGTCGCAGACCCAACCGGTAATCCCGATCGACAGGCCCAGCGACAGGCAGCTTGTTAATTCTTCGGCGGTGCCGGTGAAGCAGTGCACCACGGCCGCGGGCAGTTTATCCAACCACGGCGTCAGTAGCTCGGCAAAACGTGCGTGTGCGTCGCGGCAGTGGAGAAACACCGGCAGCGCCAACTCCGCCGCCAGCGCCAGCTGCGCGGTGAACGCCGCTTCCTGCTGCGCGGGCGTCGAGAAGTTGCGATTGAAATCCAGGCCGCATTCGCCGATCGCCGCCACTTCAGGGCGCGCGGCCAACGCATAAATCTGCTCGGCGGTGTGTTCATCCCAACCGCTGGCGTAGTGCGGATGCACGCCGGCGGTAGACCAACCGTAGCCCGCATGTTGCTGCGCCAGTTCGGCGGCCTCGCGGCTCTCCGCCAGATCGGTGCCGGTAATCAACATCCCCGTCACGCCCGCAACGCGGGCGCGTTCCACCACCGCCTGGCGGTCTTTGGCGAATTGGCTGCTGGTGAGATTAACGCCGATATCAAACATGGTTTTTTCCAAAGCAAAAGCCGCCCAATGGGCGGCTTCGCAATCAATGTGGATCAGGGTGCTGGGGGTTCGTCACCCTCGTCTTCTTCTTCCGCCTGCGGGCGACGTTTACCGGTATAGAAGCGAGCGAAGAACACCCCCACTTCAAACAGCAGATACATCGGTATTGCCAACAGGGTTTGCGAGAACACGTCCGGCGGCGTCAACAGCATGCCGACCACAAACGCGCCGACCAACACATACGGCCGTTTCTTCTTCAGATCTTCCGGCGAGGTGACGCCGCTCCAGCACAGCAGAATGATGGCGACCGGCACTTCGAAGGCGACGCCAAACGCCATAAACAGCGCCATGACGAAATCGAGGTAGTTTTTAATGTCGGTCGCAATGGTCACCCCCATCGGCGCGGTCTTGGCAAAGAAGCCGAAGGCCAGCGGGAACACGATGAAGTAGGCGAAAGCCATGCCGAGGTAGAACAGCAGGCTGCTGGACACCAGCAGCGGCATCATCAGGCGGCGTTCATGCTTGTACAGCGCCGGTGCGATGAATGCCCACACCTGATACAGAATCATCGGCGCTGAGACGAACACCGAGACGATCATGGTCAGCTTGATCGGCGTAAAGAACGGTGACGCCACGTCGGTAGCGATCATGCTCGCCCCGGCCGGCAGCTGCTTGAGCAGCGGCGCAGAGACCAGCTGGTAGATGTCGTTGGCGAAAAACACCAGCACCACGAACACCGCCAGCACGCAAATAATCGAGTTCAACAGCCGCTTGCGCAGCTCTATCAGATGACTGATAAGGGGT
Source organism: Serratia sp. 4542 (assembly GCF_016805595.1). NCBI lineage: Bacteria > Pseudomonadati > Pseudomonadota > Gammaproteobacteria > Enterobacterales > Yersiniaceae > Serratia > Serratia sp. 4542. The sequence goes on from NZ_RXKV01000016.1 coordinate 15,704, forward strand.
TGGGTATCTTCAACAGCCATGTATTAACGATCGCCACTAGGTTGGTGAGACGCTGGGGTTTTATCCGCAACAGGTTCGACAGGTGCCGGCGCGGTTTCCACCGGCGCTTTAGCCTGCTGCGCTGGCACTGGCGCGGCCGGTGACACAGGCGCGACGGCCTCAGGCTCCGCTGCCGGTTTTGGCACGGCGGCGGGCGCGCTGGCGCTGGTTGCCGCTTCCGCCGGCGTCACGCCGTCGTGCAAGGCTTCCGGATCGGTGACCTGCGGGTTATGAATGGTGTTCGCCAGCTCTTCTTTCTCGCCCCGGTAGGTGCGTTTCAATGATTCCGCCGCGTCTTTCAGCTCATCCATTGACGCCTTCAGCTCCGGCGTCAGGTTCTGCAAACCGGCCTGTTCCGCTTTTTTCAGGCTGTCCTGCAGCTCCTGCAGCTTCAGTTCCTGAGACAGTTCGTGCTGCACCGAGGCCGCCAGCGAGCGCAGCGCGCGGATCCAGCCCGACACCGTTCTGACCGCGACCGGCAACCGTTCCGGCCCCAGAACAACCAGGCCGATCACCAGCACCAGCAGCAGCTCACTAAACCCAATGTCAAACACGGTTTATACCTGCTCTTTGTTCTTCGACTCTTCCGGTTTCACTTCCGGCTGCTTATCGGTAATAGGCTTGGCCGAGAAGTCAGCGTCATCCAGGCTGCTTTTCTCAGCCGTGTTGGGGGTCGACGGCGTGTCGTCGCCGATCGCCTTCTTGAAGCCCTTGATCGAGGCGCCGAGATCGGAGCCCAGCGTGCGCAGTTTTTTGGTACCGAACAGCAGCACCACGATCACTGCGATGATCAACAATTGCGTAATACTAATACCGCCCATTTTAATTACCTCTAATTTTAAAGGGTCTTTCAAAGCCAGCCCGCATTATAGGGCCGACTTTACCAGAGTGACGAATTAAATCAGGTGGTTCGCTTCCAGCCAATCACCCAGCATACGATGCCGGCGGCCATCATCCAGGCAGGAAACACCTCGATTTGCCCCAGCAGCAACAGCGTGCCGCTTACCAAGAGTGTAGCGCCAACGCCGAACAAATAACGTGACTGCCCCTGACGAACCCGCTGAGCCTGCATTTGGTTGGTCAGCTTATCAACGCTTTGTTGCAACAGTTTATGCTGCTGCAGGCTGTCGTAAAACAGCTCGGGCAGTTCCGGCAGCTTCTCCGCCCAGAACGGTGCTTTTTCTTTCAGCGCGCGCACCACGGCAGGGATGCCGACCTGATCGCGCAGCCAGCTCTCAAGGAACGGCTTGGCCGTGGTCCACAGATCCAGCTGCGGGTAGAGCTGGCGCCCCAGTCCTTCAACATACAGCAAGGTCTTCTGCAATAACACCAGCTGCGGCTGCACTTCCATATTGAAGCGGCGTGCGGTGTTGAACAGGTTCAGCAGCACGTTGCCGAAGGAAATCTCCGCCAGCGGTTTCTCGAAAATCGGCTCGCACACGGTGCGGATGGCGAATTCAAAGTCTTCCACATTGGTGTCGCGCGGCACCCAACCGGAGTCGACGTGCAGTTCCGCCACCTTGCGGTAATCGCGGTTGAAGAAGGCGATGAAATTTTCCGCCAGGTAGCGTTTATCATCCTTGTTCAGCGAGCCGACGATGCCGCAGTCGATGCCGATATAGCAAGGATCTTCCGGATGTTCGTAGCTGACGAAAATATTACCGGGATGCATGTCCGCATGGAAGAAGCTGTCGCGGAATACCTGGGTAAAGAACACCTGAACGCCGCGTTCCGCCAACAGTTTCATGTTGGTGCCCTGCTGCTCCAGCGTGGCGATATCCGAGACTGGAATGCCGTAGATGCGCTCCATCACCAATACGCTTTCACGGCAGTAGTCGGAATAAACTTCCGGTACGTACAGCATCGGGCTGCCGTCGAAATTGCGGCGCAGCTGAATGGCGTTGGCCGCTTCTCGCAGCAGGTTCAATTCGTCCAGCAGGGTTTTCTCGTACTCGCGCACCACTTCGCGCGGGCGCAGACGGCGGCCGTCCGGCAACAGCTTCGGCACCCAGCCGGCCAAACGGTACATCAGGCGCACGTCGGCCTTGATGATCGGCCCGATATCCGGCCGGATCACCTTCAGCACTACTTCCTGGCCGGTGGTTTTGAGCCGCGCGGTATGCACCTGCGCGATCGAAGCAGAGGCCAACGGCTGCTGATCGAAATCGTCGAACCAGGTTTCCAGCGGGCCGCCCATCGCCAGTTCGATATGTTTACGCGCCAGCGCGCCGTCGAAAGGCGCGACCCGGTCCTGCAACAAAGTCAGCTGATCGGCAATCTGCGGCGGAAACAGATCGCGGCGGGTCGACATCATCTGGCCGAACTTGATCCAGACCGGCCCCAGCTCCTGCAGCGCCAGCCGCAGGCGTTCACCCAGCGGCTTGTCCTTGTGCCGATTCGGCATCCAGAACAGCAGCCGGCGGCCGAAGCGCAGCGGCAGCGTCAAACGCATTTTAGGGATCAGTTCGTCCAGCCCATAGCTGAGAAAAACGCGGACGATAAAATACAAACGGCGCAGTTCGCCTGGGGTCATCGCTTGCCCTCCAACTTGTCCATGCGGGCAGACAGCGCTTCCGCGCTGCGGGCGAGTGCATCAACTTCCTCGTTGAACCACACCACTTCCAGCGGCCCCGGTGCCAGACGCCACTCTTCCGTCAATGCCTCCGCCATGTCCTGCTGCCGGCGCATAAAGCCGGTTTTCAGCAGCGAGGCGCCTTTTCCCAGCGCCTGCGTAATGCCCTGGGCGGCGATATCGCCGATATAGGGCGCCAGCCACTCCGCCAGATCCCACTCCGCCAGATCGAGCAGGCCAACCAGCTGTTGCACCACCTGAATATCGCCTTCCACCGTCAATTCGCCGCTGCGCATCAGCACCGGCAACTGCTGGCGATCGCGCAGCTTCAGTAAGGCGGGAATGCGGCTGCGCACGGTGCAATCGGCGCTGTCCTCAGACTGGCCCAGCACGTCCACGCGCAGTTCGCTGAACACCAGCACCAGCGGTGAAGCCAGCTCTTCCAGTTCGATACGCAGCACCTTGCCCGCCAGGCGTTGGCGAGCGGCTTTCATGCTGCGATCGCGAAACAGCAGATTATTCAGCGAGGTTTCCAGCGCACCGGTCAGCAGAGGGGTAAACAGCATCGGCATCTCCCTCTCAGAACTTGAAGCCGCGATGCAGGGCGACAATCCCACCGGTCAGGTTGAAATAGGTGACGTTTTCAAAACCGGCGTTGCCCATCATGCCCTTCAGGGTTTCCTGATCGGGGTGCATGCGGATCGATTCCGCCAGGTAGCGGTAGCTGTCCGGATCCTTCACCACCAGCTCGCCGATCTTCGGCAATACGTGGAACGAGTAGGCATCGTAAGCTTTGCTCAGCGGCGCCAGCAGCGGCTTGGAGAATTCCAGCACCAGCAGGCGGCCACCCGGCTTCAGCACGCGGAACATCGAGCGTAGCGCTTTGTCTTTGTCGGTGACGTTGCGCAGGCCAAAGGAGATGGTGATGCAATCGAAGTAATTGTCCGGGAACGGCAGCGCTTCGGCGTTGGCCTGCACGTAATTGATGTTGCCGACGATGCCGCGATCGCGCAGCTTCTCGCGTCCCATCTTCAGCATCGAATCGTTGATGTCCGCCAGCACCACCTGCCCCTGCTCGCCGACCATGCGGGAGAACTTGGCCGCCAGATCGCCGGTACCGCCGGCCAGATCCAGCACGCGCTGCCCACGGCGCACGCCGCTGCAGTCAATGGTGAAACGCTTCCAGATACGGTGGATGCCGAACGACATCAGGTCGTTCATCACGTCATACTTTGCCGCTACCGAATGAAAAACGTCCGCCACCATGGCCTGTTTTTCGTCTCTAGCGACGGTGCGAAAACCGAAATCGGTGGTTTCCTGCGGTTGATCTGCCATTGTCCTGCCTGCTATTCAGTCAATTTTGTGTGGATGAGTGTACCAGAAGCCTGGGGAATACCCCACCTCGCCACGGCCTCAGCCGTGCGAAACGAAGCCCGGTTCCCCGGCGGTATCGTCATCGTCTTTCGTCTGCGGCAGCGCGGCGACATCATCGTCGTTCGCCTCTTCCGCTTCATCGTGTTGCGCGCCGGCTTGCTGCGCCAGCAGCGGGTTGATCGGCCGTTTGACCTCAACCCCCAACGCGCGGAAACCTTCAATTTGGCCGATAAGGTTACCACGGCCTTCGCTCAGTTTGTTCATCGCCTGACGATAACTGCCCTGCGCTTTGTCCAGGCTCTGCCCCAGCGCGGACATATCGTCCACGAACAGCCGCATCTTGTCATACAGTTTCGCCGCGCGATCGGCGATGCGCTGGGCGTTCTGACTTTGATGCTCATAGCGCCACAGGTTGGTGATAGTGCGCAGCGCCACCAGCAACGTGGTCGGGCTGACCAGCATGATGTTGTGCTTGAGCGCTTCGCTGATCAGCTCCGGCTCGCGATCGATAGCCAGCAGGAAGGCGGGCTCGACCGGAATGAACATCAGCACATAGTCCAGCGAGCGCAGCCCCGGCAGCTGCTGATAGTCCTTGCGGCCCAGCATGCGAATGTGGCCGCGCAGCGAGGCGATATGTTCGCTCAGCGCCGCTTCGCGCTCCACCTCGTCTTCACCGTTGAAATAGCGCTCGTAGGCGATCAGCGACATCTTAGCGTCGATCACCACGTCCTTGCCCTGCGGCAGGCGCACGATCACATCGGGCTGCATGCGGCTCTGGTGATCCACCCGCACGTTGACCTGCGTTTCATACTCGTGCCCTTCGCGCAGGCCGGAGGCCTCCAGCACCCGGCTCAGCACCACTTCGCCCCAGTTGCCCTGCGTTTTGTTGTCGCCTTTAAGCGCCTTGGTGAGGTTAATGGCCTCGCGCGCCATCTGTGCGTTCAACTGCTGCAGATTACGTATTTCGTGCGTCAGCGTGTGACGTTCCCGCGCCTCCTGACCAAAGCTGTCCTGCACCTGACGGCGGAAACCGTCCAGCTGTTCACGCAGCGGCAGCAGCAACCGATCCAAGCTTTGCTTATTTTGCTCGTCCACCTTGCGGCCGCTGTGTTCAAAAATGCGGTTGGCGAGGTTTTCAAACTGGGTGGTGAGGCGTTGTTCGCTGTTGATAAGCAGGCGCTGCTTCTCCTCCGCCGCCATGCGCGTCTCTTCCAGACGGATGGTGACTTCGCGCAGCTCGGCCTCCTGCGCGCTGTTAACCTCGCGCTGGGCGCGCAGCTCCTGGTTGAGCAATTCGCATTCGTTGCGCCAATGGTTGAGCTGTTGAAGCTTTTCATGCCCGGCCGCCAGCTGGCTGTGCAGGTTACGCAGCTCCAGCTCACTCTGCCGCAGCTGCTGCTCGTGGCGCTGCAGAGCCTCCTGCCGCGCCGCCGTTTCCTGCTGCGCCTGCTGCAACGCTTGCTCCAGCAACCGCAGCTCGGTTTCATGTTGCGCATTCGTCTGCTGCACCCGCAGACTGGCGATCAGCCACCCCAACAGCATGCCGATCGTTACGCCGCCAATCCCATAAATCAGACTGGTATCCACCCTGCCTCCTGTTGCACCTTGCCGTTCCGGCGTTTCGCACGCCCATTGCCCGTCACGTTAAGGGGAGCCTGTATGGATGTCCAGCCTGATTTTGCCCGCCGCGCACAATATTGCGCGGCGCTGCGCAATTTAGCGAGAAATCAGCCCAGCCACTGGCTGAGCCACTTGATGCCGAATGCCCCCGGCGCCAGAATGCCGAACGCCCAGATCATCGCCGACGTGACGTTGGCTAACTGGAAATAACGCTGCGGCATGCCGCAAATGCCGCCCACCAGCGGCACCACGGCGCGCAGCGGGCCGAAAAAGCGGCCGATGAAGATGCCCAGCACGCCCCAGCGTTCAAAGAACGCGTGGCCGCGCGCCAGCAGCTGCGGATTGCGCGACAGCGGCCACATATGCGCCACCCGGTCCTGATAGTGATAGCCGATCCAGTAAGAGAGCCAGTCGCCGAAAAACGCCCCGACGGCGGCAGCGGCCCAAATCGGCCAAAAGGCGATGCCGCTTTCGCCGATCAGCGCGCCCAGCGCCAGCAGGATCACCGTGGCCGGCAGCAGCAGCGACAAAAACGCCAGCGACTCGCCGAACGCCAGGAAAAAGATGATGGGAATGGCCCAGCCTTCGTGCTGACGCACGACGTCGCTGACCCAGTTGATAACGTCATTGAGGCTCAATGCGGGGCTCCTGATACGCGATAATTCGCCGCCTAGGATAGGCCGGGGCGAGTTAAACCCCGGCTAAACGCGCGGCGATTTACTCGAGGTAGAACGCCTGCAGCGCTTCGCGCTGGGCTGCGCCCAGGCCGTATTCCGCTTCCAGCCAGCGGTCGGTGGAACCGTATTGCTGACGGATGCAGCCCAACGCCGTCATCAGGAACTCCTCGCGCGCGCTGAGCACGTAGGCGAATTGCTCCAGCGCCGCCGCATTCAGCTTGATAGACAGCTGATCCAGCATCTGCTCGCGGAAAGTGGCCAGCGTGGTTTCGGTCAGCAGATAGTCTTCCAGCACCGTCGCTTCGTCGGCCCCCAGCGCGAACAGCACCAGTGCCGAACCGACCCCGGTGCGATCCTTGCCGACCGCGCAGTGCTGCACGATGGCGCCGCCGCCAGGATTGCTCAACAGCTGCGCCAGCCGCTGATAGGCCGCATTGCCGAACGGCAGGCGGCGATACAGCTCCAGCATGAACGCCCGGGCGTCGAAAGCGGCCAACGTTTCGTTGGTGAGCTTCTCCAGGTTGGCGTTGACTTCGCTGCTCAGCGGGTTGGCCGGCACGTGGTGATAGTCGGCGCCACTCCACAGAATATCCGGCTTGGCCTGCACCTCGTCGGCATCGCGGTAGTCCAGCACCGAGCGCACCGGCACGCCGGCGAGAAAGGTGCAGTCGTTTTCCGTCAGCCGCTCGAGGGAACCGGAGCGGAACAGCAGGCCGCGCTTGATGCGGCGCCCGTCGGCCACGCCGTTGCCGCCGAAGTCGCGGAAATTGATGCCGCCGTCGAGCGGCGCGAGCGAAGGATGAAGCAGGATCTGGGCGGTCATAAACGTCCTCGTTGTTTTTGTTATGACAACGCGCGGCAGCCATCGGCGCAGCGCTGAGGAGTATCACCGTAACAGATTCGCCGCGAATGGAAAAACGGGCCGCGTCGACGGCCCGCTGGGGGAAAGGCGATTACAGCAGGCGGCGGGCGGCGTCCACCACGATCTGCACCGCTTTGCTTTCGGTGTTTTTCATGGTCTCGGCGTTCGGGATCTCTTGCTGGGTGCGGTTGACGATCACCCCAGCCACCATGCCGGCACGCAGGCCCTGGCTGGCGCACATGGTCAACAGCGTGGCGGATTCCATTTCATAGTTCATCACGCCCATCGCCTGCCACTCTTCCATCGAGCCTTTGAAACGGCTGACCACGCGGCCGGAGTAAGTGTCGTAACGCTCCTGGCCCGGATAGAAGGTATCGGAGGAAGCGGTCACGCCGATGTGCGTGGTAGCGCCGCTAGCCTTGGCCGCTTCCACCAGCGCGGTGGTGCAGGCGAAGTCCGCGACTGCCGGGAACTCCATCGGTGCAAAGTGCAGGCTGGCGCCGTCGAGGCGTACCGCCGCCGTGGTGACCAGCACGTCACCGACGTTGATGTTCGCCTGAATGGCGCCGGTGGTGCCGATGCGCAGGAAAGTGCGAATGCCCAGCTGCGCTAGCTCTTCCACCGCGATAGAGGTAGACGGGCCGCCGATACCGGTAGAACAGACGATCACCGCCTTGCCGTCCAGCTCCGCGCGCCAGGTAGTGAATTCACGATGGGAGGCCAGATGCACCGGATTTTCCATCAGCTTGGCAATCTTCTCTACGCGCTGCGGATCGCCCGGCACGATGGCAAGCTGGGCCCCTTGTAAATCGTTCTTGGTGAGGCCGAGATGAAAAACGTCAGACTGAGACATACGAGACTCCTCATGGATCATGTTTATTGGGAGGAACAAAAAAGCACTCTACTGAAAATCGCCGCTTAATTTCGTGACGATAGTCACTATGAAAAGAGAAACAAATTACATGCTACATATTTTTTGTGATTTTTATCACAAAAAAGCACTGTAACGCCCCCAGAGCGCACCGCTATACCTCAGTCTAGCCGACAAATCTTGCCGCCCTCTGCCGTTGGTTGCCGGCTGAAACTATTTAGCTGATCAATCCCAAATAACCCCATCTTATCGGTTGCTTAGGGACAAAAAAGCCCTCTAACGCACCTTATGGCACTTACGCGGGACAAAACGCGTAATAACATGATAAAAAGCGCTTAAAAATGCCGCAAAGCCAGATAATTAGCCGTTTTTTATCAACTTGTCCGAAAGTGCGCCACGCAGCGCCAATAATGGGTAATCTTTCCTATAGTTAATCTCAGCGCTTTTTTCTATTGCACGGAGACCGCAATGAAAACCGAACATGTGATGACATTAGAACAGGCTCAGGGGGGATTCGCCCCGGCCGCCGCGCCGTTGGCCGCCTCCGCGATTATCACCGACGAACAGGGCATTCACGCCGGGCAAACGACCATTCCTTCTCAGGGCGACGCGCTGCCGGCCTACGTCGCCAAACCCGCCGACCAGAGCGGCCCTTTCCCCATCGTGCTGGTGGTGCAGGAAATCTTCGGCGTCCATGAACATATTCAGGATCTGTGCCGCCGCCTGGCCAAGCAGGGCTATCTGGCGATCGCGCCCGAGCTCTATTTCCGCCAGGGCGACGCCAACGACTACACCGATATCGGCGAGCTGTTCCAGCAGTTGGTCACCAAGGTGCCGGATCGTCAGGTGCTGTCGGATCTGGATCACGCCGCACACTGGGCTATCCGCCACGGCGGCGACGCCGGCAAGCTGGCTATCACCGGTTTTTGCTGGGGTGGCCGCATCACCTGGCTGTACGCGGCGCATAACCCGCAGTTGAAGGCGGCGGTCGCCTGGTACGGCAAACTGGTCGGTGAGAAAACGCTGAATTCACCGAAGCAGCCGGTCGACGTCGCCACCCAACTGTCGGCGCCGGTGCTGGGGCTGTATGGCGGGCAGGACAGCGGCATCCCGCTGGAGACGGTGGAAACCATGCGTCAGGCGATCCGCGCCGCCAACGCCGAGGCCGAAATCGTGGTGTATCCCGAAGTCGGGCATGCGTTCAACGCCGATTATCGTCCCAGCTACAACGCCGAAGCGGCGCAAGACGGCTGGCAGCGCATGCTGGCATGGTTCGCCCAGCACGGCGTCAAATAATTTCCCGCGCATAAAAAAGGGCGCCGAAGCGCCCAATCATCACACCAGTAGATCTATAAGCGGCGGTTTATCCGCCGCACGGCATCACGCGTGCTCGCGCAGGCGCTGTGCCGCCAATACCATGTTGGCCAGCGACTGCCGGGTTTCCGGCCAGCCGCGGGTTTTCAGGCCGCAATCCGGGTTAACCCACAGGCGTTCCGCCGGGATGTTCTGCGCCGCTTTACGCAGCAGCGCTTCAATCCATTCCACGCTCGGCACGTTCGGCGAGTGGATATCGTAGACGCCCGGCCCGATTTCGTTCGGGTATTCGAACTCTTTGAAGGCTTCCAGCAGATCCATATCGGAACGCGAGGTCTCGATGGTGATCACGTCAGCGTCCAGCGCGGCGATGGAGTCCATGATGTCGTTGAACTCGCAGTAACACATGTGGGTGTGGATCTGGGTGTCGTCCCGCGCCACGGCGGCGTTCAGTTTGAAGGCGTCCACCGCCCAGTTCAGGTACGCGGCCCAGTCGGATTGGCGCAGCGGCAGCCCTTCGCGCAGGGCGGGTTCGTCGATCTGGATGATGCCGATACCGGCTTTTTCCAGATCTTCCACCTCGTCGCGCAGCGCCAGCGCAATCTGCTTGGCAATCACTTCGCGGGTCACGTCTTCACGCGGGAACGACCAGCACAGGATGGTCACCGGCCCGGTCAGCATGCCTTTCACCGGTTTGTCGGTCAGCGACTGGGCGAATTTGGCCCATTCGACGGTGATGGCTTCCGGGCGGCTGACGTCGCCGATGATGACCGGCGGCTTCACGCAGCGGGAGCCGTAGCTCTGCACCCAGCCGTTTTGGGTAAACACGAAGCCGTCCAGGTTCTCGCCGAAATACTCCACCATGTCGTTACGCTCCGCTTCACCGTGCACCAGCACATCCAGCCCGAGGCGCTCCTGCTCGACGATCGCCTGTTTGATGTGCTCACCGATGCTGGTGCGGTAGTTGTTGCCGTCCAAGCGGCCCTGTTTGAAGTCCAGACGCAGGCCGCGGATCTCGGTGGTCTGCGGGAACGAACCGATGGTGGTGGTCGGCCAGGCCGGCAGGTTGAAACGCTCGCGCTGCGCCCTGGCGCGCTCGGCGTAAGCGCTGTGGCGTTCGCTGTCCTGCGCGGTGATCGCGGCCAGGCGACGCTCAACCTGTGGGTTGTGCACGCGGCTCGACTGACGGCGGGCGCGGATCGGTGCGCTGTAGGCATCCAGTTCAGCCTGCTTGGCCGCGTCAGGCGCGTTCAGCGCCGAGCTCAACAGCGCCAGCTCGGCGCATTTTTGCAGCGCGAAGGCGAACCAGCTTTTCACTTCTTCGTCCAGACGGCTTTCCACGCTCAGGTCGATCGGGCTGTGCAGCAGTGAACAGGAGCTGCCGATCCACAGTGGGCGGGTGCCCACCAGCGGCTGAAGACGTTCGAACCAGCGGCTCAGATCGGCGCGCCAGACGTTGCGGCCGTTGATGACCCCCAGCGACAGCAGCCAGTCGTTCGGCAATGCGGCGCTCAGCGCGGCAATATCGTCATGGCCGGCGACCAGATCGACGTGCAGCCCCTGCACCGGCAGCGTGCGGACGGTATCGAGGTTGTGGCCGACGCTGTCGAAATACGTGGTCAGCAGCAGCTTCACCTGCCCCTGCAGCGCGTCGTAAGCCGGTTTGAACGCATCCAGCCAGGCTTGCGGCAGCTCCAGCACCAGCGCAGGTTCATCAATTTGCACCCACTCGACGCCGCGTTTCGCCAGCTCGGCCAGCACCTGTTGGTAAACCGGCAGGATGTCTTTCAGCAGCGACAGGCGGTCGAACGGCTCGCCCTTCACCTTACCCAGCCACAGATAGGTCACCGGGCCCAGCAGCACCGGCTTGATGCGATGGCCGAGCGCCAGCGCTTCGTCCACTTCGTCCAGTAGCTGAGTCCAGCCCAGCTTGAACTGCTGGCCTTGCTGGAATTCAGGCACCATGTAGTGATAGTTGGTGTTGAACCATTTGGTCATTTCCGCCGCGGCCGCCGGCTCGCCGGTCGGTGCGCGGCCACGGCCGATGCGAAACAGCGTGTCCAGATCGATCGAACCATCCGCATTCTGATGGCGCGCCGGCACGTTACCCAGCAGCAGGCTGGTGGTCAACACATGATCGTACCAGGCGAAATCGCCGACCGGCACCAAATCCACCCCGGCCTGCTGCTGTTGCTGCCAATGACGAGCGCGCAGCTCGCGGCCAACCGCCAACAGCTCTTCCTGCGTTGAGTTGCCGGCCCAGTAGCTTTCCTGAGCTTTTTTCAGCTCACGTCGTAGCCCAACGCGAGGAAAACCCAGTGTGTGATTCAAAATTGCCATCGTCATATTCCCCATTTAGCCGTCCAGATGTTTACACATCCATAATCAGCAGGTACTGTATTAACCACAAGCGCAATTTATTCACTGTCAATGTGAAGGACTCTCATGATCGAACTGAAACATTTACGGACGCTGCAGGCCCTGCGCAACAGCGGTTCGCTGGCGGGGGCGGCGGCCCAACTTCATCAGACGCAGTCTGCCCTGTCGCACCAGTTCAGCGATCTTGAACAACGTCTGGGCTTCAAGCTGTTCGTGCGCAAGAGCCAGCCCCTGCGCTTCACCGCCCAGGGCGAAATCCTGCTGCAGCTGGCGGAGCAGGTGCTGCCGCAGATCCAGCAGGCGCTGCAGGCCTGCCACGAGCCGCATCAGACCACGCTGCGCATCGCCATCGAATGCCACAGCTGCATTCAGTGGCTGACGCCGGCGCTGGACAACTTCCGCCGACGTTTCCCGCAGGTGGTGATGGACTTCACTTCCGGCGTGACTTTCGATCCGCAGCCGGCCTTGCAACAGGGCGAACTGGATCTGGTGATGACGTCGGATATTCTGCCGCGCAGCGGCCTGCACTATTCGCCGATGTTCGATTTCGAGGTGCGCCTGGTGCTGGCGCCGGATCATCCGCTGGCCGGCAGACCGCACATCGAACCGGAAGACTTGAGTGACGAAACGCTGTTGATTTACCCGGTGCAGCGCCAACGGCTGGATATCTGGCGGCATTTTCTGCAGCCGGCGGGCGTCAGCCCGGCGTTGAAGAACGTCGATAACACGCTGCTGCTGATCCAGATGGTATCGGCGCGAATGGGGATTGCGGCGCTGCCGCACTGGGTGGTGGAGAGTTTCGAACAGCAGGGTCTGGTGGTGACCAAAACCCTGGGTGACGGCCTGTGGAGCCGCCTGTATGCCGCCGTGCGCGACGGTGAACAGCGCCAGGCGGTGACCGAAGCCTTTATCCGCTCGGCCCGCCAGCACGCCTGCGATCATCTGCCGTTTGTGCGCGACGCCGCACGTCCCGGCGCGACCGGCGCCAAAGCGTTGGCGGCCGGCGTATAAACTTTCGGGCCCCCCGGGCCGGGGTGGCCCGCCCGCTTAGCCGAGCTGTTTCGGCGCCACCCAGCGGCGATGCACCCACAGCGAAGCGACGATCACCGCCCCGCCGATGATAAAGCTCGGCCAATGCGGCTGCTGTTGCCAGATGGCCAGGTTGACCAACAAACCGGCTGGCACATGCATATTGTTCATGATGCCGAGCGTGCCGGCATCCACCTGCGTCGCGCCGTAGTTCCACATGAAGTAACCCAACCCCGACGCCACCACGCCCAGCCAGATCAGCACGCCCCACTGCAGATTGGTGGTCGGCAGCTGCTGCGGATTGCCCCACAGGAACCAGGCCACCACCGCCACCGCCGCCGCCCCCAGGTAGAACCAGGAAAATGCGGTGTGCTGCGGCAAGGGGTGCACTTCCATCAGGCGCTTATAGCCGACCATGCCGATGGCGAAGCTGATATTCGCCGCCTGCACCAACAGCAGCCCCCACCAGAAATGCTCACTCAGCTGGTGATAACGGATAATCGCCGCGCCCAGCACCGCCAGCAACGCGCTGAAGACATAGCCCCAACGCAGGCGTCGGCCGCTCAGCAAGTCGTAGATCAGCGTGATGTACAGCGGCGTCAGCACGGTGAACAGCAGGAATTCCGGCACCGTCAGGTACAGATAGGCGCGGAAGCTGAACAGGTACATGATGCCCAGCTGGAAGGCGCCCACCAGCATATACAGCAGGATCACCTTGAGTTTGATGTTGCGCCAACGCAGAAACGGCAGAAACACCAGCGCCGCCAGCCCGATGCGCACCAGCGCCGAGAATCCGCTGTCGACGTGGCCCGCCAGGTACTCGCCAATCAGGCTGAAAGAAAATGCCCACAGAATGGTGGTTATAACCAAAAGCAGCACGATGGGTTCACCCTAAAAAGACCGAAAGGGCGATTGTAACGGAAGATGCGCACCGCGTTGGTGAAAAGGCGGTTTACATCCGAACAAAAGATAAACTACCGGCAAAATTTCACCGCTAGGTTAGGCTTAATAAAAAGGCGAGGTAACCATCATGAAAACTTCTCACATCCTGTTCGCCCTGCTGTGGCTGCCCGGCCTGGCTGCGGCGGCCAACGGCGTAACCGATCTGCGTTCACAGCAGCAGTTTCTCAACCAAAGCAGCCAGCAGGCCCAGCAACAGCGCCTGTTGAACAATCGGCAAATGGACCAACGCCGCCTGCAGCAACAGCGGCAGTTCGACAATCAGCGGCAACAGCTGATGCAAACCACGCCGAACGGCGGGCAACTGCTGCCTAATGGCAATCAGCCGCGCGATCCGTTCAATCGCACCGCGCCGGCGGTGCCGCAGGCACCGATGCCGGCTACGCCCGCACGCCCATAACGGTGAGGATCAGCGGCGTGGTGATCGCCGCCAGCACGGTGGACATCACCAGGCTGGTGGCGGCCGGGCCGGTGAGCGTATTGAACTGGCGCGACATCAGGTAGACGTTCACCCCCACCGCCATCGACCCCAGCAGCACCACAACGCGGGTTTCCATCGGCGGCAGATCCATCATCCAGGCCAGCAGCCAAATCACTAACGGTTGTACCAGCAACTTCAGCACGCAGATGGCGCTGCTCAGCTGCCAGCCTTCGCTGATGCGGTACTCGGCAAGCCCCATGCCCAGCACCACCAGCGACAGCGGCGCCGCCACCTGGCCGAGCATGCTGACCGGCCGATCGACGAAGGCCGGCAGCGGCAGGCCGGTCAGGCTGAACAGGGTGCCGGACAAGATGCCGACGATCAGCGGATTAGTCAGCACGCTACGCGCGGTTTTAACAAAACCGCTCAGCGTCGGCGAACCGTTGCGCGCCCATTCGATCGACACCGTCACCAGCGTCCACAGGATCAGGCCGTTGAACACCAGCACCAGCGCCACCGACGGGATCGCCGCCTCCCCCAGCATCACGCCGGCGATCGGCAAGCCGAGCATCACGTTATTGGAGAAAATACCGCCCAGCGCAAACACCGATCCGGCGACGCCATCCAGCCGGAAGAGATGCCGGGCGACGAGGCGGCCAAGCACGAACACGATCAGGCAACTGCCGAAGAACGCGATCAGCAGCCGGGCGTCGACCGCCGGGCGCTGCGAGAAGTCGCACATCATGCGAAACAGCATGGCGGGCAAGGCGAGGGAAAACACGAAACGCGTCAGGCCATCGGTGATACTGGCAGGCCATTTCCCCCAGCGAATCAGCCCATAACCCAACGCGATCAGAACAAACAGCGGTAAAGACAGCACGATCTGGTGCCACAGTGACAGGATAAAGCCAGGCATCGCATTCCTTCCGGTGGTGCGGCGGCAAGGCTTGTCGTCGCGGGATTCATCGGTGCCGGATTAAAAATCCGGGCCGATCAAATCTATCCGGTCGGTGCAAATGCAGTCAACGCCCCAGTCGAGCAGCAGGCGCGCGCGATCCGGTTGGTTGACGGTGTACACCAGAATGCGCAGCCCGGCGTCTTTCAACGCTTTTACCCGCTCGGCGGTCAGCGCTTTGTGATCGATATGCAGCGAGACGCAGTCCAGGCGTTCGGTCAGCTCGCGCCAGTTGTCGTCCCAGGCCTCGAGCAGCAGGCCGCGCGGCAAATCCGGCACGGTGCGCTGCGCCGCCGCCAGCGCTTCTACCGAGAAGGAGGAAAGCAGCGGATCGGTCTGCCCTTGCCACAGCAGCCGCGCCGCCAGCGCCACCACCCGGCCGGTTTCATCGTCGCTGCCGGTGGTCGGCTTGATCTCGATATTGGCCATCAGGCCGTGTTCCTGGCAGCGTTCCGCCACCTCCGACAACAGCGGCAACCGCTCGCCCTTGAAGGCCGAGCTGTACCAGTTGCCGGCGTCCAGCTGCACCAGTTTGTCCCACGGCAGCTCGCCCGCCACGCCCCAACCGTTGCTGGTGCGATCCAGCGTGTCGTCGTGCAGCAGGAAAATTTGCCCGTCCTGCGCCAGCTTGGCATCGAACTCGATCATCTTGTGGCCGTGGCGCGCGCCGACGTCGATCGCCGCCAGGGTGTTTTCCGGCGCCAGAGAACCGCCGCCGCGGTGGGCAACGATGTGAGGGTAAGGCCAGGGTCTAGTCATCAATCCATCCGTAATCCGCTGTGGGTGTCAAAGAAGTGCAGCGCCTGAGCAGGCAGCTGCAAATATAGCGTACTGCCCGCCGCCGGCAAGGTTTCGTGCGACAGCCGCGCGATCACCCCGTGGCCGCCCCACTGGCCGTGCGCCAGATTGTCGGCCCCCAGCAGTTCCAGCGTCTGCAGCTGCAGCGGCACGCCCTGGCCTTGCGCCACCAGTTGAATATGCTCCGGCCGAATGCCCAACGTCAACTGCCGCCCCGCCCACTGCGGTTTGGCCGCCGGCAACGGCAGCGCCATGCCGTCCGCCAGCAGCAGCTGGCCGCCGTCGGCGCTGAGGATGCCGGGCAAGAGGTTCATCGCCGGCGATCCGATAAAGCCCGCGACAAACAGCGAAGCCGGCCGTTGGTACACTTCGCTCGGGGTGCCGATCTGTTCCGCCACGCCCTTGTTCATTACGATGACCCGCTGCGCCAGCGTCATCGCTTCCACCTGATCGTGCGTCACGTACAGGCTGGTGGTTTTCAGACGACGATGCAGCTGTTGCAGCTCCAGGCGCATCTGCACCCGCAGCTTGGCGTCCAGGTTGGACAGCGGCTCATCGAACAGGAATACCGCCGGTTCGCGCACGATGGCGCGCCCCATCGCCACGCGCTGGCGCTGGCCGCCGGAAAGCTCGCGCGGTTTGCGTTTGAGCAGCGGCTCCAGCTCCAGGATGCGCGCCGCCTCCTCCACCCGCTGGCGGATATGATCCTTGCCGAAACCGCGGATCTTGAGGCCGTAGGCCATGTTGTCGTACACGCTCATGTGCGGATAGAGCGCGTAGTTCTGGAACACCATCGCGATGCCGCGATCCTTGGGCTCCAGATCGGTCACGCGCCGGGTATCGATATAGATATCGCCGCTGGTGGTGCGTTCCAGCCCGGCCACCATCCGCAGCAGCGTGGATTTGCCGCAGCCGGACGGGCCGACCATCACGATGAATTCGCCGTCCGCCACATCGAGGTCGATCTGTTTGATCACCGGCGTTTTACCGTCGTAAGACTTGGTGACCGCCTGTAGTTTTAATCCTGCCATCGTCGTTATTTCTCGCTATCAACCAGACCGCGCACAAACCAGCGCTGCATCAGAAGCACCACCGCCAGCGGTGGCAATAAAGTCAGAATCATCGCCGCCATCACCTGGTTCCACTGGGTCGGCGCGCCGGAAGTGGAGATCATGCTCTTGATGCCCGCCACCGCGGTGCCCATCGAGGCGTCGCTGGTGATCAGGATCGGCCACAGGTATTGGTTCCAGCCGTAGATAAAGGTGATGACGAACAGCGCCGCCAGATTGGTTTTCGACAGCGGCAGCACGATGTCCCAGAAGAAACGCATCGGCCCGGCGCCGTCGATGCGCGCCGCCTCCAGCAGCTCATCCGGCAGCGTCATGAAGAACTGGCGCAGCAGGAAGGTCGCGGTGGCCGAGGCCATCAGCGGCAACGTCAGGCCGGTGTAGCTGTCCAGCAGGTTGAGGTTGGAGATCACCTCCACCGTCGGGAAAATACGCACCTCCACCGGCAGCATCAGGGTGAGGAAAATCAGCCAGAAGAACAGGCTGCGCAGCGGAAAGCGGAAGTACACGATGGCGTAAGCCGACAGCACCGACACCGCAATTTTGCCGAAGGTGATCGCCAGCGCCATGATCACGCTGTTCAGCAGCAGCAGCGAGAACGGCACCTTGAGGTTGCCCACGCCGCCCTGCCAGATATTGCGGATGTTCTCCCACAGGTGGCCGCCGGGCACCAGCGTCATCGGTACCTGAAACACCTGCTTGTCGTCCAGCGTGGCGGCGACAAAGGCCACGTACAGCGGGAACAGCACCACCAGCACGCCGATAATCAGCATCACATGGCTGAAGATATCCAGCCCGCGTCGATTCTCAATCATTGATAGCGCACCTTACGTTCAACAAAGCGGAACTGGATCACCGTCAGGCCGATCACCAGCAGCATCAGGATCACCGACTGCGCGGCAGAGCTGGAGAGATCCAATCCGGCGAAGCCTTCGCGGTAGATCTTGTAGATCAACGTGGTGGTGGACTGCACCGGCCCGCCGCCGGTGGCGGCGTCGATCACCGGGAAGGTATCGAAGAAGGCGTACACCAGATTGACCACCAGCAGGAAGAAGCTCACCGGCGCGATCAGCGGCAGCACCAGATGGAAGAAACGCCGCACCGGGCCGGCGCCGTCGATGGCCGCCGCCTCCACCAGCGAGCGCGGGATCGACTGCAGCGCCGCGAGGAAAAACAGGAAGTTATAGCTTATCTGCTGCCATACCGAGGCCAGCACCACCAGGAACATCGCCTGGCCGCTGTTTTGCGCATGGTTCCAGTTATAGCCCAGCCCGTTGAGGAAATGGGTGATCAACCCCAGGCCGGGGTTGAACAGAAAGATCCACAGCACCGCCGCCACCGCCGGTGCCACCGCATAGGGCAGGATCATCAGCGTGCGATAGAGGCGGCTGCCGCGCAGCACGTAGTCCACCAGCGCGGCGAAGAACAGCGACACCGCCAGCCCGATGCCCGCCACCAGGAAGCTGAAGATCAGCGTGGTGTAGAACGAGTCGAGATAGTAAGGATCCTGAAACAGCTGCTTAAAGTTATCCAGCCCAACAAACTGGCTGGACAGGCCGAACGGATCGAGGCTCTGCACCGAATACCACAGCGCCTCGCCGGCGGGCCATAAAAAGAAGACGGCGGTAATCAGCAGCTGCGGCAGCACCAACGCATAGGGCAACCAGCTGCAGCCGAAACCGGGACGGGAAGATGACATAGCAGTTAAACCATTAATCGGGTACGGAAGGATTGGCGTGAAGACGCGAGCCCGATCGGACGGGCCCGCGACGCAGGGTTACTTGGTTGATGCTTCGAAACGGCGCAGCAGCACGTCACCGCGCTGCACGGCGGCGTCCAACGCCTGCTGAGGCGTTTTCTTACCGGTCCACACGCCTTCCAGTTCCTCATCCACCACGCTGCGGATCTGCGGCATGTTGCCCAGGCGCAGGCCCTTGGTGAACGGCAACGGCGGCTTGTTCAGCATCTGGCGAGTGGCGACGTCGGCACCCGGGTTCTTGTCGTAGAAGCCCTGCTGCTTGGTCAGATCGTAAGCCGCGGTGGTGATCGGCAGATAGCCGGTCTTCTGGTGCCATTCGGCGGCGATTTCCGGCTGCGCCAGGTACTGCAGGAACTCGGCCACGCCCTTGTAGGTGGCGGCGTCTTTGCCGTTCATCACCCACAGGCTGGCCCCGCCGATGATGGCGTTCTGCGGCGCGTTTTTCGCGTCGGCGTCGTACGGCATCATGCCGACGCCGTAGTTGAATTTGGCGTAGTGCTTGATGTCCGCCAGCGAACCGGAAGAAGCGGTGGTGATGGCGCAGTCGCCGTTATAAAACTTCTCGGTGGATTCGTCTTTGCGGCCGAAGTAGGTGAAATCGCCCTTCTTGTTCATCGCCTCCAGCAGCTCGATGTGCTTGACTTGCAGCGGCTTGTTGAACTCCAGCTTGGCGTTGGTGCCGCCGAACCCGTTGTTTTCGCTGGCGAACGGCACGCCGTGCCAGGCGCTGAAGTTCTCCAGCTGGATCCAGCCCTGCCAGCCGCTGGCGTAGCCACACTTCATGCCGGCCTCACGCAGCTTGGCGGTATCCGCCGCCAGCTCCTGCCAGGTTTTCGGCGGCTGGTCCGGGTTCAGGCCGGCCTTCTTGAAGGCGTCTTTGTTGTAGTACAGCACCGGCGTGGAGCTGTTGAACGGCTGAGACAGCAGATGGCCGCTCTTGTTGTCGGTGTAATAGCCGGCTACCGTCGGCACGAACACCGACTCGTCGAAGTTGATGCCGGCCTCTTTAAACACTTCGTAGACCGGTTTGATGGCCTTGCTGGCCATCATGGTGGCGGTGCCCACCTCGTAAACCTGCAGAATCGCCGGCGCCTTGCCGGAGCGGTAAGCGGCGATGCCCGCCGCCAGGCTCTGTTCGTAGTTGCCTTTATAAACCGGCACAATCTTGACGTCGCTGTGCGACTGGTTGAAGCGATCCGCCAGGGAATCCACTTCCTTACCCAGTTCGCCTTCCATCGAATGCCAGAACGGGATCTCGGTCGCCGCCAGCGCCTGAGTGCTGACCGCCAGGGTCAACGCGACGCACAGCGTGGTTTTGCGAATAGCGTAGGTGAGCATGCCTAACTCCTGAAAAAAGCTGGTGTAAAAGCGCGTGAGCGAAAAGAATCAATTCTTGATGAGGGAGTGCCCCCTATAGCTTTCGAGTTGCAGCTAGGCGGCAACCTGCTGGCACCCTGGAGCTTAGCTAACTAAGTGACAGGGGGGCAGTCGGGCAGCCAACAACGCTGCGGCTCGAAAGATGACGGGGGATAACATGCCATGCGCGGATGACAGAAAAATAACCGTTATATGACAGCCACATGACGGCAAGGTGAAGTGAAGATGGCGGTTTGATGTCGGCGGCGGACATGGGCTCCGCCGCCGCGAGGATTACAGCGAACGGCGCAGACGCGCCACCGCTTCCTGCATCTGCTGTTCGGTGGCGGTGGCGAACGACAGGCGGAAGGTCGAACGATCCGGGTTGTCGGAGAAGAAGTATTCCCCCGGCACGAACACCACGCCCTGCTGCAGGGTAGCGTTCAGCCATTCGGTGGCGTTGAACGGCTGGCGGAAACGTGCCCACAGGAACATGCCGCCCTTCGGCTTATCGAAGGTGATGTAGTCGCCCAGCTCCTGCTCCACCAAACCGGCCAGGATCTCGCCCTTCTGTTTGTAGGCGGCGCGGATCTTGTCGATCTGCGCCGGCAGGCGGCCCAGGCCGAGGTAGCATTCGACGATGCTCTGCGACAGCGCGCTGGCGTGCAGATCCGCCGCCTGCTTGATGATCGCCACTTTATGCAGCAGGAACGGCGGCAGGATCGCCCAGCCCAACCGCAGGCCCGGCGCCAGGATCTTGGAGAAGGTCGAGGTATAGATAATGTGGTCGGTGTTGCCCAGCACCCGCTGTGACACCTGATGCAGCGTCGGGTGGCGCTCTTCGGTAAAACGCAGCTCGCCGTACGGATCGTCTTCGATGATCAGGAAGTTATGTTCGGCGGCCAGCTTCACCAGCAGTTCGCGGCGCGCGGCGCTCAGGGTGATGCCGCTGGGGTTGCCGAAGTTCGGCACCACGTACACACCCTTGATGCGCTGGGTTTTCAGCAGCTCGGCCAGCTCTTCCACCACCATGCCGTCGCTGTCGGACGAGACCGACATGATGTTGGCTTCCGCCAGCTCCAACGTTTGCAGCGCCGCCAGGTAGGTCGGGCGCTCCACCACGAACACGTCGCCGGGGTTGACGATGGCGCGCATCACCAAATCCAATGCCTGCTGCGAGCCGGCGGTAACCATCACCTCTTCCGCGCCAGCGGTGACGCCGCGCTCGGCGCACAGCGCGCAAATGCGCTCACGCAGCAGCGGGCTGCCCTCGGTCAGGCCATACTGGAACGCGCTTTTCGGCTGTTCGGTGATCGCCTGCTGGGTGGCGATGCTCAATCCTTCGAAATCGAACAGCGCATCAGAGGGGATGCCGCCCGCCAGCGAAATGACGTGTTCCATCTTGCTGTGTTTAAGCAATTCACGGATGGCCGAACTTTTTACGTTAACGATGCGCTGCGCGAGTAACCCTTCTGTCTTCATTTCTTCTTCTCGTACCTGATTATTTTAATTCGTAGGGGGGCGGATTAACCGCCCAGATACGCCGACCTCACTGCTTCGTTGGCTAACAATGCAGCCCCCGTATCTTCCAACACCACGCGGCCGTTTTCCAGCACATAACCGCGGTCCGCCAATTTCAGCGCCTGATTGGCGTTTTGTTCCACCAGGAAGATGGTCATGCCCTCTTCCCGCAGCTGCTGAATGATGTCGAAAATCTGCTGGATGATGATGGGCGCCAGCCCGAGCGAGGGCTCGTCGAGCAGCAGCAGCTTCGGCTGGCTCATCAGCGCACGGCCGATGGCCAGCATCTGCTGCTCGCCGCCGGACATGGTGCCGGCGCGCTGGCTTCGGCGCTCCAGCAGGCGCGGGAACAGAGTGAACACCCGTTCGATGCGCTGTTGATACTGCCGGCGATCGGCGAAGAAGCCGCCCATCGCCAGGTTTTCTTCCACCGTCATGCGCGAGAAGACGCGCCGCCCTTCCGGCACGATCGCCACCGCTTCGCGCATGATGCGCGAGGTTTGCCACTGGGTGATGTCCTGGTTCTGAAAGACGATGCTGCCTTCGCTGGCGCGCGGCTCGCCGCACAGGGTGCCGAGCAGCGTGGTTTTACCGGCGCCGTTGGCGCCGATTAACGTCACGATTTCCCCCTGGCTTATCGTGAGACTGACCTGATGCAGCGCCTGAATTTCTCCGTAATGGGCGGATACCTGATTGAATGACAACATATTATTCTTCGCCCAAATAAGCCCGGATCACGTCCGGGTTGTTGCGGATCTCCGCCGGTGTGCCCTGCGCCAGCGGCGTGCCCTGATTCACCACGTAAATGCGGTCGGAAATGCCCATCACCAGCTTCATGTCGTGCTCGATCAGCAGCACCGATACCTTATGCCGATCGCGCAGCTCGACGATCAGGTGATCCAGCTCGTCGGTCTCTTTCGGGTTGAGGCCGGCGGCCGGTTCATCCAGCATCAGTAGCTCCGGCCGGGTCACCATGCAGCGGGCGATCTCCAGCCGCCGCTGCTGCCCATAGGCCAGGTTGCCCGCCGAACGGTTAGCCATCTCCAGCAGGCCGACGCGCTCCAGCCACTCCGCCGCGCGCGCCAGCGCTTCGGCTTCGGCGCGGCGGAAGGCCGGGGTTTTCAGCAACCCGGCAAACACGCCGCTTTTCAGGTGCTGATGCTGCGCCACCAGCAGGTTTTCGATCACCGTCATTTCACGGAACAGCCGCACGTGCTGGAAAGTGCGCACCACCCCCATGCGGGCGATGGCCTGCCCCGCCAACCCTTCCAGGTGGCGATCGCGCAATTTGATGGTGCCGCTGGTCGGGCGGTAAAAACCGGTCAGGCAGTTGAACACCGTGGTCTTACCGGCGCCGTTGGGGCCGATCAGCGACACGATTTCACCTTCGTTCAGCGTCAACGCCACGTTGTTGACCGCCAGCAGCCCGCCGAAACGCATCGACAGGCCCTCCACCTGCAGCAAAGGTTGAACGCTCATGCCTGCTCCCCCTTGCCCGCGTGAATGTCCGCCGCCTGCAGCTTCAGCTGCGGCCGTTTCATCGGCAACAGCCCCTGCGGCCGCCAAATCATCATCAGCACCATCAGCGCACCCAGCAGCAACATGCTGTATTCATTCAGATCGCGCATCAGCTCGCGCGACACCACCAGCAGGATCGCCGCCAGAATGACCGCGAACTGCGAGCCCATGCCCCCCAGTACGACGATCGCCAGTACGAAGGCCGATTCGACGAAGGTGAAGGATTCCGGGCTGACGAACCCCTGGCGCGCGGCGAACAGCGTGCCGGCAAACCCGGCGAAAGCGGCGCTGATGGTAAAAGCGGTCAGCTTGATGCGCGTCGGGCTGAGGCCCAGCGAGCGGCAGGCGATCTCGTCTTCGCGCAGCGCTTCCCAGGCGCGCCCCAGCGGCATACGCAGCAGGCGGTTGATGACGAACAGCGTCAGCACCACCAGCAGCAGCGCCACCAGGTACAGGAACACGATGCGATCGCTCGGATCGTATTTCAGGCCGAAGAAGTTATGGAAGGTATCCCAGCCGCCGTCGCGCACGCTGCGGTTGAACTCCAGGCCGAAGAAGGTCGGTTTCGGGATCTGGCTGATGCCGTTCGGTCCGCCGGTGATCTCGGTATTGTTCAGCAGCAGGATGCGCACGATCTCACCGAAGCCGAGCGTCACGATTGCCAGATAGTCGCCGCGCAGCCGCAGCACCGGGAAACCGAGCAGGAAGCCGAAGGCGGCGGTGACGATGCCCGCCAGCGGCAGGCTCTCCCAGAAGCCGAGGCCGTAATAGTGATTCAGCAGCGCGTAGGTGTAAGCGCCGATGGCGTAGAAACCGCCGTAGCCGAGCACCAGCAGACCGGACAAGCCCACCACCACGTTGAGGCCGAGGCCCAGCATCACGTAGATCAGCGTCAGGGTGGCGATATCCACCGTGCCGCGCGAGACCAGGAACGGCCAGGCGACCGCCGCGACGATGAGCAGAGCCGCCAGCAGCTTTTGCCGCGGCGTGGTGCCGTCGAAGCTCGGCAGCACGAACGCCGGGCCGGAGACTTTTTTCAATCCTTGCTGCAGCAGCGGGCGCAACAGCTGGAAGAAAAAGACGATGACGCAGCCGATGCCGATCCACATCCAGCGCACTTCCGCCGCGCCGTGCACCACCAGCTTGGTGCCGTCCAGGCTAAGCTGCATGCCCATCAGGAATGACGCCATCACGAACAGCACCGCCGTGGCGATCAGCGCATTGAGCAGATTGAGTTTCATACTTTCTCAACCTCCGGACGCCCGAGGATGCCGGTCGGCATGATCAGCAGCACCACGATCAGCAACGCGAACGACACCACGTCTTTATATTCAGTGCTGAGGTAGGCGGAGGTCAGCGCTTCCGCCACGCCCAGCACCAGGCCGCCGATCATCGCGCCGGGAATGCTGCCGATACCGCCCAGAACCGCGGCGGTGAAGGCTTTCATACCGGCCATAAAGCCGATGTAAGGGTTGATGACGCCGTAGAACTGGCCGAGCAATACCCCGGCCACCGCCGCCATCACCGCCCCGATGACGAAGGTCAGCGAGATCACCCGGTCGGTGTTGATGCCCAGCAGGCTGGCCATCTTCAGGTCTTCCGCACAGGCGCGACAGGCGCGGCCCATGCGCGAATAACGGATAAACAGCGTCAGCGCCAGCATCGCTAGGAAGGTCACGAGCCAGATGATCAGCTGCATGGTGCTGATGGTGGCGGCGAAGCCGTTGCTTTCCCCCAGCACCCACTGGCCGGTCACCAGGCTGGGCAGCGCCAGATCGCGTGAGCCCTGCGTCAGGCTGACGTAGTTTTGCAGGAATATCGACATGCCGATGGCCGAGATCAGCGCAATCAGGCGCTTGGAGTTGCGCACCGGCTTGTAGGCCACCCGCTCGATGCTCCAGCCGTAGGCGCTGGCGATGACGATCGAGACCAGGAACGCGGCGCCGATCAGCAACCAGCCGACGTCGATACCGAGCATCATCAGGGCGGCGATGACGATAAAGGAGACATAGCTACCGATCATGTACACCTCGCCGTGGGCGAAGTTGATCATGCCGATGATGCCGTAAACCATGGTGTAACCGATGGCGATCAATGCATAGGTGCTGCCCAACGTTAAGCCGTTGAACATCTGCTGCAGAAAATAGAGGAGCTGCTCTGACATACTCTGAACCCTTGGCTGCGAAACCCGCCGGCGGAGAACCGGCGGGTAAAGGGAGACGGGGCCGGCAAGCCGACCCGCCGGGCGCAGCGGGCTGCGCCCCACCCTAATCATTATGGCTTATTTGATCGGTGTGGACGTGCCGTTGGCATGCCATTCGAACACGCCGAACTCGAAGCCTTTCAGATCGCCCTTGTCATCCCAGGTCAGCGGCCCCATCACGGTCTCCACCGGCTTGCCGGTTTTCAGATCCTTGACGATATCCGCCGGCTCCTGGCTGCCGCTGCGCTCCATGCCGGTGGTCAGCGACTGCAGCGCGGCATAGGTGGTCCAGACGAACGGGCCGGTCGGATCCAGCTTCTTGGCTTTCAATGCATCGACGATCGGCTGGTTGGCAGGCACCTGATCGTAGCGTTTCGGCAACGTCACCAGCATGCCTTCCGAAGCGGCCCCGGCGATGTTGGACAGCGAGGAGTTGCCCACGCCCTCCGGCCCCATGAAGCGGGTGGTTAACCCGGCCTGCTTGGCCTGACGCAGGATCTGGCCCATTTCCGGGTAGTAACCGCCGAAGTACACGAAGTCGATATTTTCTTTCTTCAGGCGCGCCACCAGGGTGGAGAAGTCTTTGTCGCCGGCAGTGATGCCTTCGAACATCGCCACTTCGGTGCCCTGTTTTTTCAGGCTGTCGCGCACCGAGCGCGCCAGGCCTTCGCCGTATTGCTGCTTGTCGTGCACCACGGCGATGCGCTTCGGCTTGATGTCGCTGAGGATGTATTTGGCGGCGGTCGGGCCCTGATCCGAGTCCAGGCCGGTGGTGCGCAGGATCATCTTGTAGCCGCGGGTGGTCAGATCGGCGTTGGTGGCCGCCGGGGTAATCATGATCACGCCTTCGTCTTCATAGATATCGGACGCCGGCTGGGTGGACGAGGAGCACAGGTGGCCGATCACGTAGCGAATGCCGTCGTTGATCACCTTATTGGCGACCGCAACCGCCTGTTTCGGGTCGCAGGCGTCGTCGTATTCCACGCCGACCAGCTTGTCGCCCTTGATGCCGCCCTTGGCGTTGATGTCGGCAATCGCCTGGCGCGCGCCGGTAAACTCCATGTCGCCATACTGCGCGACCGGGCCGGACATCGCCCCGACGATCGCCACCTTGATGTCTTTCGCCATGGCCGCCTGGCTCATGGCCATCGCAATACAACCCGCCAGCAGTGCCTTACCTGTTGTTAATTTCATCCGCAAATCCCCATCTGTCGTTGTGAACGTACCTGTTGTGTTTGCCTGCGCCCGATCGTTATTGACCGCTTTTGTTATAAGTAATAATGATTTAGGCGTTTTATCGGCATTATTTTCTAATAAGACTTTATTTTTCATACCATTAAACAGGAATTTTCTTCTGCAAATCAACTTCATCCGGCAGAAACAAGCGGTGTAAACAGGATAAAATTCGAATTAAATCTGCGCTCTTTACCTTGAGGCGTAGTGCGTTGTGCTGGTTAACAATCCGTTTACTAACTATTTACTCGGAAAATGCCCCGTGCAAAAAACATATTGCACAGTAATCGTACAGAAAAACTTACACAACGCTCTGCACAAGATCTATTACACTGTCGGCATCATTTAGCTGCGCGGAAATTCTGCATGAAACTGACCATCGAGCGCCTGACCGCGCTGTCCCCGCAAGACCTTATCGACCTCGGTAAAATTTGGCCGCACCAGCAGCCGGAACAGTGGCAGAGCTGGCTGAGCAACGGCAAGGCGCTGTTCGCCGCCCGCTTCAACGAGCGGCTGCTGGGGGCGGTGAAAATCGCGCTGCAGGACGACCGCGCCGAACTGCAGGACCTGCTGGTGCGCGAAGTGACGCGCCGCCGCGGCGTCGGTCTTTACCTGGTGCAGGATGCGCAGCGTCAGCTGCCACAGGTCGCCCACTGGCAACTGTCGACCGCCGGCCTGGCGCCGCGCGAACGCGGGGAAGTCGATAACTTCATGCGCGCCTGCGGCTTCGCACCGCTGGGCGATCTCTGGCAAAAATGAAACGCCGGCTGGCGGCGCTGGTCTTGATTGCGCTGGGGCTGGCGGCCGCGCTCCTCGGGCGCCAGCAGGCGCTGCGCCTGGCCTCAAGCTGGGATCAGCAGGTTTATGTCTGGCAGCGGGTCTGGACGCCGCAGCACGCCGATGCGCTGGCGCACAGCCGCGATCTGTTCGGTGGGCTGCGCGTGCTGGCGCTGCAGGTACATCCGCGCGAGGGCTGGCGGGAGATCCCAGCCGATCTCAGCCTGCTGAAGCAGGACGGCCGCCCGCTCTGGCTGGTAGCACGCCTCGACGGCCAGCTGCCGCAGCTGGACCAAGAAGCCATTATCCAGCGTCTGCTGGCGCTCACCCAACGCTGGCAGGCGACCGGGCTGCCCGTCACCGGCGTCGAGATCGATCATGACGCCGCCACCGCCCGCCTGCCGGACTACCAGCGCTTTCTACAGCGGCTGCGCCAACGGCTGCCCACCGCTTTGCAACTCGGCATCACCGCCCTGCCGGCCTGGATCGGCTCACCCGCTCTGCCCGGCGTACTGCAGCAGGCCGACAGCTCCGTCCTGCAGGTGCACGCGGTGCTCTCGCCGCAGCAGGGGCTGTTTGACGGCCCCTTGGCGCTGCATTGGGTGCGGCAGTACGCCGCCGTCACACCGAAGCCGTTTCGCATCGCGCTGCCGGCCTACGGCATGGCGCTGCTGGGGTTTGATGCGCAGGGCGCGCAGGTGGAGAGCGAATCCTCGCTGCGCGTGGCGGGCAACGGCCGCGAGCTGACGGTCGCGCCGCAGCAGATCGCCGATTTTCTGCAAGCGCTGGCGCAGCAAACGCCGCCCCGGCTGCGCGGCATTATCTGGTTCCGCTTGCCGCTGGCGGACGATCGGCGCGCCTGGTCGCTCGCCACGCTGCGAGCGGTGATCGAACGGCGGCCACTGAACGTCGACTGGCAGGTAAAATTTAGGCCTCAGCCACAGCAAAACGGGCTGTATGATCTGATAATTCATAACAACGGGCCGGTGGACGCCCCGCTGCCGCAAGAGGTGGTCATCCGCGCCGACGACTGCCTGGCAGCGGACGCGGTCGGCAACTACCGGCTGGAATCCGCACCGCAACGGCAACGCTTTATCCGCATCAGCGGCGACCAGCTGCGCGCCGGGCAATCCCGGCCGCTGGGCTGGCTGCGCTGCCAACAACTGACGCCAGGAGGCACCCTTGTCACACCTTGATTCGCGCGCGGCACGGAACACCCGCCGCCTTCTTCCGCTGGCCATGCTGATCGGCGCCGCGCTGGCGCTGCCGCTGAACGGCTATGCCTGCGGTCCGGATTTTCCTAACCGGCTGCTGATCGACCGCAACGGCACCCTGCTGTATATGCCGGAGGGCAATTTCGCCTTCGAAGCCGGCCGACTGGTGCCGGCGGATAAGCAGCTGCCGCACTGGCAAGCCCCCCCGCCGCCGATGCCGCCGAAACCGATGCCGCAGTCGCCGGAAACGGTGGCAATCGGCAAAATGCGCGCCGCCAAAACGGTGGAAGAGGCTGACGCCGTCAATACTCAGGGGTTGTCCAACGCCGCGCGCCTTTATCAACTGGGCGCCGTCGCTTTCGCCAACCACGATCCGCGCGCCACAGAGTATTTCCAGCAGGTGCTGAAGCTGCCGGCCGCCGAACAGGGCGACTGGGGACTGCGGGCGCAGTATTCGCTTGGGCGGGTGTTGATGGCTGACCACGGTACGCCGATGAATGAATCGGGTGAAGCGGCGCCCGCCGCCGAGCATCCGCCTAAAGCCGAACTTGAACAGGCGTTGGCGGCGTTCCAGCAAGTGATCGATCGGGTGAAAAGCGGCGCCGCCGACCCCGATCAGCTGGCGCTGAGCAGCCTCGGGCAGCAGGCGCGCATCCACCTGTGGCTGGGTGACGTCGCTCCCGCCGCCCACCTGTACGCACAGCAGGCGGCGCAGGGCGATCCGAGCGGCGGGCAGTCGCTGCAGTACGTCTCCAGTTTCCTGGTCAATCCCGACCATCTGGAAACGCTGAAACAGGTTATCGGCGATCCCTTAATCCAACAGCTGGTGACCATTGAACTGTTCGCCCGCAGCGGCAACCTGCAGATGGCGGATACCGACGGCAACGGCCGCTCCGCACAGATCATCAGCCAGATCCTGACGCTGCTGGACGGCACGGTGAAAAGCGGCTTCGCCGGCAGCGATCGGCTGGCGGCATTGGCCTACCGTTCCGGGCAGTACCCGATGGCGGCCAGCCTGCTGAAAAACGCCGGCGACAGCGGCCTGGCGTGGTGGCTGCGCGCCAAAATGGCGCTGCGTGACGGTGACGTGAAAGCTGCCACCGCCGCCTATGCCAAGGCGGCAAGCGCATTCCCCGCCGACGAAAGCTGGGGCGAACAGCGCAACGCCGACTTCGTCGCGGAAACCATCGTGCCCGAGTGCCGGGTGGCCGGCGAACAGGCTATCCTGGCGCTCAACCGCGGCGACTATCTGCAGGCGATGGACCTGCTGTATCGCGGCAAGGCGATCTACTGGGCCGACGTAGCCGACGTGGCGGAGCGGGTGCTGACCGTCGATGAGTTGAAAGGCTTTGTCGATAAGCACGCCCCGGCGCCGACGACGCCGCTCAAGCCGGTTAACCCGGACGACTACGGCGGCCAGCAGATCACGCCGGAAGTGCAGCTGCGCGAACTGTTGGCGCGGCGCTTGATGCGCGCCGGGCGGGCCGCAGAGGCGCAGGCCTACTTCGATATCCCCAACTACCGCCAGGCGGCGCAGCAGTATGCCGACGAGCTGAAGGCCGCCAAGGACAAGTCCGCCGCGCCGCTGACGCGCGCACAGGCTTACTATCGCGCCGCCAACCTGCTACGCGCCCAGGGGCTGGAGTTTACCGGCTATGAGATGACGCCGGACTACGCCATCTATGGCGCCGGCTATTCCTATCTGGGGGATGCGTTCGATACTCGCGAGCTGAAGCACAAAAGCTGGATAGACAGCGCAGAAGCGGCGCGCGCCAAGGCGGCGCTGCCGGCGCAGGACAACCGTTTCCTGCACTATCGCTGGCAGGCCGTGGGGTTGGCGCAGCAGGCGGCCGATCTGCTGCCGCCGAAAAGCCAGGCCTACGCCGCCGTGCTGTGTAACGCCGCCAGCTGGGTTATCAAGCGTGACGCCAAGACCGGCCGGGCACTTTATCAGCGCTACATCAACACCGGCACCCGCTACCCGTGGGCGGCAAAATTCGGCTACGACTGCCCGGCGCCGGACTTCGCCACTGTTGCGCCATAACGCCGAATTTCAGGCATGAAAAAGCCCGGCTTGCCGGGCTTTTTTTTTCGAATATCGCATCGACTCAGGCTTCAATCGCCATTTTCAATTTCTTCATGGCGTTCTTTTCCAACTGGCGCACGCGCTCGGCGGAAACGCCGTACTGATCGGCCAGCTCCTGCAGCGTCGACTTATTGTCGTCGTCCAGCCAACGGGCGCGGATGATATGCTGGCTGCGCTCGTCCAGACCTTCCAGCGCATAGGCCAGTTTGTCTGCGGCGTTGCTTTCCCAGTTATCTTCCTCGATGCCTTCGGCGAAGTCGGAGCTCTTGTCCTGCAGGTACAGCACCGGCGCCATCGCCTGGCCATCGCGGGCCTCGTCGTCCGGAGTCGGATCGAAAGTCATGTCCTGCGCCGCCATGCGAGATTCCATCTCGCGCACGTCTTTGCTGGTGACGCCCAGCTCGCGGGCCACCAGCTCCACTTCGTCCTGGTTGAACCAGCCCAAACGCTGTTTGGTTTTGCGCAGGTTAAAGAACAGCTTGCGCTGCGCTTTGGTGGTCGCCACTTTCACGATGCGCCAGTTGCGCAATACGTACTCGTGGATTTCCGCCTTAATCCAATGCACCGCAAAGGAAACCAGACGCACGCCGACTTCAGGGTTGAAGCGGCGAACGGCTTTCATCAGGCCGATATTGCCTTCCTGAATCAGGTCCGCCTGCGGCAGACCGTAGCCTGAATAGTTGCGGGCAATATGAGCGACAAAGCGCAGGTGAGACAGGATGAGCTGCTTAGCGGCATCCAGATCGCCCTGATAATGCAGCCGTTCAGCCAGCTCCCGCTCTTCCTCTGCCGTCAGCATCGGATAGGCGTTGGCTGCCCGGATATAGGCTTCCAAGCTACCTTGGGGTACTAAGGCTAAAGTTTGCATTTCTTTGGTCATTCAAACCCTCTCTATGAGAATACAAAATCATGCAGGTGATTATTACAGCGGGGAAATGATTGATTCTACGGCAGTTGCTGAAGCAAAAGCGGTTCCACACGCCGGGCACCTTAACATTTGCTGCAATTTTTGACCGTACTCCGCCCTATAAGTTCACCCTTTTTTGCAAGCATTGTTGCTGACAATACGTGACGAAGGTGCAGGCCGATAGGGAATTTGTGCGCTAAGAAGAGAGGTGTGGTGCTGACTTCGCTTGAGGTCACTCTTCTCCCGCAACGCGATCAAAAGCAGCAGGAGAAGAGTATACCAAAAAAATCTTACTGTGGTGTAAATCGGCGTAAATGTTGCACTGTCGCCAGCCAGGCGGCGATCCAGCCGATCATCGCGGAGATGATCAGCAGCAGCAGCGCCTCGTCCCAGCCCAGCCCGTGCAGGGTGAAGGTGGTGCCGAATACCTTGGCTACCCCTGCGACTACCGACTCCAGCTGCCACACCAGCGCGCCGGAGAGCACCAGCGACAGCAGCGCGCCGGCAAAGCCCAGCATCGCCCCGCCGTTGAGGAACGGCCGCAGGATAAAGCCGTCGGTGGCGCCGATCAGCTTCATCACATTGATGGTGTCGCGACGGCTGAAGATGCTCAGACGCACGCTGTTGCCGATCACCAGGAACACCGCCACGATCATCAGCACGCCGATGATCGCCGCGATCTGGCCCGCCAGCCCGGTGAGCGCCGCCAGGCGGGCAAACCAGCTGTCATCCATACGCACTTCTTCCACGCCCTGCACCGCCGCTACGCGATCGCGCAGGGTGTTGAGGGTGTCCGAACTCTGGAAGCTCATCTTCGGCGTGACGATCGCCACCGCCGGCAGCGGGTTCTCTTCCAGCATGTCCAGCGCGCCGCCAAAGCCCGACCAGTTGCGGAACTCGCCGCGCGCTTCTTCACGCGACAGGTAGTTCACCTTCTCCACGCCGGCTTCCGCCTTGATGGCATCGAGCACTTTCAGCGCCGCGTCGTCATCGAGCGACTTATCCAGGTAGACCGTCAGCTGCGGCGTCGGGTACCACTGGCTGGCCGCGGTGCTGACGTTTTTCCACACGATGTAGCACACGCTCGGCAGCGTCAGGGAGATGGCGATCACCATCACCGTCAGCAGCGTCGCCAACGGCTGACGCAGCATGTCTTTGATGGCGTTCATCCAGGCGTAACGCCACTGTTCGCGCCAGCCGCCGCGCAGCGCCTTGCTCTTGGCGGTTTTTGCGTTATTGGCCATGGTGAGCGCCCCCTTGCATGCGGCCCTGGCTCAGCGTCAGGATGCGGTAATTACGGCGGGCGATAAGCCCGGTGTCGTGCGTCGCCATTAATACGGTGACGCCGACGCGGTTGAATTCTTCAAACAGGCGCAGAATGCCTTCCGACAGCGCGTCGTCCAGGTTGCCGGTCGGCTCATCCGCCAGCAGCACCGCCGGCTTGTTCACCACCGCACGGGCGATGCCCACGCGCTGCTGCTCACCGCCGGACAGCTGAATCGGGAAGTTTTTCGCTTTATCCAGCAAACCGACCTTGTCCAGCGCGGCGGAGACGCGGCGACGGATGTCTTCGGTACTGGCGCCGGCGATGATCAGCGGCATCGCCACGTTGTCATACACCGTGCGATCCAGCAGCAGATGGTGATCCTGGAAGATCATGCCGATCTGCCGACGCAGGAACGGCACCTCGCGGTTTTTCAAACGGCTGATGTCGTGGCCGCCAAACCAGATGTGGCCGGCACTGGGCCGTTCGATACCGCAAATCAGTTTCAGCAGGGTACTTTTCCCCGCGCCGGAATGGCCGGTCAGAAACGCCATTTCCGCCGGGCGCAGATGGAAATCGACCCCCTGCAGCGCTTGCCGTCCGCCCAGATAAGCTTTACTGACCTGTTCAAAGCGAATCATCCGTATTAATCCTCTCGGGCAAAAAGTGCCTCAATAAAATCGTCAGCCTTAAACGGCCGCAAATCTTCGATGCCTTCCCCGACGCCGATATAGCGAATCGGGATACCGAACTGATCGGCGATGGCGAAGATCACCCCGCCCTTGGCGGTACCGTCCAGTTTAGTCAGCGTGATGCCGGTTAAGCCCACGGCCTCATTAAATAATTTCGCCTGACTGACCGCATTCTGGCCGGTGCTGGCATCGAGCGTCAGCATAACCTCATGGGGGGCCTGGTCGTCCAGTTTTTTCATGACGCGGACGATCTTCTTCAGCTCTTCCATCAGGTGCGATTTGTTCTGCAGACGGCCGGCGGTATCGGCGATCAAGACATCGATGCCGCGCGCCTTGGCAGCCTGCACCGCATCGAAGATCACCGAAGCGGAATCCGCGCCGGTATGCTGCGCCACCACCGGGATGCGGTTGCGTTCGCCCCACACCTGCAGCTGCTCTACCGCCGCGGCGCGGAAAGTATCCCCCGCCGCCAGCATCACCGACTTGCCTTCCGCCTGGAACTGGCGCGCCAGCTTACCGATGGTGGTGGTTTTACCCACGCCGTTCACGCCGACCATCAGGATGACATACGGGGTTTTCCCGCTGACATCCAGCGGCTGATCGACCTTGGCCAGAATTCCGGACATTTCCTCCTTCAGCTTGCCGTACAGCGCTTCGGCGTCTTTCAGCTGCTTGCGGCTGGCGTGCTGGGTCAGGGAGGTGATGATCTTGCGCGTGGTATCCACGCCGACATCGGCGATCAGCAGCTGTTCTTCCAACTCGTCGAACAGGTCGTCGTCGATCTTTTTACCGCGGAACAGCCCCATAAAGCCGGAGCCAAGGTTTTGCTTGGTCTTCAGCAGGCTGCGCTTCAGGCGAGCGAAGAAGCCTTCTTTGGTCGGGCGCTCCTGCTCTTGCGCAGCGGCCGGCACCACAGGTTCAAGCAGCGCTTCTTCTTCCGGCTCCGGTTCAGGTTCGGCGACCGGCTCGGGCTCAACAATTGGCTCAGGCTCAACAATCGGCTCTGGCTCAACAATCGGCTCAGGTTCAACAACCGGCTCGGGCTCAACGACCGGCTCAGGTTCGACGACCGGCTCAGGCTCAACAACCGGCTCGGGCTCGACGACCGGCTCAGGTTCAACAACTGGCTCTGGCTCGACGACCGGCTCAGGTTCGACGACCGGCTCTGACTCGACGATCGGCTGCTGCTGCGCCACCACCTGCTCGGTCACGCTGACAATCTCTTCGGCCAACGCTTGCGCCGTTGGGTGTTCGGCCGCCGCCGGCAGGTTCTCCGCGATTTGTTCGCCGGCCTGACCGTTATCCCACTCTCCCGGGGTGTCGACGGAGGCGGCAGGTTCAGATTCCTGGGCGGGGAGCTTGTCATCCAGCTTGGCGGCTGCCGGTTCAGCCGGCGTCTCCGCGGCCTGAGGCTCCGCCTGCTCTACCGGCTGCTCAGGTTGCTGTTGCTCTTCTTCCTTTTCCTTCTGGCCAAAGCCCAGCCAGGAGAAAAACCCACGTTTCTTATCTTTTGCCATGTTATGACTCTACTCCGTACCGAAGGCTCGCTTACCCTACATACCTGAAGGATATATGCTGACAATAATCCGCCGAGTCTATCACTTTCCCTCGCGCAGCAACACGCATCCGGCATGCTTTCCGGTGTGAAATCAGACAACAAAGTTTTACCGTTCCCCCCGACGCCCGTCACCGGTAGAATAGGGGCAACTTTTCGTTAACCTCTGCGGCCCCGCGCCGCAAAAGAAATCAAACAACGCTTATGACAAGACTCTCGCCACGGGCGGCGGCCAAAAAACCGCCCCAGGCCGCAGCCGGACAGATCCGCATCATCGGCGGCCAATGGCGCGGTCGCAAGCTTCCGGTGCCGAACAGCCCGGGGCTGCGCCCCACCACCGATCGGGTGCGTGAAACCCTGTTCAACTGGCTGGCGCCGGTGATTCAGGGCGCGCGCTGTCTGGACTGTTTCGCCGGCAGCGGCGCATTAGGGCTGGAAGCGCTGTCGCGCTACGCCGGCAGCGCCACGCTGCTGGAATTCGAACGGCCGGTGGCGCAGCAGCTGGAAAAAAATCTGGCGCTGCTGCAGGGCAAAGGGGTGGTTATCAACACCAACGCGCTGAGCTGGCTGGCGGGCGAGGGCCAACCGTTTGACGTGGTGTTTCTCGATCCGCCGTTTCGCAAAGGCCTGCTGGCGGAGACCGCCTTGTTGCTGGAGCAGCGAGGCTGGCTGGCCGACGAGGCCTGGATCTATGTAGAAGCCGAGGCGGAAAGCGCCGCGGCGGACGTGCCTGCCAGCTGGCAGCTGCACCGGGAGAAAGTCGCCGGCCAGGTGGCCTATCGCCTTTATATTCGTTCGCAAGAGAAAACCGACCATGCTGATTAATCTGGGCCGCCTGCTGATGCTGTGCGTGTGGGGCTTCCTGCTCTCTAACCTGTTCCATCCGTTTCCCAAGCCGCTGAAGTATTTCATCGACGTGGCGCTGTTCTTTATGGTGGTGATGCACGGCCTGCAGCTGGTGCTACTGAAATCCACCCAGCCGAAGGATCAGCCGATCAGCTACTGGCAAGAAGCCAAGATCTTTATCTTTGGCGTGTTCGAGCTGTTGGCCTGGCAGAAGAAACAGCCGCCCATCAAGAAGAAGTGACCGCTACGGCTGAACGGTGAAAGAGACAAAGCGCGTGCCCTGCATGTTCAACGTGCCCTGCGCGCCTTGTTCTATCGGGTTGTATTGCCACTGTTTCAGCCGAAGCGTGATGTCTTCACCGCCCTGTACCGGGCGGAACACCACCTCGTAATACATCGGCTCATTGACCAGCGGTTCGCGCTGCGGCGCACGGGTTTTGGCGACCGGGAAGCTGCGTTTGTCGCTCACCGTCACCTGCAGACTGCGCATCGGTGCGCGGTCGTTTTCCGCCTCCTGCTGGCGCTGTTTGAAATAGCGTTGCGTGGCCAGCACGGCGATCAGCGCAATCACGGCGACAAAAAACAACGGTGGCTTACTCATCGGTTTCCCATTTCCTTCGCGGCCAAATCGGCGTAAACATAGCATTCTCAAGAAAGCATTGTCGATCGTCGGCAGGCTACCTACACTGAAATAAGAAGTGACATGGGTGACAGTTTGGAGCCGGTTGTTGCGGTTCCCTCATACATAAGGAAGACATAATGAGTTGGCCGTTCCTTGCCGTATTCTTTTCCGGTTGGCTGTTCGTCGACGCCTCATACCGTGGGCCGCGCTGGCAACGCTGGGTGTTCAAACCCGTCACGCTGCTGCTGCTGTTGCTGTTGGCCTGGCAGGCGCCGGTGCTCAGCGCGGCAGGTTATCTGATCGTACTCGGCCTGCTGGCGACGCTGATCGGCGACGCGCTGCTCCTGTTGCCGCGCGAGCGGGTGCTATACGCCATCGGCGCCTTTTTCCTCTCGCACCTGCTGTATACCCTGAGCTTTGCCAGCCAGATGACGTTCAGTCTGTTCTGGCCGCTGCCGCTGGCGCTGCTGGCGATAGGCGCGTTGCTGCTGGCCACCCTTTGGACCCGGCTGGAAGAGATGCGCTGGCCGATCGTCACCTATGTGGCGATGACGCTGCTGATGGTCTGGTTGGCGGGCGAACAATATTTCCTGCGCAGCACCGATTTCGGCTTCTCGCTGCTGACCGGCACCTCGCTATTGCTGCTGGCCAACGTGGTTTGGCTGATCAACCGCTACCGTTTCACCTTCCGCGCAGCGGACGCCATCGTCGCTTTCTGTTACTTCTCCGGCCACTTCCTGATCGTGCGCTCACTCTACCTGTAACGACCTACCGCGGGTTCGGCACGCCGAACCCGTTTCCACATCAAGCCAACGCTTTCAATGTTAAGGCATCATCGGCGCCCAGCTGATTGCGATACAGATCGCCGTCGCGCGAGAAGAACGCCAGCGTGCTGCCATCCGCCCGCAGCAGGGCGATGCCGTCCGGCGCCGGGCGCCAGCCCACTACCTCGGCCGCAAACACGCTTTGCAGACAGCGTTGCCGATCCACCAGCTGATAGCCGTTGGTTTCACTTTGCTCATTCGCCAAAAACTCGATTTGGCATTGCCGTTCGCTGTCGGCAAC
Source organism: Serratia sp. 4542 (assembly GCF_016805595.1). Lineage (NCBI taxonomy): Bacteria > Pseudomonadati > Pseudomonadota > Gammaproteobacteria > Enterobacterales > Yersiniaceae > Serratia > Serratia sp. 4542. Next base: position 53,260 of record NZ_RXKV01000016.1, read on the forward strand.
CTGCCATTGTCCCGCCAGCGACTGCGCGGTCGGCAGCGCCAGGCTGCCGGCCATGACCGCACTCGTCACCATCATGCCGCCCGCCGCCAGAGCGGTGCGCGTTAAAGTACCTTTCATACCGGGCTCCCGCATCACGCCCGGCCGAGACTGCGCCGGGCGTGTCGTTGCTGTGTTACACGATAAAGTCGGTGGCGACGTCTACCTGACCGACGATTTTCACCAGGAAGTCCGGCGCCTGATGACCCCCGATGTTCACCGCCAGATCGGTCACGTTGTTGGAAGCATTGTAGCTGAGCAATGCTTCACCGGCCGCGCCGCTGAAATGATCGACGAAGTGGATGAAATCGCTGCTCTGCGCCTCTTTGTTGAAGAACGACAGGTCAATTTTGTCGATCCCTTTCTGGAAGTCGCGGATCCAGTCCGAAGCACCCGGTGCAGAATCGCTGGCAGCGGTGAATACGAAGGTATCCTGGCCGGAACCGCCCCACAGCTCATCCGCCCCGCCGCCGCCGAACAGCACGTCATTGCCCGCGCCGCCTTTCAGCACGTTGTTGGCCGCATTGCCGACGATCACGTCATTGCCGGAACCGCCAATGGCGTTCTCGATGGTCACCCCGGCGGCGATCGAGACGTTGCCCTTCAGGCCGCCCACGTCGGAGAACGATTTCTCATTCAGGTTGATGCGCTGGTTCGCGGTGTAACCGGAGAAGTCGAAGGTATCGTTGCCGCCCGCATCCCAGACCGCAAAGATCAGTTTTTGCGAGTTGCTGGTGGTGCTGTAGTAATCGCGGCCGGTATTGGAGTTAAAACCGTACACGGTGTCGCCGGTGCGGGTCGACAGGTTGGCGCCATACAGGTGTTGAATGGCGGCAATGTCGTCCAGCAGCGGAGCGGCGGCGTAGTGACCGCCGTTGTCGCCACCGGTGTTGGTTTCACTCCAGTAGCTCATCAGGCTGAACTGGCGGGTGTCTTCCGCATAGCTCGCGTCGCGGTAGGTTGGGTTGCCTTCACCAGCGTTGTAATCGCCCGGGTGGCTCAGGCCCAGCGCATGGCCAATCTCATGGGTGAACGTCTGGCGGCCGTAGTCTTCGGTCGCCGGATGCTTCACGTTGGATTGGTTGACGTTGTACCAGGTCTGGCCGCCCAGATCCTGGCCCTGCCAAATGGTGTTCGGCAGGAAGGCATAGGCCTGAGTGCCGTAATCATAGTGGCCGGGGCGATCCTGGCTGTAGTTGCCGAAGGTGATGTTGGCTTTTTGACCGGCCGCCACTTCGGTGAAGGTGATATTGGCGACGTCAGCCCAGGACTGCAGCGACAACTTAGCCTGCTGCTGCTGTTCCGCGCTGAACTTGCTCAGCCCGGTGTCGCCGGCGACGTTGGTGGCAGAGAACTTATAGTCCGGGAAGGAGAAGGTTAATTTAACCGGCTGGCCAAATACCTTGTAACCGTTCCAGGTTTGGTTCTCACGGGTAATAAACAGCCCAGCTTGCTCGTTAGAAAATGAATCCTTGCCATTAATCTGAATCCCGTTGCCACGCTCATGATAATGCAGCAGGTCGGCTACAGCATCGTAGCCGGTTTTGGCGGCTGCGAAGTTGGATTCAGTAATTTCAATTGCCTTTTTAGTAGATTGCATTGGTTCGATTCCACTCATTATCTGATCGTTATCAATCAGACAGATAGACATAACCTCCCCGTAAGCTACGGTTAATGAACCTTAAGCTTGCTGGAAGGGGCTTATGCGCCGTTGCCGGCAGTGTGTTAGGTAGAATTAATGCATATATATCAGCAAATAAGATTGCCATTAAAAATGGTAATCGATTCCAATTATAGGCAGGGTCGCGAAACTGAACATAAAATAATCAACCTTTTATTGTCTCAACGAAAGTTTGTTATGCTGCTTTTTAGGCTTCTTTACAAAACAAATGAAAATTAACGAGGATAAGTTGGCACCAAACTTCAATAACAATGCGGCCTGCAGCCACAAGCGAATCATGCTGGCTTGGTACGGGCAAAAAGGTAAATTTTGCTAAAGCGTTATAGATTAATAACTCTTTATTATTAGGTCGGGCGACTTTTTAGTTTCTATAGGAATATTATTTTCTTATTTAAACTAACGGCAGTGAGCCTTTTCCCCCAAATAGGGGATAAGGAAAGCCTATAGATTTAAATTCGCATTATTCATTATTGAATGAATACCCCTTTATAGGCTCGAACGCCGTTAGCAATAATTCTCATCCGACGCTTGACTCTGGAGTTGACTCCAGGGTGTAGAGTCAGCTGAGCAAACCCGTTTAACAGCTCGAAGGGGACGTTATGCACAATCAGCAAAATCATAATCATCAGGAACATCACCACGCCGAAGGCGGATGCGGCTGCAACCACAGCCACAGCAAAACTCAGCATGGCTGCAGCAGCACGCCGAAAAACGCCGCCGCACAGGCCGAACACACCCACCACCATCACGATCATGGCGATAGCGGCTGCTGCACCGCCGCGCCCGACGATCCGGATGAGGAAAGCGACAGGCCGGCCGCCGCTCCCCCTTCCGGCAGCCAACGTTTCAGCTGGAAAGTCACCGGCATGGACTGCCCCAGCTGTGCCAAGAAAATCGAAAATGCCGTCACCGCACTCCCCGGCGTCGACAGCGCGCGCGTGTTGTTCGCCACCGAGAAACTGGTGGTCGACGCACAGTCCGACATCAGCCTGCGGATCCAGGACGCGGTCGCCCAGGCCGGCTTTACCCTGCTCGGCACTCAGACCGCCAAAGCCGCCGCGCCGAAAACCTCACGCTTCGGCGAATTCGCACCGCTGCTGCTGTTGACCACCCTGATGGTCGTCAGCTGGGTGCTTGATCGGGTTAACCCGGAGCTGGGCCGCATCGCCTTTATCGCCACCACGCTGGTCGGATTGGCACCGGTTGCCACCAAGGCGCTGCGTCTGATTCGTTCCGGCACGCCGTTCGCCATCGAAACGCTGATGAGCGTGGCGGCCATCGGCGCGCTGTTCATCGGCGCCACCGCCGAGGCGGCGATGGTGCTGCTGCTGTTTATGGTCGGTGAACTGCTGGAATCCTACGCCGCCAACCGCGCGCGGCGCGGCGTGACGGCGCTGATGGAGCTGGTGCCGGAAGATGCGCTGCTGCTGCAAGGTGCAGAGCGCAAACGCGTGCCGGTCGCCAGCCTGCGTCCGGGCGATGTGATTGAAATCGCACCCGGCGGGCGCCTGCCGGCCGACGCCGAGCTGCTCAATCCGTTCGCCAGCTTCGACGAAAGCGCCCTGACCGGCGAATCGGTGCCGGTCGAGCGCCAACAGGGTGAGAAAGTGGCCGCCGGCAGCCTGTCCGTCGATCAGGCGGCGCAGATGAAGGTGATCTCCGAGCCCGGCAAAAACGCCATCGACCGCATTTTGCAGCTGATTGAAGAGGCCGAAGAGCGCCGCGCGCCGATCGAACGCTTCCTCGATCGGTTCAGCCGTTATTACACCCCGGCCATTATGCTGCTGGCCGTCGCGGTGATCCTGGTGCCGCCGCTGCTGTTCTCGCAGCCGTGGGATACCTGGATCTATCGCGGCCTGACGCTGCTGCTGATCGGCTGCCCATGCGCATTGGTGATCTCGACCCCGGCGGCGATCACATCCGGGCTGGCCGCCGCCACGCGGCGCGGCGCGCTGATTAAAGGCGGTGCGGCGCTGGAGCAACTGGGCCAGATCCAAACTATCGCCTTCGATAAAACCGGCACCCTGACCGAAGGCAAGCCGACGGTGACCGACGTGCTGCCGATCGGCGCGCTCACCGAACAGCGGCTGCTGCAGCTTGCCGCCGCGGTGGAAGCCGGTTCACATCACCCGCTGGCGCAGGCGATCATCAACCGCGCCGCCGAAAGCGGGACGGAGCTACCGCTGGCGCAGGCGCGCCGCGCGCTGGCCGGCGTCGGCGTGGAAGGGATCGTGGACGGCAAGACCGTGCTGATCAGCGCGCCAGGCAAGCTGGCACCGGGCCTGCTCGACGCCCAATGGCAGAGCCAGGTAGACAAGCTGGAAAACGCCGGCAAAACGGCGGTGGTGGTGCTGGAAGACGGCGCACCTATCGGCTTGCTGGCGCTACGCGATACGCTGCGCGGCGACGCCAAACAGGCCATAGCCGAACTGAACGCGCTGGGTATTCGCGGCGTGATGCTGACCGGCGACAACCCGCGCGCCGCCGCGGCGATCGCCGGCGAGCTGGGCCTCGACTATCGCGCCGGTCTGCTGCCGGAAGATAAGGTCAGCGCGGTTACCGAACTGAGCGAACTGCGCCCGACGGCGATGATCGGCGACGGGATCAACGACGCCCCGGCGATGAAGGCCTCCAGCATCGGCATCGCCATGGGCAGCGGCACCGACGTGGCATTGGAAACCGCCGATGCCGCCCTGACCCACAACCGGCTGGTGGGCGTCGCGGAGATGATCCGCATCTCGCGCGCCACCCACGCCAATATCCGGCAAAACATCACCATCGCATTGGGGCTGAAGGGGGTCTTCCTGATCACCAGCCTGCTGGGGCTGACCGGTTTGTGGCTGGCGGTGCTGGCCGACTCCGGTGCCACCGCGCTGGTCACCGCCAACGCGCTGCGGCTGTTGAAAAAGCGCAGCTAAGTTCGGAAACCAATACGGGCGCGGCATGCCGCGCCCGTTGTCATTTCGGGGAAAGAGACTTTTCCTTCATCAACATGACCTTGTCGCCGTTATACGCCTTTACGCAGCAAATAACGGTATGGCACCTGCTCGGTCTCTTGCGCCACCAGCGTGTGCTCCATAAAGCGGCAGAACCCCGGAATATCGCGGGTGGTAGCCGGATCGTCGGCGATAATCAGCAGCGTTTCGCCGTTGTCCATATGGCGCACAGTTTTACGCACCATCATCACCGGTTCCGGGCAACGCAGGCCCAGCGCGTCGAGCGTCTGGTCTGCCTGGGCAAATAAGTCAGTCATGCAATTTTTCTCGTTCAAAAACGATCGGCGAACGCTCGCCGCATCTCATTAGCGCCTAGTTTACGCCGGTAGTTTTTCTGCGCAAGATGCGTTAACGTTTGCGTTAAATTTAACCATTGCATTGGTTGCGCAAACGCGTATCATGCCGCCGCGCAGCGTTTTTTGCTGTTTTAACAAGACACACTGGGTTCCCTCACCCCACTGCTAAAAAGGCTACAATATGTATTCGTTTACCGCACAGCAGCGCTTCACGGCGTTGGTCTGGCTTTCGCTGTTTCATATCGCCATCATTACCTCCAGCAACTACCTGGTGCAGCTGCCGATCACCGTTTTCGGCTTCCATACCACCTGGGGCGCCTTTACCTTCCCGTTTATCTTCCTGGCGACCGATCTGACCGTGCGCATTTTTGGCGCGCCGCTGGCGCGGCGGATTATCCTGGCGGTGATGGTGCCGGCGCTGTTCATCTCTTACGTGATCTCCACCGTCACCTATCAGGGAGAGTGGCAGGGATTCGCGGCGCTGGGCAGTTTTAACCTGTTCGTGGCGCGCATCGCCGTCGCCAGCTTTATGGCCTACGTGCTCGGCCAGATCCTCGACGTTCACGTCTTCAACCGCCTGCGCCAGCGCAGCGCCTGGTGGGTAGCGCCGGCGGCGGCGATGTTTTTCGGCAACATCAGCGATACGCTGGCGTTCTTCTTCATCGCCTTCTACAAGAGCAGCGATCCCTTCATGGCCAACAACTGGGTGGAGATCGCGCTGGTGGATTACAGCTTCAAGGTGATGATCTGCCTGCTGTTCTTCCTGCCGATGTACGGCGTGTTGCTGAACATGCTGCTCAAACGCATCGCGGCGCGCAGCGGCAGCCTGCAGCCGAGCTGAGCCGTGCTATGCTGGGCGGCCCTATCCTTTGGAGGCCGCTCATGACCCCAATCGTTCGCAACGCCACGCTCGAAGAAATCCACCGCCTTTACCAACGCATCCCCGAATTCGGCAGCCGGCATAGCCTGGCCGATCTACAGCGGCGCATCGGCATCGCCCCCGCCAGCCTGTTGATCGCCGAAATCGACGGTCAGCCGGCCGGTTTTAAGCTCGGTTATCAACAGCAGGAAACGGTGTTTTACAGCTGGCTGGGGGGGGTGCTGCCGGCGTTTCGTCGCCACGGCGTGGCGCAGGCCTTGTTGGCCGAACAGGAACGCTGGGCGCAGGCGCAGGGCTATCGCCAGCTGACGGTCAAAACCCGTAACCGGTTCCGCGCCATGCTGACGATGCTGCTCACCCATCACTATCAGATTGTTCAGCTGGAAAAGAAAGGCGAAGTGGCTGATTATCGGCTATTACTGGAAAAAAACTTGTGACAACATCTGCCTTGCATTTCAACCTGGAATAGGTTGCGATACGACAGTGAATCCCTACCGGAAAGGAATAAGGAAGCCCGATGCGTAAAGTAGCGAAATTGATGGGTATCAGCCTGCTGGCGCTTGGCCTCGCGGCCTGCGACGGCAACACCAAAGACACCAAGGCAGCGCCAGACGGCGCGGCGGCCAGCGCACCGGCCGGGCAGCAGGTGAGCCTGCTGGACGGTAAACTGGCGTTCACCCTGCCGGTCGGCATGGCGGATCAGAGCGGCAAGCTGGGTAACCAGGCCAACAACATGCATGTTTACGCAGACAGCACTGGTCAGCGCGCGGTGATCGTGATCCTGGGCGACAAGACCGCCGACAGCCTGGAGACTCTGGCCAAGCGCCTGGAGAATACCCAGCGCGCGCGTGACGCCAACCTGCAGGTGATCACCAACAAGGCGCTCGACGTCAACGGCGTGCCGCTGCGTCAGCTGGACAGCATCATCACCAGCAGCGGCGAAAAAGCCTATTCCTCCGTCCTGATCGGCTCGCTGAACAACAACATGCTGACCATTCAGGTGACGCTGCCGGCGGACAATCAGCAGCAGGCGCAGACCGAGGCCGAAGGCATCATCTCCACCCTGAAGCTGAAGCAGTAATCCCACAGGGGCCGGCTTGCCGGCCCTTTCGTTTTTACGCCAGCGCCTGCGCCAGCAGGGTGATCGGATGTTCACAGCGCTTGCTGGTGGACATTTCTATCTGCCATTTGCAGGTCTCGCAGTCGGTCACCACCAGATCCACCCCACTCTCTTCGATCTGCCGGAACAGCGGTGCGCCGATGCCTTGCGAAGTGGCGTAGTTCTCCGATTTGAACCCGTAGGTGCCGGCGATGCCGCAGCACTGGGAATCCAGCACCACCAGCTCCAGCCCCGGTATCTGCCGCAGCAGCTCCAGCGTGTAGGCGGTCCAGCCCATCTTCTCCATATGGCAAGGCGTGTGATAAGCCACCCGCAGCGGCGTGTGCTTCAGCGGCAGGCTGCGCCCCTGATTGATCAGGCGGTAGAGATAGCGCGTCGCCAGCTCCACCCGATCGCGCACCGGGGTAGTGTCCACGTCCAGCAGATGAGGGTATTCGTCGCGCAGGGTGAAGGTGCAGCTCGATGAGGTCGCCACCACCGGAATGCCGCGCTCCAGCACCGTTTCATGCAGCGACTCGGCGTTGACCCTGGCCTGCTTTTTGGCCTGCTCGATAAACCCGTTGGCGATCAGCGGCACGCCGCAGCATTTCTCGCGTTTCAGCAGCTGCACGCCGATATCCAGCGCGTTGAACACTCGGATCAAATCCTTGCCCAGCTGCGGATGGTTATAGTTGACGAAGCAGCCGTGGAAAAACGCCACCTGCTCGGCATAACGCTGCTGAGCCTGCGCCTGTTGCCGGTACCAGCGGCGGAAAGTGCCGAACGAGTATTTCGGCAGTTCGCGACGGTGATCGATCTTCAGCGCCTTGTCCAACAGCTTGCGCACCGGTTTCAGCCCGGTAGCGGCGTTGACGATCGGCGCGAACGGCGTCGACAGCGAGCCCATGATGTCGGTGTGGCTGAGGATGGCGTCGCGCAGCGTCGGCTTGCTCTGGGCGAAGTCGGCGCGGGCGCGCTGAATGATGTCGCCGATTTTGACGTCGGACGGGCAGGCCACTTCACAACGCTTGCAGTTGGTGCAGTATTTCAGCGCTTCGTCGTACAGCGCCGGATCTTTCAACCGCAGCCGCTCGCCGTCCGGCCCCGCCTGTTTTGGCCCCGGATAGAGCGGGTTCACTTTGGCGACCGGGCAGTAGGTGGTGCAGACGGTGCATTTAATGCAGCTTTCAAAGCTGTGGTCCAGATGCAGGCTCATGCGTTTTCCTCCGCGGCGATCTGCTGCGCGACGTGCAGCGCACCGATCAATGACACGCCGGCGCCGCAGCCCTGATGCAGCGGATCGTAGCCGCCGGCGACCGCGCCGATGGCATACAGATTGTCGAACGGCATTCCCTGCTTCATTGCCCGCAGCCTGCCGTCGGTGCGCACGCCAAACTGCAGATAAGGCTGAGGTGCAAACAGCTCGCGCCGGCTCCAGTCGGCGCGATCGGCGCGGCTGTGCACGTCCAGTTCGAAGATCGGCTCGCGCACCCCGTCGAAATCCGCCACCAGCCCATTGCTGAAGAAGCTGCCGCTGGCCAGCACCACCTGCTGCGCCCGCAGCGGAATATCGCCGTGGTTGCGGGTATATAGGCCGGTGACGCGGCCGGCTTCGCACTCGGCGCGCAGCACGCTGTCGCCAGGCATGAAAACGCCGCCCAGCTGTTGGAAACGCCGCCGCAGTGCCTGATGCAAACGCATGCCGGGCACCGAAGGCGGCAGCGTCGGCAGCAGCCGGATAGGTTTGCCGACCGCATCCTGCAGCACCGCCAGCGACGTATCGTCCTCCAGGCCCAGACAGGCTGGCAGGAAGAGCGCGTCGGCCTCGCCCGCCAGCCGCCGCAGCTCCTCGGCCATCGGCGGCAGGCTTTCCATCAAATCCAGCACCCGGGCGATGTTCACCGCGCGGAACTCGCTGGGGTTATTGCGCAATCTGTCCAGCGCCGGCATGTGCAGATAGGCTACCTCCGTCTCTACGCCGAGCTCCCGGCTCAGAGAGTCGGCGGCCATCTGCGGCTGGAAGTCGAGGAACCCCTCGATGCCGATCACCGCAATACGCCGCCACGGCAGTTGGCCGGTCAGCGGCAGCGTCGGGATCGCCTGCGGGCTGAGCCAGGTGGCGCGGCGCGTGCCCAGCGGCGTAATACGCAGATGGTTATTAGCGCCCTCGCCCTGCAGGTTCAGCCCGCAGCGCTCCAGCAGCCGCTGCGCGGCGGCGGACAGCGCCGCCACCCGACCGGGCCCGATCAGGGCATACGGATGCTGCGGCGCCTGCTGCGCCAGCTGCGGTAACGCCGCCAGCGGCATCTCGACCGGCGTGCCGTCCGGCAATCTCGCCAGCAGATCGAGCGAGCCGGAGGAGAAGTAGAGCGCGCTCTGGCCGGAACTGACCACCGCGCAGCGTTTGCCCTGTTCGGCCACGGCAATGGCGCAGCTCAGGCCCGCCAGGCCACCGCCAATCACCACTACGTCAAATCGCATCATCCGCCTCCTGCTCCTTGTCGGCCTGGGCCTCAAGCCCGCATAACCCCTGGTAAACCCAACTGGTAAATTCGCTCTCGCGCAGCGCATCGCCCCAGGCGATCGGCCGTACGCCTTTCCACCGTTCGTTGAGGAACTGCGACAGCTGCGCGATAGATTGCTGCGGCGTGCTGACGTTAAAGCGCGTCAGCAGCCCGGCGGCGCGGCAGGCGCAGAGTTCGCCTTGGCAGGTACCCATGCCGACGCGGGTGCGGCGGCGCAGATCCACCAGGTTATTGACGGTCAGCGAATTGACCGCATAGCGCACTTCCCCGGCCGTCACCGCCTCGCATTCGCACACCAGGCTGGTGTCGAGCCGATCGGCCGCCGGCACCTGGCTGGCGCGATCGCCGTGGCGGTAAATTGCTGAGCCGCGAATACTGGCGGGCAGTGAAACCACGCTGCGCACCGTTTCCTCCGCCGACTGGCGGGATCCGGGCAACGCGTCTTGCGCAGTGGTGCACGGGCGGTTTACGCCAAGCTTTTCGCACACCTTGTCGGTGGCCCACTCCGCCATCAGTCGGTAGGTCATCAGCTTGCCGCCGGTGATGGTGATAAACCCTTCCAGCCCGTCGCGGCTGGCGTGATCGAGCAGCACGATGCCGCGGCTGACGTTGCGCCCGCTAGGGTCGTCATCGCTGGCCACCAGCGGCCGCACCCCGGCATAGGCGCGCAAAATGCGGGTCTGCGCCAGGGTGGGTGCCAACAGCGCCCCCTCGCGGATCAGAATGTCCACCTCCTGCGGGGTCACCAGCATGTTGTCAATTTGGTCGTAGTCGATATGGGTCGAGGTGGTGCCGATCAGCGAGATGGTGTCACCCGGCACCAGGATGTCGGCGTCCGCCGGTTTGCGGCAGCGGTTGATCACCATGTTGTTGATGCGATGGCCGAGGATCAGCAGCGCCCCCTTGGCCGGGAACATGCGGATGCGCAAATCGGCGTATTCGGCGATCTGCTGGCCCCAGATGCCGGCGGCGTTGACCACCACCGGCGCATGCAGCTCATAACGCCGCTGATTCTGATGGTCGTAAACGCGCACGCCCGTCACCCGGTCGCCGCTGCGCAGCAGCCCCACCACCTGGTGGTAGGTCAGGATCTGCGCGCCGTGTTCACGCGCGTCCAGCATGTTGGCGGCGGTCAGCCGGAAGGGATCGACGGTGCCGTCCGGCACCCGCACCGCGCCGATCAGCGCCGGGTTGGCCGCCGGCTCCAGGCGCAGCGCCAGCTGCGGGTCGATCGCTTCGGCGTCGATGTCGGCCTGGCGACAGGCGGCGATAAACTGTTGCTGATAGTCCAGCGAGTCCTGCGGCAGGGTGATGAACAGCCCATCGGTGCGCTCGATGCAGTGGTGGGCAATGCGTTTCAGGATGCGGTTCTCTTCGATGCACTCGCGCGCCGACTCGCCGTCGGTCACCGCATAGCGCGCGCCGCTGTGCAGTAAACCGTGGTTGCGGCCGGTGGCGCCGGTGGCGATGTCGTGGCGCTCCAGCAAGATGCAGCGCAAGCCGCGCCGCGCACAGTCGCGGGCGATGCCTGCACCGGTGGCGCCGCCGCCGATGATGATCACATCCGTTTCGCCGCCGTCAAAATAGCTGCTCATGTCGCTCCCTCAGGATCGGTAGTTATGAGCCTATTGAGCCACGGTTATTAGGGTCTTTGTTTGATAAGGAACAATAACGAACATGAAACGAAATAAAAATGTCCACAAAAAACCATCAATGTGATCATAATCACGATTTTTGGACGTTTTTCTATTTCATAACGTTAACGAATCGCTCAAAATCCGCCGTGGTTTCATGAAAGTGTAACAATTGCGCCATTCGTCACAGCGACACCAGGCGTATTTGATGACAATGGCGCTCGTTATGGAACACAAAAACACCACATTCGATATCCGCTCAATCATCAAATGAACGTAAAAGGTCATATTGATGTGATAACAGATAAAGCCATCGGAGGCGCTCATGTTGAGTATTTTTAAGCCGGCCGCACACACCGCCCGTGTGCCGAGCGATAAGGTAGACCCGCTCTACCGTAAGCTGCGCTGGCAAATTTTCCTGGGGATCTTCTTCGGTTACGCCGCTTACTATCTGGTGCGTAAGAACTTCACCCTGGCCATGCCTTACCTGATCGAACAAGGCTTCAGCCGCGGTGACCTCGGCTTCGCGCTGTCGGGCATCTCCATCGCCTACGGCTTCTCCAAATTCATCATGGGTTCGGTCTCCGACCGTTCCAACCCGCGGGTGTTCCTGCCTGCCGGCCTGATCCTGGCGGCGGCGGTGATGTTGTTCATGGGCTTCGTGCCGTGGGCCACCTCCAGCATCGCCATCATGTTCGTCCTGCTGTTCCTGTGCGGCTGGTTCCAGGGCATGGGTTGGCCGCCGTGCGGCCGCACCATGGTGCACTGGTGGTCGCAGAAAGAACGCGGCGGCATCGTTTCCATCTGGAACTGCGCCCACAACGTGGGTGGCGGCCTTCCGCCGCTGCTGTTCCTGCTGGGTATGGCCTGGTTCAACGACTGGCACGCGGCGCTGTACATGCCGGCCTTCGGCGCCATCTTGGTGGCCCTGATCGCCTTCGCCCTGATGCGCGACACCCCGCAATCCTGCGGCCTGCCGCCGATTGAAGAGTACAAAAACGACTATCCGGACGACTACAGCGAAAAAGACGAAGAAGAGCTGACCGCCAAGCAGATCTTCATGCAGTACATTCTGCCTAACAAGCTGCTGTGGTACATCGCGGTCGCCAACGTGTTCGTCTATCTGCTGCGTTACGGCATTCTGGACTGGTCGCCGACCTACCTGAAAGAAGTGAAACACTTCGCGCTGGACAAGTCGTCCTGGGCCTACTTCCTGTATGAATACGCCGGTATCCCGGGCACCCTGCTGTGCGGCTGGATGTCGGACAAAGTGTTCAAAGGCAACCGCGGCGCCACCGGTGTGTTCTTCATGACGCTGGTGACCATCGCCACCGTGGTGTTCTGGATGAACCCGGCCGGTAACCCGACCGTGGACATGATCTGTATGCTGGTCATCGGCTTCCTGATCTATGGCCCGGTGATGCTGATCGGCCTGCACGCGCTGGAGTTGGCGCCGAAGAAAGCCGCCGGCACCGCCGCGGGCTTCACCGGCCTGTTCGGCTACCTGGGCGGCTCGGTTGCGGCCAGCGCCATCGTCGGTTACACCGTGGACTTCTTCGGTTGGGACGGCGGCTTCATGGTGATGATCGGCGGCGGCGTGCTGGCGGTTATCCTGCTGCTGCTGACCATGCTGAACGAAAAGAAACACCACGCGGAAATCGCCGCCAAGCGCGGTTAAGCGTCACACGACTTTTGCATGATTTAAAGGCCGCCCTGCGGCCTTTTTACTACCCTGCCCCCAACAACACGGAGAAAAACGGAATGCGGACTCAAGTCAAAGCCCTGCTGACAGGGATCATTCTCGCCACCTCGATGGTCAGCGCCGCACAGGCAGCGGACAAAGTGGTGATCGCCCACCGCGGCGCCAGCGGCTACCTGCCGGAACACACCCTGCCGGCGAAGGCGATGGCCTACGCCCAGGGCGCCGATTACCTCGAACAAGATCTGGTGATGACCAAGGACAACGAGCTGGTGGTGCTGCACGACCATTACCTCGATCGCGTCACCGACGTCGCCGAACGCTTCCCGGACCGCGCGCGCAAAGACGGCCGCTACTACGCCATCGACTTTACGCTGGCGGAGATCAAATCGCTGAAGTTCACCGAAGGTTTTGAAATCGAAAACGGCAAGAAGGTACAGGGTTATCCTGGCCGCTTCCCGATGGGCAAATCCGACTTCCGCGTGCACACCTTCCAGGAAGAGATCGAGTTCGTGCAGGGTCTGAACCATTCGACCGGCAAAAACATCGGCATCTACCCTGAAATCAAGGCACCTTGGTTCCACAAACAGGAAGGCAAAGACATCTCCAGCAAAGTGCTGGCGGTACTCAAGCAGTACGGTTACACCGGCAAGAACGATAACGTCTACCTGCAGTGCTTCGACGCCAACGAGCTCAAACGCATCAAGAACGAGCTGGAGCCGAAACTGGGCATGGATCTGAAGCTGGTGCAGCTGATCGCCTATAACGACTGGCAGGAAACCTACGAGCAGAAAGCCGACGGCAAGTGGGTAGAATACGACTACGACTGGATGTTCAAGCCGGGCGCAATGAAGAAAATCGCTCAGTATGCCGACGGCATCGGGCCGGACTACCACATGCTGGTGGTCGCGGATCAATCCAAGCCGGGCCACATCGTGCTGACCGACATGGTGAAAGAAGCGCATGCCAGCAAGCTGGCGGTGCACCCGTTCACCATCCGCGCCGATGCGCTGCCGAAGTACGTGACCGACGTGAACCAGCTGTATGACGTGATTTACAACCAGGCCGGCGTCGACGGCGTGTTCACCGACTTCCCGGACAAGGGCGTGCAGTTCCTGCAGAAGCAGGGCCAGCACAAGTAATGTCAAGGGCGCCGCAAGGCGCCCTTGAATTGCTGACAAAGGAGGAAAAAACGTGGTTTTTCCTCCTTTGTGGATATCGGTCGAAAATCAATGAATTGATTTTCCTTGTTTTTTTAGATATTGCCCTCTGTCAGCTCGGCAACGTCATCCGGTTTATCATTGACTTTAAGGGCGCCGCAAGGCGCCCTTATTATTTCAGAGAAACGGCCGGGTGATTTCAGAGGAACATCTTGCGCAGGTAGTGCGGCACCGCGTTATCGACGTTGGAGCCGATCACCTCCAGCTCCGGCAGCATATCCTTCAGGCGCTGATGCGCATCGCGCATGATGCAGCCCTTACCGGCCATCGACAGCATCTCCAGATCGTTCATGCCGTCGCCGAAGGCGATGCACTCTTGCAGCGTATAGCCGATGATCTTGGCCACTTCTTCCAGCGCATGCCCTTTCGACACGCCACCCGCCATCACTTCCAGGCAGGTCGGGAACGAGAAGCTGACGTTGACCCGATCGCCCCAGCGCGCGTTGATGGCATCTTCCACCTGCAGCAGCCGCTCGTGATCTTCGCAGGTGAAGTAGACCTTACAGACGCCGTCGGTTTCCAGCAGGCCCGGCTCGAACAGCTGATATTTGAACACCGACTCCTGGAAGAACTCTTCCTGCTCCGGGCTTTCGCGGTTGATGAACCAGTCATCGTTGCGGTAGACGTTAGTGGTGATCTCCGGATCGTCGTGCAGCATGCCGTACAGATCGCGGGCGATATCCCCGTCCAGGTTATGGCTGAAGATCAACTCGCCGGCGGTGTTATGCACCCGCGCGCCGTTAGAGGTGATCATAAAGGCGCTGATCTCCAGGCTGTCGCGGATCTGCGCCACGTCGATATGGTGGCGGCCGGTGGCGAACACGAAATGCACGCCGCGCTGGGTCAGCAACTTCAGCGTTTCTTTGGCGTACGGCGACAGGGTATGGTCGGGAGACAGCAGCGTGCCATCTAAATCGGAAGCGACGACGTGATACATAGCGTTATGTTCTAACCTCTGATGGAGTTGTCGGCGGCAGCGCGCCGCCTAAGTGTTGAGCAAAGAAGCGCAGGATTGCGTTCAGTGCTTCGGCGCGCATCGCGTCCCGCTCGAACAGGATCTCATGGCGTGCGCCGTTGATAACCCACGGGATCCCCCCTTCGCAAGGGCGCCCCGCGTCTGACAGAGCCTGACAAAAAGCCTGATGCGAACGGTTGTCGACCACCCGTTCCTCACCGGCCTGCAAAAGCAACAGCGGCGTTGTTATCTCCCCGGCCTGAGCGATAATCTGCCGGCCGGCGCGGATGCTCTCCCGCACCCAATGGTAGGTCGGCCCGCCCACCTGCAGCTCGGGGTAATCGGCGTAATAGCGCAGGCTGCGCCGATAGCGCTCGCGGCTGTGGGTCAACACGTTGACCACATAGGGCAACGGACGCCACTGGCCGGTGCCCACCGCGTAATAGTCGCGGATCGCCGGGCGCGTCTCCACCCAGTCGAGAATACGGTCGGCCAGCCAGCCCGGCATCGGCAACTGGATGCCGAACATCGGCGCACAAAACGCCGCCGCGTCGAATGCCTGCGGCCGACGCTGCAGGAACTGCGCCAGGATCGCGCCGCCCATCGAATGCGCCAGCGCGAAGCGCTGCCGATAACCGCGCGATTCGACCTCGCGCTGCCAAAGCTGCTCGAAATCGTCCACGTAGTCGGCGAAGTTTACCACATGACCGCGGTGCGTATCCGCCAGTAAACGGCCGGAGCGCCCCTGGCCGCGATGATCGACGATCACCACGTCGTAACCGCAGTGGAACAGATCGTAGGCCACCTCGGGGTATTTCACGTAGCTTTCGATGCGGCCGGGGCTGACCACCACCACCCGCTGATGTCGCGCGGAGCGAAAACGCACAAAGCGGATCGGCACGCCGTCCACGCCGCTGAACTCGCCCTCTTCCCGCAGCCGCCAGAAGTCCAGCAGCGGCCCGGTGGCGAAGGCAGCGAACTGCGTTTCACGCGTTAACCAGTCATCGGAGCTGAGAGTGAACGAGGTCATCGAGAGCGTTTTCCCTGTGGGGCCGGCGGAAAATGTGACCGCTGGCACAAGAAATCATACTAGCGTATTGTGATTCAATTCTTACAAAAAACGGCGCCGCCTCGGCGCATTGTGGCACAAAACGACACTTTCAGGGAGCCGAGAACCATGACCTTGGACTGGTGGTTAACCTACCTGCTGACCACGCTTATCCTCAGCCTGTCCCCCGGCTCAGGCGCAATCAACACCATGAGCACCGGCATCAGCCACGGCTATCGCGGCGCCGCCGCGTCGATCGCCGGGCTGCAGGTCGGTCTGAGCGCGCACATCGTACTGGTGGGCATCGGCCTCGGCGCGCTGATTTCTCAATCGCTGCTGGCGTTCGAGCTGCTGAAATGGCTGGGCGCCGCCTACCTGGTGTGGCTCGGCATCCAGCAATGGCGCGCCGCCGGGGCGCTGGATCTGCATGCGCTGGCGGGCAGCATGCCGCGCCGCCGTCTGTTCCGCCGCGCGGTGCTGGTCAACCTGACCAACCCGAAAAGCATCGTGTTCCTCGCTGCGCTGTTCCCGCAGTTCATCTTGCCTAATCAGCCGCAGGCCGAGCAGTATCTGGTGCTCGGCGTCACTACCGTGGTGGTGGATATTCTGGTGATGATCGGTTACGCCACCCTGGCGACGCGCATCGCCGGCTGGCTGAGAACGCCGCGCCAGATGCAGCTGCTCAACCGGGTGTTCGGTTCGCTGTTCATTTTGGTGGCGGGGCTGCTGGCGACCGCCCGCAAAGCCTGACAAAAAAGGCCGGGCATCGCTGCTCGGCCTTTGGCATTTCACTGCGGTTAGCGGGTAAAGATCAGGTGTAACCCGAAGCCGGTAAACAGCACGCCCGCGACCCCGTCGATCCACTTGGCCAACCGCTGGTAGCCGCGGCGCATCGCCGGCAGCGCGAACACCATCGCCACCAGGCTGAACCAGACGAAGGTCTCGGCGACGATCAGCAAAAACAGCCCCCAGCGCGCTCCGGCGCCGACGCTGTCACCGACGAACAGCGAGAACACGCTGCCGAAATAGATCACCGCTTTCGGGTTGGACAGATTGGTCAGAAAACCGCGAATAAAGCTGCGCCCGGCCTTCGGCAACGCCACCTGGGCCTCCGCCGCAGGCTGCGCTTGCTGCGCCCGCGCGGAGCGCAGCAGTTGCCACCCCATCCAGCACAGGTAAATGCCGCCGCCGACCATGATTATCTGATGCAGCCAAGCCATCTTCTGCAGGATCAGATGCAGACCCATCAACGCCACGCCGGCCCACACCACGATGCCGAGAGAAATGCCGACCACGCCCATCATCGCCTCGCGGCGCGAGCGGCTGGCAGCGGTTTGCGACACGAAAAAGAAGTCCGGCCCCGGGCTCATCAGCGCAATCAGATGCACCAGCGCCACGGTAAGAAACAGCATCAGCATGATTTATCGCCCTTAGTCTTCGTCATTGTCGAGATGGTCGCGGATCATCGCCATAAAGGGCGCGCCGAAACGCTCCAGTTTGCGCTGGCCGACGCCGTTGACGCTCAGCAGATCGCCGGCCTTGATCGGCATCTGTTCGGCCATTTCCAGCAGCGTGGCGTCGTTGAACACCACGTAGGGTGGAATATTTTCTTCGTCGGCAATCGATTTGCGCAGTTTGCGCAGCTTGGCGAACAGCTTGCGATCGTAATTGCCGCCGTAGGATTTCTGGTTGGCGCTGCTGCGCGACTTCAGGCTCTGGATGCGCGGCACCGCCAGCTGCAGCGCCACCTCGCCGCGCAACACCGGACGCGCCGCCTCGGTTAATTGCAGCGCCGAGTGCATGGCGATGTTCTGGGTGATAAAGCCCAGGTGGATCAGCTGACGCAGCACGCTGGTCCAGTGTTCGGTGGTTTGATCGCGGCCGATGCCGTATACCGGCAGCTTATCGTGGCCGTATTCGCGAATGCGTTGGTTGTTGGAGCCGCGCAGCACTTCCACGATGTACCCGAGGCCGAAGCGCTGGCCGACGCGGTACACGCAGGACAGCGCCTTGCGCGCGTCCTCTAGTCCGTCGTAGCGCTTGGGCGGATCGAGGCAGATGTCGCAGTTGCCGCAGTTCTCGTGCTTGCCTTCGCCGAAGTAGTTGAGCAGCACCAGACGGCGGCAGGTTTGCGCCTCGGCGAACGCGCCCATGGCGTTCAGCTTGTGGCGTTCGATGTCCAGCTGCTGTCCGGCGGGTTTTTCCTCCAGGCAGCGGCGCAGCCAGGCCATGTCGGCCGGATCGTACAGCAGGATGGCTTCGGCCGGCAGGCCGTCACGCCCGGCGCGGCCGGTCTCCTGATAATAGGATTCGATATTGCGCGGGATGTCGAAATGCACCACGAAGCGCACGTTGGGTTTATTGATGCCCATGCCGAAGGCGACGGTGGCCACCACCACCTGCAAATCGTCACGCTGGAACGCTTCCTGCACCTGCGCGCGGCGATCGTTGTCCAGCCCGGCGTGGTAGGCGCCGACGCTCAGCCCGCGGCTTTGCAGACGTGCGGCGGTGTCTTCCACCTTGGCGCGGCTGTTGCAATAGATAATGCCGCTCTTGCCGCGCTGATCCTGCACGAAGCGCCACAGCTGATCGAGCGGTTTGAATTTTTCCACCAGCGTGTAGCGGATGTTCGGCCGGTCGAAGCTGCTGACCTGCACCAGCGGGTCCTGCAGCGACAGCAGGCGCACGATATCGCCGCGGGTGGACTCGTCGGCGGTGGCGGTCAGCGCGATCACCGGCATCGACGGGAAGCGCTGTTTCAGCTGACCCAGCGCGCGATATTCCGGCCGGAAGTCATGGCCCCACTGCGAAATACAGTGCGCCTCATCCACCGCCAGCATCGCCGGCGGACAGTGATCGAGCAGGCTGAGGAAACTTTCCATCATCAGCCGTTCCGGCGCGATGTACAGCATCTTGATGGTACCGTTGCGGCAGCCGGCCATAACGTCCAGCTGCTCCTCGCGGGTTTGCGTCGAGTTGTAGCAGGCGGCGGAAACGCCGTAGGCCAACAGTTGGTCGACCTGGTCCTTCATCAGCGAGATCAGCGGGGAAACCACCAGCGTCAGGCCGTCCATCACCAGCGCCGGGATTTGGTAACACAGCGACTTGCCGCCGCCGGTCGGCATCACCACCAGGCAATCCTGCCCGCCGATCGCGGCGTTGATAATCGTTTGTTGGCCCGGACGGAATTGCTGGTAGCCAAAGGTATCGCGCAATACCTGCTCGGCCAGCAACTCTCTGTTAATCACTGCTGCGGTTGACACACACTTCCCCATTTTTTCATCGGTACACACCCACCGGGTATGATTACATAATATCGTTCAGCATGACACCAACGCCCACCCGTGTCTGCCGGAAGTTGTAGTCGATCAGCGATTCGCCGTAGCCGCTGAACACCTGGGTATAGAAACGCACGTTGCGGGTGATCGGATAGCTCCATCCCAGTTCCGCGCCGCCGTAGCCGCTGTTCCAGTTGTAGTGGCTGTCGACGCTGAACACGCTGTCGCCCCAGGCGTAACCGACCTTCAGCCGGTAGTATCCCATGTATTTGGTGATGTCCGGGTTGTCGTCGTTGCTCGAGCTCTCCGAGAAACGGAACCAGGGCTTGAGATCCACCTGCCAGTTGCCGTTTTGCGCCATCAGCCGCGCATAGCCGCGATTCCAGCTGCGCGACGTCGGATCCGAGCGGCCGTTAGACTGATGGTTAACGCCGATTTCAACATCGCGCAGCGTCCAACCGGCAAAGCGGTAATCGGTCGCCCACCCCACGAACAGCTGCGGCTCGTAGTTGGTTTCGCGGAACGGCGAAGACTCGCCGCGGTTGGACAATTGCCACCAGGAGCGCTGAGTATAAGACGCGCCGAGCACCGAGTTGTCGCCGGCAATGCCCCGCCACAGCGGAAACGCCAGGCTAAGCTGGTATTTCACCTCGTCCTTGCGCGCCTTGTCGGCCCAGTTGTACGTCTTGATGGCCTCTTTGTTGATATCGCTGGTGTCGGTGTACAGCAGATAATTGGGATCGTAAGGATACAGCGTGAACGGATTATCGTGCTCCTGCAGCAGGTTGGCGATAATGCTGCCGCGCACCGCCGGCTTATCGTGAATCTGCTGCTCTTTGGCTTCCTCAGCCAATGCCAGCGCTGGCATCAGCAGCGTGGCGGAAACGATCCCTGACAAAATGCGCATAACCTCTCCTCACTCCAACGAAAAAGGGCAAGCCCGGAAAAAATCAGGCCATTTTACACACAAAGGAGGCTTTACCGCAGCGCAGGTCGGTTTTATTGGAATAGTCTGGAAAGCAACAAAGGTTAAGCATAAAATCAACATTCCATTAACCTGGACTGACCAGTTAGCTCCCTTAAAACGCAAAAGAAAAACGGAAACCCGCTATGTCGACCACACCACTGACCCTGGAAGCCGCCCGCCGCAAGATCGGCGAAATCTTTGTCTACCACATGCCGTTCAACCGCGAGCTTGGCCTGGAGCTACGCCGCTTCGACGATGATTACGTCGAGCTGAGCTTCACCAACCAACGCAAGCTGGTGGGCAACGCGGCACAGGAAATTCTGCACGGTGGCGTGATCGCCGCGGTGCTTGACGTCGCCGCCGGATTGGCCTGCGCCGGCGGCGTGCTGACGCGCCTGGAGCCGCTGATCGAAGAGGAGATCGCCGCCAAGCTGTCGCGCATGGGCACCATCGATCTGCGCGTCGATTACCTGCGCCCCGGCCGCGGCGAGCACTTCGTCGCCTCCGCCAGCGTGCTGCGCAGCGGCAACAAGGTCGCCGTCGCGCGCGTAGAGCTGCATAACCACGACGGCCTGCATATCGCGAGCGCCACCGCCACCTATCTGGTCGGCTGATGATTGTGTGCGGTGAGCGTCTTCAGTACACTCACCGCATCTTACGTTCCCCACCCGAGTGACGTCATGGACGCAAAGCAAACGCGTCAGGGCATTTTCTTCGCCCTGGCCGCCTATTTTATGTGGGGCATCGCCCCGGCCTATTTCAAACTGATTCAGCAAGTGCCCGCCGATGAGATCCTCACCCACCGGATCATCTGGTCGTTTTTCTTCATGCTGGCGCTGATCTCGCTGGGCCGCAGCTGGCCGAAAGTGCGGGCCGCCTGTCAAAATCGCAAACGGCTGCTGCTGCTGGCGGTCACCGCGCTGTTGATCGGCGGCAACTGGCTGCTGTTCATCTGGGCGGTGAACAACCACCATATGCTCGAGGCCAGCCTGGGCTACTTCATCAACCCGCTGGTTAACGTGCTGTTGGGGATGCTGTTTCTCGGCGAACGCTTCCGCCGCATGCAGTGGGTGGCGGTGGCGCTGGCGTTCACCGGGGTGCTGGTACAGCTCTGGCAGTTCGGCTCGTTGCCGATCATCGGTCTGGGGCTGGCGTTCAGCTTCGCCTTCTACGGCCTGCTGCGCAAGAAAATCGCCATCGACGCCCAGACCGGCATGCTGATCGAAACGCTGTGGCTGCTGCCGGTGGCGGCGGCCTATCTGTTCCTGTTCGCCGACAGTCCCACCAGCCACCTGAGCGCCAACCCGTGGTCGCTGAACCTGCTGCTGGTCGCCGCCGGCATCGTCACCACCGTGCCGCTGCTGTGCTTCACCGCGGCGGCCACCCGGCTGCGCCTGTCGACGCTCGGTTTCTTCCAGTATCTCGGCCCGACGCTGATGTTCCTGCTGGCGGTCACCTTCTACGGCGAAACCGTCGGCCAGGACAAACTGGTGACCTTCGGCTTTATCTGGGCGGCGCTGATCCTGTTCACCCTCGACGCGCTCTATACCCAGCGCAAGCTGCGCTGAGCCCGGCGCCGCCGGGTTACAGCCAGTTCTTGCGCTTGAAGTACAGGTAAGGGGCCAGGCCGGCCAGGATCATCAAGGTGATGGCGCCCGGGTAGCCGAACGACCATTTCAGCTCCGGCATGAATTCGAAGTTCATGCCGTAGCTGGAGGCCACCAGCGTTGGCGGCAGGAACACCACCGACACCACCGAGAAGATCTTGATGATGCGGTTCTGCTCGATGTTGATGAAGCCCATCGCCGCCTGCATCAGGAAGTTCACCTTCTGGAACAGCGATTCGTTGTGCGGCAGCAGGGATTCGATGTCGCGCAGCACTTCACGCGCCTGCTCCAGCTGGCCGGTCGGCAGACGCGCCTTGCGCACCAGGAAGTTGAGCGCGCGCTGGGTATCCATCAGACACAAACGCACCTTCCAGCCGATATCTTCCAGCTCCGCCAGCGTCGACAGCGCGGCGTCGTATTCGTCGCCCTGATGCCCTTCCATGATCACCCGGCTGAGCTGTTCCAGATCGCTGTAGATGTTCTCTATCTCGTCCGCCAACTGCTCAATCTTGGTTTCGAACAGATCCAGCAGCAGTTCGTAGGCGTTGCCTTCGAGCATGGTCTGGTTGCGGGCGCGCATGCGGTACAGGCGAAACGCCGGCAGTTCACGCTCGCGCAGGGTATACAGGCGGCCGTCGCGGATGGTGAACGCCACCGTGGAGTTGCCGGCGTGATCTTCCGCATCTTCAAAGTAGAAGAAGGAGTGGATATGCAGACCGTCTTCGTCTTCGAAGAAACGGGCGGAGGCTTCGATGTCGTCCAGCTCGGGACGCGTCGCCAGGCTTTGTCCCAGCTCATTCTGCACGCGCTCACGCTCGCCCTCTTCCGGCTCGACCAGGTCAACCCACAGCGATGACGTGAGATCATCCGAGTCGTCCAGCTCCAGACGGGACAAGCGGCGGTTATCTAATTTAAAAGCGCTCAGCATGTGCCAAAACTCCGTGAAGGTAACGGGTGCGGACAACGCGTTGAAGCACAGAAACAGAGGGGATGCGTATCACCGATTTGTTTCAGACCATGAAGAGATCTGACTCATAGCGACGCTTTGCGGGGTCGCCGACAACCACGAAGGCTATCAGCAAAAACGGAGAGCCTTAGAAGTTATACCTGCGGCGCAGGTCAGTGAGCCAGTATCTACTGGGTGTGTCCAAGGCGTCTGTCCTCAATGATAATAGTGCGCGCATGTTACGCCGAGAGGAAAAAGCCTGTCAACACGTTAGGCGGGATAATTGCGCAACAAATCATCACGATGATCAATGGTAAAAATGGCGCTTAAACCGTGCTGAAAAAGTCGCGGCGATCGCTTACCGCCACCAAGAATGTTGTTAAGATGACATCACCCTAATGGTACGACAAGCATGCGGATTTAAATGATGAAACAGATTACCGCCCATGAACTGACCGCGATGAGCGAACAGGCCGCCAGCGTGGCCCGCCTGCGCGCGCACCGCACTTTACACGAAGAGTTGAGCGACCCGGTGCAACGCCTGGCGATCGCCATGGAACCCGGCACCTATATCCGCCCGCACCGTCACCCGCAAACCTGGGAATTGCTGACGCCGCTGCGCGGCCGTTTTGTCGTATTGCAGTTCAACGATGACGGCGTCGTCACGCAGCGCACCCTGCTCGGCGAAGAAACCAAAGTGCTGGAGATGCCGGCATTTACCTGGCATGCGGTGCTGTCGGTCGATGCCGGCGGCGTGGTGTTCGAAGTGAAGCAGGGCCCGTATCAGGCGCTGACCGAAGAGGACTGCATGCAATGGGCGCCGCAGGAAGGCGGCGAAGGCACCGAAGCGGTAATGCGCTGGTATGCCACCGCGCAGGTCGGCGATCGCTACCCTCACTGATAATGAACGATTGCAGGGGCGTGCCCCTGCAACTCTCCCCGCTCTTTATACCGTTTCCAGGCGAGCGTAGGCCGCCACCAGCCACTTGATGCCCTCGCCCGGGAAAGCGATCTGCAGCCGGCTGTGCTCGCCGCTGCCCTCCAAATTGACGATGGTGCCTTCGCCAAACTTGGGATGGCGCACGCGCTGGCCCAGCTTGTAGCCGGTATCGTTCTCGCTGATCGGCGTGCCCATGCGGCGGTGATTGACCGGGCGCGAGACGCTGGCGCGCAGGCGCACTTCTTCCACGCACTCTTCCGGCAGCTCGCCGATAAAGCGCGACGGCCGGTGGTAAACCTCTTTGCCGTACAGACGGCGCGTTTCGGCATAGGTCAGCGTCAGTTTCTGCATGGCGCGCGTTACGCCCACATAGGCCAGGCGGCGCTCCTCTTCCAGACGGCCGCCTTCATCCAGCGACATCTGGCTCGGGAACATGCCTTCTTCCATGCCGACGATAAACACCAGCGGGAACTCCAGGCCCTTGGCGGAGTGCAGGGTCATCAGCTGCACCGCGTCCTGGTAGGCGTCGGCCTGGCCTTCGCCCGCCTCCAGGGCCGCATGCGACAGGAACGCCTGCAGCGGCATCAGATCCTGATCTTCTTCCTGATAGCTGAACTGGCGCGTCGCCGTCACCAGTTCCTCAAGGTTTTCGATGCGCGCCTGCCCCTTTTCGCCTTTCTCCTGCTCATACATGATGAACAGCCCGGAATCGCGGATCACCCGGTCGGTCTGCACGTGGAGCGGCATGTCGGCGGTTTCATGCGCCAGCGACTCCACCAGTTCGATAAAGCGCTGCAGCGCCGACGCGGCGCGGCCGGCCAACACTTTGTCCTGCATCAGCTCGCGCGTCGCCTGCCACAGCGTCAGCTGGCGATCGCGCGCCGCCTGGCGCACCACGTCGAGGGTACGATCGCCGATGCCGCGCGTCGGGGTGTTGACCACGCGCTCGAAGGCCGCATCGTCGTTGCGGTTGGAAATGAGGCGCAGGTAAGCCAGCGCATCCTTGATTTCCTGGCGTTCGAAGAAGCGCTGGCCGCCGTAGATGCGGTACGGCATCGCCGTCTGCAGCAGCGCCTCTTCCAGCACGCGCGACTGAGCGTTGCTGCGGTACAGGATGGCGCAGTCGTTCAGCGCCCCGCCGTTGTCCTGCCAGGTCTTGATGCGGTTGACCACGAAGCGCGCTTCGTCGAGTTCGTTGAAGGCACAGTAAATGGAGATCGGTTCGCCTTCGCCGCCTTCGGTCCACAGGTTTTTACCCATGCGCCCGTCGTTGTTGGCGATCAGGGTGTTGGCCGCTTTCAGGATGTTGCTGGTGGAACGGTAGTTCTGCTCCAGGCGGATGGTTTCCGCGCCGGGGAAATCTTTCAGGAAGCGCTGGATGTTTTCCACCTGCGCGCCGCGCCAACCGTAGATCGACTGATCGTCGTCGCCGACGATCATCACGTTGCTGTTGCCGCCCGCCAGCAGACGGATCCAGGCGTACTGGATGCTGTTGGTATCCTGGAATTCGTCCACCAGCACGTTGGTGAAACGTTCGCGGTAGTGGTTGAGGATATGCGGCTTGTTCAGCCACAGCTCGTGCGCGCGCAGCAGCAGCTCGGCGAAATCCACCAGCCCCGCGCGATCGCAGGCTTCCTGATAGGCCTGATAGATGCGCAGCCAGGTGGCCTCTACCGGGTTGTTGTAAGTTTCGACGTGCTGTGGGCGCAGGCCCTCGTCTTTCTTGCCGTTGATGTACCACATCGCCTGACGCGGCGGCCACTGCTTCTCGTCGACGTTCAGCGCCTTGATGATGCGCTTGAGCAGCCGCAGCTGGTCGTCGCTGTCGAGGATCTGGAAATCCTGCGGCAGGTTGGCTTCCAGATGGTGGGCGCGCAACAGACGATGCGCCAGGCCGTGGAAGGTGCCGATCCACATGCCGCCCTGGCTGGTGCCGATCAGATGTTCGATACGGTGGCGCATTTCCGCCGCCGCCTTGTTGGTGAAGGTCACCGCCATGATCGAATACGGCGAACAGTTCTCCACCGACAGCAGCCAGGCGATGCGATGCACCAGTACCCGGGTCTTGCCGCTGCCCGCCCCGGCCAGAACCAACAGGTTGCTGCGCGGCGCCGCCACGGCTTCACGTTGTTTTTCATTCAGGCTGTCGAGCAGATCGGAGACGTCCATAGGCACCACTAATGGTTAAGGGAAAACCCGCCGCTGGCGGGTTTTTCACTGGAAATTTATACAGAGTTCTGGCAGGGATTATAACAATGCTGTCAGCGATGCCAACTGCGAAATCTCAATATGCGGCAACAGGCGGCTGTCGGCGGCCCGCATCAGATCCCGTTGCCGATCGTTGATCCAACAGGCCTGCAGCCCCGCGCGCAGCGCGCCGGCGACGTCGGTAGTCAGATCGTCGCCCACGTGCAGAATCTGCTCGGGCGCCACGCCCAGCCGCTCGACGGCCAGGTGATACATGTCCTGGTACGGTTTGGCGCGGCCGTCCGGCCCGGAGCGCAACACGAACTGGAAGTAGCCGTCCAGGCCACACTGTGCCGGATCGGCGTTGCCGTTGGTGATCGCCACCAGCGGATAGCGCGCGGCCAGCGCCTTCAGCGTGGCGTGGGTCGCTTCCGGTACCTCGATGCGGCTGCGCCACAGCGCGAAGTTTTGCATCGCCGCATCGGCCCCGATCGCCGCGTCGGCATCGCGCAGCCCCTGCCGGCTCAGCGCCAGATGAATAGCGCGCCAGCGCCACTGGGTGACGTCGTGGTAGATCTCCGGATCCTGCTCGCGCAGCTCCTGGCGCAGGCGGTGGAAATCCGCCGACTGGAAGCTGCTCAGACCGGGATGGTAGCTCTGCAGGAAGGCCACCGACTGTTGTTCGGTCTGTCTAATCACCGGGCGATTGTCATACAGCGTGTCGTCCAGATCGAAAGTCAGCGCCGCCAGCGGGCGCAGCGGGCGATAAAAATGCATCAGGATTTCCCCCGTTTGGCGCGCGGATGCGCGGCATCGTACACGTTCGCCAGATGTTGAAAGTCGAGGTGGGTATAAATTTGCGTGGTGGTCAGATTGGCGTGGCCAAGCAGCTCCTGCACCGCGCGCAGATCGCCGCTGGACTCCAGCATGTGGGTAGCGAAGGAGTGGCGCAGCTTGTGCGGGTGGATATGGCTGTTGACGCCCTGTTTCACGCCCCATTCGGCGAAGCGCTTTTGCACGTTGCGCGTCGAAATGCGCCGCCCCTGATTGGACAGGAACATCGCGTCATCTTCCGGCCCGAACAGATCGCGCATCGCCAGCCAGTGTTCCAGCCAGGTGACGGCGGTGCGCCCGATCGGCAATTTGCGCTCTTTGCTGCCTTTCCCCATCACCCACACCTCGCCGGCGGCCATGTCGACATGGCGGCAGTCCAGCCCCACCAGCTCGGAGAGGCGCAGGCCGGCGCCGTACATCACCTCCAGCATGGCGCGATCGCGCACCGCCAGCGGATCGTTGAGATCGATCTCCAGCAGCTGGTTCATTTCATCGACGTCGATGTTTTTCGGCAGATGGCGGCCGCTGCGCGGCGTGCGGATGCCCTTGGCGGGGTTGGCGTGCAATACGCCCTGGCTGACCAGCCAGTCGAGGAAACTGCGCAACGAAGAGAGCCGCAGCGCCAGGCTGGCGGACTGCAGGCCGGCGCGTTTGCTGCGCGCCGCCAGCATGCGCACCCGGGCGGCGTCCAGCGCCGTCCAGTCGGTGACGCCAATCTCCTGCGCCAGGCGCATCAGCGCCGCCAGCTGGCGCGAATAGCTGAGCTGCGTCAGCGGGCTGAGTTGCCGTTCTACCTTGAGATAACGCAGAAAAGCGTCCACCGGCTGCCGCAGGCTGGGCGCAATCGGCGTCATGCGCGTTCGACCCAGCGTTCCAGCAGTTCCGGCAGCATGCGCGCCAGTTGATTGAGCATCACCGTGCCCATGCCCTGCTGATAGTGTTGCGTATCGCGGCTGCTGAAGATCACCATGCCCAGTTCGCCGTCGTCGCCCAGCATCGACAGCGCCACCGAGCCAATCTGGCCAATCTGTTTGGCCTGCGGCAGCAGCAGCAGCAGTTCGGGGCCGTTCAGGCCGCCGAGGTAGTGTTGTTCGCTGCCCAGCCGCTGAATGCGGAACGGCTCGAACGCCGAACGCGTCAGCGCCAGGTGGGTAAAGTCGGAAGGCGCGCCGATCTTCCAGCGTTCGGCGAACAGGCGCACCGTGGCACCGGCCAAACCGAAGCCGCGCGCCCAGCGCTGCAGCCGGTTGAGCATGTCCTGCAGGCTGTCGGCGGTGGCCAAATCGGCCTGCAGGTGCAGCAACCGGGCGAACAGCGCTTCGTTGGCGCTGGCCTGTTCCATCAACAGCGTGATCTCTTCTTCCAGCCGTTCGATGTGATTGCGCTGGCGGGCCAGATGCCATTCCACCAGCGAAACGGTGCCGCGCACCGGGTGCGGCACGCGCATCTGCTCAACCTGGCGTGCGTTGCGAATAAAGAAATCCGGGTTCTGCAGCAGATACTGCATTACGGTGTCGTCATCCAGCGCCAGGCCGGCGACGCTCTGTTCTTCTACGCTCTTCATAGATGAATAAATCCGTCATAGACATGGGTTGCCGGGCCGGTCATAAACAGCGGGTTGCCCGGCCCTTTCCAGCGAATATGCAGGCTGCCGCCCGGCAGTTCTACATGCACCTCTTCTGACAGCAATTCCTGTTGGATCCCCACCGCTACCGCCGCACAGGCGCCGCTGCCGCAGGCCTGCGTTTCGCCGGCGCCGCGCTCGTAAACGCGCAGCTTGATGTGATCGCGGCTGACCACCTGCATAAAGCCGATGTTGGCCCGTTCCGGGAAGCGCTCATGCCCTTCCAGCACCGGCCCGAGCAGCTCCACCTTGGCGGTTTTTACATCATCCACCTGCAAAACACAATGCGGGTTGCCCATCGACACCACGCCGCACAGCACGGTCTGTTCCGCCGCGCGCATGATGTAGGTCTTTTCGGCCTTGGCGGCGCGGAACGGCACCGCCTGCGGATCGAAGTTCGGCTCGCCCATGTTGACGCACACCAGCTCGTCGTCGGTGACGCTGAGCACCATGCGCCCGGTTTGGGTGCTGACGCGGATATCGCGCTTGTTGGTCAGCCCTTTCAGCCGCACAAAGCGCGCGAAGCAGCGTGCGCCGTTGCCGCACTGCGCCACTTCGCTGCCGTCGGCGTTGAAAATTCGGTAGTGAAAATCCAGCTCGGGATCGTAAGGCGGTTCTACCACCAGCATCTGGTCAAAGCCGACGCCCAGGTGCCGATCGGCCAGCCGGCGGATCAGCTCAGGTGAAAAATAGACATTCTGTGTAACGGCATCGACCACCATAAAGTCGTTGCCCAGACCGTGCATTTTGGAGAACTGCATATCATACTCCGCTATCTGGACGCGCTATCCGTCTTGATTTTGCGGCGGCGCTCGCCACCGCAAACAGGGTGTTACTGGTCGACCATCGACGGTTTTTGCTGAGAGCCAGACTGCTCCTGCTGGTTCTTTTGCACCTGATCGCCCGTTTGCACCGGCGGCTTGGCCGGTTTTTGGCCGGCGGAATCGGCAGGTGGGAAGTAAAGCGGGCCCTTCAGACCACAGCCGGCGAGGCCGGTAAGCAGAACTGCCATCAGCGCATAGCGTAGTTGTTTTTTCATTTGCATTAATGCCTGTAATTCATGCGTCCAAGGTCTCTATAATCGCAGGTGGATCATGAAAAGCAATAGGAATTGAATATGAACGACAGCGAGTTTCATCAGTTGGCCGACCAGCTGATGCTGAATATTGAAGAGACACTGGACGATTTTGACGGCGATGCGGACATCGATTACGAAACCAATGGCGGCGTGATGACGCTGAGCTTCGAAAACGGCACCAAAATCGTCATCAACCGCCAAGAGCCGCTGCACCAGGTGTGGCTCGCCACCAAGGCCGGCGGTTACCACTTCAACTACCGCGACGGCGTCTGGCTATGCGATCGCAGCGGGCAGCCGTTTTATCAGCTGCTCAGCGAAGCGGCCAGCGCACAGGCCGGTGAGGAACTGCAGTTTTCCTGAGGCGATGCAGGGCTCGGCAACCGAGCCCTTGCGGCGTCAATGCAGCTGGAACTGCTGTTTGAGCGGCTGTGCGGCGCCATCGGCCACCGTCACGCACAGGCTGGACAGCACGTTGCTGCGGAACGGGATCACCTGCGTGCGCCCGTCGAGCTGCACGATCTGATAGAACTGCGGCAGGTTGAAGTTGATGAAGCTGGAGCCGTAGGTAAAGCGATCGTGCGATGAAGAGTAGAAGCGGCTGACGTCGCGCACCAGCTCCTCTTTACTGCCCTCGCAGTGGTGATACACCTCCACCCGATTCGACTCGTCCAGAATATAGATGTTGAAGCCCTTGTCGTCCGAGGTGTCTTCGAAGAAGAACTGGATGATCCCCTCGCTGGCGAAGCCATCCACCACCGGCGGCAGATGCACCTGATCGGTTTCCACCTTGATAGACAGGCCGTGCAGCTTGTTGTTGGAGATCGCACCGTAAAACTCCACCGCGTTCTCCAGCTTTTGCACCGACACGCTCAGGCGCTCGAAGAACAGCCCCCAGGTCTGCCCGGCGACGCGTACCGCCTTGAAGCGGCCGGGCTCCAGGCGGGTGCTGGACAGGCGCAGCTCGATGCACTCCGATACCAACTGCTGGATACGGGTGCGGATCAGGCCGCGCAGGTGCTGGCTGTAGCAGAACACTTCCACCGACTCCGGCGGCGCGGCGTCCTGGTGCATTTTGCCGAGAATGGTTTTCAGCGCTTCCAGCACCGACTGCTCGCCGCTGAAATGCAGGGTGCGCACTTCATTCCAGGAGTTGCGATACAGCAGATCGATGCTGCCGACCAGGCACTGCTGCTGCTGGCCGAAGCTGAACACGTCCAGCTTGCGGAAATCGAAGTGCACCACCTGATTGCGGAAGGCGGCGGTCGGATCGTTTTCCAGATTGACGATGATCGCCAGATGGCGAATTTCGCACGGGCTGTACAGCGCTTTCGGCGTCGGCGCCGGCAGGCGCAGCGGGAAGTGATGGGAAACGTCGGCCACCAGTTCCTGCAGCTTGGCGGTGTCGCACAGGTTGCCGCTCTTGATGTGCAGGCGGGTCTGCGGGGTCAGCAGGCCGTTGAAATAGGCCCAGGCCACCAGCTTGTTCAGGTAGCGGTTATATTCCAGCGGCTGATGGCTGACGATCGAATCCATGGCCGGCGCCTGATTATACAGGTACCAGCCGGTGCGGTTGGCGCGGCCAACCGGCACGTGAATAAAGGTTAAATCGTTTTCCGACAGGTCCGGCGAAATCTGCGGGTTCACCAGCGTCACCTTGCCGGGCAGCGCCTCGAACGCCGCGTACAGTTTGCGGGTCAGCACGCCGATATCCTGCGGGCTGGCGCTGACGCTGAGGTTGTTGCGGCGGGCGAAACGGATCAGGTTGCGGTAGCTCTGCATCATCGCGTCGAGCAACTCGTTATGCGCTTCACGCACCCGTTCGATTTTCCAGTTGGCGCGGTTGTCCAGCATCGCCAGACGCTCTTCGCTCCAGCCCCACTCGCTGACCAACTGGCTGAGGATCTCGCGCCGCCAGCCGACGCAGGCCTTGGCCAGCGACAGTTTTTCACACACTTTCAGGTAGAAACAGCGGCGGGCCAGATCGAGGCGGGTGGTGTCGTTGATGTCGGTCAGGTAGCGGGTCACGCGCTCGAGCATCATGCAATAGGCATCGAGCCCGAAGCTGACGATCTCCCCCTGATGCAGGCGGTGTTTGATGTCCGTCGCCAGCAGCTGGGTATTGGGGTATTCCCAGGAATAGGCTTCCAGCAGCAGGGTCTTCAGCACCGCCTTGTAAGGCGAATCGATGCTCTTGTACAGCTGCCACAGGCTGGCGCCGAAATACTCTTCCGCCGACAGCGAACTCAGGCCGCCGAGATCCAGCCACTCGTTCGGCGTCAGCGCGCCCTGCGCGTACAGCGACAGCACGTATTCATCGTAGTGCGCTTCTTCTTCGCCCGGCACCATGTTCCACAGGATGCGTTTGCCGGCCAGGCGCACCGCGGTGCGGTAGAATTCGTCGAGCAACAGGATATGCTGCGTCGAGCCGCAGTCTTCGCCGCCCAGGCTGCCGCTTTCATTATGGCGGAAGCGGTTTTCGTCGATCAGGAAGAAGCTGACTTCCACCCCCATCGAGGCGGCCCACTTCTCAAGCAGGCTGCATTTTTGCTGCAGGCGGGTGCGTTCTTCGTTGTCCAGCCAGGACTGGTGGCAGACCCAGATGTCGAGATCCGAGCTGCAGCTTTGGCCGATAGACGAGGTGCTGCCCATCGAGTAGACGCCGGTGATCGGCAGCTCGCCGCTGGCCGGTTTGTCAAACGGGCTGCCCCATTTGTCTTCTAAATCGTTCAGGTAATCTTGTTGAGTTTCATCAGGCGTGTAGAGGCAAATGCCATGGGGAACGTTACCGTTCAGGTAACCCGGCATCAGCGGGTGGTGGTGGTGCAGTAAGGTGGGCAGCAGACTGTATACCCGTTGAAACGCGGGCTTCATAGCCGCCAGGGCGCGATCGACGCGTAGCTGATTGATCGCATCCAGTCTCTGCTTCAATGTCTCGATGTAGAGGTACAAGACGTCTCGCCTGATTATCCCGGTGTTTAGAAAAAAACCCGTATTCCATAAGCGCCGTTAGTGTAAGAAGAATATTTGGCGACTTATTGCTGGAAACGTGATCAATTTAACACCTTGCTGATTGACCGTAAAGGAGGTAACGCTTCACAATTATTGTAGCGCTTCCCTAAACGATTTACCCGCAGTGTTAACTGCCCCAAAGCACATCACACGTCCCTTTGATTCCGTTGTCCTTTTTCCGCCTCCGGCTTCTTGCACTGACAGTATTGGCTCTCAGTGGTAGGATGGATGGCGAAATATAAAAACGGTAACAAGCATGTTAGACAAAATTATTCGAATTGCCACCCGACAAAGCCCGCTTGCACTTTGGCAAGCACATTATGTGCAGCAACGTCTGATGGCCTGCCATCCCGGCCTGCAGGTCGAGTTGGTGCCGATGGTCACGCGCGGCGACGTTATTCTGGATACGCCGCTGGCG
This sequence comes from Serratia sp. 4542, assembly GCF_016805595.1. Taxonomy (NCBI): domain Bacteria; kingdom Pseudomonadati; phylum Pseudomonadota; class Gammaproteobacteria; order Enterobacterales; family Yersiniaceae; genus Serratia; species Serratia sp. 4542. Next base: position 86,217 of record NZ_RXKV01000016.1, read on the forward strand.
AAAGTCGGCGGTAAAGGCCTGTTTGTTAAAGAACTCGAGCTGGCGCTGCTGGAAGGTCGCGCCGACATCGCCGTGCACTCGATGAAAGACGTGCCGGTCGATTTCCCTGCCGGCCTGGGTTTGACCACCATTTGCGAACGCGAAGATCCGCGCGACGCTTTTGTTTCTAACCGTTTCGCCTCGCTCGATCAGCTGCCGCAGGGCAGCGTGGTCGGCACTTCCAGCCTGCGCCGCCAGTGCCAACTGCGTGAACGTCGCCCGGATCTGATCGTGCGCGACCTGCGCGGCAACGTCGGCACTCGCCTGGCCAAGCTGGACAACGGCGATTACGACGCGATTATTCTGGCGGTGGCCGGCCTGAAACGCCTGGGGCTGGAGCAACGCATCCGCAGCCCGCTGAGCGCCGAAGAGTGCCTGCCGGCGGTCGGCCAGGGTGCGGTCGGCATTGAATGCCGCCTCGACGACAGCGTCACCCGCGCGCTGCTGGTGCCGCTAAACCATGCGGCCACCGAAACCCGCGTACGCGCCGAACGGGCGATGAACACCCGTCTGGAAGGCGGCTGCCAGGTGCCGATCGGCAGCTATGCCGAACTGGATGGCGACAGCCTGTGGCTGCGTGCCCTGGTCGGTGCGCCGGACGGCAGCCAGATGGTGCGCGGCGAACGCCGCGGCCCGGCCGCCGAGGCCGAACGGATGGGCGTTGAACTGGCGGAAGAGCTGCTGGCGCGCGGCGCACGCGAGATCCTGCGCGAAGTTTACCAGGGAAATCCGCCGGCATGACGATCCTGGTAACCCGTCCATCGCCTTCGGGCGAGCAGTTAGTGAGCCGGCTGCGCGCACTCGGCCGGGTTGCCTATCATGCACCGCTGATCGACTTCGCCCCCGGCGGCGATCTGCCGCAGCTGCCGCAGGCGTTGCAGCAGCTTAGCGTCGGCGATCTGGTGTTCGTGCTGTCGCAGCATTCGGTGAACTATGCCGATTCGGTCATCGGCCGCGCCGGGCTGAGCTGGCCCGCGCACCTGACTTATTACGCCATCGGCCGCACCACCGGGCTGGCGCTGCACCGCATCAGCAGTTTGCCGGTGGAATACCCGCGTGAACGCGAGATCAGCGAAACGCTGCTGCTGCTGCCGGCGCTGCAAAAACTGGCGGGCAAACGCGCGCTGATTTTGCGCGGCAACGGCGGCCGCGAGCTGCTGGGCACGACGCTGAGCGAGCGCGGCGCCGACGTCAGCTATTATGAATGCTATCAACGCAGCCCGGTGCACTACGACGGCAGCGAGCAAAGCGCCCACTGGCAGCGTGCCGGTGTGGATACGCTGGTGGTGACCAGCGGTGAAATGTTACAACAGCTCTATACTTTAGTTCCTGATTACTATCGTTCTTCATGGCTGCTGCGTTGCCGCCTGGTAGTAGTGAGCGAACGCCTGGCTACCCTCGCCCGGGACTTGGGCTGGCGTACGATTCGGGTAGCTGACAACGCCGATAATGACGCGCTGATCCGCGCGCTACAATAATCTGACTATGGGATGTGCCACTATGACGGAACAAAATACCCCATCCGCCCCGGTTGAAGAGCCAACCACCGCGGTTGAGAGCTCCCAGCAGCCAGCCGCTGCCAGCCGCAAAGGAAAGAACACCGGCCCGGTGCTCGGCGCGATCGCTATCGTGCTGGTCATCGCCCTCGGCGCGGGCGGCTATTACCACACGCACAAGCAGGCGCAACAGCTGATCGCCGCCAATCAGGCGCTGCAGCAGCAGCTTGAAGGCGTGAAGCAGAGCCAACAGCAGGAAAGAAATGCGCTGGAGGGCCTGTTGCAGCAGCAGGGTAAAACCCTGGACGCCGCCGACCGCGAGCAGGCGAATCTGGCGCGCCAATTGAGCGAACTGCAGGAAAAAGTGGCGACCATCTCCGGCAGCGACGCCAAAACCTGGCTGCTGGCGCAGGCCGATTTCCTGGTGAAAATGGCCGGCCGCAAGCTGTGGAGCGATCAGGACGTCACCAGCGCCGCCGCGCTGCTGAAAAGCGCCGACGCCAGCCTGGCGGACATGAACGATCCGAGCCTGCTCGACGTGCGCCGCGCCATTACCGAAGACATCAGCACGCTTTCTACGCTGACCCAGGTCGATTACGACGGCATCATCCTCAAGGTCAATCAGCTGTCCAATCAGGTGGATAACCTGCGTCTGGCGGATAACGACACCGACGAAGCGCCGATGGATCAAAACAGCAGCGAACTCTCCAGCTCGATCGGCGAGTGGCGGCAGAACCTGGCCAAGAGCTGGCGCAATTTCATGGCCGACTTCATCACCATCCGTCGCCGCGACACCAGCGCCGAGCCGCTGCTGGCACCGAACCAAGACATCTACCTGCGCGAAAACATCCGTTCGCGCCTGCTGGTGGCCGCACAGGCCATCCCGCGCCACCAGAACGAGACCTACAAGCAATCGCTGGAAACCGTCTCCACCTGGGTGCGCGCCTATTTCGACACCACCGATCCGGCGACCAAGGCCTTCCTGGAAGAGCTGGACAGCCTGAGCCAACAGTCGATCTCGATGGACGTGCCGGATCAGCTGAAAAGCCAGCCGCTGCTGGAAAAAGTGATGCAGACCCGGGTGCGCAACCTGATGACCCAGTCCCCTGCCGCTCACCAGGAGGGTTAAGCCATGTTACGCGTGCTATTTCTGTTCCTGGTGGTGATCGCCAGCGTGGTGCTCGGGCCGATGCTGGCCGGGCATCAGGGCTATGTGCTGATCCAGACCGACAATTACAATATTGAAACCAGCGTCACCGGCCTGGTGATTATGCTGGTGCTGCTGTTCGTGGTGCTGCTGGCGATCGAGTGGATCCTGCGCCGCATCTTCCGTACCGGCGCCCGCACGCGCGGTTGGTTTATCGGCCGCAAGCGCACCCGCGCGCGCCAGCAAACCAAAGCCGCGCTGATCAAGCTGGCGGAAGGCGACTACAAACAGGTCGAGAAGCTGATGACGCGCAACGCCGACCACGCCGAACAGCCGGTCGTGAACTACCTGCTGGCCGCCGAGGCCGCACAGCAACGCGGCGACGACTTCCGTACCAATCAGTATCTGGAGCGCGCCGCCGAAGCGGCCGACACCGATCAGCTGCCGGTGGACATTACCCGGGTTCGCATCCAGCTGGCGCAGGGCGAGAACCACGCCGCGCGCCACGGCGTCGATCGCCTGCTGAACCAGGCGCCGCGTCATCCGGAAGTGCTGCGTCTGGCGGAACAAGCCTATCTGCGCACTGGCGCCTACGCGTCGCTGCTGGAAGTGCTGCCGTCGATGCGTAAAATCGAACTCCACAGCGAAGAACAGCTGCAGGCTCTGCAGCAACAGGCGTACATCGGGCTGATGAATCAGGCGATGGCGGACGAAGGCAGCGAAGGCCTGAAGCGCTGGTGGAAAGATCAGAGCCGCAAGACGCGTCACGAAGTGCCGCTGCAAATCGCGATGGTGGAACACCTGATCGAATGCAACGACCACGAACTGGCGCAGGAGATTGTGCTCGACAGCCTGAAGCGCCAATACGACGAGCGCCTGGTGCTGTTGCTGCCGCGGCTGAAATCCGGCAACCCCGAGCAGTTGGAAAGAGCGCTGCGTCAGCAGATGAAACAACACGGCGCGACGCCGCTGCTGAACAGCACGCTGGGGCAGCTGTTGATGAAGCACGGCGAGTGGCAGCAAGCGGCCGACGCCTTCCGTGAAGCGCTGAAACAGCGCCCGGATGCCTACGACTACGCCTGGTTGGCCGATACGCTGGAGAAACTGCATCGTTCGGATGAAGCGGCGCAGATGCGGCGTGAGGGGCTGATGTTGACGCTGAAACAGAACGGCGGCGAATAACGCCCTGCCTGAGAGAGAAAAGCGCGGCCCCGATGCCGCGCTTTTTTTGCCCAATGGCTTTCTGAAGCGCAAAAAAAAACACTTGCCGCAGGGCAAGTGTATAAAGAAGCAATCAGGTCTAGGACAACAGGGGCGGTGCCTCACTCAACGTTCTGCCCTGAGCGTGATGACGGGTTAGTCATCGTTCTCGTGGGCGATAGGCACCCTAAATCGGCTCTGCGTCATTCCCAGGGTTTATGAGGCCTAAGGCGAACATAAGAGGTGGAATGAGCATCTACGCAAGAGATATTGCATTTGGCGTGCCAACTTTTAAATTCAGGCTCTAAAATAGAAAAACATACCTCAATATATTGAAATTATTGAATTTTTATTTAACCCTTCCTTTCCCGTCACAAATCACTCTCTGGTGTTCCTTGCCGGCGGCCTTTATCAGGTTGTCGCCTCGAAACGACGACTTAAGTCAAAGCTAGCTTTATCTTTTAAAATCAATGAATTATTTGTCTCAACCTGACGACAGCGCAGGATGGTATTGTCGCTGAAAACCAACACGTTTGCAGGCCGACACCAGATGCTCCCCCTGGAAGGCAAAAAGCCCGTGCGGTGCTGCACGGGCTTGTCGATGTTCCCTTCGTCATGCTGAGAAGAACTTGCTTTCATAAACGACAGACGAAAAAAAACCTGCTTTAAAAAGCAGGCTTTTCGAATGTGGTCGGCGAGAGAGGATTACGCGCATCTTTGATGCGCGCCCTGCGGGCCGTTGCTGAAGCAACGTTGTCTCGCTACGCGAGGCTCGAACCTCCTGCGGAGATGCTCATCCTCATAAACTGCAGGCGTAAAAAAACCGACTTGCGTCGGTTTCTTTGAAAGTGGTCGGCGAGAGAGGATTCGAACCTCCGACCCACTGGTCCCAAACCAGTTGCGCTACCAAGCTGCGCTACTCGCCGATTTGTGTTGCTCATACTACCTGATTTATCAGACCGTTGTCCATATAAATCTTATATTTATCAGATATTTTGCGTGGTGCGAAGAGAGGGACTTGAACCCTCACGTCCGTAAGAACACTAACACCTGAAGCTAGCGCGTCTACCAATTCCGCCACCTTCGCACTGTCACAAAATACTGCTAAATCTTCACTTCGTTAGGAAGTGGGGTGGCTAATGGGACTCGAACCCACGACAACTGGAATCACAATCCAGGGCTCTACCAACTGAGCTATAGCCACCATTACTACTTCTTCTTACTCACGCGGTAATATTACCACCGCAGCTCCTGCGCACAAACTTAATGGCGCGCCCGACAGGATTCGAACCTGAGACCTCTGCCTCCGGAGGGCAGCGCTCTATCCAGCTGAGCTACGGGCGCGTAGCGCCGTTGCGGGAGGGGATACTACGGATTTACGCCAATTCTGTCTAGTGCTTTTTCGCAGAAATGTTGCGTTTGATTACGCTTTGCTCACTCCCGCGCACAAAAGCGCACTCCGTAGCCCCTTTTCACCGTTTATTGGCGCGTTTCTACCCGATTTTCAGCCGGATGATGTTTCTTGTGCATGCCGAAAGCGAAGTAGCACAGGCTGACGCCGGCTAAGAAAATCGCCCCGACCAGCAGGGAAATCCGCGTATCCGGGTTGATTCCCATGCCGACCAGCACGCAAATCAGAAAAGCGATGGTCAGATAGTTCACATACGGGAACATGATCGACTTAAAGCTGTGATTTTTGATCGCTTCCTTATGGGCGCGGCGGAAATAAAGCTGGCTTATCAGCACCACGAACCACGGCACCATGCCCGGCAGCACGCTCGCGCTGTAGACATAGACGAACACCTGCTCCGGATTCGGGATGATGTAGTTCAGCGCGGAACCCACCAACAAGCAGCCGATGGTGACGGCGATGCAGTTCACCGGCACGCCGCTGGCGGAAAGCTTGGTCAGCGCCGCCGGCAGCTGGCGGTTCTTGGCCAGGGCGTACAGCATGCGGCCGCCGCTGTACATACCGCTGTTGCAGCCGGAGAGCGCGGCGGTCAACACCACGAAGTTGATGATGCTGGCGGCGGCAACGATGCCGATCTTGGCGAAGGTCAGCACGAACGGGCTGCCGGTAGTGCCGATGCCGTTCCACGGGAAGATGGTGACGATGACGAAGATTGCGCCGACATAGAAGATCAGGATGCGCCACAGGATATTGTTGATCGCGCGTTTCAGCGTCACCTGCGGGTTCTTGGCTTCCCCGGCGGTGATACCCACCAGTTCAACCCCCTGATAGGACGCCACCACGATGCACAGCGCAAACAGGAAGCCTTTCCAGCCGCCGGCAAAGAAACCGCCGTGCGCCGTCAAATTGGCGAAACCGATAGGTTCACCGCCGTTGCCGAAGCCGAAGAAGATCACCCCCAGCCCCACCAGAATCATCACGATGATGGTGGTGACCTTGATCATGGCGAACCAGAACTCCAGCTCCCCATACAGGCGCACCGCCGCCAGGTTGGCCAGCGCCACCATCGCCACGGCGATCAGCGCCGGCACCCACTGCGGTATTTCCGGGAACCAGAACTGCACATACACCCCGATGGCGGTGATCTCGGAAATGCCGACGGCAATCCACATAAACCAGTAGCCCCAGGCGGTCAGGTAACCGAAATAGGGATTCATGTACTTATGCGCGTAAACGGCAAACGAGCCCGCGACCGGCTCGAGGAACAGCATTTCTCCCATCGAACGCATAATGAAGAACACGAACAGCCCGGCGATGATATAAGCCAGCAGCACCGACGGCCCCGCCCACTTCAGCGTACTGGCCGACCCCATAAACAGGCCGACACCGATGGTGCCCCCCAGAGCGATAAGCTCGATATGCCGGGCCTCAAGGCCCCGGTGTAGCCCTTGCGGTTTCTCTTTGTGTGCCATAAATCCTCAATAATTTTTCTCGGGTTGTGTTTGCCTGCCGGCCGCTGCCGGTCGTTATTGTCATTATTAAAAGAATAAATCATCCCCTGCCGATCGGGTTGGCATCAACGGGTAGTCGGAGCGAAGTTACCGTGAGAGGGACATCGTTCAGCGCTGTCGCATCAGGCTTCAGCGGCCAGGGATAATTTCCGGGCGGTATCGTTTCGCATTTCGCCGCTATAAGCAAACCGCAATTTAAAACTTTATGGAATAAATGCAGCGACGTTTAGGGCCGGGGGTTATAGATATGCGGGAGAAACGTGCAAAAGCAGATTATTGGTACAGCAGACCGGAGCGGAACAGCACTTTCCGCCCCGGATGAGGGATTACATCTTGCCGCTGTAGTAGTAGCCGACAAACTTCAGCAGCTTCAACTGTCGGCCGATGCGGCTGGGCTGGCTGAGCAGGCGGTAGAGCCATTCCAGACCGAGGTTCTGCCACACCTTGGGCGCACGCTTCACATGGCCGGTAAAGACGTCGTAGGTGCCGCCCACGCCCATGTACAGCGCCTGCGGATGCACCTTGCGACAGTCACGCATCAGAATTTCCTGCTTCGGCGATCCCATCGCCACCGTCACGATAGCGGCGCCGCTGGCACGAATACGCTCGAACAGCGCCTCTCGCTGATCCGGTTTGAAATAGCCGTCCTGGCTGCCCACCAGGTTGACATTCCATTGGCTGCGCAGCTTTTGCTCGGTTTCCGCCAAGACCTCGGGCTTGCCGCCGACCAGGAAGACCGGCGTGCCTTCACGGCCGGCGCGCTGCATCAAGGCTTCCCACAGATCGGCACCCGCCACGCGCGAAACGTCCGCCGCCGGGTATTTGCGGCGAATCGAACGCACCATGCTGATGCCGTCGGCGTACTTGTACTCCGCCTCATCCAGCAACGCATGCAGCGCCGGGTCCTCTTCCGCCTTCAGGATCTTTTCCGCGTTCATGGCTACCAGCGTGCCCTGTTTTACCCGGCCGCCGTCGAACAAAAAGTCCATGCAGTGCGCCATATCGCGAAAGCCCCACAGGCTGAAACCGCGCAGCTCATACTGCGGCACCGAAATCTTTGCTTCCATCGTTCTCATTACCCTTACAAAAGACCGTTCGCCCGAGGCACAGACGCCAGCGCGCGGGCGCGCGTCACTCTGGCCTTGATCAGCCCGGCGGTATCGAACAGCCAATACAGCAACTTCGCCAGCACCAGACAGGCGCCGAAAATAATGCAGAAAAACACCACGCGCGACACGAAAGAGTCCACCCCTTCACGCGCCAGCACGATGATGTTGAACACCGCACCGAAGCAGAAGCCCTGCAGAATGGCCGCCTTATAGCGGTTCGGTTCGGTTTTGCCCAACTCATACAGCCAGTCGAACCACTTGATGATCATGCCCACCAGAATCGCGCCGAGCGGGATAAACAGCGCGCCGCCCATCACCACCAGTGAACCGATCAGCGTCGGGGAAATCGCCAGCCCGGAGTGATTGTTCAGCACTTCCCAGGTGAAATAGTTGGCCGAGTTCAGCACCACGTCCGGCCGGCCCGGCCATAGCCAGGTTGGAATAAAGACGTAGAAATCACGCACGATCGGCGCCAGGCCCTGGAAATCGATCTTGTCGTAATTTTGCAGCAGCAGCGCCAGGTTTTCCCACGGCGAGAAGGTATCGCGGGTCAGGTAGAGGAAGGTATAGAACGCTTCCGCGCCGCTGACGTCCAGGCTGTAACGCTTCAACGCCAGCCAGAACATGCCGACTACGCCGAATATGCCCGCCGCCGCCAGCATCCACAGCGTGATCCAGCCGCGCACGATGCCGATAAACAGGAACAGCGCGAAGGCGATGATGATGTTGGCGCGGGTGCCGCCGACGATCACGTAGGTCAGAATACCGAACGCCACCGTCGCCACCAGGAACAAGAACCAGGCGCGCAGATCCTGCCGCAGGAAATAGACCACCAGCATCGCCGGAATGAAGAAGTAGAAGAACCGCTTGAGCGCCACGCCGGACACGTCGCTGGAGAAAATCTGGCTGTAAGAATTGAGCTTGAACAGCAGGAAGCCGTTCTGCATGAAGAAGATCCCAACGGTACCGATCGCCACCAATGCCAGCAGCACCCAGGTCATATGAGTCTCTACCCGGTTCATGGTAAACAGCGCCGCACGCGGCTCTGTGCGGCGCTTGCGCAGCCGGGTCTTGTAGGTGACGTAATAGATGGCGTAAAACGCCGTCGCCGACAGCAGGGCGTACAGCAGAAACTCCACCGGCACCACCTCGACGTCAAACTGGAACACCAGCAGGCAGGTCAAAGGAAAACCGAAATAGAACGTCAGTAAATACAGCAGCGAGAAGAAGACGTTGAAGTTAAAGCGCACGCGCCGAAACTCCTGGTAGGTCAGCGTCAGAATAAACGTCAGGCTGACCAGATAGACGACAAACAGGCCGCCGAATTGCGCCAACGTCATGAGTGCTCTCCCGCCGCCAACGCCAGGGCTTGCTGCCAGCCGTCGACATAGTTCGGATTGAAGAAGGTGATCGCCTGTTTATCCACCGCCGCCAGCTGACGCTGCGCTTCGCGCACCACCGCCTCGTCCAGCGAATCGCCGTAGAACAGCACCGGCAGGTGCTGTTCCGCCAAATCCTGCCAGAACGGGTTTTGCCGGCTGAGCACGAAAGGCACGCCGAACTGAATCAGCAGGCACAGGGTGCCAATCCCCTGCTGGCGATTGAAAATGAAATAGCCCAGATCGCAGGCGCGTAAAATATTGAGGTAGTCCTCAAACGCCACCTGCTGCGTGAGCAGCTGCAGGTTTTTCTCGCCGAACAGCGGCAACCCGGCGGCGCGCACCTGCTCGATGTAGGCATCGTTGTTGGCCGGATAACCCATCGGCAGGATCACGCGCACGTCGGCGCCGAACTGCTGATGAATCGCCTGCAGCGCTTCGATATGCCGATTGCTGCGATCGCCGGAGTTGCCCACCAGAATCGTCATCGGCCCGGCCAGGTTTTTCTCGACGTGAACGTCGGTCAGCGCCGGATCCATGCGGGTCGGGAAGTACAGCAGCGAGGCCGGCACCCGCGCATGGCGCTGCTGGTAGTGAATCACGTCGCCGCGAGTAGCAAACACGTTCCCTACTCGCCCCTGCGCAATGCGGCGCAGCAGATAGAACAGCCGGAATTTCCAGCTGGTGGCGTCTTCATACAGATCGGCGCCCCAAATATGCCAACTGACCTGACGCGCCTTGATCTTGCCGCTCAGCAGCGCCAACCACAGCCCCGGATTGAACTGGCCGTGCAGGAAGAAGCGCGCATCGCGATCGGCCTGGGCACGGGCGATGACCGCCGCCGCCAGGCTTTTCTTGTCTGCGTAGGGCTCAATGTTCAGGGCGGGGAAATCACCCAGTGCCGCCACATCCTTGGCCGCCACCATAAAATGCCGCGTCTGCTCAGCCGGCAAACGCGGCGCCAGCACGTCGTTGAAGAAGCGCAGCACCGTCTGGTTATGATGCGGGATATCGGATCCCAGAACGTGAATCAGTATGGTCATACTCGTCTACGATAAATAAGGAACACGCAGCTACAGAGCGCGAAATACACGATGTAGGTTGCCATATAGGCCTGAGCCGCCCCCAACGCGCCGTGCAGCGGGATCAGCCAGTGCGAGAACAGCGTCAGCAGCAGAAACTGGCTGACTTCCGTCAGGATATAGAAGCGCAGCGACGCTTTGGCGATCACCAGATAGCCGAACACATAGGCCCCGACTTTCAGCACGTCGCCCACCAGCTGCCAGGCAAACAGATCGCGCATGGCGACAAACTTGTCCGAGAACAGCAGCCAAATAGCGAAATCGCGCAGCACCCAAACCGTAAAGCTCGCCGCCGCTACCGCCGGCAGCACGAATTTAAGCGAACGCACGATCTCCCGTGAGATGGCGCCCTTGTCCGTCAGCCGCGACAGCGTCGGCAGCAAATAGACGGTAAACGAAGCGGTGATAAACTGCAGATAGGCATCGGAAATGCTGCTGACGCCCTGCCAAATCCCCACCTCATCCCAGCCGTAATGGGCGGCCAACAGGTTACGCATCATCACGTAGGCCACCGGCAGCGTCACCGACGTGATCAACGCCATGAGGGTGAATTTGCCTAGGTTACCGGCCACGAGTTTGTCCCAACGCGGCGCCAGATAGCGCAGCGGCAGCGTTTTGCGCCGCCACAGCATCAGCCCGGCAGGCAATACCACCAACGCCGGCACCAGCGCCAGCCCCGCCAGCGCGCCTTCATAGCCACCCAGCTTAAAGCACAGGTAATAAGCCACCACGCCAATCAGGCTGCCGCCGATCACCGCCAGCGCATTGCCCATCGCATCGCGATAGCCTTTCAGCACCGCCATGAACAGGTTGGCGTAGGCGATCCCCATCTGAATGAAGGCGACGGCGCGCACCACATCGACGTAATCGGCATGCCCGAACAGCCCGATGCTGATCGGTTCGGCGGCGAACAGAAACACCAGCGCCAGCAAGGTCGAAAAACCCAGCACGATGCTCGACGCAGTGCCTACCGCCAGACGCAGACGCTGCGGATCCTGGTGGTACTCCGCCACGTATTTGGTGATGCCGTTAAAAATACCCGCGCCGGACAGCACGCCCAGCACGGTAATCAACTGGCGGAAGTTACCCGCCTGCCCCACCCCGCTGGGGCCAAACGCCACCGCCAGCAGCTTCACCACCAACAACCCCACGCCGATTTTGATCAGCGTGGAGCCGGCAGTCCATATCGATGCTTTTGCCAGCGACATATCAGGCAAAGAAGCTCAGGATGGTATTGATTACCGTACGCTGATTGACATCGGACATATTGTAGAACAGCGGTAAGCGCACCAGGCGCGCGCTTTCCTGCGAGGTGTAACGGTCTTCGCCGGCAAAGCGACCAAAACGTTCGCCGGCCGGGCAGTCATGCAGCGGGATATAGTGGAACACCGCCATGATCTCGGCTTCCTTCAGGTAGTCGATAAAGGCCGTGCGATCGTCGATATCCCGCAGCTTGATATAGAACATGTGCGCATTGTGCCTACAATCTGCCGGTATGCTCGGCAGCTCGATGCGGCCGACCTTCGCCAACGGCAGGAAACTGTCGTAGTACTTCTGCCACAGCGTCAGGCGGCGCTGGTTGATGCGTTCCGCCACTTCCAGCTGGCCCCACAGGTAGGCGGCCTGCAGGTCAGACATCAGATAGCTGGAGCCGATGTCGCGCCAGGTATATTTGTCGACCTGACCACGGAAGAACTGGCTGCGGTTGGTGCCTTTCTCGCGGATGACTTCCGCCCGATCGACCAGAGCCGGATCGTTCACCAGCGTCGCACCACCTTCGCCGCCGGCGGTATAGTTTTTGGTTTCATGGAAGCTGAAACAGCCGATGTGGCCGATGGTGCCCAATGCCTTGCCTTTGTAGGTCGACATCACGCCCTGCGCGGCGTCCTCCACCACGAACAGGTTATATTTCTTCGCCAGCGCCATGATGGTATCCATCTCGCAGGCGACGCCGGCGTAGTGCACCGGCACGATCGCGCGGGTTTTATCGGTGATCGCCGCTTCGATTTTGGTTTCATCGATGTTCATGGTATCCGGACGCAGGTCGACGAACACCACTTTAGCCCCGCGCAACACAAAGGCATTGGCGGTAGAAACGAAGGTAAAACTCGGCATGATCACTTCGTCACCCGGCTGAATATCCAGCAGGATGGCGGCCATTTCCAACGACGCGGTGCAGGAAGGCGTCAGCAACACTTTCGCGCTGCCGAAACGCTGTTCCATCCACTGCTGGCAGCGGCGGGTAAAGCCGCCGTCGCCGCATAGCTTGCCGCTGCCCATAGCAGCCTGCATATATTCCAGTTCAGTGCCAACAACCGGTGGAGCGTTAAATGGAATCATGTCTACCTCTGTATAACCAGTACGCGGTGCTTTCAATCACGGCACCCTGTCGTTGATAGAGTCGTAATGCGGCGATATTGCTTATCTGGGTCGCGACCCGCAGGCGCTGCATACCTTGACGTCGACATTCGGCGATCGCCGCCGTCATCAGCCGAGTGCCAATGCCCCGGCCGGATACGCCGGGGAAAGCCGCCAGCAGGCCGATACGCATTTCCTGGCCGCCAATGTCACGCAGGCTGACAAAGCCTTCGGGTTGCCCCTGGTTGTCCAGAGCCAACAGGCACTGATGATCGAACGTGCCTAAAACGGCCTTTTCAATCCACAAAGCATAAAACCGGCCGCTGTCATCAGGTTGATACCAAGGTGCGCGAAAGCGGCTGACGGTGAACGCCTGAGCCGCCGCGGCACGCAATGCCGGGATATCGGACTCGGTTGCCAGACGGGAAGTCTCGGCTCCGTCGCCGGGTTCCGCCGCTCGTTCACGCTCAAGAGCCAGGACCAGATCGACCTCACCCCCAACCAGACGAAATCCCAAGCCGGCGAGACTATCCGCCAATGCCAGTTGCTGCGCGGGAATTTTTGCCTGCACCAGGGCATAAGCCGCCAAGTCGGCTTCGGCAAGCGCCGGGGCCGAGGAGGAGAAGCCGAGTTTCGCGCTGTCTAGCGCGAAAAACTCGCTTTCCCACGCCAAAGGCTCAATAGTGGCGTGGACGCACATGCAGCAGGTCCAACAAATACTTGCCGTAGCCCGTTTTGGACAATGAGGTGGCGGCGCGTTTCAGCCCCTTGTCATCCAGCCAGCCGTTACGCCAGGCGATCTCTTCCAGACAGGCGATTTTAAAGCCCTGGCGCTTTTCTACCGTCTGCACGAAGCTGCTGGCTTCCAGCAGGCTGTCGTGAGTCCCGGTGTCCAGCCAGGCGAAACCACGCCCCAACAGCTCGACGGTCAGTTCACCGCGCTCCAGATACATCTGGTTGATGCTGGTGATTTCCAGCTCGCCGCGTTCGGAAGGCTTCACCTGCTTGGCAAACTCCACCACCTGGCTATCGTAGAAGTACAGGCCGGTCACCGCCCAATCGGATTTCGGTTTCTTCGGCTTTTCTTCGATCGACAGCGCGCGGAAATTTTCGTCAAACTCCACGACGCCAAAGCGTTCAGGATCCATCACCTGATAACCGAACACGGTGGCACCTTCGGTGCGAGCCGCGACGGTTTTTAATTTCGGGCTGAAAGATTGGCCGAAGAAGATGTTATCTCCCAACACCAGGCAGCAAGAATCGCCGTTGATAAACTCCTCGCCGATCAGAAACGCCTGCGCCAGACCTTCCGGCTTAGGCTGCGCAGCGTAGCTGAGATTGACGCCGAACTGTTCGCCGTTACCCAACAAACGCTCGAAGGACGGCAGATCTTCCGGGGTCGAGATGATCAAAATGTCACGGATCCCCGCCAACATCAGTACCGACATCGGGTAATAGATCATCGGCTTGTCATAAATCGGCAGCAGTTGCTTGGACACGCCACGAGTAATCGGATGCAGACGCGTACCGGAACCGCCAGCCAGAATAATACCTTTCATACTTACTCCAAAACCCACCGCGCCGGCGCAAAGCGGCGCGGCGTTAAATTAATCTGACAGCCCCAAACGCTCACCGGCATAAGAACCGTCTTGCACCCGGCGCCACCAGGTTTCGTTAGCCAGATACCAGGCCACCGTCTTGCGAATGCCGCTTTCGAAGGTTTCCTGCGGCCGCCAGCCCAACTCACGATCGATTTTGCCGGCGTCGATGGCATAACGCATATCGTGGCCCGGGCGATCTTTCACGTAAGTGATCAGATCGCGGTAGTTCGCCACGCCCTGCGGCTTGTTCGGTGCCAGTTCTTCCAGCAGATCGCAAATGGTCTGCACCACTTCGATATTCTTGCGCTCGTTATGGCCACCGATATTGTAAGTTTCGCCCACCACACCTTCGGTCACGACCTGATACAGCGCGCGCGCGTGATCTTCGACATACAGCCAGTCACGCACCTGCGCGCCGTTGCCGTAAACCGGCAGCGGTTTGCCGGCCACCGCATTCAGGATCACCAGCGGGATCAGCTTCTCCGGGAAGTGATAAGGGCCATAGTTATTCGAACAGTTGGTCACGAGAGTCGGCAAACCGTAGGTGCGCAACCAGGCACGCACCAGATGATCGCTCGACGCCTTGGAGGCGGAATACGGACTGCTCGGCGCATACGGCGTGGTTTCGGTAAACAGATCGTCGGTACCGTGCAGGTCACCGTACACTTCATCGGTGGAGATATGATGGAAACGGAAAGACTGCTTCTTCTCCGCCGCCAACGGCTGCCAGTAATGGCGCGCCGCTTCCAGCATAGTGTAAGTGCCAACCACGTTGGTCTCGATAAAGGCCGCCGGGCCGTCGATAGAGCGATCGACGTGGCTTTCCGCCGCCAGGTGCATCACCACGTCCGGCTGATACTGGGCAAATACCCGATCCAGCTCGGCGCGATCGCAGATGTCGACCTGCTCGAAAGCATAGCGCTCGCTATCAGCCACCACCGCCAAAGACTCGAGGTTACCGGCATAGGTCAGCTTATCCACCACCACCACGCTATCGCCGGTGGCCTCAATGATGTGCCGCACGACTGCGGAGCCAATGAAACCGGCACCACCGGTAACTAAAATACGTTTCAACGCCATACTCCTTTGGTATCAACAACCCATGTTTGTTTTACATCTTCCGGCCGGATGGCCTTGAACTGCTGGTGATCGACCAACATCACGATCACATCGGCCTGCTGCAACGCCTCAGCGATTGGCGTCAACGTCACATGGCCCGCCAGCGACTTCGGCAGCTGTTCGACGTTCGGTTCCACCGCCAGCGTTTCGCCGACGTGCCATTCGGCAATCAGATGTGCGACCTCGACCGCCGGGCTTTCACGCAGATCGTCGATATTCGGCTTGAAGGCCAGGCCGAAGCAGGCAATTTTGACCTCGGACGCGCGCTTGTCGGTGGCGGCCAGGCAATCGGCCACCGCCGCTTTCACACGGTCGACCACCCACAGCGGTTTACCATCGTTCACCAGGCGAGCGGTGTGGATCAGGCGCGCCTGCTGCGGGTTCTGCGCCACGATAAACCACGGATCGACGGCGATGCAGTGACCGCCGACGCCCGGCCCCGGCTGCAGAATATTCACCCGCGGATGGCGGTTCGCCAGGCGGATCAGTTCCCAGACGTTGATCCCCTGTTCGGCGCAGATCAACGACAATTCATTGGCAAAGGCGATATTCACGTCGCGGAAGCTGTTTTCCGTCAGCTTGCACATCTCGGCAGTGCGCGAGTTGGTGATCACGCATTCGCCCTCGAGGAAAATCTTGTACAGCGCGCTGGCACGTTCCGAGCACTTCGGCGTCATGCCACCGATCACGCGGTCGTTTTGAATCAGTTCCACCATGACCTGCCCCGGCAGCACGCGCTCCGGGCAGTAGGCGATATTAACGTCCGCCGCTTCGCCCGCTTGTTGCGGGAAGCTGAGATCGCTGCGCGCCTGCGCCAGCCATTCCGCCATCTGTTCGGTGGCACCCACCGGCGAGGTGGACTCAAGGATCACCAGATCGCCCTTTTTCAGCACCGGCGCCAGCGATTTCGCCGCCGCTTCGACATAGGCCAGATCCGGCTCGTGATCGCCCTTGAACGGCGTAGGCACCGCGATCAGGAACGCATCGGCCGCCAGCGGTTTGGTCACCGCCTGCAGGAAACCACCGTCGACGGCGTCCTTGACCACTTTGTCCAGATCCGGCTCGACGATGTGGATCGCACCGCGGTTAATGGTATCTACTGCATGTTGGTTAACATCTACACCCACCACTTTTTTCTTGCGGGAAGCGAACGCCGCCGCCGTTGGCAAGCCGATATAACCCAGGCCGATAACCGAAATAGTGTCAAAACTCATAGTGTCACCTGATGATTCTTTAAAGCTTCGAGGATACGCTGGCAGGCATGCCCGTCACCGTATGGGTTGTGCGCCCGACTCATCGCGTGATATTCGCTTTCGTCCGTCAACAGCCGGGTCACCGCTTCAACAATTTTGGCTACATCGGTACCGACCAGGCGTACCGTGCCCGCATCTATCGCTTCCGGGCGTTCGGTGGTGTCGCGCATCACCAGCACCGGTTTGCCTAACGATGGCGCCTCTTCCTGAATACCGCCGGAATCGGTCAGGATCATATAGGCCTGAGTCATCAAATAGACAAACGGCAGATAATCCTGCGGCTCGATCAGCATGACGTTGTCGATGCCTTTCAAGATGCGATTCACCGGCTCACTGACGTTCGGATTGAGATGCACCGGATACACTACCTGCACTTCCGGGTGGTTGCGGGCAATCTCCGCCAGCGCGCTGCAAATTCGCTCAAAGCCGCCGCCAAAACTTTCGCGGCGATGGCCGGTGACCAGAATCAGTTTCTTGTCGGCGTCGAGGAACGGGTAACGCTGCGCCAGGCCAGCCTGCAGCGCGGCATCGCTCATCACACGGTCGCGCACCCAGAACAACGCATCAATCACCGTATTGCCGGTCACGAAAATACGGTTGTCCGGCAGCAGCTCACGCAGCAGATTTTGGCGCGAGTTTTCGGTTGGCGCAAAATGGTACATCGCCAGATGGCCGGTCAGTTTGCGGTTGGCCTCTTCCGGCCAGGGAGAATACAGATTGCCGGTGCGCAGCCCGGCTTCGACATGCCCGACGGGGATGCGTTGATAGAACGCCGCCAGACTGGTCGCCAGCGTGGTGGTGGTATCGCCATGCACCAGCACCACGTCCGGTTTGAAGTCTTCCAGCACCCCTTTCAGCCCTTCCAGGATGCGGCAGGTGATTTCCGTCAGCCCCTGACCGGGTTTCATGATGTTCAGGTCGTAATCCGGCGTAATCTCAAACAACCGCAATACCTGATCCAACATCTCACGATGCTGTGCCGTTACGCAGACTCTTGCGTCAAAGGCCTCATCCTGGGCCAGTGCATGTACCAGCGGCGCCATTTTAATGGCTTCCGGCCTGGTGCCGAAAACAGTCAACACTTTCACAGCGAATCTCTTTTGGTCGGTTAATCGCAGGCCCCGCCTGCGAATGGGGCGCTCACGCGCCCTGCATCAGATTATTATATTATTTTTAACTACGCGGCCGACGCGCCAAGGCAACACCCGCGCCAACCAAAGCGCCCATCGCACCCCACAGAATCAGCCAGAAGACCCGGCGTGGGCTGTCGCGTTTTACCGGCTCTTCCGGCGTACGCAAATAGCGATAGGTCTGGAACTTCTCATCCAACGTTGGGCCAACGTTCAGCGTCGCCAGCATCGCGCGGTTCTGATCGTAATCCAGGTCATAGGTCGGGCCGGAAGCCTGCAGGCCTTCCAGACGCGCCTGCAGCATTGGCCGGCCCAGCAGGAACAGATCCGAATCCGGCAGTTGCTCGGCCGGGGTGTCAGTTTGCGTGCGGCTTATCCCCTGGCTCTCGGCGATTTTCAGCGCCTGCTGCGTGGTGTTCAGCTCACGCTTGTAAACCGACTCCGCCACCGCTTCCTGACGTTTGACCTGCGCCTTCATCGAGGTGGTGCGGGCGGCCCACGCCCCCTGGATCTCTTCGTTCAGGTGCAGGGCTGCGCGGTGGCTGGCGAAGGCCACGTATTGACGCAGCAGGCGGTTGGCGTCGGCGGCGGTTTCCGCCGTCAGCTTCACGCCGTCGTTCGGCACTTTCTTGTCGTCGCGCGGCGTGAACAGGATGTTGTTGATCAGTTCGTCGAGCAACGCCGCATCGGCGCGGGCATCCCCTTCCTGACGCTGCTTGTAGTAATCGCTCTGCAGCCAGAAATCGCGACGCGTATCGTAAGCCGCCAGCTGCATGATGAACTCATTGTACGCTTCATCCGCGATGCTCGGCTGATCGCCGGCCGTCGCCGGCAGCGTGCGCACGTCCAGATTACGCAGGAACTGCTGCTGCGAGTAGTAACCGCCCAGCGCATTCACCGTCGGTCTGTCGGTGATGGCGGTCGCGCTCCACTCTTGCTTAACCAGATAAGAGACGATCAGCGCGACCGCCGCGAACAGCACCGCAATGCCGATAATCCACGGTTTGCCGCGCCACAGGGTGCAGCACAGGCCGCGGATATCGAGTTCGTTATCCACCGCCGGGGTATGCTTGTCAGACGTTGTTTCTGGATTCATCACAGCCAAAAAGCCTCTGGTTAAGATACTTGCTTGTTATCGCTCGAACGCCGCAGGCGACGCTTGATGCGCTTAATGTACCGCGCAACCCGCCAGGCGCGCTTGATGCAGTAACCGTACAGGAAGAAAGCAAGCAAGAATAATGCCAACATAACCCACTCTGGGATAAAAGTCAGGCGTTCGCCGATCACGCCAACCGCCGCCAGCAATGCGGCCGCCAGGGTGATCAACACGAAAGCCTGCCGCGGCGTAAAGCCGGCGCGCATGATCAGGTGGTGAATATGTTGACGATCGGGAGAGAAGGGGCTCATCCCCTTGCGTAAACGACGATACATGATTGCTATCATGTCCATCAGCGGAATAGCGATGATCCACAGCGCGGTCACCGGGTTAATCGAGTGTGCCTTTCCCTGCGAGCTTTGCAGCAGCAGCCAAATGGCGGTAAAGCCGATCAGGGTACTGCCGGCGTCCCCCATGAACACCTTATAACGGCGGCCAAGGATGCCGAGGTTGAGCAAAATATAGGGAACGATGGTGGCAATCATCGCAAAGCACCAGAACGCCAGCTCATGATGGCCGCTCAGGTACAGCAACAGGCCCAGCGCGCCGAAGGAGACGCACGACAAGCCCCCCAGCAGGCCATCGATGCCGTCGACCATGTTGAAGGCGTTGATCGCCGCCCATACCGCGAACAGCGTCACCAGATAGCCGAACGGCCCCAGCAGCATCTCCCAGTCGCCCAGCACATGGCCGAAGCTGCGCAGATAGAGGCCCGCGAACACCATCATGGCGATGCCGACCAACGCCTGCACCAGGGCGCGGATTTTAACGCTGATGTCGAAACGATCGTCGAGCGCGCCCACAAACACCAGAATGCCGGCGCAGGTAAGATAAAGCTTGGCGTGCGCGATAGGTTGTTCAGAAATCCAAAACGCGAAGCACAGCCCGGCATAAACGGAAATACCGCCGACCAGCGGAATCAGCCCCTGATGGCGTTTGCGATAATTGGGTTTATCTACCAGACCAATACGTTTTGCCGCCTTGCGGGCAACAAAGAGAAAAGCCAAAGAAAACAGGAAAACAAATAGAATTTCAGTACTCATAGTGAGTAAGTTCACAGTTAACAGATCTCTGTAGAAGATAAGGCAGCTTACCACGGGCAATAGCTTGTGCCATCGGCCCCCGCCACCTTTCGGTCATTTCCTATGACAACGGTGATTCATGCCTATTTTCTTCGCTTCGGCTGACAAAACGACAGCAGCAAAGCCGACCGGCGAGAAACCGACCGACAAACAAGATGAATTCTCAATAAGTCGAGGAAACAACTTACTTTTCCATTACTGCTACTTATCGTATCCGCCAAAAGCGAAAAACGCCACGACTAGGCGTGGCGTTCAGCGAATTTTTTAACGAATTATGAGCGTTTCATCATATCAAAGAATTCATCGTTGGTTTTAGTCATCGCCAACTTATTAATGAGGAACTCCATCGCGTCAATCTCACCCATCGGATGGATGATTTTGCGCAGGATCCACATTTTTTGCAGCTCTTCGGAGGTGGTGAGCAGCTCTTCTTTACGGGTACCGGAGCGGTTGTAATCGATCGCAGGGAATACGCGTTTCTCGGCGATTTTACGCGCCAGATGCAATTCCATGTTGCCGGTACCTTTAAATTCTTCGTAGATCACTTCGTCCATCTTCGAACCGGTATCAACCAGCGCGGTCGCGATGATGGTCAGGCTGCCGCCCTCTTCCACGTTACGTGCCGCACCGAAGAAACGCTTCGGACGATGCAGGGCGTTGGCATCCACACCACCGGTCAGCACCTTGCCTGAGGCCGGTACCACGGTGTTGTAGGCACGCGCCAGACGAGTGATGGAGTCGAGCAGAATGATCACGTCTTTTTTGTGTTCAACCAGGCGCTTGGCCTTCTCGATCACCATTTCGGCCACTTGCACGTGACGCGAAGCCGGTTCGTCGAAGGTCGATGCGATCACTTCGCCTTTCACCAGACGCTGCATCTCGGTCACTTCTTCCGGACGTTCGTCGATCAGCAGCACCATCAGCACGCAGTCAGGGTGATTGTAGGCGATGCTCTGCGCAATGTTCTGCAGCAGCATGGTTTTACCGGCTTTCGGCGGTGCCACGATCAGGCCACGCTGGCCGCGGCCAATCGGCGCCGCCAGATCCAGTACGCGCGCCGTCAGGTCTTCGGTCGAACCGTTGCCGCGCTCCATCCGCAGACGGGAATTGGCGTGCAGCGGGGTCAAGTTCTCGAACAGGATCTTGCTGCGGGCGTTTTCCGGCTTGTCGTAGTTGACCTCGTTGACTTTCAACAGGGCAAAATAGCGCTCGCCTTCTTTTGGCGGACGAATCTTACCGGAAATGGTGTCACCTGTGCGGAGGTTGAAGCGGCGGATTTGGCTAGGGGATACATAGATGTCGTCGGGACCGGCGAGGTAGGAACTGTCTCCAGAGCGGAGGAAACCGAATCCATCCTGCAATATCTCGAGCACGCCGTCGCCGAAGATATCTTCTCCGCTTTTCGCATGTTGCTTCAGAATGGAGAAGATAATGTCCTGCTTGCGCATGCGGGCAAGGTTTTCCAGCCCCATATTTTCGCCGAGAGTAATCAGCTCAGAAACCGGCGTATTCTTTAATTCGGTAAGATTCATAGTGGTGGGTTCTTAAACTCGGGGTATGTCTCGAACTTGTATCGTGAATGGTATGGCAGCGAGATGCGTGCCTGTTTACTGGACGTTCGATCACCGGGCGCAGAGCCGTCGCGGTAAGAAATGGCTTACATCGGGCGCACGCATTGACGGTTGAAGATCGAAGGTACCTTAAAAATGATTTTTGCAAAACCGTTTGATTGCCAAAACACGGGCTGAGTTCAGTTTACTTTCAACGCCAGTGGTTCGACACAGAGTATAGCTTTAGATTCAAACTCTTTAGATTTAAAACTTCGGGCAAGTTCTATATGCAGTGTGGTTAAACTTAACACGCTTCTTGGCAGGCGTCTAGCGGTGAATTGAACATCACCGCCAGGCGCCTGATACTGGGCTTCCCGCCCGATTACAGATTCGCGTTCAGGAAATCTTTGAGCTGACCTTTGGACAACGCGCCAACCTTGGTCGCGGCCACTTCACCGTTCTTGAACAGCAACAGCGTAGGGATACCACGGATACCGTACTTAGGCGCGGTAGCCGGGTTCTGATCGATATTCAGCTTGGTGATGGTCAGTTTGCCTTCGAACTCTTCGGCAATCTCATCCAGAATCGGAGCAATCATCTTGCACGGCCCACACCATTCAGCCCAGAAATCGACCAGGATCGGCCCTTCCGCTTTCAGCACATCGGCTTCGAAGCTGCTGTCAGTCAGGTGAATAATTTTATCGCTCATGTTCTACTCCACAGGATTATGTCTACCTTGTTGGTGTAGCATTAACCAACTCAAGGTGATTTTATTGCACCGCGTTTATTTCAACGGATGTGCTTTCGTAAAGCAATAGTTAGCTGATATTCTACCACACTATGAGCAAAACACACTTGACCGAACAGAAGTTTTCCGACTTCGCCCTGCACCCGTTAGTCCTTGAAGCCCTTGAGAAAAAAGGGTTTCACAATTGCACGCCCATCCAGGCGTTAGCATTGCCGCTCACGCTCTCCGGGCGTGACGTTGCAGGTCAGGCGCAAACCGGTACCGGAAAGACGCTGGCGTTTTTGGCGTCTACTTTTCACTATTTGCTGACTCACCCGGCGAAACAGGATCGCCAGACCAATCAGCCGCGCGCCTTGATCATGGCGCCTACGCGTGAACTGGCGGTGCAAATCCACTCCGATGCAGAAGCGCTCTCCCAGAGCACCGGCCTGAAACTGGGCCTGGCCTACGGCGGCGACGGCTACGACAAACAGCTGAAAGTGCTGGAAAGCGGCGTGGACATTCTGATTGGCACCACCGGCCGTTTAATCGATTACACCAAACAGAACTATGTCGATCTCGGCGCGATGCAGGTCGTCGTGCTGGATGAAGCCGATCGCATGTACGATCTCGGCTTTATCAAAGACATCCGTTGGCTGTTCCGCCGTATGCCTACGGCCGATCAACGCCTGAACATGCTGTTCTCCGCCACCCTGTCCTATCGCGTACGCGAACTGGCCTTCGAGCAGATGAACAACGCCGAATATGTTGAAGTGGAACCGGAACAGAAAACCGGCCACCGCATTAAAGAAGAGCTGTTCTACCCGTCCAACGAAGAAAAAATGCGCCTGCTGCAGACGCTGATTGAAGAAGAGTGGCCGGATCGCGCCATCATCTTCGCCAACACCAAGCACCGCTGCGAAGACATCTGGGGCCATCTGGCCGCCGACGGTCACCGCGTCGGCCTGCTGACCGGTGACGTGGCGCAGAAAAAACGCCTGCGTATCCTCGACGACTTCACCAAAGGCAACCTCGATATCCTGGTCGCCACCGACGTCGCCGCGCGCGGTCTGCACATCCCTTCCGTCACGCACGTTTTCAACTACGATCTGCCTGACGACTGCGAAGACTACGTGCACCGCATCGGCCGTACCGGCCGCGCAGGCGCCAGCGGCCACTCCATCAGCCTGGCGTGTGAAGAGTACGCGCTCAACCTGCCGGCGATCGAGACCTATATCGACCACAGCATTCCGGTGAGCAAGTACAACAGCGATGCGCTGCTGACCGATTTGCCGGCGCCGAAGCGCCTGTCGCGTCCGCGCGGCGGCAACGGCCCACGTCGCAACTCCGCGCCTCGTCGCGGCGGCGCGCCGCGCAGCAACCGTAAACGTTCGAGCTGATCGCCATGCTCAGTTCCAGCACGCTTTATGCTGCCATCGATCTCGGCTCCAACAGCTTCCACATGTTGGTGGTGCGCGAGGTGGCCGGCAGCATTCAGACTCTGGCGCGGATCAAGCGCAAGGTGCGCCTGGCGGCCGGGCTGGATCAGAACAATCACCTGTCGCATGAGGCCATGCAACGCGGCTGGCAGTGCCTGAGGCTGTTCTCCGAACGCCTGCAGGACATTCCGCGCGAGCAGATCCGCGTCGTCGCCACCGCCACGCTGCGCCTGGCGTCCAACGCCGATGAGTTTCTGCAGGTCGCCGAGCAAATCCTCGGCTGCCCGGTGCAGGTGATCAGCGGCGAAGAAGAAGCGCGGCTGATTTATCACGGCGTTGCGCACACCACCGGCGGGCCGGATCGGCGGCTGGTCGTCGACATCGGCGGCGGCAGCACCGAACTGGTCACCGGCACCGGCGCACAGGCATCGCAGCTGTATAGCCTGTCGATGGGCTGCGTCACCTGGCTGGAGCGCTACTTCAGCGATCGCAACCTTGGGCAAGAAAACTTCGAGCGCGCCGAACAGGCCGCGCGCGAAATGGTGCGGCCGATCGCACCGCAGCTGCGCCAGCAAGGTTGGCAGATCTGCGTCGGCGCTTCCGGCACCGTGCAGGCGCTGCAGGAGATCATGGTGGCGCAAGGCATGGATGAACGCATCACCCTGCCCAAGCTGCGCCAGCTGAAACAGCGCGCCATTCAGTGCGGCAAGCTGGAAGAGCTGGAGATCGAAGGGTTGACGTTGGAGCGCGCGCTGGTGTTCCCGAGCGGCCTGTCCATTCTGTTGGCCATCTTCCAGGAGCTGGGCATCGAGAGCATGATGCTGGCCGGCGGGGCCCTGCGTGAAGGCCTGGTTTACGGCATGCTGCATCTGCCGGTGGAGCAGGATATTCGCATCCGCACCATCCGCAACCTGCAGCGTCGCTACCTGATCGACACCGAGCAGGCCGAACGCGTCAGCCAACTCGCCGCCAACTTCTCGCAGCAGGTCGCCAACGAGTGGCAGCTGGATGCGCGATGTCGCGAGCTGTTGCACAGCGCCAGCCTGATCCACGAACTCGGCCTCAGCGTCGATTTCAAGCAGGCGCCGCAACACGCCGCTTACCTGATCCGCCACCTGGACTTACCCGGCTTTACCCCGGCGCAGAAAAAACTGCTGGCCACCCTGCTGCAAAACCAGAGCAACACCCTCGACCTGTCGCTGTTGAACCAGCAAAACGCCCTGCCGCCGCGCACTGCGCAGCGTCTGTGCCGCATTTTGCGCCTGGCGATCATCTTCGCCAGCCGCCGCCGCGATGACACGCTGCCGGCGGTGCGGTTACGCGCCAATCAGGACGACGAACTGACGGTGATCTTGCCGCCGGGTTGGCTGGAACAGCATCCGCTGCGCGCCGAGGCGCTGGAGCAGGAAAGCCACTGGCAGAGCTACGTCCATTGGACGCTGCGGTTGGAAGAACAGCGTTGAAATGACCAGGGCGCGATGAGCGCCTGAAGGTTAATGGCAAACCTGATGACATTGCCAGGTTTACAGAAGACAGCATATAAAAAATAAGGAAAATCAATTCATTGATTTTCGGCTGATAACCTCAAAGGAGGAAAAACCACGTTTTTTCCTCCTTTGTCAGTAATCTAGCCCTGTCTTTTTAATTCCCGCCTTTGGCCTTGGCCAGCTGGGCGCGGATATTGGCCAGATGGCTTTGCCCCTTCTGCATCCGCTCCTGCGGGCTCACCACTTTGCGCTCGGTTTCCCACGCCAAATCGTCCTGCGGCAGTTCCAGCAGGAAGCGGCTCGGCTCCGGCCGCACCAGTTCGCCGTACTGACGGCGCTCGCGGCACAGGGTGAAGATCAGCTCTTTTTGCGCGCGGGTGATCCCCACATAGGCCAGACGCCGCTCTTCATCTACATTGTCTTCATCGATGCTGCTCTGGTGCGGTAGCAGGCCCTCTTCCATGCCCACCAGGAATACGTAGGGGAACTCCAGCCCTTTGGAAGCGTGCAGCGTCATCAGCTGTACCTGATCCAGCTCTTCTTCGCTTTCACCGCGCTCCATCATGTCGCGCAGGGTGAAGCGCGTCACCACCTGGGTCAGCGTCATCGGCTCGTCCAGATCGTTGCCTTCCAGCATCTCGGTCATCCAGCCGAACAGCGTGTTGACGTTCTTCATCCGCATTTCGGCGGCCTTCGGGCTGGTCGAGGTTTCAAACAGCCAGCTTTCATAATCCACGCCGCGGATCAGATCGCGCACCGCCGCCACCGGCTCACGCTCCGCCTGTTGGGCGATGCCGCCCAGCCAGTGGGTAAAGCGCTGCAACGATTCCAGCCCGCGCCCGGTCAAGTGCTGGCTCAGCCCCAGATCGAAACTGGCGTGGAATAAACTCTTGTTGCGCTGGTTGGCCCATTCGCCGAGCTTCTGCAGCGTCGCCGGGCCGATCTCGCGCTTGGGGGTATTGACGATGCGCAGGAAGGCGCTGTCGTCCTCCGGGTTGGTCAGCACGCGCAGGTAGGCCAGCAGATCCTTGATCTCGGGGCGCGAGAAGAACGACGTGCCGCCGGAAATCTTGTACGGGATGCGGTTCTGCATCAGCATCTTTTCAAACACCCGCGACTGGTGGTTGCCGCGGTACAGGATCGCATAGTCGCCGTAGTTGGTCTTTTTCACGAAGTGGTGGGCGATCAGCTCCCCCACCACCCGCTCGGCTTCGTGATCCTCGTTGTTGGCAGTCACCACTTTCAGCTCTTCACCATACCCCAGCTCGGAAAACAGCCGTTTTTCAAACACGTGCGGGTTATTGGCGATCAGAATGTTGGCCGCCTTCAGAATACGCTCGCTGGAACGGTAGTTTTGCTCCAGCTTGATCACCTGCAGCGCCGGGAAATCTTCCTTCAGCAGCACCAGGTTCTGCGGCCGCGCGCCGCGCCAGGAGTAGATCGACTGGTCGTCGTCACCCACCACGGTAAAGCGCGCGCGGTTGCCCACCAGCAGCTTAACCAGCTCGTACTGGCTGGTGTTGGTATCCTGGTACTCATCCACCAGCAGATAGCGAATACGCTGCTGCCAACGTTCGCGCACCTCTTCGTTGCGTTGCAACAATAGCGTCGGCAACAGGATCAGGTCATCGAAGTCCAGCACGTTGCACGCCCGCATATGGGCGTGGTACAGGCCGTAGCAGTGGGCGAACAGCTTGTCGCGCTCCGAGCGCGCCAGCTCCGCCGCCCGCTGGGGATCGATCAGGTCGTTTTTCCAGTTGGAGATGGTCGAGATCAGCTGCGCCACCAGCGTTTTGTCGCTTTCCAGCCACTTTTCGGTCAGCTCTTTCAACAGCGCCAGCTGATCCTGGTCATCGAACAGCGAGAAGTTGGACTTCATCCCCAACGCCACGTATTCCCGTTTGATGATCTCCAGCCCCAGGGTATGGAAGGTGGAAATCATCAGCCCGCGCGCCTCTTTACGCCCCAGGGTTTGCGACACGCGCTCTTTCATCTCGCGTGCGGCCTTGTTGGTAAAGGTCACGGCGGCGATGTGCCGCGCCTGGTAGCCACAGTGGTGGATCAGATGGGCTATCTTGTTGGTGATAACGCGCGTCTTGCCGGAACCGGCACCGGCCAACACCAGGCAGGGCCCGGTAACGAATTCGACGGCTTGTTGTTGGCTGGGGTTTAATCGCATGGTGCTGGCTTGCTCGACTGTAAAACGTGGAAGGGAATTGTAGCAGAAAGCGCCGATGAGATTTAGCGGGTATAATCAGCGCAATTTTCGCATCGACAAAGGCATTACCATGGCAAAAACGGCGTGCGCCCTGCACATTCTGGTAGACAATGAAAAGCTGGCCAACGAGCTGCTGGCCAAGCTGAAGCGCGGCGTCAGCTTCGACACGCTGGCGCGCAAATACTCGAGCTGCCCGTCAAAACGCAACGGCGGCTCGCTGGGCGAATTCAACAAGGGCGCGATGGTGCCGGCGTTCGATAAAGCGGTGTTCAGCATCCCGCTGCTCAAACCTTATGGCCCGGTCAAAACCCAGTTCGGTTACCACATCATCAAGGTGCTGTACCGCAACTGAGGGGGCCTGAGCCCCCTGCAGTGCATTACTGCGCGCCGGCGTCCGTCGCCGGCGCAGCCACCGCGGTGTCGGCCGGTTTGGCTTCTTCCGTCACCACCGCCGGCGCCGGCATCATGATGCCGTCATAGGTTTCCTGCAGCTGCTTCATGCTCATTTCCGGCTCGCCCTTCGGCTGCATCAGCACCAGCGTCGCCTCCTGAGAAAGCTGCAGCTTCAGCGCCTGATTCAGCGTCTCCAGCGTCAGGCTGGACAGGAACTCCTGACGCAGCTTCTGATACAGCTCCGGCGCGATATCCACCACCCCGCTCTGCTGCGAACGCAGGCGCTGGCTCATCAGCACGTCGGTATCGGTACGGGCATAGGTCGCGAACAGCTTGCTCAGCTGATCGTTTTTCTGCGCCAGCAGCGCATCGAATTCCTCTTTGGACAGGCCGTTGTCACGCACGTTGGCCAGCTCGCGGGCGATAAAGCCCAGGCTGCCGTTCAGGTTGTTGTTCGGCGTATCCAGATGGATGGCGCACTGCCCGCGCTGGTACTGCACGCGGCAGTCAAAGCCCAGATGCAGGTTCTTCTGGTCGCTTTTTTCCAGCGTCTGCTGTAGATGCCAGAACAGCGCCTCGCGGGCAAGATCGCCACGCCAGTAGCGGAGCAGACTCTGCGAATCGCGAATCGGATGCCACGGCGAATCCCACATGATAGACAGCGTATCCTGCTTCACCTGCTCGCTGATCAGGCTTACCGGCTGCTGCGGCAGCGGAGTGAGCGTCGGCATCGGGGCCGGGGTTTCACGTTTGCCCTGCAGCGGCGAGAACGCCTTGTTGATCTGTTCGCCCAGGCTGCGGCTGTCCACCTTACCGACCACGAACAGCGTCATGGCGTCCGGGGTATACCACTGTTGATAGAATTTCTTCAGCTGCTCGAGATTGACCGGCCGTTTCGCCGGCTGCGCCGGATCGTGCGCCAGCAGCGTCGAGCCTTTCAGGCGGTAACGCCACCAGGCATCTTTGGTATTGGGCGGGAAAGTGCCGACCGGATTGATGCTGGAATTCATCACCGCGTGCACCGTATGCTCGTCGATCGCCAGTTTGCCGGTGGTGTCCGCCAGCCAGGCCAGCGCTTCCTTCAGCAGATCGGGCCGGTTGTTCGGCAGGCTGAGGTTATACATGGTGAAATCATACGAGATGATAGCCGGCGGCAGCGGCCGCTCGTTATCCACGCTCTGTTGCCACAGGGCGCGCAGCTGCGGCGCGGTAAAGCTTTCGCTGCGCGCCAACGCCAGCCGCGGCAGCAGATGGGCGAAGCCGGTCTGCTGCGAAGACTCCACCAAGGAGCCGGTATTGACGATCAACCGCAGCTCCACGCGGTCGCTTGGCCGCTGCGGCGTATCGAGAATCTGCCATGAAAACCCGTTGGCCAGCGACCCCTGCTGCCAGGCAGGATCGGGTTGTAGTGCTTCAGCCTGCACACTGCTACTGGCGGCAGCCAATAGCAGCCCACCAACTATAAGATGAATTCTGGTGCCCTGCATGTGAACCCCTACTTAATGACTATCCAATTTCTTATGCAAATGCGTGTATTCCATTCAATGGAATCATAAAAATACGCCCTGAGTTTCACAGTGGGGCGGAAAGCAGAAAGTGTACCATCGTGTTAGACCGCGCGCCTTTGCGGATGTCACTCATTAGAGTGAAAAATAATAGATAGCGGGGTTTTTAATGCAAGAAATCGTTACGAGGCAGGAGTTGTACCTCACCGGCTGCGGCTGCGGCCGGTGAGGTGCCGCCAATATCAGGCGGAAGGCAGCGTTTTGTCCGCGCCGGCGTTTTTATTGTTCAGCGTGTCTTTCAGCTGTTTCTCATCCAATTGATCGCACCACTTCGCCACCACCACGGTCGCCACCCCGTTGCCCACCAGGTTGGTCAGCGCGCGGGCTTCCGACATGAAGCGGTCGATGCCGAGGATCAGCGCCAGACCGGCCAACGGCAGATGGCCGACGGCGGAGATGGTGGCGGCCAGCACGATAAAGCCGCTGCCGGTCACGCCCGCCGCCCCTTTGGAGGAGAGCAACAGCACCACCAGCAGGGTAACCTGATGCATGATGTCCATGTGGGCATTGGTCGCCTGCGCGATAAACACCGCGGCCATGGTCAGGTAGATAGACGTGCCGTCCAGGTTAAAGGAGTACCCGGTCGGGATCACCAGGCCCACCACCGACTTCTTGCAGCCCAGCTTCTCCATTTTATCCAGCATGCGCGGCAGCGCGGACTCGGACGACGAGGTCCCCAGCACGATCAGCAGCTCTTCTTTGATGTAGTTGACGAATTTGAAGATGCTGAAGCCGTTGGCGCGGGCGATGCTGCCCAGTACCACCACCACGAACAGGATACAGGTAATGTAGAAGCACACGATCAGCTGGCCGAGTTGCACCAGGGTGCCGACGCCGTATTTACCGATGGTGAACGCCATGGCGCCGAAGGCCCCCAGCGGCGCCAGGCGCATGATCATGTTGATGATGCCGAAAATCACCCGCGAGAAGCTGTCGATCACGTTGAAAATCAGCTGCCCTTTCTCGCCCAGACGATGCAGGGCGAAGCCGAACAGCACCGCGAACAGCAGCACCTGCAGAATGTTGCCGCTGGCGAACGCGCCGATCACGCTGCCGGGAATGATATCCAGCAGGAACGGAATGATGCCCTGCTGCTGTGCCTGCTCGGCGTAGACCGCTACCGCTTTGGCGTCCAGCGTGCCGGGATCGACGTTCATGCCGGCGCCCGGTTGCACCAGGTTGACGATCACCAGGCCGATAATCAGCGCGATGGTGCTGACGATTTCAAAATACAGCAGCGCGATGGCGCCGGTGCGGCCCACCGCCTTCATGCTTTCCATGCCGGCGATGCCGGTCACCACGGTGCAGAAGATCACCGGGGCGATAATCATCTTGATCAGTTTGACGAAGCCATCGCCCAGAGGTTTCATCTCGGCGCCGAGGTCAGGATAGAAATGGCCAAGCAGGATACCCAGCGTGATCGCCGTCAGCACCTGAAAATAGAGGCTCTTAAAGATCGTTGTTTTCATATGAACATCCTATGGGGGGAAGACACGCACCAGGCAGCAGTCTAAAAATCCAGCCTGTTCATTGCTTGCGCGGAAAATAACACCCACTTAACAACATGGAAATAATTTGTTGCACCCACCCCGCGGAGTTGATGTGAATTTAAGAGCTGAAACGCGTCAGTCTGGATGCAAAACTGAAAATTGCGTAAGCCTTTGTTTGCACTAACGCAAAAGAGGTAGGTGGGGAGTAGCGATTTTCGGACGGGGAAAAGTACCGGAAAAGTAGACGGCGCTCATGGCGCCGCGCGGCAAAACTCGGCTTCGAACGCTTCGCGCGGCAGCGGCCGGGCGAACAGGAACCCTTGCCCGCTGCGAATGCCGTGCTGCAGCAGCCAATCGCGCTGCTCGGCGTTTTCCACGCCTTCGGCCATCACCGGCAACGCCAGTACTTCGGAGATCGAACTGACGATGCGCACCATTGCATCGTCGGCCGGCAGCCCCTGAATGAAGCTGCGGTCGATTTTAATCAAGTCAATCGGCAGGGATTTCAAACGGTTCAGGTATTCAAGGCTGGAGTAACCCATGCCGAAGTCGTCCAGCGCGATCGACAGTCCCAGATCGTGCAGCTCACGCAGCAGCGCCAGCGCGCGGTCGAGATCGTCGATGCGTACCGTCTCGGTGATCTCCAGCAGCAGCTTGCGCGGGTCGATCCGATACTGCGCCAACAAATTTTTCAGATGCGGAACGAACGCCTCGTCCTGCATCTGAATACCGGAAACGTTGACCGCCAGCGGCAGCTCAATGCCGCGTTGCTGCCAGTCCGCCAGGATACGGCAAGACTCTTCCAGCACCCAGTTGCCGAGGGGCACGATCACGCCCAGCTCTTCCGCGAGCGGGATAACGTCGGCCGGCAGGGTATAGCTGCCGTCATATTGCTGCCAACGCAGCAGCGCTTCGGCGCCGATCACCGCGTTGGACTGCATGTCGATCTGCGGTTGCAGGAACAGCGTGAAATGCCGCTGCTCGATGGCGTGCAAAATCTCGCTCTCCTGCGTCAGCCGCTTCTGCGTGCGTTCCGTCAGGCTGGGTTCGAAGAACAGGATCTGATTTTTACCTTCGCGGTGCGCGGACATCATCGCCGAGGTGGCGCTGCGCAGCAGCTGTTCCGCACTTTCCCCCTGATTGAGGTAGTGCGCGATGCCGATGCTGGCGTTGGGCCGCAGCGCCAGCCCTTCCAGCGTCAACGGCGCGTTAATCTCCGCCATGATGCGCCGCGCCAACTGCATGGCGTGGAACGGCCGCTCGGTGCCTTTGGCCAGGATGGCGAATTCGGTATTGCTCAGCTGCGCCAGCACGCCGTTTTCGTCGATGCAGCCGCGCAGCTTCTTCGCCAGCGCCAACAGCAACGCTTCGCGCATCGCCGGGCTCATCACGCCCGAGGCCTCATGCAGCGTCTCGATGCCGATCACCAGCAGGTTAAAACGCTCGGGGCGCAGGCTGGAAGCGATATGCTGTTCCAGCAACGCGTTCAGCAACGCCGGATTCGGCAATTCGGTCACCGGATGGCGGGTGCTGAGACGGCTCATGTCGGCATGTGCCTTGGCCAGCGTCTGTTGATTGCGGTTGTAGTTGCGCACCAGCAGGCCGAGCTCGTCGTCCTGGTGCAGTGCCGGCAGCATCAGTTGGTGATAGGGCGCTTCGTCCTGCGAGATGTTTTCCAGCTCCTTGGCCATCGCGCGCAGCGGATGCACCATCAGCCGGTTCATGCACCAGGTGATAGCCACCGACAGGATCAGCGCCAGCAGCAGGTAGGTCGATAGCATGGTCGACAAAATGCTGAGGATAAACTGGTACATGCGGAACGAATCGGCCTGCAGCACCAGATAGGCCAGCGGCTGCTGGTTGGCCGGCACCCGCTCCAGCGAATAGAGCGGTACGGAAATTTGGATCGGCAGTTCAAATAGCCGGGCGATCAGCGTCGGCACCGGCCTCTCTGGCGGGAAATTGGCGTGCAGCGCCTGAAACTCGTTCGGCAAGACGATATCCGCCCGGCTCAGAATGCCGACCGGCAACAGCGTGTTCAGCACCTTTTTGGCTTCCGGCACGTCCATACGCAGCACCGCTTCCGCCAGCGGCTGACGCACGGAGTGAGCGATATTCTCCAGTTGCTGGGCGTAGTCATCCCTGCGCTGCTGCACAAAGTGGAATAACTGGATCACGATAAAGATACAGATCGTGACCAGCGCCACGCCGGACACTGTCGCCATCTGCTTAATCGTTAACGAACGCCTGACCCGCAAACCTGCTCTCCGTGAAATCGGGCTGAAACAAAAAGGGAGCTGACTCTCACCCGCCCCCTCGAACCGGGCTGAGTATACTCGATCATCGGCTGTTTTTATCTGGCTATGCCGCAGGCAAAACCAAGAAAATCGCGGGTTTCAGTCTTTTCCTAAAGCGAACAAACGCGACCCGGACACAGGGTAACAAAACTCCCCGGTGTCCGACACTCCGAATCTTCCTCCTCCCGGTTACTTGAAATCGGCGTAAGGCGTCAACGGCTGCGGCGGCAAATCGAGATCCCCCTGCCAGCCGGCCAGGGAATAACGCAGATAAATCAACGCGTGGCTCGGCGTATAGTCCTTCGCCTGCTGAATGTCGATGCCGGCGCCGAGCGTCCAGTGCGAGCTGAGACGGCGCTCGACGATCGCCCGCAGGGTATAACCGACGCCGCTCGAGGCGCTACCGTCCTCGACGGCGAACTTATCGGGCAGTGAATCCGGGATCAACCCCTGCAGCGGATAGCGGCGCTGGCTGTCGGTTTTCGAATGGGACAGCGACACTGAACCGCCCAGCTCCCACGACCAGTTCTCGGTGCGCTGGCGATAGTTGACCGGCAGCGATAGCGACATATATTGCTGCGGGCTGTAATAGCCGCCCTGCCCCAGCGAATAACCGCTCAAATCCTTCTGATAGTGCCACAGCATGGTATTGAGCCCGACGCTCAGGCGGCGATTGTCTTCGTTGATCAGCTTGTAGTAGTAGCCGGCCATCAACCGCTGCCGCTGGTTGTCCGCCACGTTCTTGCCGGTAATCTGGTGCGCGCTGAGATCGGCCCACACGCCGTTCGCCTCGCCGCGATCGTAGCTGGCGCTCAGACTGACGCCGGTGGCGCGCACGCCACCCCAGGTGGTGCCGGTATTTGGGTCTTTGGCGCCGCCGAACGCCAGCAACGAGCTGGAGATCGGCCGCCGCGAGGCCGCCAGCGTCCAACCGATGTGGTTCCAGTCGCCGCTGTAGGCCAGGCCGCCGGTCCAGTCGACCACCTCAAAGCCCATCGGCGTCGTGCCGATATCGGCGGCCCAGCGGTCGTTTTTCCAGCCGGCCGCCACGCTGGTTCCGGTGGTTTTCTGGTGTTCATCGCCGCGGCACCCTTGCGTATTGCAGGTGCCGAAGGTCTCGTAGTATTTGCCGCTGCCGTCGGTCGAGAAGCGGCCGGCATCCAGCTGCACGGTGTCGGTGCGCAAGAAGGCGCGCCCGTCATACAGCGGCATGTCCACCTGCAGCATGGTGTCGTGCGCGTTGAAGTCGGAAATGCCGCCGGTGCCGCTCGAGCGCCAGTAATCGTGATCGAGCGTGACGTTCACGTCTTGCTGCCGATACAGATCCGCGGCGTCGGAACGGATGCCGCGTTTCAACCAGTCGTCGCTCGGGTTATTGCGCGTCAAATAGGTGTAGCTGTCATTGTCCTGCGGCAGCGTCGGCGTGATGCCGCCGGCCACCATCGCCTGGCGGTAATCCTGCTGCGCCCGCTCCGGCTGCCGCTGCGCCCGTTCCAGACGGGCGGCGTCGCGGTAGATCAGCGCTTTGGTTTGTCCTACGGGCTCCGAGGCCGCCGCCGTTTTCAGCCGGTTGAAGAGCGCTTCGGCCTGCTGCGGATCGCCGACCGCACTCCAGGCGTTGGCCACCCGCCGTTGGCTGTTGAGCGAAGCGTCTTGCGGCTGCGGTTCGGTTTTCAGCCGCTGGCGCGCCGCGTCCAAATCCCCTTGCGCGACATAGGCTTCGATCTCGCCCAATTGCGCATCCGGGTTGTTCGGTTCGCGCCGTTTCACCCGCTGATAATCCTCCAGCGCCGCCGCATACTCCCCGCGCGCCAGCGCCCAGTCGGCCAGCAGTAAATCGATGCGGGTGTCCGCCGGCTGCCGGCGCAGATAGGCTTCCGCCGCCGGTTCGTCGCCGGCCACCCGCAGCCGTTCGGCCTGCGCGATCACCGCCTGCATTTTCAGCCGCTGCGCCAGTTCGCGCATGTTGTCGTTCCACTGCGCCACAGGCAGCGTATTGAGCTGCGCCAGCGCCTGGTCGTCGCGATCGCTGCCGGAAAGGTAGAGCGCATAGGCATAGGCCAACTGCGGATTGGCGCGCTGACGCTGCGCCAGCTGCCGGAACAGAGCGTCCGCCTGCTGCGGCTGCCCGGCCTGACGCAGCGCCTGCGCGTAGCGATAGGTCAGCCAAACATCGTCGGGATCCATCGGCTGAGCGCGGCGATAGATTTCCGCCGCCTGCTGCCACTGCTGCTGCGCCGCCAGCGCCTCCGCCTGCTGTTTCAACATATCGAGCCGCAGCCCGTCGAGGGTGCTGCGCAGCTTGGCCTGTTGGCTGCGCGGCAGGCCGTTGAGGTAGGCCAGCGCTTTTTCCGGCGACTGCCGTTGATAGAGATTCACCAGGCCGCGCAGCGCGCTGCCGTTGCCGGGATCGCGCCGCAGCGCCTGCTGATAAAATCCTTCCGCCGCGGCGTCATCCTTGCTCGCCACCGCCACATCGCCCAGCCCGATAAACGCGTCGCCGTCGCTGTCGTCGAGCTGGCGCGCCTGCTGGTATTTCTGCCTGGCCAGCGCAAGATTGCCGGCTTTCAGCGCCTTGTCGCCTTCGTCGACCGCCAGCCAGTAGCTGGTGCTCTTGATCAGGCTTTGCCACTTGCCGCTGTCGTAGCCGTTCTTGTCGGCGGCCAACGCCTGGCGGAACAGTTTCAGCGCCTGCGGGCGGTTGCCGGCGCGCGAATAGGCCTGGCCGAGCGCACCCAGCACCTCGGCGTCGTTCGGCGTCGCCGCCAGCGCCTTTTGCAACTCCGGAATGGCCGCCCGGCTACCGCCTTTATCCACCTGTGCCAGGCCGCGTACCCGCGCCTGATACGCCGGATCGGCCAACAGTTTCTGCTGTCTGGCCAGCTCTTCGCGGGCGCTGGTCGCCTGATCGCCGGTGTCGAACACGCCGAGGAAGCGGTTGAGCGCCGCCACGCTTTGCGCGCTGACCGGCATCGCTTTGACCTTGTCCAGCCACAGATCGGCGGCATCGCCGCGCCCGGCCGGATCGGCGGCGATCTTCTGCAGCAGCTCATAGGCCTGCGCGTCCTGGTTCTGACTGAACAGCATGCGCGCCAGCGACATACGCAGCGCCACGTTGCCGGAATATTGCTGATCCAGCGCCTGCAGCTGCTTCAACGCCTTCGCCTCCTGCCCCGGCAAACGCGCCACCAGTCGCCAATATTCCACCGCCAGATCGAGCGTCGGCGGCTCGCCGTGGAACAGCGCATCGTACTGCGCCTTGGCCTCCGGCAACCGACCGGCAGTCGCCATCAGGCGTGCCTGCTGCAGCTTTTGCCGGGTTTCCGGCTGCGTCAGCAGCATGTTCATTTGCGCCTGGCGATAGGCGCTGGACTGCGGCGCGAGGGTTTTCAGCTTGTCCAACTGCTGCTGCGCCAGCGCCATGTTGCCCTGCCGCAGCGCCAAACGCATGCGCGCGGCGATCACGTCCGGGTTGTTCGGATCCATCAGCTCGAGCCGGTACAGCGACTGGCGCACCAGATCGTCCTTGTTGCCGGCCTCGCCAATACGCACCTGCTCCAGCAGCCACTGCTCCGGGGCCACGGCCTCCGCGGCGCGTGCCTGTGGCAACATCGCCAGGCTCAGCGGAATCAAATTCAGCCAGTTTATTTTGAAGTTGTGCATTGGCCGTCCCACGAGGGTTGCAATTCACCCTGACGATTAAAGCGATAACGTTGTTGATCCCACCCCTGACCGAACAGCGTCAGCGAGGCGCTGAAATAGGCGTCGTCACCCGGCGGATGTTCGCTGATGCGTTGCCGCTGTGTCGTCAGCGCCTCGGCCTGCGTCGCCAACATCGGCAGCATCGAGGCAGAAAAGCCGACCGGGCCGGTGCCGGTGGTTTTGCCGCTGGCGGTATCAGTTTTTTCCGGCGGCACGCCCTGTTTGGCGGTGAGCTGCGCCATCGGCTGGAAGCGTTCGAGTAGCGCCGCCTTGTGCTCATCGTCGTCCGCCAGCATGCCGGCCCACAGATAAACCCGAATGGCGTCGTAGCTGCCGACGTTCGGCTTGACGGTATCCGGCTGCCAGCCGGCACCGACCCGCCACACCACCCAGTCCGGTGAGAAGCCGTGCGGCGCGGTGTCCAGCCACAGCCGCTGATTGACCTGGCGCATCGCGCGCCACGGGCCTTTCAGCGCCGCAAAACGCGCCAGCAGCTGCGGCGGCAGGTAGCTGGGGTTCAGCCGCCAGCGATCTTCCGCCACGAACCCGACTTTGCCCGGCAACAGCATCAGGCCCAGGCCGGGAATGTCGGCCACTTCCTCACGGCCGATGCGTTGCAGCAGCAGCGTCCCCAGGGTTTGATAACGCCGGCTTTTCCACAGGCGGCCGGCTTCGAGCAGGTTGTAAGCTATCCACAGATCGGCATCCGACGCTGAGTTGGCGTCCAGCACCTTCCACTGCTTGTCGTCGCTCTCGCCCCACAGCCAGGCGGGCAAACGGGCGCTGAGATCGCCCGCCGCCAGGTTGTTCTCCGTCCAGGCCAGCAGCCGATCGAAGGTCGGCCGGTCGTTGGCCACCAGGGCGAAGAACAGGCCGTAACTCTGTCCCTCTGAGGTGGTGATTTTGTTCGGGCTGCTCGGATCGATCACCCGCCCCTGCGGGCTGATGTAGTACTGCTTGTACTGTTGCCAGCCCGGCCACTCGCAGGCCGCCGCCGCGCTGAACGCGCACAGCAGCAGCATGCCGAGCGACAGGCGTTGCAGCATCGCGCTCACCGCCGTCAATCCCGATCTTCAGGCGCCAGGCGACGCCGGCTGAAGGCCTTCAGGCCGCGCCACAGCATCAGCCCCAGGATCACCACCAGCACCACCGCGATCACCGCCAGCAGCACCGGATGGGTGGAGAGGGCATACCACAGCCGCTCCCACCACGGCAGGTGGCCGACATAGTAAATATCGCCGACGCGCAGGCTATTGACCCCCGATTCGCGGATCACCGCCACCGAGCCGAACACCGCGGCGCGCTTGCCGCTGTCCAGCAGGGCGTCGTTCAGCAGCTCATAGCCGCGCGGGCTGTCCGCCAGCAGCGCCACGATGCTGCGCTGGTCGTTGAACGGCGACTGCACGCCGATGATCGCCGACATCGCCCCCTCGGAGCTGACGGTGGTCTTGCTGTCCGGTTTGGTATCTTCCGCCAGCACTTCCGCGCTGGGCAGCGGCGGCTGCCGCGTCGGCTGTTTCACCCAGCTTTGGGTCGCGTCCACCAGCAGGCTGATTTTCTTGTCGTCGCGCAGCTCCGGCGGGATGGTGCCGACCATCAGGATATCGTCGTCGCGATCCTTGGCCTGCGACCAGTCGTCGCTCAGCGTGAAGGCCAGCGCCGGATAACCGGTTTGCGCGCCGATCACCCCCAGCGCGTTCAGCAGCGCGCTGACCTGCGCCGGCTGCGGTTTCTGGTTCACCAACACCAGCGTTTGCGACAGATCCGCCAGACGGCTGAACGGGAAACCGGCGTTGGCGAAAGCGCGCAGGTCCGGCATCGCCATAAAGTGGCGGTAGCCGGAGAAATCGATGGTGGACGCACCGTCTATCACCGCGTGGTTTTGCGTGAAGGAGTAGGTTTCGCAGCGCCCTTCCGCGCCGCTGGCCAGCAGCGTGGTGTAATCGAAGTCAAAGCGCAGCTGGTTGGTGGCCCCGAGCCGCAGCGCCGGAATGCTGACGTTCTTGTCGGAATCGAGCAGCCCCTGCGTCAACGGCAAGCGCAGCAGCTGTGCGCCCTGTTCGTGTTCCGGCACCAGCGAGTAAGCCTGCACGAACTGGTTGTTCAGACTGACGCTCAGCCGCGAACCGTCCTGAATGCGCGGCGCCGTATAACGGTATTTCAGGTGCATGTCGATGCCGGTGCTGCGGATCAGGAACAGATCCGGCGGCAGGTTCATGGTCAGCGAGATCGGGCCGGGTTCGATGCCGCTGGTTTGCAGCTGCTCGGCGTATTGCTGCAGCTCGGCGAAGGTCATCGGCCGATCGGTGCGCACCCAGTTCGGCGCGTCGTAAGGCTGGCGCGGCGCGAGCTGTTCCACCTTGTCCACCGTCACGTTCTGGCCGCGGAACAGGATGTTGCCCTGCGCGATGCCCTTCACCGCGGTGATCAAATCGTTGTCGTCACGCCCCTGAATCAGCAGCAGTTTAACGTACGGGTTATCGGGGTGGCTGATCATCTCCACCGTCGGGCCGTTGACCGCCGGATAATCGCGCAGGAAATCCGGGCGCTGCTGGTTGGTGGCGAACACCACCGCGTGCTGCGTCGGCAGCGCGTTGTACAGCGCCGGGAAGGATTGCCCGCGCCACTGCGCCTTGCTGCCGAACCAGGAAGCCAGAATGCCCGCCGCGCGCTGCTGGGCGAGATCAGGCTGGCCGGCGAACACCATCGGCAGCGTCAGCGGCCGATTATCGCGGCTGTCGAAGAACGGCTCAGGGAAGTGCGATAGCTCGTTTTTCACCGGCAGCGTCTGGAAACGCAGCTTCAGCGCGCTCGATTTGCTGACGTCGAGCCACAGCGAAGTGCTGGCCGGGTTTTCGCAGATGTTCTGATAATGGCCGACGAACACCAGCCGGACGCGGTTAAAATCGGTGATATAGCGCGGATCGATCGCCATCTGGATGCGATTGGGCTTGCCCAGCTGCTCCTTGGCGATCGTGGTCACCCCCATCAGCTCGTCGTTCAGGTAGACCTTGACGTGCGACTCCACCGGGATCAGCGCCGGCGACGGCGTAAACTCCATATCGAGCATCGCCTGCGAGACCACCTCATCGCTGCGCACGCCGAATTCGATCTGCCCGTCCGGCCGGGTGCCGCGCAAAACAAAGGTGCCCGGCGGCGGCGCTATCTGCGCAAACGGCAGCGACACGTCGCGCACCGGCGCATTCGGATCCTGCGGCACGGCGGCCGGCGGTGGCGCGGTCGCCGTATCGGCCGCCGCGGCGATCGGCGGCTGGGCCGCCACGGTCGGCGCGGTGGCGGTTTCGGCCTGCGACAGGGTGCTGATGCCTAAGGCCAGAGCAGTTAACCAGGTTATTTTTCTCGTCATCGTATCATCATCAATGTTGGAGCCTGTTCACCGGGCGAGTGAGCGGGCGGTTGAACTCGCAGCTAACCCACTGTTTCTTGTTGACCCAAGGTCGGATCCCTGCCGACGCCGCGCGGAATAAACGACACTACCCAGGCGGTCAGCGAAGTGACCCCGACCAGCAGACCGCGCACCAGCGGCGGCGCGTAGTCCGCCATGCGCACATACCCCCGAAAGCCCAGCGCCAGCACGTCGCGCAGGCTTTCGATCGGCCGGTCTTCAGGGAACCCGTCCTGCCACAGCGCCCAGGTATCGGCGCGGGCGAAGGTGCACTGAATGAAATCGATGTGTTCACGGGTGGAGAGGTCGACCAGGCGCACCCCCACCTTGTTGCCGAAGGCGCGCGTCACCACGCAGGGGAAGCTGTACTCCTGCTGGCCGCGCTTGAGCAGCAGCGAGGCTTTGTCGCCGTCTTTCAACGCGTTTTCCACCCGCATCTCGATGCCCACGCCGCCGTCGGAGTAATCGCGCAGCGTGCAGGGATACAGATGGCCGTCGGCACGCGCGATCGCCGCCGGCATGGCGATTTCCACGCGGTGCGCCTGACGCACCTGCTTGGCCTCCACCGCCACCGCCACCGCGCCGCCGAGAATCGTCATGTTGTACAGCACCCATACCAGGCTGATGATCACCGTCATCACCTCGTCCGTCGGGCCATAGGCCAACCGCCAGACGCCGAACGCCAGCCCGGCCAGGTTCAGGATCACCAGGAACATGTAAGGCCGGGTGATCACCCAGTCGACGTGCTCCTCCTCCACCAGCCCGCCCTTGGCGGTGACGTTGAATTTGCCCTTGTGCGGATTGAACAGCGCCACCGTCGTCGGCCGCGCGATATACCAGGCCAGCACGGTTTCATAGATTTCGCTCCAGAACGAATGGCGGTATTTCCCCTGGATACGTGAGTTGGTCAGGCTGGCGTGGATCATGTGCGGCAGCACATAAAGCGCGATCGCCAGCGCCGGTGCGAAGATGATGTAGGCATGCAGCAGCAAAAACGCCAGCGGCGCGGTGAGGAAGATCAGCCGCGGAATGCCCGACAGGAAGTGCAGCATGGCGTTGGCGTAGCACAGGCGCTGCGCCAGTTTCAGCCCCTTGCCCAACAGCGGGTTGTCCAGCCGGAAGATCTGCACCATGCCGCGCGCCCAGCGAATGCGCTGGCCGATGTGCGCCGACAGGCTCTCGGTCGCCAGCCCGGCGGCCTGCGGAATGCGGATGTAGGCCGAGGTGTGCCCGCGCCGGTGCAAGCGCAGCGAGGTGTGGGCGTCTTCGGTGACGGTTTCCACCGCAATGCCGCCGATCTCGTCCAGCGCGCTGCGGCGCAGGATGGCGCAAGAGCCGCAGAAGAAGGTGGCGTCCCACATGTCGTTGCCGTCCTGCACCAGCCCGTAGAACAAGGTGCCCTCGTTGGGCGTCTGGCGGAAGCGGCCGAGGTTGCGCTCGAACGGATCCGGCGAGAAGAAGTGGTGCGGGGTTTGCAGCATCGCCAGCTTTTTGTCTTTGAAGAACCAGCCCATGGTCAGCTGCAGGAAGGAGCGCGTCGGCACGTGGTCGCAGTCGAAAATCGCCACGAACTCGCCGGTGGCCTGCTTCAGCGCATTGTTGATGTTGCCGGCCTTGGCGTGTTCGTGGGTCGGCCTGGCGATGTATTTCACCCCCACTTCGTCAGCGAACGCCCGGAATTCTGGACGGTTGCCGTCATCGAGGATATAGATGTTCACCTTCTCTTTCGGCCAGTCGATGCCCAGCGCCGCATAGATGGTGGGCTTCACCACCCCGAGATCTTCGTTGTAAGTCGGCACCATCAGGTCGATGGTCGGCCAGGTGGCGCTATCGGCGGGCAACGGTACCGGCTGCCGGTTAAGCGGCCAGACGGTTTGGAAATAGCCCAGCACCAGCACCACCCAGGCGTAGGTTTCCGCCACCAGCAGCAACAGGCCGCACACCAGGCTGAGCGGATCGTCCCAGTTCAGCGTGGCGGTATAGCGCCACCACAGGTAGCGACAGGATACGGTCAGCGACAGCACGATCAGCATCAACCCCGGCAGGCGCCCCGGCACCCGGCGCACCACCATCGCGATCCCCCACAGCAGCAGGACGAACACGAACTGCGCCGGCAGATCGAACGGTTGCGAGATGCACAGCATGGCGAGGATCGCCGCCAGCACGCTGACCAGAATAAACAGCGCGCGCCGCATGCCGCGGCTCATGCGGCCTAGGCGCTCCACCGAACGCTGCTCCACGCCGGCGTTCTTCAGCCGTTGCGGCAGGCCCTGCAGCCAGTCGGCATAGCGCTGCTGCAGGCGGCGCCAACCGGCGAAATAGTCGCGCTGCACCGGCGCGCGGCCGCTGCGAAACAGCAGCAGCCACAGCCCCTGCAGCAGATAACGCAGCGCATCCGCCGGGCGCGGGCGGTCGGCGGAGAGATGCGGGAACCAATAAGCGCGGCC
Source organism: Serratia sp. 4542 (assembly GCF_016805595.1). NCBI lineage: Bacteria > Pseudomonadati > Pseudomonadota > Gammaproteobacteria > Enterobacterales > Yersiniaceae > Serratia > Serratia sp. 4542. The sequence goes on from NZ_RXKV01000016.1 coordinate 129,011, forward strand.
GGCGCGCACGCGCTGCCAGGCCGGCGATTCGAAGCGCAGCAGCAGCCAGCCCAACGCCACCAGCAGCGTGGCGAAAAAGGCGGTTAGCGCCGACGCGCCGTTGCGCCGATAGCCGCGGTAGCGCGTCTGCACCGCCTGACGCACCGGCGGCACCAGCAGCAGGCTCAGCACCCGGCTCATGGCGCAACGCCCCGCTTGAGGTTGATCAGGCACCAGTTGGCCAGCGTCAGCACTTCATCCGCCGCCAGACTCTCGGGGCGGTACTCGCCCAACGGCTGCTTGACCGCCAGCGCTTCCGCCAACGCTTCGTCGCGATGGATCACCACCGGCAACAGGCCGCTCAGCGTTTGCAGCCACAGCTGATGCAGATCCTGCTGCAGCTGGCTGGCGGAGGAGTAGTGATTGACCAAGAAACGGCAGTCGTTCGGCAGCGTCTGCTGATGGAGCCGTACCTGGCAGTTGGCGTCGGGGTTCAACAGCACGAACACGCTGTCGGCAAGCTGCAGCGCCTGCTGCGCCAGCACGCCGTCCCCGACCGGAACATCCAGCAGGATCCAGCGCAGCGGATCGCCGGCGATCAGCTGGCGCACATTGTCGCGCCAGCGTTCCGGCTGTTGCTGACACTGGCGCTGCACTTCCAGCCGTTCCGCTGCATTCAGGCGGCCAAAGGGCAGAAAGTCGAGGTTTTCACAGTAACGCAGCGCCCCTTCCTGCCAGCGCCCGCCGTCCCGCTCCGCGCGGGCCCAGCCACGCGCCAGCTCGAACGGCGTGTTGAAATGCAGGCGCAGCAGATTGTCCGGCGTGAAATCGATCGCCAACACCGACTCACCCAGCTGCTGCAACGCCCAGGCGAGCGCCGCCGTGACCGACGTCGTCCCCATTCCACCCCGCAACCCTTGCAGCGCGATCACCGGCATAGATCAGTGGCTCCCCGTGGTCTGCGCCAATTCGGCCAACAACGGCCAGCGCGTCATCATTTGCGTTAACCGCTCCTGCCGCGAAATATCGACATAGCTTAATTTCGGCAATGAAAAAGCCTGGCTGAGCGCCTGCAGGTCATCCTGGCTCTCCCCAGGTGCCGCTGCACGAAAATGGGTGGGTGCGTTATTCATTCTTCCGCCTTGGCGAAAATAGGCTATGTTAATTAACTATAGCAACGATACAAAAAGAGAGAGGCAATAAGATGATTCTCAACAAATATTGTTGCAGAGCGTCGGAGATTTGTTATTGCCAGAGTAAAAATGGCTATCTTTAAATATAAACGCCTTTAGTCGGCTTTCAACGAAAGTAGAACACATCCTATGGCGCACTCTTTTTCTCTAGGCATTCGGCAGATTTGGGAAGAGCTGTCGGTGATGCAGGCCCCCGGGCTTTATTGGATCAATATCGACAGACAAAGCGACGCCGCGCTGCTGTGTCGCCAGGTCATCGCCGCCCAGCCGGCCACCCACAAAGTCGCCCTGATCTGCAGCGGCGATAAACCCGATCGCCTGCTGGCCGAGCTGGCTTCGCCTGCTTTGCAGAAGCTGCCGCTGTATCAATTACCGGAGAAAAAAGCCGCGCTGACGCAGTTGAGCGACGATCTGATGCGCGCCCTGCGGCCGCAAAATCGCTTACTTATCCTGCTGGCCCACGCCAGCCTGTGGCAAACCTTCACCACCGAAGAGCTGCGCGAGTGGACCCGTACCCTCGCCGCCTGGCTGCGGCGGCAGGGGTGTACGCTGTTGATCCTCAGCCACGGCGGCGGCATCAATAAGCTCAAGGGACAGCTCAGCGCCCAGCATCGCATCCTGAACGGCCTGTCCAGCCTGCAATGGCAGCAGGACAGCGCGCAGTATCTGGTTAACTGGTGGAGCACCGAAAACGGCATCAATGCCAATCAGCTGCTGACGCTGTACGCCGCGGAAGGCGGCTGGCAGGGTGAGGATGAAAATAGCCAACCCTCCCCCACCGCCTTGCGCAGCGACGAAGGCCTGTATCTGGCCGAGCGCAGCATCCTGGAAGGCGCGCCGCCGCTGTCCGCCAACTGGCAGCTGCTGGAGAGCAACGACGAACTGGCGCAGCACGGCATGCTGAGACTCTCGGCGACGTTGATTTTCGCGCTGTACCAAAGCGACCAAATCGATCACCTGGCGCACCAAATCCACACCCTGCGCCGCAGCCGCGGCAACGGCTTGAAAATCGCGGTGCGCGAGATGAGCGCCAGCCTGCGCTACAGCGACGAGCGGCTGCTGCTGGCCTGCGGCGCCAACCTGATCGTACCGCACGTCGCGCCGCTGTCGCGTTTTCTGACCATGCTCGAAGGCATTCAGGGGCAGCGCTTCTCGCGCCATGTCCCCGCCGACATCGATGCGCTGCTGGCCGGCTTGCGCCCGCTGCAGCTCAAAGGCTATATGCGGCCGGAACCGTTCAGCCAGGCGGTGCTGTCGCTGATGGGCAACACGCTGCTGCCCGAGGACGGCAAAGGGGTGATGGTGGCATTGCGACCGGCCACCGGCCTGCGCGCCGAACAAGCGATGACCCTGTGCCACCTGCGGCGCTTCGGCGACGTGATGACCGTCGTGCAGGGGCGGCTGGTGCTGTTCCTCTCCACCTGCCGCATCAACGATTTGGATACCGCGCTGAAGTTCATCTTCCGCCTGCCGGTGGATGAAGCCTTCAGTAACCGGGTGGTGTGGCACCAGGACGTCGATATCATTTCGGAAATCAAACGCATGGCCCAGGGGCGCTGGCAGATTTCGGCCACCGGCACCGCCGGCACCGCGCCGCGCCCCAGCGTGAAAGCGGCCGAGGTGCCCGCAGAACGGCGCCAGCCGGTCGCCTTCACGCTGCCGCTCGGCCCGCAGGAGGAACCGCATGCTGAACCTTAACGACATCGTGCAACTGATCCTGCTGTGCGCGCTGATCTTCATTCCGCTGGGCTACGCCTTTCACCGGCGTTTTCCGCATTTGCGTCAATACTGGCAAAACCTGTTGTTATCGCCGCGCTATTTGAAATCCGCCGGTTTGTGGGTGCGCACAGGCTCCTCATCTCAGATTAAACGTAAGAAGCAGCCATGAATCCAAACTCGAAGACGCAATCCGATAACGCTCTGTGGCGCTACTGGCGCGGGCTGGGCGGCTGGAACCTCTACTTTCTGGCCAAATTCGCCCTGCTGTGGTTCGGCTACCTGAATTTCCACGCGCTGCCGAACCTGGTGTTCATGGCATTTCTGCTGATGCCGATCCCCTCACAGCGTCTGCACCGCTGGCGCCATTACCTCGCTATCCCGATTGGCATCGCGCTGTTCTACCACGACACCTGGCTGCCGGGCATCAACAGCATTCTCAGCCAGGGCTCGCAGCTGGCCGGCTTCAGCGCCCAGTATCTGCTGGAGCTGATCAACCGCTTTATCAACTGGCAGATGGTCGGCGCGGCCTTCGTGCTGCTTATTGCCTACCTGTTCGTCGCGCAGTGGGTGCGCGTCACGGTGTTCACCGTGGCGGCGCTGGTGTGGCTCAATATCGTCAACATCGCCGGGCCGGCGGTCTCACTGCTGCCCGCCACCTCCACGGCCTCGGCCGGGGGCGCCAATACGCCGGCCACGTCGGTGCCAGCGGCGGGGGATGCTGCCCCGGCAGACAGCCTGCCGCCGACCAGCGCCAATCTGACGGCCTACCTGAATCAGTTCTACGAGCGGGAAAAAGGCCGCGTCACCGCGTTCCCGGCCACCTTGCCCGCCGACGCCCAGCCGTTCGATCTGCTGGTGATCAACATCTGTTCGCTGGCCTGGGCCGATATGGAGGCGGTCAACCTGCAGAATCACCCGCTGTGGTCGAAGATGGACATCATGTTCGACAGCTTCAACTCGGCCACCGCCTACAGCGGCCCGGCGGCCATCCGCCTGCTGCGCGCCAGCTGCGGCCAGCTTTCGCATCACGACCTGTATCAACCGGTGAACCAGCAGTGTTACCTGTTCGATAACCTGGCAAAGCTCGGCTTCAAGGAACAGCTGATGCTCGATCACTCCGGGGTATTCGGCAACTTCCTGAAAGAACTGCGTGAACAGGGCGACATGCAGGCACCGCTGATGTCACAGGCCGGCATCGGCAACGAGCTGACCTCGTTCGACGGCGAGCCGATTTATAACGATCTCGAATTGCTGACCCGCTGGCTGGATCAACAGCAAAAAGGCGGTGACGGCCGCACCGCCACCTTCTTCAACATCATTCCGCTGCACGACGGCAACCGCTTCGTCGGCTCCAGCAAGAGCGCCGACTATCAACCGCGCGCGCAGAAACTGTTCGATCAGCTGAACACCTTCCTTGACCAGCTGGAGAAATCCGGCCGCAAAGTGGTGGTGGTGATCGTGCCGGAGCACGGCGCGGCGTTGGTGGGCGACAAGATGCAGATGTCCGGCCTGCGCGATATTCCCAGCCCAAACATCACCCATACGCCGGTCGGCATCAAACTGATTGGGATGAAGGCGCCGCATCAGGGCAGCCCGCTGCAGATCAAAACGCCGAGCAGCTATCTGGCGCTGTCTGAACTGGTGTCGCGCCTGGTGGATGGCAAGGTCTTCAGCGAGTCCAGCGTCGATTGGCAGGCATTGACCCAGGGGCTGCCGCAGACCCCGGTCATCTCCGAAAACGACAACGCCATTGTGATGCAGTATCAGGGCAAGCCCTACATTCGCCTGAACGGCGGTGACTGGGTGCCTTACCCGCAATAAGCGCGGCCTCATCCCCCCAAAGCACGCCGCCGGCGTGCTTTTTTATTGGGTTTTTATAATAAAAAAAGTGAAACCGCTCGACCGACAGAATGTTATTAACAACAAACCGTTGAATTCTATTATTTGATTATTATTTCCATACGAAGATTCTTAAAAAAATAACCTCCATAAGGATTTAATTAGGAAATTAATTAAAACAACGGACTAGGGTGCCCCCGATTTATTAACCCTTTGATTGAATAATAAAAAACGCCGGCGCTATGCCGGCGTTTGGTTTAAGCAGGAAAATCCGACGCCTTACGCCCCCGGATGCTCGTCCTGATCGACCGCAAAGCAGGCCACCATCTGCTCACCGTACTGTTTCAGCTGCGGCTGCAGCTGCACGCAGGTGCCGAAGGCGCGGCGGCAGCGGGCGTTGAACGCGCAGCCCGGCGGCGGGTTCATCGGGCTGGGCAGTTCGCCGGTCAGCTTGATGCGCTCGCGGCGCATATCCGGGTTCAACCGCGGCGTCGCCGACAGCAGCGCCTGGGTATAAGGATGGCGCGGATTGTTGAAGATCGCCTCTTTGCTGCCCTTTTCCACGCAGCGGCCGAGGTACATCACCATCACCTCGTCGGCGATGTGTTCCACCACCGACAGATCGTGCGAGATGAACACATAGGACAGCCCCAGCTCCTGCTGCAGATCCATCATCAGGTTCAGCACCTGAGCGCGCACCGACACGTCCAGCGCCGACACCGGTTCATCGGCGATCACCACGTCCGGGTTCAGCATCAGCCCGCGGGCGATGGCGATACGCTGGCGCTGGCCGCCGGAAAACATGTGCGGGTAGCGGTCGTAATGCTCGGTCTTCAGGCCGACCTTCGCCATCATCTCCAGCGCTTTTTCCCGCCGTTCGGCGGCGCTGAGCGGGGTATTGATCAACAGCGGTTCCTCGAGGATCTGCCCGACCTTCTTGCGCGGGTTGAGCGATCCGTAAGGATTCTGGAACACGATTTGGATCTTCTGGCGGCGCAGTTTCTCGGCCGAGACGTCCGGCTTCAGCAAATCCTGCCCCTGATAGTACAGCTCGCCGCCGGTCGGCACTTCGATCATCGTCAGCAGGCGGCCGAGCGTCGATTTGCCGCAGCCCGACTCGCCGACCACCGCCAGCGTTTTGCCGCGCTCCAGGGTGAAGGAGACGCCGTCCAGCGCCTTGACCAGCCGCTCCGGCGCGAACAGGCCCTTTTTCACCGGGTAATGCTTCTTCAGGTCGATCGCCTGCAGTAAAGGTTGATTCTGGCTCATACGGTCGGCCTCCCCGCATCATCCAGCGGTGTGTGACATTTAACCTGACGGCCGGGAATGCTGCGCAGTTCCGGCTCCTCGTTACGGCAGCGCTCGTTGGCGTAGGGACAACGCGGGTTGAGCAGGCAACCGGTCGGGCGATCGTATTTGCCCGGCACCACGCCCGGCAGCGAAGCCAGGCGCGCCTTGTCGGCGGCGAACTCCGGCAGCGCGCGCAGCAGCGCCTGGGTATAAGGATGGCGCGGCGCGCGGAAAATCTCCGCCGCCTTGCCGGATTCCACCACCTGGCCGGCATACATCACGATGATGTGGTGCGCGGCTTCGGCCACCAGCGCCAGATCGTGGGTGATCAGCACCAGCGCCATGTTTTCGCGCTGCTGCAGGTCCAGCAGCAGTTCGATGATCTGCGCCTGGATGGTCACGTCGAGCGCGGTCGTCGGCTCATCGGCGATCAGCAGCTTCGGCCGACAGGCGATGGCCATGGCGATCATCACGCGCTGGCTCATGCCGCCGGAAAGCTGGTGCGGGTACACGTCCAGCCGCGAGGCCGGATCGGGAATGCCCACCTGGGTCAGCAGGTCGATAGCGCGCTGGCGGCGAGTGCGGCGGTTGCCGCCCTGATGCACCTTCAGCGCCTCCATGATCTGGTAACCGACGGTATAGCACGGGTTCAGGCTGGTCATCGGATCCTGGAAGATCATCGCCACTTCAGAACCCACCAGCTGGCGGCGCTCTTTTTCGGAGATCTTGCGCAGATCCTGGCCGTTGAACTCCAGCTTGTCGGCCATTACCTTGCCGGGGAAATCGATCAGGCCCATGATCGCCAGCGAGCTGACGGATTTGCCGGAGCCGGATTCACCGACGATGCCGACCACCTGGCCTTGCTCCACGCTGTAACTGATGCGGTCTACCGCGCGGAACGGGGTGCCTTCGTCACCGAAGTGCACCGAAAGCTTGTCTACATTCAATAACGCCATCTCTCTCGTCCTCTGTTACTGCTTGAGTTTGGGGTCGAGAGCGTCACGCAAACCGTCCCCCATCAGGTTAAATGCCAGCACCGTCAGCAGGATCGCCAGGCCGGGGAAGGTCACTACCCACCAGGCGCTTTGCGCGAACTGCAGCACGTCGGAGAGCATGGTGCCCCACTCCGGCGTCGGCGGTTGCGCGCCCATGCCCAGAAAGCCGAGAGCGGCCATGTCCAGAATGGCGTTCGAGAAACCGAGAGAAGCCTGCACGATCAAAGGCGCCAGGCAGTTAGGCAGAATGTTGACGAACATCTGGCGCAGCGCGCCGGCGCCCGCCACCCGCGAAGCGGTGACGTAATCGCGGTTCACTTCCGCCAGCACCGCCGCACGCGTCAGACGTACATAGTGCGGCAGCGCGACGAAGGTGAGCGCCAGCGAAGCGTTGACGATCGACGGCCCGAACACCGCCACCAGCACCAGCGCCAGCAGCAGGCTCGGCAGGGCCAGCATGATGTCGACGACGCGCATGATCACCGCATCCACCGCGCCACCGAAGTAGCCGGCCAGCAGGCCGAGCACCACGCCCATGATCAGCGACAGCACCACCACCAGGCAGCCGACCAGCAGCGACAGGCGCGCACCGTACATCAGGCGCGACAGCACGTCGCGGCCCACGTCGTCGGTGCCGAGAAGGTATTGCCAGCTGCCGCCCTCTTGCCACACCGGCGGCTTGAGCAGCGCGTCGCGGAACTGATCCGCCGGCGCATGCGGCGCCAGCACCCCGGCGCCGAGCGCGATCACCAGCATCAGAACGATATACACCAGGCCGACCACGGCCCCTTTATTGCGCTTGAAATAGTGCCAGAACTCCTGAAACGGGGTCATCGGCTTCGGCGCACCTTTAACTACAGACTCAGTGATTTGAGACATGAGAGCGCCCCTTATTTCTTGTGGCGAATACGCGGGTTGACCACGCCGTAGAGCACGTCTACCAGCAGGTTAACCAGAATGATCATACAGGCGACCAGCAACACCCCGCCCTGCACCACCGGGTAATCGCGGCGCTGCAGCGCGTCGATCAGCCAGCGGCCCAGTCCCGGCCAGGAGAAGATGGTTTCCGTCAGGATGGCGCCGGCCAGCATGGTGCCGACCTGCAGCCCGATCACCGTCACCACCGGCAGCAGCGCGTTGCGCAGCGCGTGGACGACGATCACCCGCATGCGGCTCACGCCCTTGGCGCGCGCGGTGCGGATGTAGTCTTCACCCAACACTTCCAGCATCGAGGAGCGGGTCATGCGCACGATCACCGCCAGCGGGATGGTGCCCAGCACGATGGCCGGCAGGATCATGTGCATCACTGCGTCGATAAAGTCGCCCGGCTCGCCCCAGATCAGAGTGTCTATCAGCATGAAGCCGGTCAGCGGATGGCTGTCGTCGAGGAAGACCGTGTCGCTGATGCGGCCCGACACCGGCGTCAGGTTAAGCTGCACCGACACCAGCATGATCAGCATCATGCCCCACCAGAAAATCGGCATCGAATAGCCGGTCAGCGAGATGCCCACCGCGGTGTGATCGAAGACCGAGCCGCGCTTGACTGCCGCCAGCACCCCGACCGGGATGCCTACCAGCACCGCAAACAGCATCGCGCAGAAGCCCAGCTCCAGCGTGGCCTGAAAGCGCGGAACGAACTCGCTCCAGACGGAGATGCGGCTTTTGAGTGAGGTGCCCAGATCGCCGTGCAGCACGTTGGACACGTAGGAGAAATATTGTTGATAGAGCGGCTTGTCCAGCCCCATTTCCGCCATCAGCTGCGCGTGGCGCTCGGCGGAGATACCGCGTTCCCCGGCCATGATGGTCACCGGGTCGCCGGGGATCATATGGACGAATGCAAAAGTCAGCAACGTAATGCCGATAAACGTTGGGATAACTAACCCCAAACGTCGGAGTATGAACTGCAACATATCCCGAACTCTCTGTATCAATGCCCGGCAGCTCATCGTCCGCCAGGCTTATTAACGCTCACATGCCTTTGAACGATTCGACGGCCATACGCCGGAGACTGGTCAGCAGGGGCGCAAACCTGTTGCGCCCCTGCAAGTCCATTCGTGCGTCTCCGGTAAAGCGGTCGAAATCAGTCTACAGAGACATTCTCGAAGTGATGCTTACCGAGTGGATCCACGACGTAGCCTTTCACTTCCTTACGCACAGGCTCGTACACGGTGGAGTGTGCGACAATCAGCGCCGGAGCCTGATCGTGCATCACCACCTGCGCCTGCTTGTACAGTTCGATGCGCTTGTCGTGGTTGGATTCGGCGCGCGCCGGTTGAATCAGATCTTCAAACGGCTTGTAGCACCAGCGGGAGTAGTTGGAGCCGTCTTTCGCCGCCGCGCAGCTGAACAGCGTGGCGAAGAAGTTGTCCGGATCCCCGTTGTCGCCGGTCCAGCCCATCATCACCGTCTGGTGCTCGCCCGCTTTGGCGCGCTTGAGGTATTCACCCCACTCATAGGTCACGATTTTGGCTTTCACGCCGATCTTGGCCCAGTCGGCCTGGATCATTTCCGCCATGCGGCGCGCGTTCGGGTTGTAAGGACGCTGTACCGGCATCGCCCACAGGTCGATGCTGAAGCCGTCGGCCATGCCCGCTTCTTTCAGCAGTGCTTTCGCCTTGGCCGGATCGTAAGCGTAATCCTGCACCGCGTCGTTATAGCCCCACATGGTCGGCGGGATCAGGTTCTTGGCCGCCTGACCCGCGCCCTGATAAACCGCGTCGATGATCGCCTGCTTGTTGACCGCCATGGTCAACGCCTGGCGCACCTTCAGGTTATCCAGCGGCTTTTTCTCGACGTTGAACGACAGGTAACCCACGTTCAGGCCCGGCTGTTCCATCAGGTTGATGGACTTGTCTTGCTTCATGCGGGCGATATCGGCCGGATTCGGGTACGGCATCACCTGACATTCGTTTTTCTGCAGTTTGGCGTAGCGCACGGAGGCGTCAGGCGTGATGGAGAACACCAGGCGATCGATCTTCGGCTTGGTGCCCCAGAAACCGTCGAATGCCTTGTACAGGATCTTGGAGTCTTTCTGGTATTGCAGCAGCTGGAACGGACCGGTGCCGATCGGATTCAGGTCGACTTTCTCCGGCGTGCCGGCTTTCATCATCACGTCGGCATATTCGGCGGACAGGATGGACGCGAAGTCCATGCCCAGGTCAGCCAGGAACGGCGCCTCCGGGCGGTTCAGCACGAAGCGCACGGTGTTGTCGTCCACTTTTTCAATCTTGGCGATCAGCTTAGGCATGTCCATGCCTTCAAAGTATTCGTAACTGCCGCCGGACACTTTGTGGTAGGCGTTGTTCGCATCCAACTGGCGCTCAAAGGAGAACACCACGTCGTCGGCGTTGAAGTCGCGCGTCGGCTTGAAGTCTTTGCTGCTCTGCCACTTCACGCCTTTGCGCAGGTGGAAGGTGTAGGTTTTGCCGTCTTCGCTGACGTCCCACTTCTCAGCCAGGCCCGGCTGCAGTTCGGTGGTGCCGATTTTGAATTCGACCAGGCGGTTGTAGATCGGTACCGAGCTGGCGTCGTAGGTGGTGCCGGAGGTAAACAGCTGCGGGTTGAACCCTTCCGGGGAACCTTCAGAACAGTAAACCAACGTCTTGGCCTGAACGCTGGCCGCCACGGTCAGCGCGATCAGCCCAATGCCGAATTTCAGAACCCCCGATTTACCCAAGGAACGTGTCATCGTTAGTGCTCCATTGTGTGATGTGATGTGTGTAATTGCCGCCAGACCTGTATTTTTTATTGCGTGGCCTGTGCGATCGGCGCCCGAAGGCAGAAGGCGTACGAGGAGAGAATGCCGGATGGAACGCATCGCGGCGGGGACGTCTGAGCGCGTGGAATTCACTCAAACAACTCTCGCTCTTACCCCTGAGGCTATCAAGTTGCCAACTGTTTGGGGTGTCGTCAATATAACCAGTGGGGATTTACGCAGACTGTGAGAAACAGCAAACAAACATAAAAAAAACCTTTTGTTAACAGTTCCAGCATGAAAATTTATGCTAAGCGGTCATTTTTAGCGCATTGGTCTGACCCTCACAAACTTACTGGTTTTTAACTCCGTTAAAAAACCCCAAAACTTTGTTGCTGAATGATGAATATCTGAACGGTTATTTTTGTGATCGCCGTTAAAGACAGGAGGAAATGCTGAAGGATTACCCAAAAGGGTGAGTCCGATGGCAGCGCTTTGCGCCGGCGAGGGCCACAATCTGTGCGGCGTAAAAAAACTTTCGGCGGTGAAAAAGCCGGGGGCGAAAGGATATCCCCCGGCAACGCACTGCAACCGATTATTGAACGCCGGCGCTGTTGCCCAGGCTGGCGTTCATGCTGTTGAGAATATCGCCGTTGTCCGCATCGATCTCCCAGGAGAACAGGCCGCCCAACTGCTTATCCAGCACATACTTGCCTTTGGCCTGCACCGAGCGGGCATCGTCGAAGGTGATCAGATCGCCGGTGGAAGGCTTGAACACGTAAGGCGCTTCCGCCGTGGCGTCGTAGGTGTACTGCCACTCGCCGCTCATGAACTGGCTGGCGATTTGGCGGTAGTCCACGATGCCGTTCTCCCAGGTGCCTTTAACCGGCCCGGTGGCGGTGCCGGTAAACGGAATATTGTTCTGGTAGCCGTTCACCCCGGTCCAGCCGCGGCCATACATGGCGGTGCCGACCACGATCTTGCCCGGCTTGACGCCCTGCGCCAGCAGCGCATTGACGCCGTTCACCGTGGTGTAGGCGGTGTCCGGTTTCCAGGCCGGCGCATTCAGCGCGGTCTGGTGCCCCAGGTTCTTCAGATCGAAGGCGCCGTAGAAGTCGTAGCTCATCAGGAAGATGTGATCCATCGAGTTCTGCGCGACGTTATAAGCCACCTTATCGATCTTGTCCTTGCCGGCGCTGATGGCGGAGGTCAGCTCATACTTGCGGCCGGTTTCCGCCGACAGCTGATCCAGCATCGCCCGCAGCTCCTTCATCAACAGCACATAGGTTTCCCCGTCCTGCGGGCTGCCCAGGTTCGGGTTGGCGCCTTTGCCGCCCGGGAACTCCCAGTCGATATCCACGCCGTCGAAGAACTTCCAGGTCTGCAGGAACTCTTTCACCGAGCCGACGAAGCGATCGCGCTTCACCTTGTCGCCCATGAAGAAGAACGGGTCAGACAGCGTCCAGCCGCCGATCGACGGCAGGATTTTCAGGTCAGGGCGCGCCTGCTTCAGCGCCATCAGCTGGCCGAAGTTGCCCTTGTAGGGGTCATCCCAGGCGGTGACGCCCTTCTGCGCTTTTTGCAGCGCGGCAAACGGATCGTGGATCGAGACTTTGAAGTCCTCGCGGCCCTGACAGGAGCGCTGCAAGGCCTGGAAACTGCCTTCGATCTCTTTCAGGCTGTCGTTGATGCCGTTGCCGCCGCAGATCGGGATAAAGCCGTACAGCAGGTGGGTCAGGTTTTGCGCCGGGATCTTGTCGACGGTGAAATTGCGCCCGTAAACGCCCCACTCGACGAAATAAGAACCGACGACTTTGCCGGAGTTTTGTTTATAAGGTTTGTTCTTTTCCAGCAGCGGCTCTTTCAACGGCGCCAAATGGCTGCCGTCGGTGTCGGCCACCACAATTTCGGTGGCGTCGCTGGCGGTGCAGCCGTCAGCATTGCACAACGCCACCTGCATTTGATAACGGCCACCTTTATTCACTTTAAAATTCGCCGTACCGGAAGATCCGGTTGAAGGGCCGCTCCACGCCTCTTTGCCATTTAATAAAATTTTTGCCGTCGTGCCGGTGTCGCCATTCCATAAATTCCAAGAGACCGAGACGTCGGCGGCATTTTTTACCTTCACCAGATTATTATAAGCGGTGGCCGCCTGGTCGACTTCGACGATAGCGAACTTGGTGTTGCCCCAGGCGATGGTCGGTTTGCCCGGTGCGGCGGCCTGCGCCGCGGAACACAGCGTGCTGCCGATCAACAGCGCCAACAGCGGTTTATTAAATTTGCGCATAACTGATTCCTTTATTCCGAGAGGATAAACATAAAAGAGTTAATCGACGCCACGCATTGCCGGAGAAAAATGATCCCGCAATAATCCACGAAGATTAACGTTAATAAATAATCACGGTATTTCCCACGCGGCGGGAATAAGAGCTCCCGCGTTGTCCATTCAGACTATAGGTAAAAAAAACGTGAAAACAAGAGCGCTATCAACCGGGTTTTATTTGGCAAGCATGAATTTATTTAAATATAAAAATAAGAACCTAATGGGAATAAGGAGTGTGAATTAATTAAGCGTAAAGGATAAATATATTTCACGAGGACGGCAGATTGAGGCACGCCATAAAGCGAAGCCGACCGTATCGGAGGAGGTACTCATCCTCATAAACGACGGACGAAAAAAAACCTGCTTTAAAAAGCAGGTTTTTCGAATGTGGTCGGCGAGAGAGGATTCGAACCTCCGACCCACTGGTCCCAAACCAGTTGCGCTACCAAGCTGCGCTACTCGCCGATGCGGGGCGCATCTTACTGCTGGCGGTTATAGGCGTCAATCACTTTTTTGCCCCTGCATTTCAAGTGGTGATAAAAGCGCCATAATGCGCTGCGCCGGGGGTTGCGCAGCGTATTTCACTCAGGCGTTGGCAGTTTTCAGCGCCGGCGTCTGCGCACGTAGGAACGGCAGCAGGAACAGCGCCGACAGGCAGGCGGCGATGGAAATCACCACGAAGAAGCCGTTCCAGTGCCAGATCTCCATCACCCGCGCAATCGGGTAGCCGGACAGCGCCGCGCCCAGGTAGGCGAACAGGCCGACGAAACCGGTCGCCGCACCCGCCGCATCCTTGTGCGAGCACTCCGCCGCCGCCATGCCGATCAGCATCTGTGGGCCGAAGATGAAGAAGCCGATGGCGAAGAAGCAGCAGGCCTGCAGCAGGTAGGTCACGCCCGGCATCAGCCACAGCGCCGCCACCGACAGGAAGATACCGATGGCGAAGATCAGGTTCATCGGGCCGCGGTTGCCGCGGAACAGCTTGTCGGAGCCCCAACCGGCCACCAGCGAACCGATAAAGCCGCCCACTTCAAACAGCGAAATGGCCGAGTTGGCGGTCATCAGCGAATAGCCCTTTTCCTGCGTCAGGTAGAGGTTGCCCCAGTCGTTGATCGCGGTGCGCACGATGTACACCAGCACATAAGAGACCGCCAGCAGCCAGATGTACTTGTTGGTCAGCACGTAGCGTTTGATGATCTCGCGGTTGCTCAGTCCCTGGCCTTCCGATTCCTGCACCAGCTCCATGGCGTCGTTACGCCATTTGCCGACGCTCGGCAGCCCCAGGGTGGATGGCTTGTCGCGCAGGCGCCAGCACATCAGCAGCCCCAACACCACGCCGATGATGCCGGGAATGATCATGCCGTAACGCCAGCTGAAGTGCAGCGAGATAAAGCCCACCAGCAGCGGGATCAGCGCGCCGCCGACGTTGTGCGAAGTGTTCCAGATCGCCCACCAGCTGCCGCGCTCGGAGCGCGAATACCAGCTGGTGAGGATTTTGGAGCACGGCGGCCAGCCCCAGCCCTGGAAGAAGGCGTTGAGGATCCACAGCGTGCCCAGCATCAGCAGCGACGAACTGAGGCCGAAGAAGATATTCAGCACCCCGGTCATGATCAGGCCCAGCCCCATAAAGTAACGCGGGTTGGAGCGATCGCTGATCATGCCGGAAATGAATTTCGAGCAGCCGTAGGTGATGTAGAACAGCGTGCCGAGGATGCCGACGTCGGACATCGTCAGGCCCAGATCGCTCAGCATCGCCGGCATGATGAAGTTGAAGCTTTTGCGCGTGAAGTAAAACGCGGCGTAGCCGATGTACATGGTGCACATCAGCTGGATGCGCCAGTATTTGTAGCTGGCGTCGATCTGCCGTTGATCGGTGACCTGCGGCGCGTCCGAGCGGCTTTTAAGGAAAGACCACATGTGGAACCTCAGAGGATTGAATAAAGTGCCGCTATGATGCTCCTCGCGCGCGCGGGAGGCTTACGCCGGATTCCCGACGCGGCTAGGAGTTTTTCCTAGTTTGGCGCTTGCGCCGGTGAAACTGTGGGCAAGATCACACTCAAACAGGCGCCCCGTTCAGCGGTGAACCGCAGGCTGCCGCCGAGGGCGCTGATGCGCTCCTGCATACCGCGCAGGCCATACCCCGGCTGATGGTTTTCCGCATCGAAACCCACGCCATTGTCGCGGATGGTCAGGGCGATCAGCGGCGCGGCGCCTTTGCGCGGCTGCAGGCGCGCGTCCAGCTCCAGGCGGCTGGCGCCGGCGTGGCGGCACACATTGGTCACCCCTTCCTGACACACCCGGTACAGCGTGATTTTCAGCGTTTCATCCAGCAGCTCGTCCGGCACCTGCCACTGCAGGCTGCTCACCAGCGACGCGTCCTGCGGCAGCGACTCCCGCAGCATCGCCGCCACCGCCGCCGACAGCGGCAGGTTGTTCAGCGCCGCCGGCCACAGCTGGGTCAGCACGTCGTGCACCCCGTCGTAAACCCGCAGCGCCAACGCATCGATGGCGTCGGCGCAGCCGATCACCGCCGGCTCCGGCGCCAGGCGTTTGACGATGCTGGCCTGGGTGCGGATCACGGTGATGGTCTGCCCCACTTCATCGTGCAGCTCGCGCGCCACCTCGCGCCGGGTTTGCTCCTCCGCCGTCACCAGCGCCCGCGCCAGCTGGCGGTTCTCCGCCAGCCGCAGCCGCAGTTGCTGATTCAGCTCGCGCTGGCGCTGAATGCCGGCGCCCAGCAGCAGCCCGGTCAGGCTTTGGGCCAGCAGCGACAGCAGCAGATCGCGGTGCGACTCCGGCTGCGGCGGCTCGTTGACCATCAGCGCCACGCCGTTGAGCAGCGTCGCCAACAGCGCGCCCTGCCAGCCGTAGCGGTAAGACATGAACACGATAGGAATGGCCAGGCAGAACGGCGCGAAACGGCGCAGCTCGGCGGCGTTCACCTGCTGCTGCAGCCAGATGCTGAACGCAAACAACAGCAGATAGCTGGCCAGGTGGCCGAGGCGCAGCTCCACCGGCTTGTGGATCAGCCCCGGCTCCAGCGGCACCCAGATTTGGCGCGCCAGATAGTGCCACAACAGCAGGCAGGTCGGCGCGATGGTGAAACCGCCGGTCAGGCCGAGCAGCAGCGCGCGGGCGCCTTCGCCGCTCACCAGCTGCCATACCAGGGCCTGCAGCAAGGCGGCGGCGGCCACCACCGCGCCCTGCAACAGCGGCCACCGCCATTCGCTGTCGCTCTGCTGATGGCGCAACAGCCACGGCGAGGCCAGCAGGCTGAGCAGCACCGTCAACACCAGCACCGCCACCGACGCCCACAGCGCCGGGCCGTAACCGAACTGGTCCGCCAGCAGCGCCATCAGCAGCAGATCGGCCAGCAGGATCCCCGGCCAGAAACGGTACGGGCTCTGCAGCAAAATGCCCATGCGCAGGCCGAATGGGAACAACAGCAGCGCCTGCCAGGGCGGGTCGATCAGCGCGGTGCCGATGCCCCACAGGCAAAACGCGCTGGCGGCGTAGATGAAAAACAGCGCCAGCTGGGTGATCAGGCGCTGCGTCACAGGTTCAGCATCCGTCTGGCCAGCTCGACGTTATTGTTGATACCCAGCTTGGCGAACAGGTTGGCGCGATGCACATGCACCGTCTTCGGCGACAGCCCCAAGGCGGCGGCGATCTCGCGCACCTCCTGGCCCTGCGCCAGCAATAGCGCGATCTCGCGCTCGCGGCGGGTCAACGGATCGACCCTCACCCGCGCCAGCTGCTGGGCGATTTCCGGCATCAGGTAGACGCCGCCGCCGGCGACGGTGCGCACCGCGGTGATCAGATCTTCCGGCTTGCAGCGCTTGGAGAGGAAGCCGCTGGCGCCGCGTTCCAGCGCCATTTCCACCAGCGCCGGGTTGTCGTGCATCGACAGCATCACCACGCGGATGCCGGAGGGAATGTCCGCCAGCAGATCCAGCCCGCTGCCGTCCGGCATCGAAATGTCACAGATGCAGATTTCCGCCTCCAGCCCCGGCAGGCCGGCGCGCGCCTGCGCCGCGCTGCTGAACTCGCCCACCACCTGAATATCGGCCTCCAGCGACAGCAGCTGCACAAAGCCCGAGCGCACAATGTCATGATCGTCGATAAACGCCACGCGCAGGGTCATGGAAATCTCCGGTTAGAAGGGAAGTGCGCAAGTATACCGTATGCACACACCGGAATAATTGATGAAGAGAATGTATTGAGTGAAATTACCGGGTGCGCAAGGCACCCGGCGGGAAGGATTACAGGCGGGCGGGCGCCGTTTTATGCTGCGGCAGAGAGCACCAGTTGTTTTTATCCACGATGCCGCCGTTCGGCGAGGTGTAACCGAGGCAACCGAGGATGGTATCGAACAGCTCGACGTGGCGATGCGTTTTGCCGATGCGCTGCTGCGCCTGCAGCTGCTCAAAGGCGCTGAGGTGCTGCGGGTTCTCGAGGAACTTGTCCGACGCCCATACGATCATCGGCACGCGGAACTGCTCCGGCGGCGCCATTTCGCGCGGCGTGCCGTGCAGGTGCGTGTTCTCGCCGATCGATTCGCCGTGGTCGGCGGCATAGAACACGATGGCCTTCTTGTCGCGCACCTGGTCGATCACATTGCTGATAAAGCTGTCGGTATACAGCACCGTATTGTCGAAGGCGTTGATCAGCTGCGCCTTGGTGCAGGAATCATCCACCCCCATGCACTCCGGCTGATAGCGCGCATAGCTGCGCGGATAACGCTGCGAGTACAGGTAGTGCGAGCCTTTGGTATGCAGGATCACCAGGTGTTTGCCCTTCGGATAGCGCGCCAGCGACTCCTTCATTTCGTCCACCAACAGCATGTCATCGACCGCCTTGCCGTCGTTGCGCTTCTCGGACGCGATCATCTCGCGGAACGAATAGTTGTTCACCTCGGTGTTGTTGTAGAACCACACCTCGCTCTGCATGGCGAACAGCTCGGAAGAGAAGCCCAGATCCTTCAGCACCGCGAACACGTTCTGCTCTTTCAGCGTGCGCTGCGGGTTATCCTCGGTGCCACCTTCGCGCACGAACATGCAGCGCAGCGACAGCTTGGTGGCGGTGTCGCACGATTCGCCGCGAAACGCCACCAGGTTCTTCTCTTTCGACAACCGCGGCGTAGTATCGCGCTCATAGCCCAGCATGCCCATGTGATCCCAGCGCGTGGTCTCGCCGATGATGAACACCACGTAGGTATCGTCGATATCCGCCGGCGGTACATAGGTGAAGTGTTTGCCCGGATCGAACATCGTGCTCTGGTCCTGGCTTTCGTCATAGCGGGTATAGGCAAACAGCCCCAGCGCCGACAGCCAGTTGGACGGCAGATACGAGTGCGCCACCACGCCGCCGTAGCTCGGCAGATCAACGTTGGCGAGCTTCTCCTGCACGCTCTGCTCGTCGTCCAGCATACGCAGCGGCAGCCAGACCAGCGCCACCACCGCCAGCAAGACCAGCAGCGGCTTGATGCGATGACCAGGGGTTTTCAGCTGTTCGATCAGGGTGTAACGCAGGCCGTTTTTCCAGATCAGCAGCAGCGGCAAGGCACTGAGCGCCACCATCCACAGCACGAAGTGCAGGCCAACCACCTCTTTCGACAGATCGATGTCGGTGGTCATCACCGACACCACGATGCCGTAGCCGATCACCACGTTGAAAAACGTCATGTAGTAGCTGGCGGCCACCGAAATCAACACCAGCAGCGAGGCGACGATGCGATAAAACAGCCGGCCGCCGAGCGATACCAGCCGCATGATGAAGAACGTGAACAGGACGATAGCGATGACTTCCGTCACCGCCGAAATAAGCTTAATGCCCTGAATGCCGTGCGCCAGCGAATCAAAACGGCGATAGAAAACGGACAGGTTTAGAAATATGCCGATATAGATCGCTAACAATAACGATAAATTCTGCTGTGATAGCGATTTAACTTTGTTCATGTAACGCGGTGGCTCCGGGGACGGTGTAGCGGTTCTGACTCAGTCAGACACTGATTGCGGCTTCTGGTTCAGCCAACCGGCAATAAGCGTTATTTTGCGGGTAATAATCAAGAGAATTCTCACAAAACGGACAAAATTTACCGTTTTTTTGAACGATTTTCAGGCAGGGCACGCAAGAAAATGGAGGGATAAACCCTCCATTTTTTCCAGATTTCGGCAAAAATCTTACTTAACGTTCAGAGTCACGTCGATATTGCCACGGGTGGCGTTGGAGTATGGGCACACCACGTGCGCCTTTTTCACCAGATCTTCCGCCACGCTGCGCTCGATGCCCGGCAGCGAGATATCCAGCTGCACTTCGATGCCGAAGCCGTTCGGGATTTCACCGATGCCGACGGTGCCGTCTATCTTCGCTTCGGCCGGGATTTTGACCTTTTCTTTTGCCGCAACAAACTTCAGCGCGCCGAGGAAGCAGGCGGAGTAACCTGCAGCGAACAGCTGCTCGGGGTTGGTGACTTCGCCGCCGGCGCCGCCCATCTCTTTCGGCACGCCAAGTTTCACGTCCAACACGCCGTCGGAGGAGGTCGCACGGCCGTCGCGGCCGCCGGTTGCGGTGGCGTGAGCGCGGTAAACCACTTTCTCAATAGACATCGTTCATTCCTTCTTGCTGGTTGGCGAGATGACTACGGCTTCAATGAGGTAAAGCCGGTCACAGGTTTATCTTTTGCGATTAAATCGCGCACTACTTATTTATGACACTTATTAAACAGTGTAGACCACCCGCGCCGTTCTTGCGTTCGGCGGCGGCAGGTCAAATCTGGTCGATCAGGCTGCCGCGCAGTTTTTCCAACTGCTGTTTGAGCGAGACGATCTCGTCCAGGCTGCAGTCGGTGGCGCACATCACCGCCTCGGGCACCGATTGCGCCCGCTCGCGCAGCGCGCGGCCGGCTTCAGTGAGCGCGATGATCACCTGCCGTTCGTCGGTGGTGGCGCGATAACGCACCAGCAAACCGGCGGTTTCCAACCGCTTCAGCAGCGGCGTCAGCGTGGCGGAATCGAGGAACAGACGCTCACCGATATCCGATACCGTCACCCGATCCCGCTCCCACAGCACCATCATCACCAGATATTGCGGGTAGGTGAGTTCGAGCTGACTCAGCAGCTTGCGATAGACTTTGTGCAGCGCCAGGTTGGCGGAGTACAGCGCGAAACAGAGCTGCTGATCGAGCTGCAGCAGGTTCTTCGCCTTGGGTTGATCGGTCTCGGTGCTTTTCATGTGTGTGAATATAGATAGCGCACGATGTAATCGCAAGCTATTTCTTGTGAGGTATGCTACATTTTTTTCATGCAGAGGATGCTCGGAGGGAAAGGAAATGACGAACACGCTTGCAGAACGCGCGCGCCGCTACGCCACCAAGGCGCATGCGGCCATCGATCAGCGCCGCAAATACACCGACGATCCGTACATCGTCCACCCGCAGGCGGTGATGGAGCTGGTGCGCAGCGTACCGCACACCGAAGAGATGCTGGCGGCCGCCTGGCTGCATGATACGGTAGAAGACACGCCCACCACCCTCGGCGACATCGACAGCCATTTCGGGCCGAAGGTGGCAGAGCTGGTGCGGATGTTAACCAACGTCAGCCACGCCGAGGACGGCAACCGCTTTGAACGCAAAAACCGCGATCGGCGCCACAGCGCCGGCGCATCGCCGCAGGCCAAAACCATCAAGCTGGCGGATCTTATCGACAACACCCGCTCGCTGCTGGACTACGACAGCCACTTCGCCCAGACCTACCTGATCGAGAAACAGCGCCTGCTGGAGGTGCTGACCGAAGGCGACCCGACGCTGTGGCGCCAGGCCAGCCATATCGTTGAACAGGGGCTGCTCAGGTTGCAGCAGCCGCCGCACAACGTGCCGGCCAGCTGGTTCGAGCACGCCCGCCGGCGCTACCGCGAGAGCGACGCGGCCTGATCAGAAGGTCACCACCGTTTTCAACGCCGTCACCCAGGCGTCCTGCGTCTCGCT
This sequence comes from Serratia sp. 4542, assembly GCF_016805595.1. Classification (NCBI taxonomy): domain Bacteria; kingdom Pseudomonadati; phylum Pseudomonadota; class Gammaproteobacteria; order Enterobacterales; family Yersiniaceae; genus Serratia; species Serratia sp. 4542. Next base: position 150,027 of record NZ_RXKV01000016.1, read on the forward strand.
GACGCCCGCCGGGTGATGCCAGTACTGCAGGCCCGGCTGCAGCTGCAGCCACGGCGTGACGTTAACCCGGTAATACAGCTCCGCCGTCACCGAGTGGCCCGGCACCGGCCGGTAGTTCGGATCGTGATAATCGCTGATGCCGCTCATCTGGTTGAGATAACGCTGATTGTCTTTGTAGCGGTCGCTCAGCTTCACCACCGAGACACCGAGCCCCAGCCAGTCGTCCGGCCGCGCATCGAACAGCCCGCGGTAACGGATGCCGGTCGAGGTAGACCAGTGCAGGTAGTTGCTGCGCTGATCTCCCAGCCCCAGGCTGTAAAACACGCTCAGACCGCGGTTGACGTCATCCGCATGGCGCGTCACCTGCTGGTTGAAACCGGTATACAGGAACCAGGTGCGATCGTGGCTGCGATAGCCCTGCGGATCGCTGGCACCCGGCCCACCGGACACCCCTTCATAAAGATCGCTCTGGCGCGCGTTGGTGAACAGCACGCCCAGGTTATACACCCCCGGCAGCTGGTTGACGGCGTGGGTTTTCAGCTCCAGCTCCATCGGCAACAGGAAGCCTTTGCTGCCCTTGGTGGACCAGCTCCAGGCGTGGCTGCGGCTGGGGGCGCTCGGGTTCTGCTCCATCACGCCGCCCTTGAGCGTCAGGCCGTCGGTCAGCTTGTATTGCAGCGTGGTGCCCCAGTAATGCACGTTCCAGTTATACCAGGTCAACGAGTTGGCGGACTTACCGCCGCACAGCGTCAGCGTCTGAAAATCGCAGGGAATGATCTGATCGAAATCCTGCACCTTGTTCATCATGCCGATGCGCCACTGCAGCCGGCGATCGAGGAAGGAACGGCTGAAGGTCAACCAACCCAGCCGGGTAATCGACTGCCCGCCAAAGCTCTCCTGCGACAGATCGGTCAGGCCGACGCGCGGATCCTGCAAGCGATCGCGGGTCAGGTTGTTGTCATGGTTGCGGTTGACGATATTGCCTTCGATCGCCGCGTCCGGAATGCCGGTCAGCGCCTGCAAATCCTGGCTGAAGGTCAACGAGAACTGGTCGATGTACGACGCCTGTTTGTCGTGGTTGTAACCGCCGCCGGCGTTATACGACAGCTGGCTGAGGTAGCCGAGGTTATAGTGGAAGCCGTGATCCTCCAGGATCGGCCTGATCCCCAGCATATCCCCCAACAGCCCGGGCTGTGGCGGCTCAAAGCCGAGCGCTACCCCTTCCCATTTGGCGGTGGGGGCTTCGACGTCCTTGCCGGTTTGCAGCGTTTCCGCCTGCGCCTGGCTACAGAGCAGCGCCAGCGCCGCCAGGGTCATGGAACGAGGTAATAAGCTTTTCATCATTATTATATTTCTCCGCATAACGGCTGACTGCGGGCAACAGCATTCCCTGGGAGAGAATTTCCCATCATGAACAGCAGCGAATAACGTTAGGTTAACGCCCGGCGCTTGCCGCCGGGCTTAGAGGCTAGCGCCGGTCTTTCAGGCTGGCGCCGTTGCTGTGGATCACATCGCGATACCAGTAGAAACTCTTCTTGCGGCGGCGCTCGAGGCTGCCGTTGCCGGCATCGTCCCTGTCGACGTGAATGAAGCCGTAGCGCTTCGACATTTCCGCCTTCGAGGCGCTGACCAGATCGATCGGCCCCCAGCTGGTGTAGCCCATCACCTCGACGCCGTCGTCGATCGCTTCCGCCACCTGCACCAGATGGTCATTAAGGTAGTTGATGCGGTAGTCGTCGTGGATGCTGCCGTCGGCCTCGACGCGATCTTTGGCGCCCAGCCCGTTCTCGACGATGAACAGCGGCTTCTGATAGCGGTCGTACAGCACGTTGAGCAGGTAGCGCAGCCCGATCGGGTCGATTTGCCACCCCCACTCCGAGCTGGCCAGGTGCGGGTTCGGCACCATATCGAGAATGTTGCCGCGCGCCGTCTCGTACTGCGCCGGGTCGGCGGTGACGCAGCCACTCATGTAATAGCTGAACGAGATGAAATCGATGGTTTCGCGCAGCGTTTGCCGATCTTCCTCGGTGATCGCCACCTGAATGCCGTTTTCACGGAAGAAGCGCTGTATATAGGCCGGGTAATAGCCGCGCGCCTGCACGTCGCCGAAGAACAGCCAGTCGCGGTTTTGCCGCTGGGTTTCCAGCAGATCTTCCGGCTTGCAGCTCAGCGGATACAGAATGCCGCCCAGCAGCATGTTGCCGATTTTGCCCTCCGGCACGATCTCGTGGCAGGCCTTCACCGCTCTGGCGCTGGCCACCAGCTGATGGTGGATCGCCTGATAGATGGCGCTTTTGTCGCTCTCCTGCGGCAGGCCGACGCCGGTGAAGGGCGCGTGCAGCGACATGTTGATCTCGTTGAAGGTCAGCCAGTGTTTGACCTTGTGCTTGTAGCGTTCGAACACGGTGCGCGCATAGCGCTCGAAGAAATCGATGGTGCGCCGATCGCCCCAGCCGCCGTAGTGCTTCACCAGGCCGTAAGGCATCTCATAGTGCGACAGCGTGATCAGCGGCTGAATGCCGTACTTCGCCATCTCGTCGAACAGCCGATCGTAAAACGCCAGCCCGGCTTCGTTCGGCGTCTCTTCGTCGCCCTGCGGGAAAATGCGCGTCCAGGCGATCGAGGTGCGCAGACACTTAAAGCCCATTTCGGCGAACAGCGCGATGTCCTCCGGATAACGGTGATAGAAATCGATCGCCACATCCTTGATGCCGCTGTCGCCCGCCGTGCGCGGCGTAATGGCGCCGAAGATGCCCTGCGGCTGCAGATCGGAGGTCGACAGCCCCTTGCCGTCGGCCTGATATGCGCCTTCTACCTGGTTCGCCGCTACCGCGCCGCCCCACAGAAAATGTTGCGGAAACTTGCCGTTCATCGCTTGCTCCTCAATTAACGTAATAAAGTCAGCAGCGGCGCCTGTTCCTGCACCGGAGACAGGCCGCTGGTCAACACGTCCACGTAGTCATCGCTGTTGCTGATGATGATCGGCGTGGTGGTGTCATAGCCGGCGGCATGGATCGCCGCCTGGTCGAACTCGATCAGCAAATCGCCCGGGGCGACCCGCTCACCTTCCCGCACGTGGGCGGTGAAATGCGCCCCGTCCAGCTTCACGGTATCGATGCCGACGTGGATGAGAATCTCCGCGCCGTCGTCCGATTCGATGCCGATGGCGTGTTTGGTTTTGAACAGCGACGCCACGCTGCCGCTCACCGGCGCCACCACGCGCCCCTGCTGCGGCGCGATCGCCACCCCTTTCCCCAGCAGGCCACTGGCGAAGGTTGCGTCGTTCACCTGATCCAGCGGCACGATGTCGCCGGCGATCGGGCTGAGGATGGCCTGCTTACGGTTAAGCGGCGCGGCGGCTTCAGGCTGCGCCGCGTCTTCCGCCGGCGCAACGCCGAACAGGTAGCTGGCCAGCGCGGCAAACACGAACGACAGCAGGGTGCCGCCGATCGCGCCCCATACCGTGGCGTCGATGCCGCCGCCGGGGATAATCTGCGCGAAGGTGAATACGCTCACCAGGCCGAACGAGTAGACCGAGGTATGGAAGTAGCCGATCACCGCACCGCCCAGCGCGCCGCCGATGCAGCCGAAGATGAACGGGCGTTTGTTCGGCAGCGTAACGCCGTACACCGCCGGTTCGGTGATGCCGAAAATCCCGGCGCCAATGGCCGAAGCGGACAGCGCCCGCAGCTTGGCGTCGCGGGTGCGCAGCATCACGCCCAGCGTGGCGCCGACCTGCCCCATTACCGCCGGCAGCAGCAGCGGCACCATGGTGTCGCGCCCCAGCACGCTCAGGTTATTGATCATCAACGGCACCAATCCCCAATGCAGACCGAAGATCACGCACACCTGCCACATCGCCCCCATAAAGGCACCGGCGATGATCGGGTTAAAGGCGTAAATGCTCTGATAGCCGTTGGCCAGCAGGTGGCTGAGCCAGGTCGCCGCCGGGCCGATCAGCAGGAAGGTCAACGGCACGGTGATCGCCAGGCACAGCAGCGGCGTGATGAAATTGCGCAGCGCGCTGTGGATCACCCGGTTAAACAGCGGCTCCAGGCGGCAGGATACCCAGGCCGCGAAAATGATCGGGATCACCGACGAACTGTAGTTGATGAAGGTCAGCGGAATGCCGAAGAAGTATTCGCGCACCGCCCCCGGCTGCTGCGCCGCTTCGAACGCCGCCATCATCAGCGGATGCGTCAACGCGCCGCCGATCGCCATGGTGACGAAGGGGTTGCCGCCAAATTTTTTCCCGGCGGTGTAGCCGAGCATGATCGGGAAGAAGTAGAACAGCGAGTCGCTGGCGGCGAACAGCATTTTGAAGGTGCCGCCGCTCTCCAGCAGCCAGCCGCAGGCCAGGCTCAGCGCCAGGAAGCCTTTCAGGATCCCCGAAGCGGCCATCACCCCGAGCAGCGGGGTAAAAATACCGGACACCAGATCGATAAAGCGGCTGAGCAGGTTGTCTTTTTTGCCGCCCGCGTCGTCGCTCGGCGCGCCCTCGGCCAACCCGCCAACGCGGTTAACCGCGTCGAACACCTCCGCCACGTGGTTGCCCACCACCACCTGGAACTGGCCGCCGCTCTCCACCACCATGATGACGCCGGGGTTTTTCTTCAGCGCTGCCGCGTTGGCGCGAGTGTCGTCACGCAGCTTGAAACGCAGGCGGGTGGCGCAGTGCACCAGGCTTTTCACATTGTCGCGGCCACCGACGCCGGCCAAAATCTCACTGGCTAATGTGTCATATTTCATACGGTTATCCTTAGACTTCGCGTTCTGCCGCTTCCCTCCCCGCACTGGCCTGGCGCTGAGGCGGAATTCGGCGCAAAAAAAAACCTAAACCTCGCGGCCTCTGCCCCATCGGGGAACAGAAACGCAAGGTTTAGGTTTTGCCTGCCGTAGCAGTAACAACCCTAAATCGGTTGAGTTATGACGTTAACACCGCAGATTTTGCCGAGGCAAGCCTTTGCGCCGGCAAATTGCCGAACTGTGATCGCGGGGGCAAAACGGCCTCAATGCGCGAAATAATGCATGCCGCCATCTACCGGGATCACCGCGCCGGTGATATATCGCGCGAGCGGGGAGCAAAGAAACGCCGCCAGATAGGCCATGTCTTCCGGTTCGCCGAAGTAGCCGATCGGGATATGTTGCGCAATGAACGCCTGGCGCGCTTCATCGCAAGCGTATAAGCGCTCACGGATCTGTTCACTGTTGATACGTCCGGGTTGCAGCGTATTGACGGTAATCCCCTGAGCAGCCACGTCGCTGGCCAATCCTTTGGCCCACAGATGCAATGCGCCCTTGGCGGCGCTGGCGGCGCTCAGGCTGCGCGGCTCCATCGATCCGCTGATGTTGATCACCCGGCCCCAGCCTTGCGCCTGCATGGCCGGCAACAGCGCCTGAGTCAATCTGCGGGCCGGCGTGAAGTTCAAAGCGAAAGCGTCATCCCAGCTGCGATCGCTGTCGTTCAGCGTCGTGGGGTGAAACGCGCCTACCGCGTTGATCAGGATATCAACTGTCCCCACCTGGCGCAGCGCCTGCGCCGCCAAACGGGCTATCGCCTCAGGGTCGGTCACGTCTGCAACGATCACCTGCGGACGCACCGCCCCTTGCCGTTCCACCTCACCCGCCAAGGCCTGCAGCCGGTCACCGCGTCGTGCGGTGGCCACTACCTTGACCCCTTGAGCGGCCAATACCCTGACCATGCCGGCACCGATCCCTTCACTGGCGCCCGTGACCAATGCCGTGCGTTGCTGCAGTTGCAAATTCATAAGAAACCCTAATTGAATAATTCAATTTAAAAGGAAACGTTCACACATTGAATCACGCCGTTATTCGTGTGAATATTCCCGAAAACCGCATCATTAATGTGCAGGAATTCACCGATGTTTGACTGGCAGGATTTAAAACACTTCGTGGCGCTGGCGCGCACCGGTTCGTTGTCGGCGGCAGCGCGGGAGCTGGGTTGCGATCACGCCACCGTCGGGCGACGCGTAGCGGCACTGGAACAGGCGCTCGGCCTGCGTTTGATCGTACGACTGCCGCGCAGCACGCCCTTGACCCAGGACGGGCAGGCGATTGCCGGGCTGGCGGCGGAGATCGAGGCGCAAAGCCAGGCGATTGCCCGCCATGCGCGCAGCGCCGTCGCAACGCCACAGGCCGGCGTGCGCATCAGTGCGCCGCCGTCGATCGCCGCGCATATTCTCGCGCCGCGCATTGCCGCATTTAACCAGGCTTTTCCACAGATCGTCGTCACGCTGTCGGGTGAATCGGCGCTCGCCGAGCTGGATCGCGGCGAAGCCGACATCGCCGTGCGCATGGTGCGCCCGCAGCAACCGGAACTGCTGACGCAGCGCATCGGCATGATGCGCTACGCGCTGTATGCTACACCGGAGCACGCCGCACTGCCCGACACGGCGCGCCGCTTTCTCGCCTATGACCATCACTACCAACAGCAGCCGCATCAGCAATGGCTGCAACAGCTGTTGCAGGGGCGTCCGGTGGTCTTTCAGGCCAGCGATCTGTTTTCACTGCAACAAGCGGCGCGTTCAGGGCTGGGTGCCGCCGTTTTGCCGACTTTCGTCGCCGATGGCGATCCGGATCTGGTCCCGTTGCCCACGGCCAATGCCGCGCCAACGCGCGAGCTTTGGCTGGTGACGTATCCCGATTTGGCGCGCACCGCTGCCGTGCGCGCGGTGATGAATTTCCTGGTCGAAACGCTCGGCAAAACGTGCCCATTACCGGCATAAAGCATCAGAATGACTAATATAAATACTGGACAAAAGTCACACGGGGGATTATTACTGGTCAACACTTAATCGAGAGTAGGGATGGCAGTCATCATGGTGTTGCGTACTGATGTAGGACGGATTCTGATCACCGGCGCCGGCGGCCGGGTAGCCACGGCGTTTCGTCAGGCAATGGGCGATCGCTACGCGCTGCGCCTGGCGGAACGCGACATCAGTCTGCTGAACGATCTGCAACCCGGCGACGAAGTCATCAGCTTCAACATCGCCGATCTCGACGCCTGCCGCGCGGCCTGCGCCAATATCGACACCGTGTTGCACCTGGCGGCCGATCCCTCCCCCGACGCCGACTTCTGCGGTTCGTTGATGGACAACAACATTCTCGGCACCTTCAATATCTTCCGCGCGGCGAAAGACGCCGGCTGCCGCCGGGTGGTGTTCGCCAGCAGCGCGCAGGCGGTGGAAGGCTATCCGCTCGACTATCAAATCTGCCCGGACGACGCGCCGAAACCGAAGAACCTGTACGGCGCCAGCAAAGCCTTCGGCGAAGGCATCGCCGCCTACTTCGCCCATCAGGAAGGGCTTTCTGCCCTGTCGGTGCGCATCGCCAACTTCACTACCCTCAGCCCAGGCGATCGGCTCAGCGCCCGCGACATGAGCGCGTTTCTCAGCCATCGCGACGCCGCCGATCTGCTAGAGCGCTGCATTCGTGTCGAAGGGGTGCAATATGCGGTGGTGCACGGGGTTTCCAATAACCGCTACACGCGTTTATCGCTGGAAGAGACCCGTCGCCTGTTGGGTTACGCCCCGCAGGACGATGCGTTCAGCCTGCTCGGCTTCGAATAGCCTGGGCGGAAAGGGAAACAACGCCGGGAGGAACCCGGCGTTGGGACAGCATTACGGTTTTTCGGCGATCTTGCGCAGATATTCGTTATTTTTAAACGCAATGATGATCATCTCGAACGCCACGCGCACGAACACGCCGCCGACGATGATGCCGAACAGGCCACGGAAGAACTCGCCGTAGAACATCATGCCGATGCCGCTGATCAACACGCCCAACAGCGCCAGCCAGTAAACGGCGGTGATGATTTTTGGCGTCAGCATCGCGTCGAAGAAGAAGATATTTCTCATGTGGATCTTTCCTTAGGCAGGTCTTTCATTATCCCAGAGGTGCCGTGCAAGCGGCCACCATGTATATACATGGTTAATGATAGCGGCTAAGAGTTGATGCCGAACAGATAAATGGGGGCGGGAGAGGATAAGCGTTTATGTTTTATGCGGCTAACGGCGTGCGGCGGATAAAAAACCGCCGCACGCTGTCGCTTAGCCGTTGGCGTAAACGACTTTTGCCGCGGTGCGGCTGGTGAACAACACCAACAGCAGCGCCAGCCCGGCGATAATCGCCCCCATCACCGGCACGAAGCTGTAGCCCAGACCGGCGGAGACCACCGCGCCACCGGCGGCGGCGCCCAGCGCGTTGCCCAGGTTGAAAGCGCCGATGTTGACCGAAGACGACAGCCCCGGTGCTTCGCTGGCCACGCGCATCACGCGCATCTGCAGCGGCGGCACCACGGCAAAGGTCGCCGCGCCCCAAATCACCATGCTCACCGCGGCGCCGATGTCACTGCGCGCCAGCAGCGGGATCAGCAGCATGATGGCCACCAACAGCAGCAGGAAGCCCTTCAGCGTCGCGCTCTCGGAACGGTCGGCGAACTTGCCGCCGAGGTAGTTGCCGATCGAGAAACCGACGCCGATCAGCACCAGCATCACCGTCACGAACAGCGGCGTCGCCTCGGTGATGTGCTGCAATACCGGCGAAATGTAGGTATAGAGCGTGAACATCGCGCCCGCCCCCAGCACGGTCGTCAGCAGCGCGGTCAGCACCTGCGGCCGCACCAGCACCGACAGCTCGCGTTTCACGTCAGGGCGCGCGCCGGCGCTGCCTTTCGGCAACGAGAACCACAGCCCCAGCATGGCGATCACGCCCAGCCCGGCCGTCGCCAAGAACGACATGCGCCAGCCGATGGTTTCACCCAGCCAGGTCGCGGCGGGCACCCCGCCGATATTGGCGATGGTCAGCCCCATAAACATCGTCGCCACGGCGCTGGCCTGTTTCTCTTTCGGCACCACGCTGGCGGCCACCACCGATCCGAGGCCAAAGAAGGCGCCGTGGTTCAGGCTGGTGATGATGCGCGACAGCATCAGGGTGGTGTAATCCGGCGCGATGGCCGACAGCACGTTGCCCAGGGTAAAGATCGCCATCAGGAAAATCAGCGCGCTTCTGCGCGCCCGGTGCGACAGCAGCAGCGTCATCAGCGGCGCGCCGACCATCACGCCGACGGCGTAGGCGCTGATCAACATGCCGGCCATCGGAATGGAGACGTCCACCCCTTTGGCAATAGTCGGCAGCAAGCCCATGGGAGAGAATTCGGTGGTGCCGATGCCGAACGCCCCCACCGCCAGCGCTAACAAGGGATAATTCACTTTCATGCAACAACTCCGGTTTACCGCTGCCGAAGCGCGGGAACAGTTAAGATGCCGAAAGTATGACATTGATCACAACAAAGATAAGCAGGCGGGAGGCTAAAAGACTTTTGCAAATTTGTTAAAAGTGCGGCGGGAGGGGGCGGACATCAGCGTCCGTCACCGTAGGAATCAAGCCCACCTCATGCCCTCCCGCTACGCACTTTGCCCGAGCGCATTTCGATGTTCCGCTGCAGTTCGCGCAGCCCGCCGGCCAGGAAGCAGGCTTCCGCCAGCACGAACAGCGGGCCGATGATAAGGCCCGTCACATCGTCCATAAACGCCGGTTTTCTCCCCTCCCAGAAATGCCCGACAAACTGAAACAGCCAGCCGATGACGAAGCCGCCGATACCGATGCTCAGCCACGCCGCCGTCGACAGCGACGCCACCCAGGCGCCGAACCCGAGGCACAGCAGCAGCAACGCCAGCATCATGGCGCCAAGGCGCAGATTTAGCCTCAGGTAATAGAGGGCCGCGACGATCACCACCGCGCAGGCCGGCGAAAACGGCAGCCCTCCCGCGCCCCACGCCGGCCGGGAGAGCAGCGCCAGCAGGCTGACGACGATCAGCGGGATGCCGATAAAATGCGTGGCAATATTGCGCGCATCGCGGTGATAGGCGGCATAAGCGGCAAGTTGATCTTCCAGACTTCGCATGTTGACCTCCGGTATGCACGGCCTTCGTCGCCGAACGCGCGCCGCCGCATGCGGCTGCCCTTACCCATAGCTTAGCGCGGGATCACCAAGACCGGTTGGCCAATCTCATCCAGCAGGCCGCACGTGACGGAGGCGTTCAGCCAGCGCCCCAACGAAGACAGGTGGCGGTGCGAGATGATCAGCAAATCGCAGTTGAACAAAGCCATCTGGTCCGGGATCACCTCGATGGGCGCCCCCGCAGCCAGCAGGCCCTGGGCGTTGAAGCCCATCTGTTTCAACGCCCGCGTCACCTGCCCGACCTGCTTTTCCGCCAGCGCCTCTTCGCGCTGGGCGGCGGGATATTCTTCGCGCTCGTCGCTGTCGAAGCGCAGGCCGCTGCGGCTGAGCGTGAAGGCATTGTCGACCACCGTCAGTACGATCACGCCGCCGATGCTGCCTTGCAGACGCGCCATAAAATCCAGCGCGTTGCCGCTGTGTTCAAAGCAGTCCACCGCCAATAACACTCTCTCAATCATAACCATCCTCATTCGCCCGAGTTACATCGCGCCCTTGAAATTAGCTTCGCCCTTTTTCCAATAACCTTTGGCAAACAAGGCGGCGCGGGAGATGCCCATTTCGTTGATAAAACGCGCCTTCAGATACGCGGCGACCTGGTGTTCGCAGGCCAGCCACACCTGCCCTTCCCCGGCCGGCAGTTCGCAGTGGCTGACGGCCTGCACCAGCGGGCTGTTCATCACGCTGTCGAAATGCCGGGTGCGTATTTGCCAGCTGTTCATCTGCAAAAAGGAGCAATCGACATCCTGAATCTCCTGCGCATCGCCCACTTCGGCGAACCACAGCACCGGCAGCGGGGTAGACAGCGAGGCGAGGATAGTGCGCATGGCGGGCAGCGCGGTCTCATCGCCCAGCAACAGTAGCCAGCGAGTTTGCGGCAACAGCCGGAAGCCGCCGGAGCAAGGGCCGGCGAACCCCAGCTTGTCGCCCGGCATCGCGTCGCGCGCCCAGTTCGACGCTGGGCCTTCGCCGTGCAGCACCATATCGATATCGAAGGTGCGGGCGAGTTTGTCGATGCCGCTCAGGGTATAGGCCCGCCCGGCCAGCGTGTCGCGCCACGGGAAGAACACCTTGATCCAACTGGCCGGCTCCTGCGCGCGCGGGTCGGCGATAAACTTATCCACATCGTCGCCGCTCAACGTGATGCGGCGGATCCGGGCGGTGACTTGCCGCACGGCGCTCACCCTAGCCTCGCGTTTACGGCGGGTATCCCTTTCCAGCATCTCGTCGACAATCTTATTCAGCGTGTTGTGCATCAGCCTTCTCCTGTGGCGCCGCAGACGGGTAGGTGTGTTCCCAGCCGCCGCCCAGCGCTCGATAGATATTCACCACGGCGATCGCCGTCTCCTCCTGTGAAACAATTTGCGCGGACTGCAGATCCAGCAGCGCGCGCTGCGTGCTCAGAACGTGGATAAAATCGCTGGCGCCGTTCAGATAGCTGTCGCGCGCCAGCGCAAACGCGTGTCGGTTGGCGGCCAGCGCCTCGGCCAGATGCGTCTGGCGGCGCTGCTGGGCGCGGTAACCGGAAAGCGCGTCGTCGATCTCATGCCAAGCGCGCAGCACCGTTTGCTGGTAGGCGATGGCCATTTCCTGCTGCCGGTATTCGCTCAGGCGCACCCGCTGGGTGATTTTCCCCCCGTCGAACAGCGGCAGATACAGGGCGGGGCCGATGGCGAAGGTATGCGTGGACCAGCTGCCCATATCCGCCAGCGCCAATGCTTGGTAGCCCGCGTTGCCGGTCAGCGTGATGCGCGGATAGTAGTCGGCGGTGGCGACGCCAATCTCGGCGGTCGCCTGATGCAAACGCTCCGCCGCTTCGCGAATATCCGGCCGGCGCAATGCCAGATCCGACGGCACACCCATCGGCACCGCGCGCACCAGCGCCGGCAGCGGCCCCGTCGGCGACAACATCGCTTTCAGCGCGCCCGGCCGCTCGCCCAACAGCAGGCTGATGGCGTTGTTCAAGCGTTCCTGTCGATCGAACAGCGTCGGCAGCAGGGCATCTACCTGCGCCAACTGCACCTGCGCCTGATCGATATCCAGTTCGTTGCCCGCACCGCTTTGATAACGGCTTTGCGTCAGCTGCAGCGTGCGCAGCGCCGTGGCGCGGTTTTCCTGCGCCACCGCCAGCTGCTGCTGCGTGGCGCGCAGACGCAGATAGTCGCTCGCCACCTCCGCCGTCACCGACGTCAGCAGCGCGCGCCGATTCTCCTGCGAAGCGGCGAAGCCGGCGCGCGCGCTTTCCGATGCGCGACGCAGCTTGCCCCACATGTCCAACTCCCAGGTGGCGCTGAATCCGCCGCGCCAGAGGTTATAATCCGCCTCTCCGCCGTTGCCGGACGGATCCATGCTGCCCACCGAGGTGGCGCGCTGGCGCTGATAGGCGCCGTCCAGGCTCAGATCCGGCATCAGCGCCGCCTCGGTCACGCCCAGCAGTGCGCGGCTTTGCTGCATGCGCGCCGTGGCGAGCTGCAGATCCAGGTTGCCGGCCGCCGCGCGCTGCACCAGTTGCGTCAGCGACGCATCGTTGAATATCGACCACCAGGCCACCGGCAGCGCCCCGCCGCCGGCCTGCTCACCCCAGCTCTCGGGCAGCGCGTTTTGCGGCCGAGCGTAGTCCGGCCCTACCGCCCGGCAGCCGCTCAGCGCAATCAACAGCAGCGGGATCACGGCCCTGTTCATTGCACGCCTCCGTCCAGCGTATTGATGCTGACGTCTGCGGACATGCCGACGCGCAGGGCGCTCAGCAAGGCGGCATGCTCTTTATTGATATCGAACACAATCTTCACCGGGATGCGCTGAACGATCTTGGTGAAGTTGCCGGTGGCGTTCTCCGGCGCCACGGCCGCGAAGCTGACGCCGGAAGCCGGCGCAATGCTGTCCACCTGCCCTTTCAGCGTTTGGCCGGGAAAGGTATCGATATGGATGTCTACCGACTGCCCGTGCGCAATGTTTTCCAGCTGGGTTTCCTGGTAGTTGGCGATGATGTACAGCTTGTCCTGCGGCACGATGGCCAGCAGCGCATCGCCCGGTTTGACGAACTCCCCGACCCGCAGGCTTTTCTTGCCGACCACGCCGCCGATCGGCGCGGTGATGCGGGTATAAGACAGGTTCAGTTCAGCCATCGCTTTCTTCGCCTGCGCCAACATCAGCTCGGCATCGCTGTCCGCCAGCTTGGCTTGTAGCACCTGCTCCATGTTTCGCGCCGCTTTGAGCGTCGCCTCCGCCTGCGCCACATTGGCGGAAAGCGTGTGCACCCGCGTTGTCGCCTGCTGCGCCGCCTGCTGCGAACCCGCGCCGCTGCTGGCCATTCTCTGGTAGCGGTTCTGCTCCTGGCGTGCAAACGCCAGCTCCGCCTGCGCCGCCTGCCGCTCCGCCAGCGCGGCGGCGATCAGCGCGCTCTGGCGGGTGAGGTTAGCCCTAGCGTCGTCCTGCCGGGCGCGGGCCGATTGCTCCTGCGCCGTCGCCTGCGCTAGGGCAACGTTGAATTCACGCGGGTCGATCACCGCCAGCAACTCCCCCTGTTTGACCCACTGATTGTCCCTGACCAACACCTGCGCAATTTCACCGGCAATCTGCGGAGAAATACGCGAGATATCGGCGCGAATATAGGCGTCGTTGGTATTCTGCTGTGTCTCTTTAATAAGGAATTTATTGATTAATAATCCCAGCGTAATGACGGTAACCGCCAATACGGCGACGGCGACTTTCTTGTTAGCCATAAAAGTGACTCCACTTAATATTTATTTCTGATGATAAAATGTCAGGCGGCGACCGAACGCGGCGGATAAATACGGGTCGGCATAAATAAAATCAGCGCGGTCAGTAATAACGCCAGGCCGGCAACCAACAGATAAAGATCGGCGCTGGCCAGCACGTGGCCCTGCCGGGCGGCAAGCTGCGCCAACTGCTCCGCCGACCCCGATGCGCGGCTGTAGGCCGAGCCAAAACCGTCGGCGATCGTGCCGGCGTGATAGTCCCCGCGCTGCCGGCTGAGCAGCGCGATGGCGCCGCCGGCTGCGGTGGCGGCGAAACCCTTCACCGCGTTGAACCAGGCCGCCGCAAACGGCCCGTCGGTCGGCAACAGCCCACCGGTCGCCTGCATCAGCAACGGGATGATCGCCATCGGTTGAGCGACCGCCTGCAACAGCGCGATAACGCGAAACGTGTCGCCGTTCCATTCCGGCGTCAGCTGAGCCGCCAGCACGCAGGCGGTGGCCATCAACAGCAGGCTGATCGCCAGCACCCAGCGGCAATCCACCCGCGGCGTATTGCATATCATGGCAACAATCGGCAGCGTAATTAATTGCGGCAACGCCACCCACAGCATTAAGTCGGAAGTTTGTTCCTGACGATAGCCCTGAATCGCGGCTAAATATCCCGACGTGATATTGACCAGCGACACCATAATTAACAGCACGCCACCCAGCGTAATTAAGGAGAAGGACAAATTCCTTTTGCTTAATAGCTGCAAATTGAAAAAAGGCAGCGGGTGATACCATTCGTTAATCAGAAATAACGCCAATAATCCGCCGCCACCCAATAATAAAACGTAGATCAGCGGCGAGTTCAGCCAGTCGAGGCGCTCCCCCTGTGAAATGCCCACCGTCAGCATGCCGAGCGCCACGCCGCCGAGCAGCAGGCCGCGCCAGTTGAACTGCCGCAGGCGCTCCAGCCGCAGCGGATCCTGCGGCAGACCGTAGCCGATACACACCGCAGCGATCGCCATCAGCGGCAGGTTCCAGTAGAAGTACCCGCTCCAACCCCAGTGAAAGGCGAAGGCGGCGGCGGTGGCGCCCAGCGTGGCGCTCCAGGCGGAGACCCAGCCGTAGGCACCCAGCCCCAGCACCTTGATCAGCGGCGGCATAAAACGCAGCACCACCGTCATCAGCATCGGCGGCAACGCGCCGCCGGCGAAGCCCTGCAGGCTGCGCACCGCCAGCAGCACGCCATACTGTTCTCCCAGCCAGGGCGTCAGCAGCCCACCGGCCAGGTAAATGCCGCACATCGTCAACGCCACCCGGCGCAGCGAAAAGGTCGGCCAAAAACAGGGCGTGAACCCGGAACCGATCACAAAGCCGGTGACGTAACAGGTGGTCAGCCAACTGCCGGCATCGAAGCTCAGCAGCATGCCGCCCTGTATATCCGCCAGCGCGAACTTGCTGGCGTTTTCCCCCACGCCGCTGGCCATCACCGCCAAAAACACGCCGAACAGCCCCAGCCAGGTGCGGCCGTTGATTTCGCCGGCGCTGGCGAGCCATCGATTTTTGTGGTGCGGCGTAACAGACACCTCAACCATTCCCCACTCCTGCTGTTTCAGCCTCAATCTTTGTTGTCGTGGGCAGTATCCGGGCTTATTTCGATTGTTTAAAATGAAATGATGTAATTAACTAGTTGCACAAAACGCAATCCATTGAGCGCACCACCACCGGAGAGGCCATGCCGCAAAAAATTGATTTCAACCTGATCTATGCGCTGAATCTGCTGCTGGAAGAAGGCAGCGTGAGCGGCGCCGCCGAGAAGATGAATCTGAGCGCCCCGGCGATGAGCCGCATTCTGGGGCGCATCCGCCGGCAGTTCGACGATCCGATCATGGTCAGGGCCGGCAAGCATCTGGTGCCGACGCCGCGCGCGCTGGAGTTGAAACGCCAGCTCGGCGATATCATCGAACAGGCCGCCGCGCTGATCGCGCCGAGTGAATCCTTCGAGCCCGGCAAGCTGACCCGAACCTTCACCATTCGCGCCAACGACATTTTTATCGGCGCGCTGGCGGGCGGCTTGCTGGAGACGCTGCGGGACATGGCGCCGTTAAGCGGCCTGAAGTTTATCGCCGAAAGCGACGGCGAAGATGACGCGCTGCGCAGCGGCAAGGTGGATCTGGTGATCGGTTCCTCACGCGACTGGCACCCGGAAATTAAGACGCAGAGCCTGTTCACCAGCACCTTTCAGGCGCTGGTGCGCCCTGGTCACCCGATCATCGGCCAGGTAACGCCCGAAACCCTGACCCATTACCCGCATATCAGCGTTTCTCGCCGCGGGCGCACGCAGGGGCCGATCGACGACGCGCTGCGCGATCTTGGCCTGCAGCGCAACGTCGCCCTGACCCTGCCGGGCTTCCATTCGGCGATGATGCTAACCATGAAATCAGACTTTATCCTGCCGCTACCGCGCCACGTGCTGCAGGGAGTAAGCAACATCCACCTGCCGTTGGCTGAGATCGAGCTGCCGCTCGAGCTGGAATCGGTGTTTATCGTGCAGGCCTGGCATCCGCGCCTGGATCGCGATCCGGCGCACCGCTGGCTGCGGCAGACCATCAAGCAGTTCTTTTTGCAAAGGGAGTGAGGGGTTAGGTGTTGGGGAGAGAAGACGCTCGCGGCAGAACCCAAATACGCCTGCCAGATAAGCCGGTAATATGGCATTTTGCCGAAGCCCTGCGCATACTCGGTATATTCGATGAAAGCATTAATTATTCAATTAGTTAAAAAATCAGTATCTTGAGTTCCGCTCTATTAGGAGGAGCTCACGGTCTTACATTGTATTTGCTATCTTTTTAACCAATGGATTATGACATGAAAAAACATACGTTTGTCGCCCTCCTGCTACTGTGTTTGACGCCTGCGCTGGCGCTCGGTGCCGCACCGTCCCCCAAAGCTCTCATTAAAACGGCTCCCGTTTACCCTGAACAGGCCCTGTTGAAAAACACCAATGGCATCGTCAAGGTGAAATATGATATCGAGCACGACGGCACGGTCAGCCATGTGCGTATTATGCAGGCGAAACCCGCCGGGATCTTTGACGAGCCGGTGCTGACTGCCATGAAAAGCTGGCGCTTTGAACGCGGTCAGCCAGTGAAGGATCGTGAATTTACTTTTAACTTCACCACCAAACCGCACAACTCAGTCTATGGCAATGGGGTTCCGTTTCGCTGATCGTACGCTAAATTTTCTCTACCCACACAAGCCGTGCTCTCACAAAAGGAAGGAAGCAAATTACCCCTACCGGACATCACAGGAGTCGCATTTGATAGCCAATTCATTTGAATTTACTCAGTTTTATCAAGTTAGATTTTGAACCATGCCCCCTATTATGCCCCCAAATGATTTTACTTGTGGGGTTTAAGGGTCAGTTTGGATATCGAAAATTATTGTACGTTAAGCTCATATTTTGACCGTTCGATTTTAGCTAATTGAAGGCGTGATAAATCCCCTGTTAGGTTTCAGCCCTCTATCTTGTCGGTATTCCTCACCTTATGACGACAACTTCTTCGGTTTCAAAGGCGCTTGAGGCTTATGAAGAGAAACCAACAATGGCAATGTAACAATTTTTTAATATGCACATTTAATGCTATCTGTTGTCATGTCGGCGAGTTTATTCAGGGGTTTGAGGGCCAATGGAACGAGATTGTACGTTAGCGAAGTAACTATCTGATATATAAAAATAATAGGCATAGAAAAATGCCCTTAAAATGGTGTCTTTTTAATCGAAAATTGGCATTTAACGGACAGCTTTGTCTGCTAATCGATTTTTCAGACGTTCATTTTTAGCTTGCCGCACGTTTTCGTACGGTTGCCCCTCAAACCCCAAGGACATCTGAGGCCGTTAAAAGCGGCGTCAAAGGCAGAAAATATCTTAACGTGAGTTTTCGTTCCACTGAGCGTCAGGCCCCGTCTCCCCCCATCGAATTGCATGCATAAAAAACGCCACCCGTTCGGATGGCGCAAAGAACATATTCAAAGAATTCTCAGATGAATTTAAATTTTCTCAATGTTACTTCAGCTTCTTTTTTCAGCGTTTTTTCATCAATTTCAATTGATGAACGATCAGGATCTGATGTGTACCGCTCAGCCAGATCAAAAATTTCGTATAAACACCCACTAATCTCCTTGCTATCCTTTGCCAGTACCCCTGAATTACCCTCATCTCGCCATAACTTAAAAAAGCGAGATTCAAAATCTTCAGGTGAAACCTTGGATGACACTAAATCTTTCGTCAAATCAATTAATTTAATACTCATTTCAAACTCCCCGTTTTAATGTAAACCTCATATTACGGTGTTCCCACAGTTAAATGCCACCCAGATATAAAGTCACCATTTTCCTTCAAAATAACGACGTTATTTGTTTTTGGATTAAAGAATACTTTTGATCCTTTTTCATGAAGGTAAGTCCCTTTCTCCACAGTTCCTTTATCCGCCAAATGCGCCTCAATAGCATCCCTGAACTTAGTCAACGTTTCACGATTTTTCTTCGTGTCACTAACCCCAAAATCACTAGCATGTTTGAGATATTTTCTATCCAATTGTTTACGTGTAAATCGTCCAGAATCAAGCGGATCACTCAGCACCACATACACCGGCTCTACACCTGTTCCGGCCGCGTCCGGACGCCAGTAGATAAAATCCTGTAGTCCGTTGTGGTCTGCGACCGGCGTCGTGGTCACCGTGATGGTGTCCATCGGTTTCACTTCCGTGCCAGTATGGACGGGGGTCACTGGGACCGGAGGCGGTGGTGTGCCGGTATTTGACGGCGCTGAGGGCGGCTGAGCCGGGTTAATCAGGATGGTCCGCGCAGGGACGCCTGCACCGGCAATTGCCGGAACGGTAATACGGTCCAGACCTGTTTTCGGATCACGCACCCCCGTCAGCACCTGCACCGCCGCCGGAATACCGCCGTTACCGGTTTTCAGCAGCTGCAGCGCCAGTTGCCCATTGCTCTTCACCAGACTCCCACGCGCCGGCATATTCACGGTTTTCATCCCGGCCTCTATCGCCTTCGCATCCGCCAGAGCCCGCGCCGGAAACGCAAACAGCGCAGGAGCGTCGCGCCCTGGAACTTGATCACTACCCTGACCAGCAGGTTTTGAATGGAACCAAAGAGTCGCCATCGATGCCTTAAGAAGCCCCGGACTGACCGCCGGAACGGACAGTTTGGACAGCGCATTACTGAACCAGTTGGTAATACTGCCTGCCACATTACCGGCAGCTGTCCACACTCCGGCTCCAGCCAACGCTATCTGCGCCGTCCCCGGCGTCTGATTCAGCACCATAGCGCCCGGCGCTTTGAGCGCCTTATTCGCTTCTGCTACCATCGCCGGTGTATACACGGGAGCGGGTTTCACCCCGGCTTTGTCGAACAAAGCCTTACGGGCTTCCTCGGCCTTACGGGCTTCCTCGGCCTTGCGGGCTTCCTCGGCCTTGCGGGCTTCCTCGGCCTTTCGGGCTTCCTCGGCCTTTCGGGCTTCCTCGGCCTTTCGGGCTTCTGCTTCGGCTTTCGCTCTTGCCTGCGCGTCCAGTTCCCGTTGCAACCCTTCGTTACGTTGCCCGCTGAATACATGGAGAAGTGGCGCAAACTGCTGCATGTATATTCTTTTTGCGTTCGCACCATCGCCTCGACGACAGGCATCCAGCAATTCACGATAATGCTTGTCGTTTTTTATATATGGGCAATTTTTCTTTCCGCAGATAAAACAAATATTATTGGCCAGACATTCTTTGACTTTTTCATCCAACCCAGGGATCGGAATTGCAGTGACTGTCAGGGTCTCCTCTCCATTTTCCCAACTCCAAGATCCGTTTTACCAATATAATCCGGGTTCAGGTGCCACCCCGTTATTATAATTATACGGATCGTATTTAACTTCCCATTTATGCTCCATAAAATCTCCTTTTTGATATCTGTCATTTTGCACACAAACACTGTGTTTATATATAGTGTTTGATGCTAAACCCTCCTCTCAAACCCGTCAATCAAATGATAATCATTCTCATATGTGCTAAGCGTGACACAAAAAAGCAGCCGCCTGCGACAGCTGTCACACTGACAAATGTGGGTTAATCCCGGCTGCGCGTCCGTTCCCACTCCAGCTTCTGCAACCAGTCATACTCCCGGAGGATATTCTGAAGGGAGAGTAGAGAGCATTAAATTTCAGCTTAAACAATTAATTATCTACTTAACGTACGTTTTCGTTCCATTGGCCCTCAAACCCCATTCACCCCAAACCTCCTCTCTGTTTTGTTTGATATACAGCACAACAACCAGCTGGGTTAATGGCATGTAAACTCCTTT
This sequence comes from Serratia sp. 4542, assembly GCF_016805595.1. Classification (NCBI taxonomy): domain Bacteria; kingdom Pseudomonadati; phylum Pseudomonadota; class Gammaproteobacteria; order Enterobacterales; family Yersiniaceae; genus Serratia; species Serratia sp. 4542. The sequence goes on from NZ_RXKV01000016.1 coordinate 170,070, forward strand.
AACTCTCGCTAAAAACAGGATGTGCATACAGTGTTTGTATGCGATTTCAACAGGAGATGAGTTATTAGTGGTGGTGATGGTAAAGACAGCCGCGGTCCTGGCGGTGGGGTGAATGGTGGGCCGACGGAGTTGGGTGGAGGTGTGGATGCATCCGATCACTCTGGCTGGAGCTCGGAGAATAACCCATGGGGAGGTAAGAATAAGGACACTGGCGGGCATACTGGTGGTGGCAACAATGGTGGGGACAGGGATCCCGGGAGCAACGTTAACCTGAGTCTGTTTCCGGAAGCACAAGCGTCTGTCGCGGTGGGGGCACAATTCAATCTTTCGTTGATCGACGGTGCGTGGAGATTCAGTCTGCTGAAATCCCAAACGGTGCAATCGTTTATCACGAAATCAATAGCCAAACAAAGTGAAAACACTCGGTATCCCTACGGTTGGAACACTGTGGCGCGGTAGCCAACAGCGAGTATTAACGGCAGACTAAGATATTGAACTTTATAGTTTTTCCCGTCGCTGGCAGTTGTTCGGTAAAACCGAACAACTGAATTTTCGACCCGTTCACCTTCTGCAAAGATATGCTTTATGTGTTCGCTGATAGTCGCTTTAGCTTTGCCGTACAGTTCGCAGATCATTGTCTGGGATAGCCACAGAGTATCGCTTTCAAAGCGGCATTCAACGCGCACCTTTCCATCACCGCTGGCAAACATGACAAATTCACCTGCCGGGGATTGGGCTAAATGTTTCTCTGTCATGCCGCCTCCGCTTTAATCTAACTTACCGTGCAATAATGTCCTTGTATGTCAGAGAAACCCATCGAAGCTCATTACCCGAATAACGGTTGTTTCCCCAAAAAATTCCTGGAAGCTGATTCGCTCGGATATTATTTCGTTGAATTCAAGAAAGTGTGGAAACAGTAAGGTGGCGGAAGATCACAGGAGTCGAACCTGCCCAGGACCGCTGGCGGCCCCAACCGGATTTGAAGTCCGGCCGCCCCACCGGGGACGAGGATCTTCCTTGGAGAAGAGGGAAGCAAGGCGCTGATTATAGCGCAGTTCGTTCGCTGCGCTAAGCGGGAAATGGCGGCCGCCGGCGATTCGGCGGCCAGGGGGAGCTACTTCAGGAAATCCTTCACGTCCAGCAGGATGAACTCGTTGTCATCCGCCATATTGGGCTGGCGGCTGGAGGAGAACGGGAAGTTGTTGTCGTTGCCGACGATGATGTGGTTGGCGTCCACCACGTCCACGTTCTCGATGGTGAAGAACGGGAAGGTCAGCACGCCGTCGTTCAGCGGCTTGCGCGCCAGCTTGTTCGGATCCTGAATGTTCATCAGGTCGATATAGCCCAGTTTTTCGACCGGTTTGCCGACGTTAGCGTCCGAGAAGGCGATTTTATACACCCGCTTGAACTTGGCTACCTGGCTGAAGCAGTTGTCGGTCGGCGCACCGGCGGCGCAGGCTTTGTCCGGCGTGCCTTCGCCGTTGTCGCGCTCGATCACCAGCCCGTGGGTGGCGTCGATCATGTTGAAGTCGCCGATGGCGTTCTGGTTGTCTTCCAGCACGTACTGCCAGCTGCGGCCGGTCCAGGCCTGCTGTTTCACGTCGAACTCCAGCACCCGCAGGTAGCGTTTGCCGCCGACGTTCTCGAACTGCTCACCGTCCCACAGCGCCCCCTCCAGCAGCGGGTACAGCTTGCTGCCGTCCGGCGAGGCGGCCATGCCTTCAAAGCCTTTGGAGCGCGCCACCTGGAAGTTCTGCTTGCCGTCCGGCGCGCCCGGCAGGGTCAGCGTCGGGTTGTCCGGCGATTTCACTACCTTGCCGTCCACCAGGGTGTCGAACACCGCCAGCACTTTGCCGTTCAGGTCGGCCTTGATCAGGTAAGGGCCGAATTCTTCACCGATCCACAAGGCATCGTCGGCAAACTGGAAGCTTTCCGGATCGAAATCGCTGCCGGTCAGATAACGCTTCTCGGTGCTCTCGTTGATGATGTGGAACGGCACCTTTTTATCCGGATCGTGCAGGAAAACCGTCTTCAGCGGCGCGACCGTGCCGTCTTTAAAATCGATCTTGTAGTGATTGAGGTACAGCATGGCGTCCGGCGAATTGGCCTTACTGCCGAAGCCGTTGTCGGTCAGCACCCAGTAGGTGCCGTCGGGCATGTGTTTGATGCCGGAGTGGCCCTGCAGCGGCTGACCGTCGATCGGCAGGCCGAGGCCGGTCAGGCGATCGGCGGATTTGCCCGCCACGCTGCCCAGCTCGGTGACGCGTTTGCCGCTGGTGTACTTGCCGCTCTGCTGCAGATCGCTCGGCGCATCCTTCGGTGTGGAAACGGCGGATTTCACCGGCAGCAGCGCATGCCCGGCCAGCGTCGCCTGCACCGGCTGCGCGTCGGCCCACAGGTTGGCGCTCAGCGCCATGCAGCCGACCAGCAGCGCCAGCCGGGTTTTGGTGTTGTGCATGTCATGGTCCCTTTTCGTTGTTATCGCCCAGAAGTAAAAGCAACGTCACTATAGGGAGCGGCAATGACAGAAATATTATTCGGCGAACGCCCGCCGGTAGCTGTGCGGATGGAAGCGCCAGGTGATGACGATCAGCACCACCACCAGCAGCGCATGGATCTGCCAGTCCAGCACGAAGCCGCCGCTGTAGTCGCGCAGCAGGCCGGAAAGGTAGGGCGTCACGCCCGCCAGCAGGAAGCCGACGCCCTGCATAAAGGCCACCAGTCGCCCGGCCGCCGCCGGCTGATGCAGGTGATCGAGCGCCAGCACCAGGCACAGCGGGAACGCGCCGCCCAGCCCCAGCCCGGAGAGCAGCACCCACAGCCACGGCAGCGTCTGCGGCAGGTAAATCAAGCCGATAAAGCCGATCAGTTGCATCATCAACGCCAGCAGCAGCAGCGGCCGCCGGTCATGATTGCGCGCCAGCGCCGGCAGCAGCAGCGCGCCTACGACCTGGCCGAAGGTCATCAACGCCAGCAGCGAACCGCTGGCCTGCGGCTGCCAACCGAGCTGCATGTAATACGGCGGCAGCCAGGCGATCAGGCTGGTATAGCCGCCGTTGATCAGGCCGAAATAGGCGCCGAGCAGCCAGGCGCGCCGGTTGCGCAGCAGGCTTGGCCCGCGGTTTTCACCCGCCGCGCTCAGGCGTGACAGCCCGCGGCTGACCGGCCACCAGGCCAGCAGCGCCACCAGCGCCGGCAATGCCCACCAGGCCAGCGCGCTGTGCCAGTCGTGCCCCACACTCATCAACCACGGGGTGATCGCCGCGCCCAACCCGCCGCCGCCCATCAGCGCCGCCGACCACAGCCCGGCCACCAGCGCCATGCTTTTGAGGAAATGATGCTTGATGATGCCGGGCATCACCGCCTGGATCACCCCGATGCCGAGCCCGCCCAGCACCGCGCTCATCAGCAGCTGCACGCTGCCGGGGGCCAGTTCGCGCCAGAGCGCGCCCAGCCCGATCGCCAACAAACTTAACGCCACGGCGCTGCGTTCGCTGAATAGCCGGTTGATGGCGCCACCCGCCAACGCCATCAGGCCCATCATCAAAACCGGCAGCGTGGTCAGCAGCGCCGCGCCGCCAAAGCTCAGCCCGGTAGCCTGGCGCAGCGTCGGCAGCAACGGGCCGATCGAGGTCAACAACGGCCGCATGTTCAGGCCGATCAACACCAGCGCCAGCAGCAGAGGGTTGAACCAGCGGCGCGAAGAGGATGAATTAACAGAATGATTTAACACAGTATATTCCTGGTACTGCAAAATGAAGAGTGCGGCGTCACAGCGCGATCGCCGCAGCGTTGCGTTACTGTAGGCAACGCCGCTAGTATTGGGAAATTAAATAATAAAATAGCCAACAGTGGGAAAATGAATCGCTACCCGATGTTCAATCCGCAGCTGCTGCTCAGCTTCGTCGCCGTGTGCGACAGCAACAGCTTCACCCGCGCCGCAGAGCGGGTGTTTTTGTCGCAGTCCACCGTTAGCCAGCAGGTGCGCCGGCTGGAAGAGATGCTGGGCAAGCCGCTGTTTGAGCGCTCCTCGCATCAGGTGCTGCTGACCGAAGAAGGCGTGAAGCTGTTGAGCTACGCGCGCCGCATCATCGCGCTGAATGAGGAAGCCCACGACGCGCTGACCGGCATCTGGCGCGACGGCGTGCTGCGGATCGGCATGCCGGAAGATTTCGCCGTGCCCACCACCGAGCTGCTGGCCGACTTCAGCCGTGAGCACCCGCACCTGCGGCTGGACGTCGCCAGCGGCCTGAGCGCCGATCTGCACAGCGCCTACGCGCGTGAAGAGCTGGATCTGATCCTGGTGAAACAGCGCCGCCGGCAACCGCCGCGCGCCGCGCGGCCGGAACCGCTGCTGTGGCTGGACAGCCTGGCCTTCCCGGCCATCGAGCAATCGCCGGTGCCGCTGGCGGTGTTTCCGCTCAGCGGCCTGTACCGCGACGAGCTGTGCCAGGCGCTGGACACCCTCGGCAAACGCTGGCGCATCGGTTACAGCAGCGCCAGCCTGGCGGCGCTGACCGCCGCTTCCGCCGCCGGGCTGGGCGTCACCCTGCTGCCGGCCGGCTGCCGCCTGCCCACGCATCGGGTGCTGGGCGAAGCCGAAGGATTACCGCCGATAGACAGCTTCGAACTGGCGCTCTATTACCGCGATGGCGCCCCCGCCGCCACGCTGGCGCTGGCCCAGCGGCTGGCGGTGTTTTGCGGGTTGAAATAAACGCCGGCAGACGCCGATCATTACCAAATCGAATAGTCACCAGTGGCAAATGTCGCTGCCAACCGGCCGGTTCCTCTCCTAAATTGGGGGATGTTTCACCCCTCACCTCTGGATTAAGGAACCGAACGTGGAAAACCCTCAACAACCGGGCCGCAGAGCCTTCCTCAGCCAAACCGGCAAACTCACCACCGCCTGCGCGGTGATCGGCCTGACGGGCGGCATGGCGCAGGCCGCGTCACCGGGCGACGGGCAGTGCGCACCGGCACCGATGACCCTGACCGATCGCCACTACTGCCTGAGTGAGGTGCGACTGGAAGACGGTTTTGAATACGACGGCGAAACGGTGATCGGCACCCGCACCGCGCTGTACACGCTGGAGATCAAAGACGGCAAGATCGCCGCCATTCACGCCGCCAACGCCTCCCTGCCCGCCGGCGTGCCCCGCTATCAGGCGCAGGGCCAGCTGCTGCTGCCAGCGTTCCGCGACATGCACATCCACCTGGACAAAACCTTCTACAGCGGCCCGTGGCAGGCGCCGCGCCCGCGCCAGGGCAAGACCATCATGGACATGATCGCGCTGGAGCAGACGCTGATCCCGAAACTGCTGCCCACCTCGCAGCAGCGGGCGGAAAACCTGATCGCCCTGCTGCAGTCCAAAGGCAGCACCGTGGCGCGCAGCCACTGCAATATCGATCCGGTCAGCGGCCTGAAAAGCCTGGAGCACCTGCAGCGCGCGCTGGAAAACCACCGGGCGGATTTCAGCTGTGAAATCGTCGCCTTCCCGCAGCACGGCTTGCTGCACTCCAGGGTCGATGCGCTGATGCGCGAAGCGATGCAGATGGGCGTGCAGTACGTCGGCGGGCTCGATCCGACCAACGTCGACGGCGCAATGGAGAAATCGCTGGACGCCATGTTCCAGATCGCCCTCGATACCGGCAAAGGCGTGGATATCCACCTGCATGAGACCAGCCCGGCCGGGGTCGCCGCCATTAACTACATGATCGCCACCGTGGAGCAAAACCCGGCGCTGCGCGGCAAGGTCACCATCAGCCACGCGTTCGCCCTGACTACGCTGACGCCGGGCGAACTGGCGGAAACCGCCACCCGGTTGGCGGCGCAGCAGATCACCATCGCCTCTACGGTGCCGATCGGCGGCCTGATGATGCCGCTGCCGCAGCTCAGCGACAAAGGGGTGTTCGTGATGACCGGCACCGACAGCGTGATCGACCACTGGTCGCCGTTCGGCACCGGCGACATTCTGGAGAAGGCTAACCTGTATGCCCAGCTGTACCGCGGCTCCGACGAGTATCACCTGTCGCGCGCCATGGCCATCTCCACCGGCGGCGTGCTGCCGCTGGACGATAAGGGCCAGCGCGCCTGGCCGAAAGCCGGCGACGCCGCCGAGTTCGTGCTGGTCAACGCCAGCTGTTCCGCCGAGGCGGTCGCCCGCCTGCCGGCGCGCAGCGCCACCTTCCATCAGGGGCGTCTGGTGGCCGGCCAGGTGAGCAAAGCCTAAGGTCGGTCCGCTGTTGTCATCATGATGGCCGTTTTTGGCCTTCTGCCAGAGTAAGGCGCGGCGCAAGATGGTCGCTACACACACTGGCGGAGGGCCGAAAATGTCACAGAGCGCGTTATTGATCATCGATGTCCAGCAATCATTCCAGCACCGTCCATTCTGGCAGGAGGACGATCTGCCGGCGTTTCAGCAGGCGCTGACCCGCCTGATCGCGGGCTGCCAACAACGCGGCGCGGCGCTGGTCGACGTGCTGCACGTTTCGCCGCAGGGGCCGTTCTCGCTGGCATCAGGCCACGTGCAGCGCCTGCCGTTCCTCACCCACCAGGCGGATATCACCGTGCATAAGCATGTGCACAATGCGCTGACCGAATCCGGCCTCGACGCCTGGCTGCGCGAGCGGGATATCAACCACCTGATCGTCTCCGGCATCCGTACCGAGCAGTGCTGCGAAACCACCACCCGGGTGGCGTCCGATCTCGGTTATCGGGTGACCTTCGTCACCGAGGCGACGCTGACCTTCCCGATGCGCCATCCCGACGGCGAAGTCTTTACCCCCGCGCAGCTGAAGCGGCATACTGAAACCGTACTGGTCGATCGTTTCGCCCGCATCGCCAGCGTGGATGAGGCGCTGGCGCAACTCGCACAGGAGTAACCATGTCGCAGGCCGTCTATTTTCTGCTGTTGCCCAATGTGCTGTCGCTGGACGTCAGCGGCCCGGCGGAAACCCTGCGCCTCGCGGGGCAGTTCAGCCTGCGTTATCTCAGCCCGTCGCCACAGATCATCTGCTCCATCGGCATGACGCTGAGCGGCCTGCAGCCGTTGCCCGAACGCTTGGAAGACGGCGCCATCCTGGTGCTGCCGGGCGTCGGCGATTCGCAGCGCTATTTCGCCGGGGAAGAGGCCGAGCAGGCGCGTCGCTGGCTGGCGACGCTGCGGCCCGATCTGCAGCGGCAGCGCATCACCCTGGTGTGCATCTGCTCCGGCGCGCTGCTGGCGGCGCAGGCCGGGCTGCTCGACGGCTATCAGTGCACCACCCACCACGACGTTATCGAGCGTATCCGCCGGCAGGCGCCGGCGGCGCAGGTGAAAGAGAACCGTATCTTCGTCGAAGATCGCGGCGTCTACACCAGCGCGGGCATCACCACCGGCATCGATTTGGCGCTGCACCTGGTGCACCGCCACTGCGGCTCCGGCCGGGCGCGCGACGTCGCCCGCGATATGGTGGTCTATTTCCGCCGCGCGGGGGACGATCCGCAGCTGTCGCCCTGGCTGCGCTACCGCAACCACCTGCACCCGGCGGTGCACCGCGCGCAGGACGTGATGGCCGCCGAGCCGGAGGCCGACTGGTCGGTGCCGCAGGTGGCGGAAAAAGCGCACGTCAGCAGCCGCCACCTGGCGCGGCTGTTTCGCAGCTACGTCGGCATCAGCGTGCGGGAATACCATGAGCAGCTGCGGCTGGCGGTGGCGCAACAGCGCCTGCAGCAAGGATATGGGTTGGAGAAGGCCGCGCTGGCGGCCGGCTTTTCTTCCGGGCGGCAGCTGCGCCGCGCCCAGCAGCGCCAGCGTTCGCCGCTATGATACCAGCCGGCGGGTATCCAGCCGCTGCAGGCCGACAGACAGCAGCAGGCTGAGCCCCAGCGCCACGCCGAACACCCAGAAGATATCCAGCAGCGGGTGGCCGGTGAAATCCAGGTGCCGGCTGCGCATCACGTTGACGATCAGGGCGTGAAAACCGTAGATCGCCAGCGAATGGCGGGAGAACGCGCTCAGCCAGCCGATCGGCTGCGGCAGACAGTGTTTCACCCACACCAGCAGCGCCACCGCCGCCATAAACACCAGCGGGCCGCTGTAGATATAGTAGGTATCGGCGAAGTTGCCGTTGATGAACAGCTGGTGCTTGGTGCCGCGCGCGATCAGCGCCACGCACAGCGCAAATCCCAGCGCCGCCAGCCAGCCCACGACGCGCCCGCGCGCCTCCATCATGCCAATCGCCCGCCCGGCCAGCGCATACAGCAGGTAGTAGAAGGTATCGCCGTAGATATACAGGTTAACCGGCAGCAGGTTCACGTTGCCGAAGGTCAGCTTGTCGGTATTCGGGTTGGCGATCGCCGCCAACACCACCAGCGCGGCGGCCAGGTAACGGCGCGACACCGGCTTGACGCTGATCAGCGGCGACAGCAGGTAAATCACCGCAATGGCATAGAAAAACCACAGATGATAAAACACCGGCTTTTGCAGGATGGCGCGCAGCGACGGCCAGAAGCCGATCTTGGTAAAGGCCGCGATATAGATCAGCGCGATGGCGCTGTAGAACAGAATGCAGCAGGCGATACGGGTGAAATGCCGCCGGCCGGCGCTCTTGTCGCCGAAGAACAGGTAGCCGGAAATCATGAAAAACAGCGGCACCGACACGCGCGACAGCGAGTTCAGCACGTTGGCGATATCCCAATTGTGCAGCCCTATCGCCGCGCCGTTGGTGACGTAATAGGTGGTGGCGTGGATCATCACCACCATCATGCACGCCATCGCCCGCAGGTTGTCTATCCAGCCGATTTTCTCGCTCAAACGCTCGCCCGATCTTGTGTCATATTGATATGTTAAGAAGAGGTTATCGGGCACGGCGTTCGGCGACAACCCAAAAGCGAAATATCAGAATGCACTTAAACAACACCTTATTATTGCGAAGGTGAACAATTGGCGGCAAAATAGCCGCCACAACTCGCTCAGTTTGCGCTTCCCGCCCTGGCAGTTCCTTTTTCTCTTTTACTATCAGTACAATAATATGAAAACGACATTACCACCTGCGGCACGTTTGGGCCGACAGGCGCTTTTATTCCCTCTTTGTCTGGTGCTGTTCGAGTTCGCCACCTATATCGGCAACGATATGATTCAGCCGGGCATGCTGGCCGTCGTGGCGGATTTCAACGCCGGCGAAGAGTGGGTACCCACCTCGATGACCGCCTATCTGGCCGGCGGCATCTTCCTGCAGTGGCTGCTCGGGCCGCTGTCGGATCGCCGCGGCCGTCGCCCGGTGATGCTGGCCGGGGTGGCGTTCTTTATCGTCGCCTGCCTGGCGATCCTGCTGGTCACCACCATCGAACAGTTCATCGCCATGCGTTTCCTGCAGGGCATCGGCCTGTGCTTTATCGGTGCCGTCGGCTACGCCACCATTCAGGAGTCGTTTGAAGAATCGGTGTGCATCAAAATCACCGCGCTGATGGCCAACGTGGCGCTGATCGCCCCGCTGCTCGGGCCGCTGGCCGGCGCGGCGCTGATCCACGTCGCGCCGTGGCAGAGCATGTTCGTGCTGTTCGCCGCGCTGGCGGCCATCGCCTTCTACGGCCTGTGGAAAGCGATGCCGGAAACCGCCACGCTGCAGGGCGAGGCGTTTTCCGCCGCCAACCTGTGGCGCGACTACCGCCAGGTGTTAGGCAACCGCCGCTTCCTGTGCGGCGCGCTGGCGATCGGTTTCGCCAGCCTGCCGCTGCTGGCCTGGATCGCCCAGTCGCCGGTGATCCTGATCAGCGGTGAGTCGCTGTCGACGCTGGACTACGGCCTGCTGCAAATCCCGGTGTTCGGCGCGCTGATCCTCGGCAACCTGACGCTGGCGCGCCTGACCGGCAAAAACAGCGTAGAGCGTTTGATTAAGCTGGGCGCAGGCCCAATGCTGTTGGGGCTGCTGATCGCCGCGCTGGCGACCCAGTTCTCCAGCCACGCCTACCTGTGGATGACCGCCGGCCTGAGCCTGTACGCCTTCGGCATTGGCCTCGCCAACGCCGGGCTGTATCGCCTGACGCTGTTCTCCAGCAACGTCAGCAAGGGCACGGTGTCAGCCACCATGGGCATGCTGAGCATGATGGTGTTCACCGTCGGCATCGAACTGGCCAAGGTCGCCTACGTCTGGGGCGGCAGCGGGCTGTTCAACCTGTTCAACCTCATCAGCGGCCTGTGCTGGCTGACGCTGGTGGCGCTGTTCCTCGGCAAACGCCGCAACGGCGACCCCACGCCGCAGCCGACCGGCGCGGCTTAAATGCCACGATAAAACGCCGGTCCGGTTTCCCGACCGGCGTTTTTTATGCGGCTTCAGCCGAACAGCCCCCACAGCGCATACCCCGCTCCCACTACCGCCACCCCCAACAGCAGCGACGCCGACAGGACAGAGATCGCCCGCCGCGCGTGCTGCAGCGCCATTCCCGACAGCAGGGTGATATAGGTCAGCAAGATGGCGAAGTCCGCCAGCACCCACAGCGCGGTCAGCAGCGTCAGGCTGGTGCCGATCGAGGGAGTGACGGCGATAAACTGCGGGAAAAAGGCGACGAAGAAGACAATGTCTTTGGGGTTGGCGATGCCCACCAGAAAACCGTTCAGGATCGCCGAGCGTTTTTGCGGCGGCGCAACGGGCTGCGCATCGGGGGGTCGCGCGGATAAATCCTCATACAGCGAGACGATCGCCATACGGCCGATAAACAGGCAACCCAGCAGGCCTACCCACTGCAGCATGCGCATATCCACGGCGAACAGCCCGGTGATAATCAGCGCGGCGATGCCGATCAGCAACAAGGAGGCCCCGTTGCTGCCCAGCGCGGTCAACAGCGCACGCCGGGCGCCAAAGCGCGCTGCGGTGTTGGCCACCATCGCCACCACCGGCCCCGGCGTGGCGATCAGCAACAAAATGGCGGCGAAATACGCCGCCAGTAACGACAGGTTCATCTTTATTTCACTCACATTCAGTCAGTTGGCGTCGCGCCATTATCATGCCGCCGCCCCCGCCTTGAAAAAGGAGTAATCCTGTCGTTTACTGTGAATCAGACTCATTATTAGAGACGCCGCGATGGCCAGTTCCCTTCCGCCGCTTTACGCCCTGCGCGCCTTCGAAAGCGCCGCCCGCACCGGCTCGTTCACGCTGGCCGCCGAGGAGCTGCATCTCACCCCGAGCGCGGTCAGCAAGCACATCAAAACGCTGGAGCAGCACTTCGGCTGCCGGCTGTTCCAGCGCAACGGCCCGCGTATCGAGGTCACGCCGCAGGGGAAAATCTTCGCCGCCGAGCTGCAGCAAGGGTTTGGCCGCATCGAGCAAGCCTGCGAGCTGTTCAGAAGCCACCGCGATCTGCTGCGGCTGAAGGCGCCCTCCACCCTGACCATGCGCTGGCTGCTGGACTGCCTGAGCCGGTTCAGGCAAACGGCGCAGGCGTTCGACGTGCAGGCAGCCAGCGTCTGGATGGACATCGACAGCGTGGATTTTTTCAGCGAACCCTACGACTGCGCCATCCTGCTCGGCAACGGTCATTTCGGCGCCAACACCGCCGCCGCCAAGCTGTTCGACGAATGGCTAATCCCGATTTGCGCCCCCGCGCTGCTCGCCGACGGGCAGCGCGATCTCGCCGCCTGCCCGCTGATCCACCCTTCGCCCGATCGGCGCGACTGGCGGCGCTGGCTGCAAAAAAGCGGCATCGCGGCCCCGATCGATCTTGCACGCGGCCAGGTATTTGATTCGCTGGAACAGGGCAACGCCGCAGCCATCGCCGGGCACGGCATCTCGATCGGGGATCTGGCGCTGAGCCTGCGAACCATTGAGGAGGGGTTATTGGCGCTGCCTTGTGACGCCGCCGTGCGCACCGGCGACGGTTACTATCTGGTTTGGCCGGCGGAGTCGGCGAAACGGCCGCTGATCGAACGCTTACAGGCGTTTCTCACCGCCCAAACGCCCGACGTCAGCCAGGCCGCCGTCAGGTTTATCGGCTAGGGGAATTCGGCCTATCGCTCTTCGCGGGTATGCCAAATACGCAGAACATAAATCGTTGCCGGCTGCACCTGGTAACGTATCTCATAGCGGCCGACCAGAATACGCCTCACCTCCTGCGGTAAAAACTCGTCCAACCTTTCACCCAAGCGAGGATTATCGAGCAACGCTTTAGGCGCGGCGACCAAAGCCTTCACCGAATTCGCTGCCGCAGTACGGTTAGCCAAAGCAAGAAACTCAAACAAACGCGCCAAATCCGATAGCGCCTTACTCGTCCATTTTAACTCCATCAGCGCGGTACCGGCAGCGGATCGTCACTGTCCAGGCTGGCAGCCCAGGCTTCTACCGACTCATGATCGATAACGTTTTGCTGTTCGACATCGGCCAGCGCCGCCAGCGTTAATCGACGGCGCTCTTCCTCTTGCTCAAGCCAGGCGGCGAGGGCTTGCTTCACTATCCATCCCCGTGAGCGGTCAAGTTTGGCGGCCATTTCATCCACCTTTTCAGCCAAAGGCAGCGGCACATGAGCGGTGATGACTTTCGTATTCATCGTCTTGCTCCTCAATACAATCGACATCAATCAAAGTGATTAAAGCTGATTATACTGCCATCAGAGAACAAAAAACACGCAATCAGTTGCCGAACAACCCGCCGTCGCGCAGCAAATGCTCGTTACCCTTGCGGCGGGTAAAACCGCTGCGATCGAAGAACTCCAGCACCTGGATCGCCAGCTTGCGCCCGACGCCGAGCCGATCGCGGAAGTCGGCGGCGTTGGCGCCGCCCCGCTCCGCATCCAGCTCGCGGATCAGCGCCGCGAACTGATCGATGCGTCGGCTGAGGTAATAGCGATCCACCACCACCGCCGTCACATGGCCCAGCTGAGCTGCCTTACGCAGCAGCGCCCGTACCCGGCTCTCTTCCTCGCCCAACTCGCTCGCCAGATCGCGCACCCACCACGGCTCGTCGCCGAACAGCGGTTCGATGCGCGCCCACAGCGGCGCCTCTTCGGCGCTGAATGCCAGACCGTGTTCCGGCAGATGCAGCCAGCCGCGCGTATTGCGCAGCGCACCGGCCTTCAACAGCCGATCGATCATCATAAACACCAACGCTTCCGGCTGCTGAGGCAGCGCCATGCGCCGCAGGCGGGCGCGCCCTAACCCCAGCTGGTCGGCGTGCTGTTGGTGGTACTCCGCCAGCACCTGCAGCAGCCGGCTCTCCGCCTGTTGCACCTGATCCTGCGCGAGCGCCCGGTCACCGACGATCAGCAGATCGCGGTCCGCCAGCAGTGCCGCCAGGCCGTCGTCGGTCAACTGACGCGCCCAGGCGAACGCCGCCAGCGACAGCGCGCCCTGCGGCAGCTCAAGCGCCAGCACCTGCGCATCGTCTTGCGCCTGCGCCAGAGCCTGCAGCCATGCCAGGTAGTGCGGCTGGCGCTTGCCGCGCTTGGGCGCGCTCAGCCTGAGCACCCGGGCCGCGCCCAGCGTTTGCCGTGCGCCGATGTCGCGCAGCACCAGCCGATCGTTCTCCGCCAGCCACAGCGGGCGATCGAGGATCAGTTCCGCCAACCCGTCGTTCAGCAGCGAAATGCGCCCGGTGATGTGGCTGGCGGCATGGTGCAGATGCAGCGGCTGCCAATGGCGGATCGGCCGATCCGCTTCCAGCGCCACCAGAATGCGTTCCGCCGCTTCCGGTGGACGCTGCGCCAGCAGCCAGTCGCCGCGCGCGATCCGGTCTTTATCGACATCGCCGCTGATGTTCAACGCAATGCGTTGCCCGGCCTGCGCCTGCTCCACGGTCTGATTTTGGGCGTGCAGGCCACGCACCCGCACCGGCGCGTCGGCGCCGGTCAGCCACAGCGAATCCCCCACCTGCACCCGGCCACCGAGCGCGGTGCCGGTCACCACCAGCCCCGCCCCTTTGACGCTGAACGCACGGTCTACCGCCAGGCGAAAACGGCGCGTCAGCGCGTGCTCGCCGGAGGGCAGCGCCAGCAAATGCGCGCGCAGCGCCTCGATGCCTTCCCCCGCCGCCGCCGCGGTAACAAACAGCAGCGCATCGGGCCAGCCCTGGCGCACCAGTTCGTCGCGCACCTGACGGCGTACCTCGTCGACACGCACCGCGTCCACCCGGTCGGCCTTGGTCAACGCCACCGTCAGCGCCGGGCGCCCGCTCAGGCGCAGGATCGCCAAATGCTCGCGGGTTTGCGCCATCACGCCGTCGTCGCAGGCCACCACCAGCAATGCATGGTCGATACCGCCGACGCCCGCCAGCATATTGGCGAGGAATTTCTCGTGGCCGGGCACGTCGATAAAGCCCAGCACCCGGCCGTCCGGCTGCGGCCAGTAGGCGTAACCCAGATCAATGGTCATGCCGCGGCGCTTTTCTTCCGGCAGGCGATCCGCGTTGATCCCCGAGATCGCCTGCAGCAGGGTGGTTTTGCCATGATCGACATGGCCGGCGGTGGCGATGATCATGAGGCGCTCAGCGCTTCGATCAGCGCCCCTTCCTGTTCCAGACAGCGCAGATCCAGCCACAGCCGGCCGTCGCCGAGGCGGCCGATCACCGGCTGCGGCAGGCGGCGCCAGCGTTCAGCCAGCGCCTCCAGCGTGGCGCCGCGGCCGTCGCGCGGCGTGAAGGTCAGCGCATAGCTGGGCAGGCGATCCACCGGCAGTGAACCGCTGCCAATCTGCGACCAGCACGGTTCGGCGCGCAGCTCGAAATCGGCGGTGAACCGTGGCGTCAGCGCCGCCAGCAGCCGCTCGGCCGCCTGTTGCATCTCCAGCTGCGGGCGGGTCAGCAGCCGCAGCGTCGGCAGCTGCTCAGCCAGTTTTTCCGGCTGCAGATAGAGCCGCAGCGTGGCCTCCAGGGCCGCCAGCGTCAGCTTGCCGACGCGCAGCGCGCGTTTGAGCGGATGCTGCTGCAGGCGAGCGATCAGCGCCTTTTTGCCGACGATGATGCCGGCCTGCGGGCCGCCCAGCAGCTTATCGCCGGAGAACGTCACCAGATCGACGCCGGCGGCCAGCAGCCGCTGCGGCATCGGTTCGGCGGGCAGGCCGTACTGCGCCATGTCGATCAGCGAGCCGCTGCCCAGATCGGTGGCGGTCGGCACGCCCTGTTCGGCCCCGAGCTGCGCCAGTTCGGCCTCGTCGACCGCCGCAGTAAAGCCCTGAATGCTGTAGTTGCTGGTGTGCACCTTCATCAACAGGCCGGTCTGCTCGTTGATGGCCTGGCGGTAATCTTTCAGATGGGTACGGTTGGTGGTGCCGACCTCCACCAGTTGGCAGCCCGCCTGGCGCATCACGTCGGGTATGCGGAACGCGCCGCCGATCTCCACCAGCTCGCCGCGCGACACCACCACCTCTTTGCCGGGAGCGATCGCCGCCAGCATCAGCAGCACCGCCGCCGCGTTGTTATTGACGATGCAGGCGTCCTCCGCGCCGGTCAGCCGGCACAGCAGATCCGCCACCGCCCGATCGCGATGGCCGCGCCCGGCACCATCCAGATCGTACTCCAGCGTCACCGCCTCCCCCATCACCGCGCTTACCGCGTCCTTCACCGGCTGCGCCAGCAGGGCGCGCCCGAGGTTAGTGTGCAGCACGGTGCCGCTGAGGTTGAACACCGGCAGCAAAGCCGGGCGTTGCTGCCGGGCCAGCTCCGCCCGCAGCGCCTGCGGCCAGTCGTCGCACCAGGCGGGTAAACGTTGCTGTTGCCTGATCGCGGCGCGCGCCTCGGCCTGCAGCCGGCGCAGCAGTTCGCCGATCAGCGTCTGGCCATGCTGCGCCACCAGCGGTTCAATCGCGGGTTCTCGCAGCAGGCGGTCAATGGCGGGCAGTTGGCTGTAAAGAAGGTAGGATTCAGTGCTCATGGTCGCTCGGTTTTCAGTTTAGACGTATCGGCATAGCAAAACCCCGCCGCGGCGGGGGAGAAAAAAGCTCAGGGAGGCGAAGTGCGGGCGAAACTTTCGCGGGCGAACAGGCGTTCGGCCAGCTTGACCAGCGCCGGGCGCTCGAGGCACCAGTTGGGCAGGATGCGGCGGAAATTGAGGTAGCCCAGCGCGCAGCCGGTGGCGATATCCGCCAGCGTCAGCCGCTCGGCATTGAGCCACGTTTTTTCCCGCGCCAGCGCCTCCAGCGCATCCAACCCCTGCGTCAGTTTGTCACGCTGGCGCAGCATCCAGTTTTCGTCCTGTTTTTCCGGCGCGCGCCGGCTTTCGCGAAACAGGGTCGCTGCCGCTTCGGTCACGCCGTCCGCCAGCGCCGCCACCTGGCGGACGCGCAACGCAGCGGCGCGATCGGCCGGCAAGAACGCCGGTTCCACCGCCAGCAGCTCAAGGTATTCGGCCACCACCGGCGAGTCGTAAAACACCTCGCCGTCATCGGCGATCAGCACCGGCACCTTGGCGAGCGGGTTCAGCTCCTTCACCCGGCTGCCAGGCTCATACGGCGGATCGTTGACGAATTCGAACGCGATCCCCTTCTCCAACAGCATCACGGAAATCTTGCGCACAAAGGGACTGGTGTAACTGCCGATAAGCTTCATCCGTTCTCCTCCGCTTCGTCCTGGCCGCGGCGCGGCGCCCTTACTTCACCGCCAGGGTATCGATAATCCGCTGCACCAGCGCCTGGTGCACTTCCGGCGTTTTGGCCGGCGACAGCATTTGCAGCGTCACCACCCGCTTGTTGAACACCGTCAGCACCAGCGTGGACACCACCTTCTGCCCGTTGACGGTCTGCTCGGTATCCACCCGGCGAAACTTCTGTTTGCCGACGGTGAAGTTCTCTTCTTTGGTGGTCTGGATATTCTGATAGCGCTCGGCCAGCACCGTGATGGCGCTCTGCGCCAGCTCTTTCAGCATTTTGTCGCTGGTGTTGAGCTTCATGTCGTCCGGCGGGATCACCTCGGACGAAACCGCGCTCTGGCGCGACTTGCCGTCAAGGAAGCGCTGAATGGTGGAGGTGCTGTCGTTGATGATGCCGCTGTTCAGCGTCTGATCGCTAAAGCCCGGCGGCAGCTCGAAGGTGATTTTGCCCTTCTGCAGCGACACGTTCAGCCCCGGTGGCGCGGACGGGGTTTCTGCCGGCGCAGGCGGCGGCGGTGGCGCGGGCTGCGCCACGGTCGGCTTGGTGTCCGGTGGCGGCACCGCCGGTTTGGTGTCGTCTTTGTTGTCGCAGGCCGCCAGTCCCATCGCCAGCACGGCGACCGCGGTCAGTTTTGCCAGGGTGTTTAACATCGTGGTTCCTTTCGCTTGGCGCGTTATGGCCTAAACGTAGCAACTCGCCCGGGCGAATGCCAGAAGCCCGTTCTGAAATTGCTGGTCCGGCCCCGCGCGAACGGGCCGGGCGGTTACTCCGCCGGGAACAGGAACGGATTGATGCTGCTGCGGCCGAAGCCTTCTTCTTCCATGCGGGCGTCCAGCACCAACGAAGCCAGATCGTCGGCCACCGCTTCGACCTGCGGGTCTTTTTCCTGATAGAGGATCTTCAGGTAAGTACCGCAGTCGCCGCAGCTCTCCGCCTTCACCGCCGCCTGCTCGCTGTCCAGCGACCAGTAGTTGAGATCGCGGGTCTGCTCGCAGTTGCTGCACTTCACCCGCACCACGTGCCATTCGCTTTCGCACAGGTTGCAGTGCAGGTAGCGCAGGCCGTTGACGGTGCCAATGTGCACCATGCTGGAGACCGGGATGCTGCCACACACCGGGCAGAACTGGCGCTGCTCGCCGTATTCGGCGCGCGCCTTGCCGGGGATCAGGCTGGCCATCTGCGCCCAATAGAGCGACAGCGCGGCCCAGAGGAACGGCGCCTTCTCGCTGCCCACCTTGCCGAACTCGCGGTTGAGCAAGGCGTCGGCCATCAGCTCCAACTCGTGCGCCGAGGCTTTCTCCAGGTTGTCCAGCACCGCCAGGATATGCTCCGGCGCCTGCGGGCGCAGCTCGGCGATCAGCGACGTCAGCAGCTTGCGCCAGTGCTCGCTACGCGGGAACACGCTCAGATCGAGCGGCGGTTTGCCGCTGGCGGCGCCCTGCGCCAGCGCTTCGCTCAGATCGAGCTCCAGCGGGTTATCGTGCAGCGCATGCTGCTGCGCCTGCGCCAGCTCGGCGGCGAAGTTCAGGTAGTCGCCCAGCGGATTGTCGACCGCCAGCTGACGCAGACGATCGGCGCGGCGGCTGTACAGGCTTTTCAGGTTGGCGAAAAGTAACGGCGGGATGTTCTCCGCCGTTGTGGACTTCTCACGCTGTGCCCCTAACTGCTCTTTAGGAACGATGCGGATACTCATCAGGGTTTATCTTCCTGTCGTTTCTCGCGGACCTCACGGTACCAGCGCGGATGATGTTTCTTGGCCCAGGCCGCCGGCACCCAGCCTTCCACCATCGCGGTAATGGTGCCTTTTACCCACAATGCGGCGTAAATGTGCACCATAATCACGATAATCAGGCCGACCGCGGCCAGCGAATGCACCAGCAGCGCGATGCGGATCAGCGGGATGGAGAACGACGGCGCAAAATACGGCCGCCAGATCACCACGCCGCTGGCCAGCAACAGCACTAGGCTGATAATCGCCGCCCAGAACACGCACTTCTGGCCGAAATTATAGCGCCCGGTGTCACCCACTTCCTCGTTCATGGCGATTTTGTGGATGTTCTTGGCCCAGACGATATCTTCCCGGTTGATCAGGTTATGCTTCCAGTAGCGCAGGAACATCAGCAGGAACGCGGCAAACATGATCACCCCGACAAACGGGTGCAGAATGCGCGCCAGCTGCGGCGTCCCGAAGATGTTCATCAGCCAGTTGAAGGAGGGGAAGAAGAACCCCAGCCCGCTGATGGCGGCGAACACGAAGCAGAACGCCACGATCCAGTGGTTGATGCGCTCCGGTGCGCTGTAACGCTGAATGGGCTTTTCCTTTCTCATTTGCGCGTCTCCTCGTCGTGCGACTCGTCGTGCTCGTCCTCATCGTCGACGCGGTTAGGCCCGACGCCGACATAGTGGAACACGCTGGCCGCGAAGGTGGCGGCAAAGCCGATGGCCGCCAGGGGTTTCCACACGCCCTTCCAGAAGGTCACCGCCGGGCTGATGCTCGGGTTGTCCGGCAAACCGTGGTACAGCTGCGGTTTGTCGGCGTGGTGCAGCACGTACATCACGTGCGTGCCGCCCACCCCCGCCGGATCGTACAGACCGGCGTTCTGGTAGCCGCGGGTGTTCAGCTCGCTGACGCGATCTGCCGCTACCTGCTTCATCGCTTCCTTGGTGCCGAAGTGAATGGCGCCGGTCGGGCAGGTTTTCACGCAGGCCGGTTCCTGGCCGACGTCCACGCGGTCGACGCACAGGGTGCACTTGTACACCCGGTTGTCGTCCTTGTTCATGCGCGGTACGTCGAACGGGCAGCCGGCGATGCAGTAGCCGCAGCCGATGCAGTGCTCGGACTGGAAGTCGACGATGCCGTTGGCGTACTGAATGATCGCGCCTTCCGACGGGCAGGCCTTCAGGCAGCCCGGATCGGCGCAGTGCATGCAGCCATCCTTGCGGATCAGCCATTCCAGCTTGCCGTTTTCCTCCACCTCGGAGAAGCGCATCACCGTCCACGACTTGGCGGTCAGATCGGCAGGGTTATCGTACACCCCAACGTTGTGCCCCACCTCGTCGCGGATGTCGTTCCATTCGGAACAGGCCACCTGACAGGCCTTGCAGCCGATACAGGTGGTGACATCGATCAGTTTGGCCACTTCTTCCTGGTGGTCACGGGCGCGCGGCGCCGGCGTGAAACCATTGGTGGCGGATTTACGAATGATGTCTTGAGATTGCATGGCCATAATTCGTCTCCGTTACACCTTTTCCACGTTGACCAGGAACGCCTTGAACTCCGGCGTTTGCGTATTGGCGTCGCCGACGAACGGCGTCAGCGTGTTGGCGATAAAGCCTTTCTTCGCCACCCCTTCGTAACCCCAGTGGATCGGGATACCGATGGTGTCGACTTCCTGGCCGTGCACCTGCAGCGTGCGAATACGCTTGGTCACCACCGCCTTGGCCTTGATGTAGCCGCGGTTGGAGCTGACCTTCACGGTGTCGCCCTGCTTGATGCCTTTCTTCTCCGCCAGCTTCTCGCCGATCTCCACGAACTGCTCCGGCTGCGCGATGGCGTTCAGCCGCGCGTGCTTGGTCCAGTAGTGGAAGTGCTCGGTCAGACGATAGGTGGTACCGACGTAAGGGAACTTGTCGGATTTGCCCATCGCCGCCAGATCGTCCTTGAACACGCGCGCCGCCGGGTTGGACACCACGTTCGGGTGCAGCGGGTTGGTGCCGAGCGGCGTTTCGAACGGCTCGTAGTGTTCAGGGAACGGCCCTTCCGCCATCTTGTCGGTGGCGAACAGGCGGCCCATGCCCTCCGGCTGCATGATGAACGGCCCGACGTCGCTGCCCGGCGCGGCGGTGCTGTAGTCCGGGATATCGGCCCCGACCCACTTGGCGCCGTCCCACTCCAGCAGCTGGCGTTTCGGATCCCACGGTTTACCCTGCGGGTCCGCCGAGGCGCGGTTGTACAGGATGCGGCGGTTGAGCGGCCATGCCCAGGCCCAGCCCAGCGTATTGCCGAGGCCGGACGGATCGGCGTTGTCGCGCCGCGCCATCTGGTTGCCGGCCGGCGTCCAGCTGCCGGCGAAGATCCAGCAACCGCTGGCGGTGGTGCCGTCGTCGCGCAGCTGCGCGAACGAGCTGAGCAGCTCGCCTTTTTTCACCAGCACTTTGCCGTCGGCATCCAGCAGATCCGCCAGCGCCTTGCCGTTATTCTCCTGCGCCACCTCTTCCGGCGACGGGTTGTCCGGCGTCAGGTAGTCCCAGCGCATGTTCAGCACCTGTTCCGGCACCGCACCGCCGTCGCGCGCATACATCTCGCGCAGGCGGCTGAAGATGCCCGCCAGGATCTCGCCGTCGTTCAGCGCTTCGCCCGGGGCATCTGCGCCTTTCCAGTGCCACTGCAGCCAGCGGCCGGAGTTGACGATCGAGCCGTTTTCTTCGGCGAAGCAGGTAGACGGCAGGCGGAACACTTCGGTCTGGATCTGCGAAGGATCCACCTCGTTGAACTCGCCGTGGTTCTGCCAGAAGTTGGAGGTCTCGGTGTTCAACGGATCGATGGTCACCAGGAACTTCAGCTTGGACAGCGAAGCCACTACCTTGTTTTTGTTCGGGAACGACGCCACCGGGTTAAAGCCCTGGCAGAAGTAGCCGTTGACCTTGCCCTGCGCCATCATTTCGAAGTACTGCAGCACGTCGTAGCCTTTGTCCCACTTCGGCAACCAGTCAAAGCCCCAGCTGTTGTCCTTCTGCGCCTTGTCGCCGTAGAAGGTCTTCATCATGCTGACGAAGAATTTCGGGTAGTTGCCCCAGTAGTTCACCTGGCCCGGCAGCAGCGCCTTCGGCGTGTTGGCCTTCAGGTAGGTCTCGAGATCGGTCTGTTTCTCCGACGGCAGCGTCATGTAGCCCGGCAGGCTCTGCGACAGCAGGCCGAGATCGGTCAGCCCCTGGATGTTGGAGTGGCCGCGCAGCGCGTTGACGCCGCCGCCCGCCATGCCCATGTTGCCGAGCAGCAGCTGGATCATCGCCATGGTACGGATGTTCTGCGCGCCGACCGAGTGCTGAGTCCAGCCCAGAGCGTACAGGAACGAAGCGGTTTTATCCGCGACGCAGGTTTCGGCGATGTATTCGCACACCTTGAGGAAATCGTCCTTCGGCGTGCCGCAGATGTTGGTCACCACGTCAGGCGTGTAGCGGCTCACGTGCTGCTTCAGCATGTTCCACACGCAGCGCGGATCCTGCAGCGTGACGTCGCGCTTGGCGAAGCCGTTCTCGTCGAACTGGTAGTTCCAGGTGGTTTTGTCGTACTTGCGGTTTTCCGCGTCGTAGCCGCTGAACAAGCCGTCTTCGAAGGCAAAGTCTTCCCGCACCAGCAGGCTGGCGTTGGTGTAGGCCTCGACGTACTCGCGGTTAAACTTGTTGTTGGTCATCAGATACAGCAACACGCCCGACAGGAAAGCGATGTCGGTCCCGGAGCGGATCGGCGTGTAAAAGTCCGCCACCGATGCGGTTCGGGTAAAGCGCGGATCGATCACGATCAGCTTGGCATTGTTGTGTATTTTGGCTTCCATCGCCCAGCGGAACCCCACCGGATGCGCTTCCGCCGCATTACCGCCCATGACGATAATCAAATTCGCGTTCTTGATATCAACCCAGTGGTTGGTCATCGCACCGCGACCAAATGTTGGAGCAAGACTTGCTACCGTTGGTCCGTGTCAGACACGCGCCTGGTTGTCTACGGCAAGCATGCCGAGAGCGCGACTAAATTTTTGCGACAGAAAACCGGTTTCGTTGCTGGCGGCCGAGGCGCACAGCATGCCGGTGGTCAGCCAACGGTTGACGGTAACGCCCTGGTCGTTGGTTTTGATGAAGTTGGCGTCACGGTCTTCTTTCACCAGCTTGGCGATGCGGGTAAAGGCGTCGTCCCAGCTGATGCGTTGCCATTTGTCCGACCCTGGCGCCCGATATTCCGGGTACTTGAGGCGGCTTTCGCTGTGGATGAAGTCAACCAGGCCGGCGCCTTTCGGGCAAAGCGCGCCGCGGTTTACCGGATGATCCGGATCCCCTTCGATATGGAAAATGCTTTCTTTGGCGTTCTTGGCGCCATCACCAAGGCTGTACATCAACAGCCCACAGCCGACGGAACAATACGTACAGGTATTACGGGTCTCGCGGGCGCGCAGCAGTTTGTACTGCCGGGTTTCCGCCAACGCCACTTCGGGGGCAAAGCCCAGCGCGGCCACCGTCGTTCCTGCCATACCGCCAGCGCAGATCTTAAAGAACTGCCTTCTGCTGACCTGCATGGGGGTCTCCTTTCACTCTCGATTGTCACATTGTTCAAATGCGCCTGCCCCGCTAGCGCGGCAAACGCGAATGTCACTGTTGTTATGCTTGCTACGAACGCCGGCCATATTACCACAGCGTGCTTGTGGTTGTTACACACTCGTGCTCATTCAGTGAACGCATTGGCACATTTCGATACATTTCGGCGTGGGTGCTCCCTACAGTATAGAGAGTAACCCACGCGCCGGATCGACGGCTTGAGGCGGCCATCCGCCGCCCTCTTCTATCAGTATGTTAGCGCAGCGATTTGTTCATTAACCACACAGTTCACAGGGCATTGATAATCATTTTCAATATCATTTAATTAACTATAATGATCCGACTGCTTACGCGGTGCTCGCCCTTTGCGCCGCCCATACACCACTGGAGATGATGATTATGAGTTATTCACTGCCATCCCTGCCGTACGCTTACGACGCACTGGAACCGCATTTCGACAAGCAGACGATGGAAATCCATCACACCAAACACCACCAGACCTACGTCAACAACGCCAACACCGTGCTGGAAGCCTACCCAGAGCTGGCCAAATACAGCGTTGAAGAGCTGATCCAGGATCTGGATAAAGTGCCTGCCGACAAACGCACCTTCATGCGCAACAACGCCGGCGGCCACGCTAACCACAGCTTCTTCTGGAAAAACCTGAAAACCGGCACCACGCTGGGCGGCGATCTGAAAGCGGCCATCGAGCGCGATTTCGGCAGCGTTGAGAAATTCCAGGAAGAGTTCGAGAAAGCCGCAGCCACCCGCTTCGGTTCCGGTTGGGCCTGGCTGGTGCTGAAAGACGGCAAACTGGCCGTGGTGTCTACCGCTAACCAGGACAGCCCGCTGATGGGCGAAGCCGTCGCCGGCGCTTCCGGTTTCCCAATCATCGGTCTGGACGTGTGGGAACACGCTTACTACCTGAAATATCAGAACAAACGCCCTGACTACATCAAGGCGTTCTGGAACGTGGTCAACTGGGACGAAGCCGCCGCACGCTTCGCCGCGAAGAAGTAATTCGCCCCCGTTGATGAAGATGCCCGCCACCGGCGGGTATTTTTTTGCCTGAAATCCGCTAAAGTTTGACCACTTCTTGCCGATGGTTTGTTCAATTGACGTTCGCCCGGAGAAGGAAAAACGCTATGGCGGCATTGCAAGCATTGGCAGGAAAGTTCACTCATCTCACCGTAGGTAAAAAGCTCGGTCTCGGCTTCGCGCTGTTGCTGCTGTTGGCGGTCGTCATCGCCGGCACCGGGGCGCAATATCTGCACATCATCGAATCCCGCGCCGATCGCATCGACTTCAGCAACCGGCTGAACGAGGAGATCAACCAGGCCAAATACAATCGCGCCATGTACGGCCAGACCTACCGGCCGGAGTACATTCAGAACAACCGCGCCAATATTGAGAACGCCGTCAAACTGATAGACCAGGGGCAGGCGCTGGACTGGGACGCCCAAAGCCGCAAGGATCTGCAGCGTCTGGTGACGCTGATCGGGGAATATCAACAGCAGCAAAAAGTCTTTGAGCAGGCGGTCACGGCGAAAGACGCGGTGCGCCAGAGCTGGAACATGTCGGAAGTGCAGGCCAGCCTGAGCCAGGTGGAACGCCAGCTGACCAACGGCGATCTGCAGCTGGCCTTCATCCAGCTGAACCAGAAGCTGACCCAGGTGCGCTACGGCGCGCGCGGCCTGCTGCTGAGCCTGAATAAGGAAACCGAAGCCCCGCTGATGGCGGCCATCGACGACGCGCGCGACGCGGCCAACGCCCTGAGCCGCCGGGTGAGCGACGCGCAGCGCCCGCAGCTGCAGCCGCTGCTAGCCGCCCTGGACGATTACAAAAACCGCATCGCGGCTTACCTGCCGGCCTATGAGCACGAGCAGCAGATCAGCCGGCAGCTCGGCGAACGCGCGCAAGCGATCGGCATGCTGGTCAACGCCTTTATGCAGGACGAGCTGGTGCAGACGCGCAACAACATCAATCTGGCGCAGCTGCAAATGGGCATCACCACCCTGATCGCCATCATCGCCGGGGTGCTTATCGCCTGGCGCATCACGCTGCAGATCACCCGTCCGCTGCACAGCACGCTGGCGATGGCGGAACGCATCGCCGGCGGCGACCTGCGCCAGGCGCAGACCAGCACCCGCCGCGACGAGCTGGGGCAGCTGCTGAACGCGGTGGCGGCCATGAGCCAAAATCTGCGCACCATGATTGAGAAGATCCAGATGGGGGTCAGCCAGGTTTCTACCGCCTCTGCGGAAATCGCCGCCGGCAACACCGATCTCTCTTCCCGCACCGAGCAGCAGGCGGCGGCGGTTGAGGAAACCGCCGCCAGCATGGAACAGCTGACCGCCACGGTGAAACAGAACGCCGACAACGCCCATCACGCCAATCAGCTGGCCACCGACGCCTCGCAGACCGCGCAGCAGGGCGGCAAGCTGGTGGAAAACGTGGTCAGCACCATGCGCGATATCTCCAGCAGTTCGCAGCGTATCGCCGAAATTACCACCCTGATCAACGGCATTGCCTTCCAGACCAACATCCTGGCGCTCAACGCCGCGGTCGAAGCGGCACGCGCCGGCGAACAGGGCCGGGGCTTCTCGGTGGTTGCCAGCGAAGTGCGCAGCCTGGCGAGCCGCAGCGCCCAGGCGGCCAAGGAGATCGAAGGGCTGATCGCCGAATCGGTCAGCCGGGTGAAAACCGGCACCGAACTGGTGGAAAGCACCGGCAACACCATGGAACAGATCGTCCGCTCGGTCACCCACGTGCGCGATATCATGGCTGAAATCGCCGCCGCCTCCGATGAGCAGACGCGCGGCATCGCCCAGATTGGCCAGGCGATCGTCGAGATGGACCACACCACCCAGCAGAACGCCGCGCTGGTGGAAGAGTCCGCCGCCGCCGCCGATTCGCTGGAAGAACAGGCCGACATGCTGCTGCAAAGCGTCTCGGTGTTCCGTTTGGCGGAGCAGACCGAACCCGCCGCCGTGAAAGCCGCCGCGCCGAAAGCGCCGGCGGTAAAACCCGCGGTCGCCAACGCCGCAGCGGAAGAGAACTGGACCACCTTCTGATGCCCCGCCGCCCGCCCGAGGATTTTCGGGCGGGTTGTTATGTCCCCCCGGCACAACTCAGGCTATGCTGAGCCCTCGACGCGAGACACGGAGGCGCACATGCATCACCCAGACGTTTACATCGGCAATATTCAACCCTACGAAGGCGGGCGCCCCAGCGCCATCGCCAAACGCCAGGTGGATGGCGCCATCCGGCTCACGCCGCTCGGCCTGGAAGGCGACGAACAGGCGGAAAAAAGCTACCACGGCGGGCCGGATCGCGCGCTGTGCCACTACCCGCGCGAGCATTACGTCCACTGGCGCGAGCAGTTTCCGGCGCAGGCAGAGCAGTTTTGCGCCCCGGCCTTCGGCGAGAATATCTCCACCGAAGGGCTGACCGAACACAATGTGTTTATGGGCGACATCTTCCGCTGGGGCGAAGCGCTGATCCAGGTCACCCAGCCGCGCTCACCGTGCTTCAAGCTCAATTATCACTTCGCCATCGAGGACATTTCGGTGCTGATGCAGCAAAGCGGACGCTGCGGCTGGCTGTATCGGGTGGTGTCGCCGGGCGCGGTCAGCGGCGATCGTCCGCTGGAGCTGGCGGCGCGCAACAGCGACGTGTCGGTCGCCGAAGCCATCGCCATCGCCTGGCACATGCCGTTCGACGCGAAACAGTATCGCCGCCTGTTGGCGGTGGCCGGCCTCTCCGCCAGCTGGAGCAAGACCATGCTCACGCGGCTTGCCGAAGGGCGCCTCGAGGACTTCAACCGCCGCCTGCTCGGCCGTTGAAATCGCGGGCGGAAAAGATGAAAAACGTGCGCCGAATGCCGCGTTAACCCTATTCTTCCGCCTATACTGTAGCCGCACGTTTTTTCAGCCAGGAGCCAGGTAATGACCACCCCGATCCATTCGATTCATCACGCCGCCGCCGAAGGCTATCAGGCCAACGCCGATCGCTATGTGAAAGGCCGGCCGGATTACCCGCCGGAAATCGCCGTCTGGCTGCGTGAAACTATCGGCCTGCACGCCGGCATGACGGTCATCGATCTCGGCGCCGGTACCGGCAAGTTTACCCCGCGCCTGCTGGAAACCGGCGCGCAGGTGATCGCCGTCGAACCGGTGCCGCAAATGCTGGAAAAACTGTCGGCGGCGCTGCCGCAGGTGAAAACGCTGGCGGGCACCGCCGAAGCGATCCCGCTACCGGACGAGTCGGTCGATGCGGTGGTCTGCGCCCAATCCTTCCACTGGTTCGCCACGCCGCAGGCGCTGGCGGAAATCCAGCGCATCCTCAAGCCCGGCGGCAAACTCGGTCTGGTGTGGAACATGCGCGATGCGCGCGTCGGTTGGGTGCGTAAATTGAATCAGATCGTCGATAGCCACGAAGGCGATGCGCCGCGTTTCTATACCGGCGAATGGCGCAAACTCTTCCCGTTCAAAGGCTTTGAACCGCTGCAGGAGCAGGTGTTTATGCTGGGTCACCGCGGCGCGGTGGAGGACGTGATCTACAACCGGGTGCGTTCAACCAGCTTTATCGCCGCGCTGCCGCAGCCGCAACAGGAGCAGGTTATCGAGCAGTTGCGCCAGCTGGTGGCGGAAGAAGAGGAACTGCGGGGCCAGGACACGGTCACCGTGCCCTATCAGACCAAGGCGTATTTCACCACCAAGGTCTGACGCCCGGGGGTTCAGAACGCTTTCTTGGCGTAACCGGTGACCGCTTTCAGGCCCATCTCGCGGCCCAGCGCGGTCATCGGGTGCACCACGATCAGCCCGCGCGCGCTCTTCTTCAGCGCACCCATATCGGCCTGCTCTTTCTTGGTGATCTCGCGGCTGAACGGCAGCTTGCTCAGCTTCTGCGCTTCGGCGCTCAGCTTCTCGCCGCGCACGTTTTTCAGGCGTTCGATCTCCGTCGCCAGTTTCTCTTTCTCTTTGGTGTGCTGCGCGATCAACTCAGGGTTGCCCTGTTGGATCACGGTGGCGTCTTTGTGGTTCAAGGCGTCCAGCAGGTCGCTCAGGCGCTTGATCTCTGCCTTTTCTTTCTCTTTCATGGTCTCTGGCCCGTTGTGCCCAAAATGGCACGCTAATCAACGATACCGGCATTGTAGCAAAAGGCGCGCGCCGTTACCCGTCCTGCGCAATGCCGGGCGGCAGGCCGCTCATCTCGCAGGCCCTGGCGCCGAGCCGGGCCAACGCCTGGGTGTAGCGCGCGTTGAACGGGTAGCAGCAGGAGAGCCGCAGCGCGTTGCGGTAGCGCCCGCTGGGCGAATACAAAGTGCCCGGCGTCAAACAAATCTGCTCCTCCAGCAGCTGATGGAACAGTGCCACGCTGTCCACGCCGGGGGGAAATTCGACCCAAAACACGAATCCGCCCGCCGGCTGCGTGGCCAGCGTGCCGCGCGGGAAATGCCGGGCGATCAGCGCCCGCGCCTCGTCCACCTGCGCCGCATAACGCTTGCGCAGGTTGCGCAAATGATGATCGTAGCCGCCGCTCTCCAGGAAGGTCGCCAGCGTTTCCGACAGCAGCTGCGACTCGGACATCGATGACACCGCCTTCAGCTTGCGCAACGCCTCGTGGAAACGGCCGCCGCAGATCCAGCCGACGCGAAAGTCCGGCGCCAGCGTTTTGGTAAAGCTGGAGCAAAACAGCACCCAGCCGTCGCGATCGAACGCCTTCACCGCCGGCGACAGCGCGCCGCCGAACTGGATCTCGGCATACAGCCCGTCTTCAATCAACGGCACCTGATGATCGTTCATCAGCCGCGCCAGCCGCTTTTTCGCCGCCAGCGGCATAGTGCAGCCCAGCGGGTTTTGCACCGTCGGCATGGCGATCACCGCGTTCAGCCGTTTCTCGTTCAATAGCAGTTCCAGCGCGTCCAGCGACAGCCCCAGCTGCGGATCGGTGGGGATTTCCAGCGCTTTCAGCCCCAGGCTGGCCAGCAGCGGCAGCAGATAGAAATAGGTTGGCGACTCCAGCCCGACGCAGTCACCCGGTTTGGTGGTGACGCGCAGCGCCAGCTGCAGCGCTTCCATGCAGCCGTGGGTCAGCACCACGTCGCCCGGCTCCAGCAGCATGCCCAGCGTCATCGAGCGGCGGGCGATCTGCTGACGCAGCCGCAGGCTGCCGGGCGGCAACGGGTACTGCCCGATCAGATCCGGCTGGCGGCGCAGCTGAGAGGACAACATGCGCCCCAGCTTGCCGCCGGGATAAAAATCGCTGGTCTGCGGGCAGGCCAGCGCAATGTTGGTGAAAGCCGGGTTTTGCTGGGCGGCAAACACGGTGTCGATCAGCGCCAGCACGTCGTCCGCCGGCGGTTCAATGCGCCCGCTGGGCGCCGAGGCCATCTTCAGCGCCGGCAGCGTGCTGCGAACATAAAACCCCGACTGCGGCCGCGCTTCGATCAGCCCGCGATCCTCCAGCGTGCGGTAAGCCGACACTACCGTATTGATGCTGACGCGATGAGTTTGCGCACAGCGCCGTACCGACGGCAGGCGGTCGCCGGGCCGCAGCGTGCCGCGGCGAATGGCCTCGGCCAGCGTATCCGCCAGCTGCAGGTAACGGGTATCCGGGGTTTCATCGAGCAGGGTCACAGTTTCTCTCCAGGCAATGGGTACAGTTTACATTTTGCACAACTGTAACCATGACAATATCCGATTTGTGGTTCTGTCACCATCCCATCGCAGCGATTATGCTGATCCTCTCGTGATTACCGCCATTTTCAAGGAACCTGTCATGCTGGACTCCGCCTTTGTCAGCTACGTCACCGTCATGTCGATTACCCCCGGCCCCAACAACCTGCTGCTGGCCTCGTCGGGCGTCAACTTCGGCCTGCGCCGCACCCTGCCGATGCTGCTTGGCATCTGCGTCGGCTGTGCGGTGCAGCTGGCGATCATTATCCCGCTGCTGGCACTGGCACTGAGCTGGGCCGGCGTCATCCGCCTCCCGCTGGCGGTGATCGGCTGCGCCTACCTGCTGTGGCTGTCGTGGAAACTGTTCCAGGCGGCCTCGCCGGACGCCAAAGAGCAGGCGCAGCCGATGAGCCTGCTCAATGGCGCGCTGTTTCAGGCGGTCAACCCCAAGGCCTGGCTGATGGTGATCAACGTGGCGATCCTGTTCACCCCGCGCGAAGGCGCCACCTTTGTCCATACGCTGTCGGTCATCGCCGGCTTCGCGCTGCTGAACCTGCCGTGCGTGCTGCTGTGGGCGGTGCTGGGCGACCGGTTGCGCAACGCGCTGCGGGTCACCTGGAAACTGCGCGCCTTCAACGGCGTGATGTCCGGCCTGATGGCCGCCACCGCGCTGTGGTTGTTGTTCGACGAGTGGCGCGCGGCCTTTGCTTAGCCGCGGCCGAGAGGAGAGAGTCGGGAAGGTTGTTTGGCGCCGATACCGGCGATCAGATCGGTAATGGACAGCACCATGGTGGAGCGCACCATCTGCTGATAGCGCTGGCGCTGCATGGCGATCAGCGCTTCATCCGCTTCGCCCGGCTGCAGGAAGGTCGGCACCGGCGGCAGCGCGGCCACGCAGTGCAGCTCGCCGAAGGGCCCGAGAATTTCGTCGTCGACGAAGCGGTATTCCGAGCCGTCGTGGTTCAGCTCTTCGCGCATCGCCATCAGCAGCTCGGCGTCTTCATATTCGTGGCGGGAGATCACCCCCAGCCCGTACATCAGCTTCAGGCGCACCGACAGCTCCCCGAGCGGGCCGCTGCCGGACAATAGCGGTTCGACGGCATATTTCACCGCGTAGTCATCCTTGCGGAATACCTGCACCACCAGCACGTTGAGCGCTTCCGCCAGCAGCTCTACCGCCGCGATCAGGAAGCTGCGCACCGTTTTGCCCGCGTTCAGCTTTTCCAGAACCTGGTTTTCAAATGCCTGTGCTTCTTCCATCGTCGCTTTTCGAAAGGCGTGGGGAGGGCCGTCGATGCCGAACTCGGGTTGCAGGAGCGCAGCAAGCTGCGCTCGGGTGTTCATCATCACGATTCTACTTGTGCATGGCGTTATACACAGCAACGGCCTCTTCTACAACCTCGCTTTCCGCCGGCAAGCCGGAAATTTGCGCCAGCGCGGCTTTCGGCCCGAGCGTGTTCAGCAATTCCGCCAATTCCAGCGCCTGCGGATCCTGTTCGCTGCGGTAGCTCATGGCGGCGGCGATGCCCTGGATCAGGTTGGCGTGCGGCTGGCCGTATTCCAGCGTGCCCAGCAGCGGTTTGATCAGGCGATCGCCGGCGCTCAGTTTGCGCAGCGGCTGGCGGCCCACGCGCTCGACGTCGTCGTGCAGATACGGGTTTTCGAAGCGGCCGAGGATTTTGTTGATGTAGGCGGCGTGCTTGTCGGCGTCGAAGCCGTAGCGCTTGATCAGCACCGCGCCGCTCTCTTCCATCGCCCCTTTCACCACGCGTCGGATCGCCGGGTCGAGAATGGCGTCGCGAATGGTTTGCAGCCCGGCCTGTTGGCCGAGGTAGGCGGTGATGGCGTGACCGGTATTGAGGGTGAACAGCTTGCGCTCGACGAACGCCATCAGGTTGTCGGTCAGCTCCATGCCGGCGATCGCCGGAGGTTGGCCTTTGAACTGGGTCTGATCGACGATCCATTCGCTGAAGGTTTCCACCGTCACTTCCAGCGGATCGCTGCTGTCCGCCGGCGGCACGATGCGGTCGACCGCCGAATCGACGAAGCCGACGTGCTGCTCAACCCATGCCTGCTCATCCTGCGGCAGCGCGGCGAACACATGCTGCTTCAGCTGGCTGGTGCCGCGCACCATATTCTCGCAGGCGATGATGTTCAGCGGCTGCACATTGCCCTGCTGATGACGCAGCACCAGCCCTTTGGCGATCGTGCCGGCGATTTTGCCGAGAATTTGCGGGCCAACGGCGGTGGTCACCAGATCCGCCTCAGCGATCAGCGCCACCGCCGCCTCGCTGCCGCTGTTGACGGCGCTGACGTTGTTGACGTTCTCCACGCGTTCTTGCTCGCCCACCACGTGCACTGCGTAGCTTTTACGGCTGTTCAGCAAATCCAGCACCGTTTGATTGACGTCGGCGAAGGTCAGCTCAACCCCTGCGTCCGCCAGCAGCTTGCCGATAAAACCGCGGCCGATGTTCCCTGCGCCAAAATGTAATGCTTTCATAACTCTACCTTCTTAATGTCGAAGGGTGCAGCAAGCTGCACCCTTTAAAATGATTCTGTTATCCGGCTTTTTTGCCGCCGAGCAGGTCCAGCACTTCCTGCACGCTGGTGGTATTCGCCAGCCGCTCGATCACGCTCTCGTCATCCAGCGCGTTGGTCAGGCTGGTGATCACCTGGATATGCTCGTTGTTGCGCGCGGCGATGCCGATCACCAGGCGGGCCACTTCATCCTCTTCCTCGCCGAAGCGCACGCCCTGCGGGTACTGGCAGAACACCACGCCGGTGCGCAGCACCCGGTCTTTGGCCTCGATGGTGCCGTGCGGCACGGCGATCGACTCGCCCAGGTAGGTGGAGGTGAGTTTCTCGCGCTCCAGCATCGCCGGCACGTACTCCGCCTCGACGTAGCCGCCTTTCACCAGCTGCTCGCCGGCGAAGCGGATCGCCTGCTCTTTGTCGCTGGCCTGCAGGTTGAGGAACACGTTGCTCTCGCTCAGCTTGAACAGGTTCGGCTCACCGGCTTCGAAGCTGTCGTCCAGCGCGCCCAGCACCTTCTGCTGGTTGTCGCTGGTTTTGTTGACCGCCACCAAACGGTCGACCAGATCGCTGTACAGCTTGCTGTCTAGGAAGTTGGTCAGCGAGATGTGCTGGGCCTGCGGCGCGTGGCGCATCGCGCGCTCGGTCAGATCGCGGTGGGTGATCACCAGATCCACGTCGTCCGGCAGGCTGTTGATGGCGCTGTTGGTCACCGAGATGTTCTTCAGCCCGGCGTCGGCCACTTTCTTGCGCAGCACCCCGGCGCCCATGGCGCTGGAGCCCATGCCCGCATCGCAGGCGACGATGATTTTGCGCACGGTGCTCAGATCGCCGTCGACCGATGCCGGCGCCGCTGTGCCGCCTTTGGACTGCGATTTCATCTCTTGCATGCGACGGGTTGCGGCTTCCAGATCGTCATCCTCTTTCACCTTGGAGGTTTTCAGCAGGAAAGCGGACACCACGAAGGAGACGGCAAAGGCTGCGCACACCGCCGCAATGTTGGCGAAGTAGGCGCCTTTCGGCGTCATCGCCAGCACCGCCAGGATCGAACCCGGAGAAGCCGGAGAAACCAGGCCGCCGTTCAGCATCGTCAGGGTGAAGACGCCGGTCATGCCGCCCAGGATCACCGCCAGCAGCAGGCGCGGGTTCATCAGCACGTAAGGGAAGTAGATTTCGTGGATGCCGCCCAGGAAGTGAATGATTGCCGCACCGCCGGCGGATTGCTTGGCGCTGCCGCGGCCGAAGAACATGTAGGCCATCAGTACGCCCATGCCCGGGCCTGGGTTGGCTTCAATCAGGAAGAACACCGACTTACCGGCTTCCGTAGCCTGCTGGATACCCAGCGGCGAGAAGATGCCGTGGTTGATGGCGTTATTCAGGAACAGGATTTTCGCCGGTTCAACGAAGATGGACGCCAATGGCAGCAGGTTGTTCGTCACCATGACGTGTACGCCCGCCGCCAGCAGCTTGGAGAGCACCTCCACCAGCGGCCCGATGCCGAGGAAGGCCAGGATCGCCAGCAGCATGCCGATGATGCCGGCGGAGAAGTTATTCACCAGCATTTCAAAGCCGCTTTTGATCTTGCCGTCCACCCAGCGGTCAAAGTGCTTGATAGCCCAGCCGCCCAGCGGGCCGGCGATCATCGCGCCGAGGAACATCGGCATGTCGGCGCCAACGATGACGCCCATGGTGGTGATGGCGCCGACGACGCCGCCGCGATCGCCGCCCACCAGCCGCCCGCCGGTATAACCGATCAGCAGCGGCAGCAGGTAGGTGATCATCGGGCCGACCAGCTTGGCTAAGGTTTCATTCGGCAGCCAGCCGGTTGGAATGAATAGCGCGGTGATAATCCCCCAGGCGATAAAGGCGCCGATGTTGGGCATCACCATGTTGCTCAGGAAGCGGCCAAAGTTTTGTACTTTGACCTTGATGTCTGGTGAAAACATAAAACACACCCCTATTGTTACGCGCTGACAATAGAGCGCGTGATTATTGTTGTGACGATCCAGCCGTGTTGCCGCTGTATGCGAAACGGACTCTATCACGCTGTTTTTGTCACGCGAACTTCACGGATTTTTTGTGATACAAATCACATACAACACCCCAACAAACCACCCTTTATAGTGACAAAGATCACATTTATGGCGTGTAAAAAAAGCACAGTGAGAAAAAAACCGCCTTGAAACCCATAATAACGTGATATTTGTCACATTTTTAAATTGGTTGTTTGTTTTTAAATTGTGACGAGCATCACAATTTATTTTTGGCTGCAGCGCCCGATCGCGACGCTCTGTTTGATCTTCCCTGTGAGCACTCATCCCGCCGGGAACTAGCGAAGTGATGAATGAAAGAAAACTACATTGCCGAATGAATGGATTAATTGAAGTGTAGTACAGAAGCCTGCGCAATAAACCAGCAAGCTATTGGAAACGCTGAGGGGAAATAAAACAGGCCGGCAATGCCGGCCTGCTGCGTGCGTGGAGGCGTTATTGCGTCACGCTTTGAATGGCTTTCTGCGCGTTTACCAGGTTCTGCTGTTTGGCCACCAGATTCGACATCATGGTGTTGTACTGCGCCACCTGCTGCGCGGTACGGAACTGCACGCCGTTGTTGTTGAAGCTGACCTGATTGCCCTGGCTCTGCAGGAAATCGCCAACCTGCACCAGATCCTGCACGAAGCTGGCGGTGGTCGGGATCGCCGGCATCAGGGCGTTGGCCGGTGCGGTGACAATCTTGTCATAGGCCTGGTTGTACACCGCCTTCAGATCGTCGGGCTGCTTCAGCGCCGCGCGGGCGGTATCCGCCTGCGATTTGGCAGACTGGATCTGCTGGCCCAACAGGTTCAACGCCCCGACCGATTGCTGCAGCGCATCACGTTTGTTCAGGTAGTCCTGCGCGGTGCGGATCTGGTTAATCTGATCCAGCGCCGGGGTCAGGCTGGCGCCGACCGATTTGGACAACTGCTGAGAAAAACCGACCAAAATCGCGTAATCACCGGCATAGTTGCCGAACTTCTGTTTCTGGTCTTCGCTCAGCGTGGGGATGTTCGCCCCGCTGCGCATCACGGTATTCTGTAAGTAATCGATAAATGCTTTGCGCTGTTCCGGCTCTTTATCGCCGCAGGCGGTCAATTGCATGACCACCAACAATGCCAATACCGGTGCCAACCAACGCGCGAAACCTCTGCTCTGGATCCCTACCGCCATGTGACATAACTCCTGTTATAAACCTGCTTTTTCATTGGACTCCGCCCCTTTTTGCGCACTCCGTGCGCCTATAAGAATAGATCAACTGGCGGCGTTCCGATACGCGATTCCGCTTGCGATGAGCATTGCCCCGGCCGGATGCGGTTGAAAATTGTGCGCAAAACGCACTGAGGTTCATTGCCGTCGGCGACCGGACGCTTCAATTTCCCCAAGTCGCCCCCCAAGTCGCCAGGCGACCTTGCCTTCGCGCCCAGGAAACGGAAATAAAAAAGGCGCCCGCAGGCGCCTTTTCACAGCAGAGAATCGCTTACTGCAGCACGGAGATGTCCGCCACCTGCAGGAACAGTTCACGCAGCTTGCTCAGCAGCGTCAGGCGATTCACGCGCACTTCCGCATCGTCCGCCATCACCATCACGTTATCGAAGAACGCATCCACCGGCTCGCGCAGCGCAGCCAGCTCCACCAGCGCTTCCTGGTAGTTGCCCGCCGCGAAGTACGGCTGCAGCTTGTCGCGCAGCACCACCAGATGAGTCGCCAGCTGGATCTCCGCCGCGTCCTTCAGCACCGAAGCACACACGCTGTCGTTCAGCGTTTCGGTAGACTTGGCCAGAATGTTGGAGACGCGTTTGTTGGCCGCCGCCAGCGCCGCCGCCGCTTCCAGCGTACGGAAGTGAGACACCGCCTTGACGCGCGCGTCGAAGTCGGCCGGCTTGGTCGGACGGCGCGCCAGCACCGCCTGAATGGTATCGACCGCGTGGCCTTCTTCCTGATACCAGGCGCGGAAGCGGCCCAGCATGAATTCCACCACCTCGTCGACCACCTTGGCGTTGGTCAGCTTGCTGCCGTACAGGCGCACGGCCTCTTCGGTCAGGGTCTGCAGATCCAGCGGCAGGTTTTTCTCGACGATGATGCGCAACACGCCCAGTGCGGCGCGGCGCAGCGCGAACGGGTCTTTATCGCCTTTCGGATGCTGCCCGATGCCGAAGATGCCGGCCAGGGTGTCCATCTTGTCGGCGATCGCCAGGGAACAGGCCACCAGCGACTGCGGCAGCGCATCGCCGGCGTAGCGCGGCTGATACTGCTCGTTCAGCGCAACGGCGACGTCTTCCGCCTCACCGTCGTGGCGCGCGTAGTGCATGCCCATCACGCCCTGGGTGTCGGTGAATTCGAACACCATGTTGGTCATCAGGTCGCACTTCGACAGCAGGCCCGCGCGGGTGGCGTGGTTGACGTCGGCGCCAATCTGGCCGGCAACCCAGCCCGCCAGCGCCTGAATGCGGTCGGTTTTGTCGCGCAGGGTGCCCAGCTGCTGTTGGAACAGCACGGTTTCCAGGCGCGGCAGGTTGTCTTCCAGGCGTTTCTTGCGGTCGGTGTTGAAGAAGAACTCGGCGTCGGCCAGGCGCGGACGCACCACCTTCTCGTTACCGGAGATGATCTGCTGCGGGTCTTTCGACTCGATGTTGGCCACGAAGATAAAGTTCGGCAGCAGTTTGCCCGCGGCGTCATACACCGGGAAATACTTCTGGTCGCCCTTCATGGTGTACACCAGCGCTTCCGCCGGCACCGCCAGGAATTTCTCTTCGAATTTGGCGGTCAGCACCACCGGCCATTCCACCAGCGAGGCCACTTCTTCCAGCAGGCTGTCGCTCAAATCGGCCTTGCCGCCAATCTTCTGCGCCGCCAGCTCGGCATCGCGCTTGATGAGGGCTTTACGCGCTTCATAGTCGGCAACCACTTTGCCGCGCTCCAGCAGGATCTGCGGGTATTGGTCGGCGTTGTCGAGGGTGAACTCGGCTTCGCCCATGAAGCGGTGGCCGCGCACGGTGCGCGCAGAGTCGATGCCCAGCACGGTGCCTGGGATCAGATCGGCACCCAGCAGCATCGTGACGGTATGTACCGGACGCACGAACTGCACGTCGGAGTCGCCCCAACGCATCAGTTTCGGGATCGGCAGTTTAGCCAGCGCGGTGCTGACCATGCCGGCCAGCAGTTGCTGCGCCGACTGGCCTTTGACGTGGGCGCGGTACATCAACCACTCGCCCTTGTCGGTCACCAGGCGTTCAGCCTGATCGACGGTGATGCCGCAGCCGCGCGCCCAGCCTTCGGCCGCTTTGCTCGGTTTGCCTTCGGCGTCGAACGCCTGGGCGATCGCCGGGCCGCGTTTTTCAATTTCGCGATCGGCCTGCGCCGCGCTCAGGTTGGCCACTTTCAGCGCCAGGCGACGCGGTGCGGCGAACCAGCTCACGTCACCGTGTTCCAGGCCGGCGTTGTCCAGCTCGGCGGTGAAGTTGGCGGCGAAAGATTCCGCCAGGGAACGAAGCGCCTTCGGCGGCAGCTCTTCCGTGCCGATTTCCACCAGGAAAGTCTGTTGAGTCATGGCTGCCTCTTAGTTCTCGTTCTTCTTGTTGCACATCGGGAAGCCCAGCGCTTCGCGGGAAGCGTAGTAGGCTTCGGCAACGGCTTTGGTCAGCGTGCGGATGCGCAGAATGTAGCGTTGACGCTCGGTCACCGAAATCGCCTTGCGCGCGTCCAGCAGGTTGAAGGTATGGCCCGCCTTCAGGATGCGTTCGTAGGCCGGCAGCGGCAGCGGTTTTTCCAGCGCCAGCAGCGATTGGGCTTCTTTCTCGTACTGCTCGAAGCAGGAGAACAGGAAGTCGACGTCGGCGTATTCGAAGTTGTAGGTGGACTGCTCCACTTCGTTCTGGTGGAACACGTCGCCGTAGGTGGTAACACCCAGCGGGCCGTTGCTCCACACCAGATCGTACACGCTGTCCACGCCCTGGATATACATCGCCAGGCGCTCCAGGCCGTAGGTGATCTCGCCGGTCACCGGCTTGCACTCCAGGCCGCCGACCTGCTGGAAGTAGGTGAACTGCGTCACTTCCATGCCGTTCAGCCACACTTCCCAACCCAGGCCCCAGGCGCCGAGCGTCGGGTTTTCCCAGTTGTCTTCCACGAAGCGAATGTCGTGGATGGTCGGATCCAGACCCAGCTCTTTCAGCGAGCCCAGGTAGAGTTCCTGAATGTTGTCCGGCGACGGCTTAATCACCACCTGGAACTGGTAGTAGTGCTGGAGACGGTTCGGGTTTTCGCCGTAGCGGCCGTCGGTCGGGCGGCGGGATGGCTGCACATAGGCGGCGGCCATCGGCTCCGGCCCCAGTGCGCGCAGGCACGTCATCGGGTGTGAGGTTCCCGCGCCGACTTCCATGTCCAATGGTTGAACGATGGTGCAGCCCTGGCGCGCCCAATAATCCTGCAGTGTCAGGATCAGGCCCTGGAAGGTCTTGGTATCAAACTTTTGCATGTTGAATTCGCACGCGATACAAGTGGATTTAGATGGAATGGGCCAGTATACCCTTTGACCGTAAGATATACAGCCAGAATCCGGCAACAAGTGCGAATCGGGGCGAGAAGCGCTGGATTTTCACACGTCGGCCGCAGCGTGAAGACACAGCGCTCCGGCCGGCCCCCTCGCCATCCACGAGCCGGCCTGAAAGGCGTGACGCCGCCAAATCCATTAGATGAGCTTAACAAAAATATCACTCACCGCCGTTTAAATAAGCAATTAGCTGAACGCGATATCGCCCCTCGCCGGCCAAATTCAGGCTGATTTACGTACGCATATCCTTATATTTGCCACAAGATAAAGTTGCGCCAATGTTATTTTTGTTAATTTTATCAACTAAAAAACTCCCCTCACCGAGAGATAATGTGATCAAGTGCCAGATTATTTCTTATGAACGTGAAAAATAAGGCGATAGCGCACGGCGGACCGAGGCTCTGGGTATGAAGGGAAGGTCAGGGATGAAATACGGCGCAAACGGGCCACAGAAACAAATTGACAGTTAATCTTTGATTATACAATAATAAATAAAATTTTCCCTGGTGTTGGCCAAGTGGCTACCTGATCCTTTCATAGGATCAGTTTTTTTTTGTATTTCCGCCAACGTCATTGCGGCCCGCATAATTCACGCCAGGCCGCCCCCCGCTTACAGCCCTTATGGCTTCTCCTGCGCCGTTGAGCGCGCCGATGGCCAATTCAAAAACGCGCGCTGACGCCGACGTTATACATAAACTGCTCGCCGCTGCTCAGCCCGCCGGTTTGCGACACGGTGGCGAAGGCCGATACCCTGTCCGTCAACGGCATGTTGGCCCCCAGCGTGACATCCACCCAGTTTTTGTCCTGGCCCGCACTGTCGCGGGTGAACGAGGTTTGCGTCGATTTCAGGCCACCGCCGGCGCGGTAGACGTCGTCGCCGAACTGATGCTGATAACTCACTTCCGCATAAGGGTTAAACACGCCGAATTGCGTATCCAGCCGCCAACCCAGCGCGCCGATCTGCGAGTGGTAAGTTTGATCGTTGAAGTGCATGGCGGTGCTGTCATCGCCATCTTCACCGTAGCCGGAAACGCGGCTGTAATCCCAGGCGAACTGCGCGACCGGCCCGGTGGTCAGGTAAGAAGTAATCGGGAAGTCATAGCCGGCGGTCACGCGCGCGCCCCACTGCTTGCCGGTGGTCGAACCGGTTTCGGTGCGCGTCAGCGGCCCCAGCCGCATGCTGCGGCGGATGTCGTCATAATCCATCGTCGCATAGTGCAGATCGGCGTTGACCCAGCCATGCTCGAATAGCGCCAGCGAACTG
Organism: Serratia sp. 4542; assembly: GCF_016805595.1. Classification (NCBI taxonomy): domain Bacteria; kingdom Pseudomonadati; phylum Pseudomonadota; class Gammaproteobacteria; order Enterobacterales; family Yersiniaceae; genus Serratia; species Serratia sp. 4542. The sequence goes on from NZ_RXKV01000016.1 coordinate 209,987, forward strand.
AAGGCCGACAGCAGCAGCCCGCGCGCCTTGTAATCAAAGCGGCTGGAAGGATGCTGATCGTCGTTGGAACCGGCGATCAACGCGCCGATTAACCAACCGTCGGTCAGCTGATAGTCCACGCCGACGGTCAGGTTATGGGTCGTGGCATTGCCGTCCCCCGCCGCCCGGTTATCGGCATAGTCGTAGTGCTGGCCGGCGTAACCGCCGAACACGCCCAGCGAGCCCTGCGGGTTGTCGCCATTGCGCAGCTGCTGGAAGCGACTGTCGAGCGTGGCGCGGCTGTCGCGCGCCATCGCCGCGGTCGCCTGATTCAGTGCCACCACCTGCGCCGGGCCATCCAACACCGCCTGGATATAATCCGCAATCAGCAGGTGCGCCTGCGGGCTGGGGTGGAAATGGTCGGAGAACAGATAGGACTGGCTGGCGTCGAAGCCGGGCATATCGGAACGGCAAACCGCCGAGGAAACGCCCGGCGGGCAAGCCATACCGGCGGTGTTGGCGAAGCCGAACTGCGCCGGATTGGCGATCGCTTCGGCGAACAGCTTGTTGACGTCCACCCGCACGATATTGCCGCCGCCCTGCGCCAGCAGACGGTCTTCACTTTGATTATAGAAATCGGTCAGCTGGGCGGCCTGCGCGCTCAGGCTGTCATACGCCGCGATAAGCTGCGCGGCGATCGCCTGCTGCACCTGAGGAATGGCGCTGCCCTGCTTCGCCGCGGCGGCCAACGCCGCGTGGATCGCCTGCGTGCGTGAAGCGTTGTCCGGCGTCGCCACCGAATTAAGCGTGGCATAGGCCGCCTGGATCGCCGCCCCCTGCACCGGCGACAGCGCCTGTTGAATGATCAATTCCATCAGCTGCGGCGTGGAGCCGATGTTCGGCACCGTTGGCACGATCACCGTGCCGGCGCCGGCGTTCAGCAGCGAATGCACCTGCGCGGCGGCGGCCGCAGCGCTGTTATAGGCCACGCCGGGCGCGGTAGCGGCATTCAGCGCCGCCGCCGCCAGATCGTTGCCGCCGATCCAATGAATATACAGCCCGTCGCCGTCGGCCTGGCCATTGACCCGGTTCAGGTAGCGCTGCACCTGATCCTGGGTGTTGTCGACCGGGTTCAGGCCCGGCACCGCCACGGCGCCGCCGGCGGCGTAGTTTTCACCGCCGTTGTCCGAAGCCACCAGCGCCGCCCCGATGCGTTGCGCCAACGCTTCGTCGTACAGCAAGTGCTGGTTGCTGTCATAGGTGAACCGGCCGTTGTTGCCGGTATCGCTCAGGCTGTCGCCAAAGACGTACAGTTGATCGTACGCCTGAGCCGGTAGGGTCACACTGCAAAGTAGCGCCACTGCAAGCGCCGCCGGGCGGGGCATGCACGTTATTTTTAGAGGCATGAATCGACTCCTGAGAGCCTGCAAATGAAGGCAATGTCGTTTTTATCGTTGACCGGTTTTCCACCGGCCATGTAGTAACTATTGTCGGCTTTTTCGTCACGTCAAGCGGGCTGATGACAAAACAATCAGAGGCTTGCCAAGTTCGGCGCTACGAGCGATGATTACTGTTCATAAACACAGCATAAGGACAGTCAGGATGGCAGACGAACGTTGCGGTTGGGTGACGGCCGATCCGTTGTATCTCGAGTATCACGACAAGGAATGGGGCGCGCCCACCACCGACGCGCGCGAACTGTTTGAAATGCTGTGTCTGGAGGGGCAACAGGCCGGCCTTTCCTGGATCACCGTTCTGAAAAAGCGCGAGAATTACCGTCGCGCTTTCCACGGTTTCGATCCGCAGCGTGTCGCCGCCATGACCACAGAGGACGTGGAAAACCTGCTGCAGGACAGCGGCATCATCCGCCACCGCGGCAAAATAGAAGCCATCATCACCAACGCCAAAGCCTATCTGGCGATGGAAGCGGCCGGCGAAGATTTCGTCGCCTTCATTTGGGACTTCGTCGGCGGCCGACCGCAGCTCAATCGCTGGCAGGCGCTGAACCAGGTGCCGGCCAAAACCGAACAGTCCGACGCCATGTCCAAGGCGCTGAAAAAGCGCGGCTTCAAGTTTATCGGCTCCACCATTTGTTACGCCTTCATGCAGGCCAGCGGGCTGGTGAACGATCATCTGACGGGGTGCATCTGCTACCCAAAGCCACGGTGATCCGCCCCTGTGGCCCGGAGGATATCGAACGGCTGATGGCGCTGTGGCTGCCCAGCACCATCGCCGCCCATCCGTTCGTGGCGGAAAAGTACTGGCGTGAGAGCGCCGCGCTGGTGCGGGAAAACTACCTGCCGCGCGCGCAAAGCTGGGCCTGCTGGCATCACGACGAGATCGTCGGCTTTATCAGCGTGCTGGACGAGCAGTTCATCGGCGCGCTGTTTGTCGATCGGGCGTTTCACGGCCGCGGCGTCGCCCAGGCGCTGATGACGTACGTGCAGCAGCGCTACCGCCGGCTCAGCCTGGAGGTGTACCAGCAGAACCTGCGTGCCTGCGCGTTCTACCACAAGCACGGCTTTCAGGTGACGCAGCGCCTGTTCAATGAAGAAACCCAGGCCTATACGCTGATCATGAACTGGTCGGCAGTCGAAAATTCAACCCATTAGACTTAAAAAAGGCGCATCCGCACCCCGGATGCGCGCAATTAGGAATCCGCTGCATAGCGCCGCCCGGCGTTTTGTCGCATAACTCCCCCCAGCACTTCCCCGCGCTCATCATTTGTCACGTTTTTCTCCGGAACTGCCGGCGAGTCAACGCGTCATAGTAGCGCGGTGACGCGGGCCCCACCTGCGTCGTCTATTTTTTGCGCCCCCGTTTTGGGCAGGCGCGTACAGATTTTGATGCCATTAAGGACAAGAACATGAAAAAACGCATTGCAATTATTGCCGGCGCAGTGAGCGTAGCGCTCACACTGTCGGCCTGTACCACTAACCCATACACCGGCGAATCCGAAGTCGGCAAATCCGGCATCGGCGCAGGCCTCGGGGCCGCACTGGGCGCCGGTGTCGGCGTGCTGTCCTCTTCCAAGAAAGATCGCGGCAAGGGCGCGCTGATCGGCGCGGCGGCCGGTGCGGCACTGGGCGGCGGCGCAGGTTATTACATGGACGTGCAGGAAGCCAAACTGCGCGACAAGATGAAAGGCACCGGCGTCAGCGTCACCCGCCAGGGCGACAACATCGTGCTGAACATGCCGAACAACGTGACCTTCGACAGCAGCAGCGCCACGCTGAAACCGGCGGGCGCCAACACCCTGACCGGCGTCGCCATGGTGCTGAAAGAGTACCCGAAAACCGCGGTCAACGTTGTCGGCTACACCGACAGCACCGGCTCCCGCTCGCTCAACATGAACCTGTCGCAGCAGCGCGCCGACGGCGTAGCCAGCGCGCTGATCACCCAGGGCGTGGCGGCAAACCGTATCCGCACCACCGGTGCCGGCCCGGACAACCCGATCGCCTCCAACAGCACCGCGGAAGGCAAGGCGCAAAACCGCCGCGTCGAGATCACCCTCAGCCCGCTGCAGTAATCCCGTGCGGGGCGCGCAACCGGCGCCCCGCCGCCTCCCTGCGATTTTCTCCTTACCCTTCAATACTCCCGCCCGCACATCGGGTATGGTAGTCTCCTTGGCAATTAACCGCAGGAGGGATCGGCTGTGAGCACTGTCAAGGCAACGCGCGCCTCAGGGCGCGCCACCATCAGCGATGTGGCCAGCATCGCCAAAACCGGCAAGACCAGCGTGTCGCGCTATCTGAATGGTGAACAACACCTGCTTTCCGACGATCTCAAACAGCGTATCGAACAGGCGATCCGGCAGCTCGACTACCGGCCAAGCCAGATGGCGCGCAGCCTGAAGGGCGGCCAGACCCGCCTGATCGGCCTGATCCTCGCCGATATCACCAACCCCTATTCGGTGGACGTGATGCGCGGCATCGAGGCCGCCTGCCGCCAGCACGGCTTTACCCTGCTGGTGTGTAACACCAACAACGAAGTCAATCAGGAACAGCACTACCTGCAGCTGCTCAGCAGTTACCGGGTGGAAGGCATCGTGGTCAACGCGGTCGGCATGCGCGAGGAAGCGTTATCCACGCTGCAACAGTCGATGCTGCCGATGGTACTGATCGACCGCAAAATTCCCGACTTCGCCTGCGACGTGGTGGGCCTGAACAACCGCGAAGCCGCCACCGTCGCCACCGAACATTTGCTGCAACAAGGTTTCGAAGCGATCCTGTTCCTCAGCGAGCCGCTCGGTACGGTCAATACCCGTCTCGAACGCCTGCACGCTTTCAGACACACCATGGCGCAGCACCCCACGCTGTTGGCGGAGCAGGCCGAAACGCCGCTCAACGATCGGCAGAAGCTGGAGCAGGTGCTGAGCGATTTCAGCGGCCGCCATCGCGGCATGCGCAAGGCGGTGATCTCCGCTAACGGCGCCCTGACGCTGCAGGTGGCGCGCGCCATGCGCCGGCTCGGCATTCAGTGGGGCAACGACATCGGCCTGCTGGGCTTCGACGAGCTGGAGTGGGCGGAGCTGGCGGGCGTCGGCATCACCACGCTGAAACAGCCCACCTACCAAATGGGGCACGCGGCGCTGGAGCGGCTGGTGCAGCGCATTCAGGGCCTGGCTGCCCCCAGCGGCGAGCAGATGTTCTCCGGCGAGCTGATCGTCCGCGGCTCCACCACCCGCTAACCCGCCTTCTCCGGGGCCGTTGCCCGCCCCGCCCTCATCGGCTGTTTTTTGCTCAGCTTCGTGATTGCGATCATATTTTTACACTCTGTCGCTTTCCGCTGGAACCGGTTCCATTTAACGTACCGGTAACAGCAGCGGCGGCGACAATGCCGCCTCAGGAGTCAAAATGAAAACAGAAATCATCGTGGTCACCGGCGCCTACGGCACCGATACCGTCAAACAACACGGCGGCCAGCGCGCGCTGTTGCCCATCATCGCCGGCGCAGGCGCCGACGGGGTCGAGATCCGCCGCGAACTGTTCGCCGCCGGCGAACTGGACAGCCTGCCGGCCCTGGCGCAAGAGATCGATCGCCAGCAGCTGTTCGCCGTCTACTCCGCCCCTGAGGCGCTGTTCACCCCGCAACATACGCTGAACCCTAACCTGCCGGCGCTGCTGGCGGAAGCGCAGGCGCTGAACGCGCGCCGGCTGAAGTTGTCCCTCGGCCATTTCCGCCCCGGCTTCGATTTTACCGAGCTGAAAGTGGCGCTGGAGCAGCACCCGGTCAAACTGGTGGTCGAAAACGATCAGACGCCGGACTGCGGCATTTTGTCGATGCTGAACGCCTTTTTCCACGCCGCGGAAGATAGCCACCTGCCGGTCAGCATGACCTTCGATATGGCCAACTGGCTGTGGGTGGGGCAAGACGCCTTCGCCGCCGCCGAACGCCTGGCCCGCCACGTCGGTTACGTGCACGTCAAAGCCGCCACCCAAGGCCCGCGCGGCTGGCGCGCCGTCGCGCTGGACGATACCGACGGCAGCTGGCGCGATCTGCTGGCCCGCCTGCCGCACGATGCGCCGCGCGGCATCGAATTCCCGTTGCAGGGCGATGATCTGGAAGCCGTCACCCGCCATTACGTCAATATCTTGCGTGCGGAGTAACCTCATGATGACAACGTTAACGGCAACGACGGCGCAGCAGGCGCCCCTGGATGTGGTCACGCTGGGCGAAGCCATGGCGATGTTCGTGGCGGCGCAAACCGGCGATTTGGCGGAGGTGGAAACCTTCACCAAACGCATCGCCGGCGCCGAACTAAACGTGGCGATCGGCCTGGCGCGTCTGGGCATGAACGTCGGCTGGGTCAGCCGCGTCGGCAACGATTCGTTCGGCCGCTTCACCCTGCAGCAGCTGAAAAAAGAAGGCATCAACTACCGGCAGGTGACGGTCGACGGCCACTATCCCACCGGTTTTCAGGTGAAATCCAAAACCACCGATGGTACCGATCCCAGCGTGGAATACTTTCGCAAAGGCTCGGCGGCCAGCCACCTGTCGGTCGCCGATTTCGACCGTGAGTATTTCGGTTCCGCACGCCACCTGCACCTGAGCGGCGTTGCAGCGGCGCTGTCCAGCGAGTCGCTGGCCCTGTGCCACCATGCGGCGCGCGAAATGCGCGCCATGGGCAAAACCATTTCGTTCGACCCCAACCTGCGTCCGGTGCTGTGGCCTAGCCGCGAGGTGATGATCGAGCAGCTGAACCAGCTGGCATTCGCCGCCGACTGGGTGCTGCCGGGGCTGAAAGAGGGGCAGATCCTCACCGGCCAATCGACGCCGGAAGGCATCGCCGATTTCTATCTGGAACGCGGCGTGCAGGCGGTGATCATCAAAACCGGCCCGGACGGCGCCTGGTTTAAAACCGCCGCCGGTGACAAGGCGGCAGTGGCCGCAGTGAAGGTCGACAACGTGGTGGATACCGTCGGTGCCGGTGATGGCTTTGCCGTCGGCACCCTCAGCGCCCTGCTGGAAGGAAAAACGCTGATACAGGCGGTGCAGCGCGGCAACAAAATCGGTTCGCTGGCGATCCAGGCCATCGGCGACAGCGAAGGCCTGCCAACCCGCGCGGCGCTGGCCGAATAACAATAAAAAAAAACGACTTCTCCGCATGACGTCAGCCTCTGGCCCTACAACCGGGACGCGTCGGGAGAGCATCTGCCCCTTTGTCTTGCATGCCCAGCGTGCCGGGCGAAGGGGATGCAACACCACTGAAGGATACTGAACATGAACAAAGCGACTGTCGCGGCCAAACGCTGGTGGTACATCATGCCCATCGTGTTTATCACCTACAGCCTGGCCTATCTCGATCGCGCCAACTTCAGCTTCGCCTCTGCCGCCGGCATCAATGAAGATCTCGGCATCACCAAAGGCATGGCCTCGCTGCTGGGTGCGCTGTTTTTCCTCGGTTATTTCTTCTTCCAAATTCCCGGCGCCATCTACGCCGAACGCCGCAGCGTCAAAAAATTGATCTTCTGGTGCCTGATCCTGTGGGGCGGCTGCGCCTCGCTGACCGGCGTGGTCAGCAATATCCCGATGTTGGCCGCCATCCGCTTTATCCTCGGCGTGGTGGAAGCGGCAGTGATGCCGGCGATGCTGATCTACATCAGCAACTGGTTCACTAAATCGGAACGGTCACGCGCCAATACTTTCCTGATCCTCGGCAATCCGGTAACGGTGCTGTGGATGTCGGTGGTGTCCGGTTATCTCATTCACGCTTTCGGCTGGCGCGAAATGTTCATCATCGAGGGCATTCCGGCGGTTATCTGGGCGTTCTGCTGGTGGGTGCTGGCGAAAGACAAACCGGCGCAGGCCGGCTGGCTGAGCGCCGAGGAGAAACTGGCGCTGCAACAGCAGCTGGACGAAGAGCAGAAAGGCATCAAGGCCGTGCGCAACTACGGCGAAGCCTTCCGTTCGCGCAACGTGATCCTGCTGTGCGTGCAGTACTTCGCCTGGAGCATCGGCGTGTACGGCTTCGTGCTGTGGCTGCCTTCCATCCTGCGCAGCGGCATGCAGATGGGCATGGTGGAAGCCGGCTGGCTGTCGGCGGTGCCTTACCTGGCGGCGACCATCGCCATGATCGTGGTCTCCTGGGCGTCGGACAAAATGCAAAACCGCAAGCTGTTCGTCTGGCCGCTGCTACTGATCGGCGCGCTGGCGTTCTTCGGCTCTTACGCCGTGGGCACCAACCACTTCTGGATCTCCTACGGCCTGCTGGTGGTCGCCGGCGCCGCGATGTACGCCCCCTACGGGCCATTCTTCGCCATCATTCCGGAAATGCTGCCGAAAAACGTCGCCGGGGGCGCCATGGCGCTGATCAACAGCATGGGCGCGCTGGGGTCGTTCTTCGGTTCATGGTTCGTCGGCTATCTGAATGGCGCCACCGGCAGCCCGGCGGCCTCTTACATGTTTATGGCCATCGCACTGGTGGTGGCGGTGGTGCTGACGCTGATCGTCAAACCCGCCCGCAACGAGATCCAGCCGCAATTGGCTTGATCCGGTTATACTTTTATCTGTTAACCCAACCGGGGGGGCGCCATGCCCCCTTTGGCCCAGCTGGAGTTCGTGATGAAGCCTTCTATCGTATTGTACAAAAGCCTGCCTGCCGATCTGCGTGAACGTCTGGAACAGCACTTCACCGTGCACGCCTTCAACGGCCTGCAGCCGGAGAACCGCGACGACCTGCGCCAGGCGCTGCAGCAGGCCGAAGGGATCATCGGTTCCGGCGGTAAAATTGACGAAGCCTTCCTGCAGCAGGCACCCAAACTGCGCGCGGCCTCGACCGTTTCCGTCGGCTACGACAACTTCGACGTCGAGGCGCTCAACGCCCATAACGTGCTGCTGATGCACACCCCGACGGTGCTGACCGAAACCGTCGCCGACACCATCATGAGCCTGGTGCTGGCGACCGCGCGCCGGGTGGTGGAAGTGGCCGAGCGGGTGAAGGCCGGCGAATGGCGCGGCAGCATCGGGCCGGACTGGTTCGGCGTCGACGTGCACCATAAAACCATCGGCATCCTCGGCATGGGGCGTATCGGCCTGGCGCTGGCGCAGCGCGCGCATTTCGGCTTCGGCATGCCGGTGCTGTACAACGCCCGCCGCACGCATGAAGAGGCGGAACAGCGCTTTAACGCGCGCCGCTGCGATCTGGATACCCTGCTGGCCGAGTCGGATTTCGTTTGCATCACGCTGCCGCTGACCGAACAAACCTTCCACATGATCGGCCGCGATCAGCTGGCGAAAATGAAGAAAAGCGGCATTCTGATCAACGCCGGCCGCGGGCCGGTGGTGGATGAGCAGGCGCTGATCGAAGCGCTGCAAAACGGCGTGATCCACGCCGCCGGGTTGGACGTGTTCGAGAAAGAGCCGCTGCCGGCCAACTCGCCGCTGCTCAGCATGCCGAACGTGGTGGCGTTGCCGCACATCGGCTCCGCCACCCATGAAACGCGCTACGGCATGGCCGCCTGCGCGGTGGATAATTTGATCGCCGCGTTGACCGGCACGGTGAAAGAAAACTGCGTCAACCCGCAGCTGTTGCGGAAATAACTCAGCGCGGCCGGTGGTCTGCAGATAACCGGCCGTGTTGCTCTTCCTGCTGCGGCGCGAACAACGCCTGCAGCTGATGTTCTTCGGCAAAGTGCTGCAATTCGGCATCCTGAATTGCCTGAACGATCTCTTCTCGCCAGTTTTTGTCCGTCATCGCTAACCTCCTTTGATGTTCATCGTTTAATCTGCCGCAGCGCGCGCGCAAAGCCAAGCCGAATCAATCCGAAAACGCTCCGCCCTTCCTCTCCTCCCCGAAAAACCCCCGCAGGGAGGAGGCCATTTTTCCACCGTTTGCCACACTGGGCGCTACCCTGCGAAAAAACGCTTCCTGCCGCGCGTAAGGAGAGCCATGAAACTGTTACCCCTGCCCTTGTTGATGCTGCTGTCGCCTTCGGCGCTGGCCGGCTGGACGCTGCCGGGCTTCCCGGCCTTCGACGAAACGGCCGCCGGGTTGTTCGCCAGCCAGGCCGCGCTGCCCAAAGGCCAGCTGCCGCTGCGGCTGTATCAGGATAACCACTGCTGGCAGCCGGCCGAGGCGGTGAAGCTTAACCAGACGCTGTCGCTGCAGCCCTGCGGCACTCACCCGCCGGTCAACTGGCGGCAGTTCCGCGCCGGCGATTATCAGGTGCGCATCGACACCCGCAGCGGCACGCCGACGCTGCAGCTCAGCCTGAGCAGCGCGCCGGAAAGCACCGCCGTTGCCGTCCGCAGCTGCCCGCGCTGGGACGGCAAGCCGGTCACAGTCGACGTCGCCTCCACCTTCGCCGAAGGCGAAACGCTGCGCGATTTCTATTCCGGCCAAACGGCGCAGGTGAGCCAGGGGAAAATCACGCTGCAGCCCGCCGCCGCCAGCGGCGGCCTGTTGCTGCTGGAATCCGCCGCCACGGCGAAACCGGCGGCGTTCAGCTGGCATAACGCCACGGTCTACTTCGTGCTGACCGATCGCTTTGAGAACGGCAACCCGGCCAATGACCACAGCTACGGGCGCCGCAGCGACGGCCTGCAGGAAATTGGCACCTTTCACGGCGGCGATCTGGCCGGCCTGACGCAGAAGCTGGATTATCTGCAGCAGCTGGGCGTCAACGCCTTGTGGATCAGCTCGCCGCTGGAGCAGATCCACGGCTGGGTTGGCGGCGGCACCAAAGGCGATTTCCCGCATTACGCCTATCACGGCTATTACGCGCTGGACTGGACTCGCCTCGACGCCAACATGGGCACTGAACAGGAGCTGCGCACGCTGGTCGAGCAAGCGCATCGGCGCGGCATTCGCATTCTGTTCGACGTGGTGGTGAACCACGTCGGCTACGCCACGCTGGCGGATATGCAGACGTTCCACTTCGGCTCGCTGTATCTGCAAGGTACAGAGGTGGAGAAAACCCTGGGGAAAAACTGGAGCGACTGGCGCCCCGGACCGGGGCAAAACTGGCACAGCTTCAACGACTACATCAACTTCAGCGACAAAGCGGGCTGGCGCCAATGGTGGGGGAAAAACTGGATCCGCACCGACATCGGCGACTATGACTCACCGGGCTATGATGACCTGACAATGTCGCTGGCCTTCCTGCCGGACATCAAAACCGAAGCGCCCGGCGCCAGCGGCCTGCCGCTGTTCTATCGCCACAAACCCGACACCGCCGCGCGCGACATGCCCGGCGCCACCACCCGCGATTACCTGACCGTCTGGCTCAGCCAGTGGGTGCGCGATTACGGCATCGACGGTTTTCGCGTCGATACCGCCAAGCACGTGGAAAAACCGACGCTGGCGCTGTTGAAGCAGCGCGCCACGGCGGCATTGGCGGCGTGGAAAGCGGAGCACCCGCAGCAGGCGCTGGATGACGCGCCGTTTTGGATGACCGGCGAGGCCTGGGGCCACGGGGTGATGAAAAGCGACTATTACCAAAACGGCTTCGACGCGATGATCAACTTCGACTTCCAGGACCAGGCGGCGCAGGCATTGGGCTGCTTTGCCGACATCGATGCCACCTACCGGCAGATGGCCGAGCGGCTGCAGGATTTCAACGTGCTGAGCTACCTCTCTTCGCACGACACCCGGCTGTTCTTCGCCAGCGACGCCAAAGGCTCGCTGCCGCTGCAACAGCGGGCGGCGAACCTGCTGTTGCTGGCGCCGGGCGCGGTGCAGATTTACTACGGCGATGAAAGCGGCCGCCCGCTCGGCCCAACCGGTTCCGATCCGCTGCAGGGCACCCGCTCCGACATGAACTGGCGTGAGCTGCTGGGAGAAAAAGCCCCGCTGCTGGCCCACTGGCAACGGTTGGGGCAGTTCCGCGCTCGCCACCCGGCGATCGGCGGCGGCGTGCAAACCCCGCAGCCGCACGCCGCCTACTACGCCTTCAGCCGCCGGCTCGGCGACGATAAGGTGATGGTGGTGTGGGCCGGCGAACGGTCACAATAATCCAGTGTAATATGCTACCAATCGGCCAATGGGCGAAGTTTGTGCCCATTGGTCGATTTGTCGGCCGCATTGCAGCGGGATTTGTCTGGCGGTATGGTGGGGGATTACCTGCTAAGAAACAGTACTGCTGCACCTATGACTTTCTCACTTTTCGGCGAAAAATTTACCCGTTATGCGGGCATTACCCGTTTGATGGACGACCTGAACGAAGGCCTGCGCACCCCCGGTGCCATCATGCTCGGCGGCGGCAACCCGGCGCAGATCCCAGAGATGGAAGCCTACTTTAAACAGCTGTGCCAGGAGATGCTCGATCAGGGCAAACTGTCTGAAGCGCTGTGCAACTACGACGGCCCGCAAGGCAAGGACGCGCTGCTGAAAGCGCTGGCCAATCTGCTGCGCGACGAGCTCGGCTGGGAGATTTCGCCACAGAATATTGCACTGACGAACGGCAGCCAAAGCGCGTTTTTCTACTTGTTCAACCTGTTCGCCGGCCGCTATGCCGACGGTTCGCGCCGCCGCGTGCTGTTCCCATTGGCGCCGGAATATATCGGCTATGCCGACGCCGGGCTGGACGAAGGGCTGTTCGTCTCCGCCAAGCCGAACATCGAGCTGCTGCCGGATGGCCAGTTCAAGTATCACGTTGATTTCGAACACCTCACCATCGGCGACGACATCGGCATGATCTGCGTTTCACGGCCGACCAACCCGACCGGCAACGTGATCACCGACGAAGAGCTGATGAAGCTCGACCTGCTGGCACAGCAGCGCGATATTCCGCTGGTGATCGACAACGCCTATGGCGTGCCGTTCCCCGGCATCATCTTCAGCGACGCCACGCCGCTGTGGAACCCGAACACCATCCTGTGCATGAGTCTGTCCAAGCTCGGCCTGCCGGGCTCGCGCTGCGGCATCGTGATCGCCGACGAGAAGGTGATCACCGCGCTGACCAACATGAACGGCATCATCAGCCTGTCGCCGGGCAGCATGGGGCCGGCGATGGCGACGGAAATGATCGCGCGCGGCGATCTGCTGCGCCTGTCGAACGAGGTGATTCGCCCGTTCTACAAACAGCGCGTCGAGCACACCATCGAGATTATCCGCCGCTACCTGTCGCCGGAGCGCTGCCTGATCCACAAACCGGAAGGGGCTATCTTCCTCTGGCTGTGGTTCAAGGATCTGCCGATCACCACCGAAGTGCTGTATCAGCGCCTGAAAAAGCGCGGCGTGCTGATGGTGCCGGGCCACTACTTCTTCCCGGGGCTGGAGCACGACTGGCCGCACACCCACCAGTGCATGCGCATGAACTACGTGCCCGACCCGGAGAAAATCGAGCGCGGCGTAGCGATCCTGGCGGAAGAGATCGAACGCGCGCATCAGGAAGGCTAACGCCAGCTGATTGAAAATCGACCGATAAAGATATACGATGCATATATCGTATATCTTTTTTTTGGAGGGCTAGCGATGACCCGCATCGTGATCGATTTACCTGAAGAAGACCTGCGGCAGCTCGACAATTTGAAAAATATCCGCCACGTTCCCCGGGCCGAAATCATCCGTCAGGCCGTCTCCCGTTATCTGACGGAGAACCACGTTGAAGATCCCAGCAATGCTTTCGGGCTCTGGTCCGGGGCGATGGGCGATGGCGTAGACTACGAAAATCGTCAGCGCGAGGAGTGGGAATAATGGTGGTTCAACGGGCGCTATTCGACACCAATATCCTGATCGATTATCTCAACGGCATTCCTCAAGCCAAAGACGTTCTGACCGAATACCACATCAACCCGGCTATTAGCGCCATCACCTGGATGGAAGTGATGGTGGGTGCCAAAAAACAGGGGCCGGCGCTGGAGCTGAAAACGCGCCAGTTTTTAGGGCAATTCCTGCTGCTGCCTATTACCGATGAAGTTGCCGAACGCGCCGTAGAACTACGCCACTCACAGCATGTGAAGCTGCCGGACGCCATTATCTGGGCCACCGCGCAGGTGGGGTTCCGGACGCTCATCTCCCGCAACCCCAAAGATTTTGGCACTGACAACGGCGTGTTAATGCCTTACCGGCTGTAGTCGGGCAGCGTTACAGCGTCCAGAACAGCACCGCCAGCAGCTGCGGCGACATGATGCGCAGGAACATCGCCAGCGGATACACGGTGGCGTAAGACAGCGCAGCGGCGCCGCTGGTAGGATGCAGACCGTTGGCGAAGGCCAGCGCCGGCGGATCGGTCATCGATCCCGCCAGCATGCCGGACAGCGTCAGGTAGTTCATCTTGCCCACCGTGCGCGCCAGAATACCGACGCTCAGCAGCGGAATGGCGGTGATCAGCGCGCCGTACCCGACCCACGTCAGCCCCTCGCCGTGCAACAACGTATCGATGAAGTTGCCGCCCGACTTCAATCCAACCACCGCCAGAAACAGCACGATGCCCAGTTCGCGCAGCGCCAGGTTGGCGCTCGGCGGCATAAACCAATACAGCTTGCCGATGCTGCCGATGCGCCCCAGGATCAGCGCGGCCACCAGCGGCCCGCCGGCCAACCCCAGCCGCAATGCCGCCGGGAAGCCGGGCACGAACAGCGGAATGGAGCCGAGCAGCACCCCGAGCCCGATGCCGATAAAGACCGGCAGCATCTGCACCTGCTGCAGTTTTTGTTGGGCGTTGCCGACGATTGCCGTCACCGCGTCGATGGCCTCCGGTCGACCGACCAGGTTGAGAATGTCGCCGAACTGCAGCGTCACGTTGCTGCCGGCCACCAGCTCCACGCCGGCGCGGTTGAGGCGTGAAATCACCACGTCATACTTCTGCTTCAGGTTCAGATCGCGGATTTTCTTGCCCAGCACCTGCTCGTTGGTCACCACCGCCCTCACCACCTGCAGCGCGGTGCCGCGCGTCGACAGCGAGGCGTCCACCTCTTCGCCGATCACCAGCCGGGCATTTTCCAGATCTTCGCGTTTGCCCACCAGATGCAGGTAGTCGCCAAGCTCCAGCCGCTCGTGCGGCGCCGGCACCATCAGCAGCTCCCCGCGTTTGAGGCGCGAACAGACGATCGCTTCACCGTTGAGCAGCGGCACCTGCTTGATCGCCATGCCCTGCAGATTGGGATTGCGCACCGCCACGTTCATGGCGTGCAGCAGCTCACGCTGATTGCCCAGGCGGCTTTCAAACGCCTGCGCCTCGCGCTCGATGTTGATGCGGAAAAACAGCCGGATCAGCCACATCACCAGCAGAATGCCGCATATGCCGAACGGATAGGCCATGGCGTAGCCCATGCCCATCCCGTCCACCAACGCCGGATCGGAACCGAGATCGGTCAGGATTTGTTGACCGGCACCCAGCGCCGGAGTGTTGGTGACCGCGCCGGAGAACACGCCGAGGATGATCGGCAGCGGCACGTCGAACAGCTTGTGCACCGCCGCCGCCACGACGCCGCCGGTCAGCACCAGCAGCACCGCGAAGGCGTTGAGACGCAGACCGGAGACGCGCAGCGAAGAGAAGAAGCCGGGGCCGACCTGAATACCGATGGTGTAGACGAACAGGATCAGGCCGAACTCCTGGATAAAGTGCAGCATGTCCCCGTTCAGGCTGATTTGCCCGCTCTGGGCGAAGTGACCGACCAGGATGCCGCCGAACAGCACGCCGCCGATACCCAGCCCGACGCCGTACAGCTTCCAGTTCCCCATCCACAACCCAATGACGGCCGCCAGCGCCAACATGCTGACGGTCAGGGCGATATCGCTCATAGGTCACATCCTTGCCAAAGTTGAAACGGGAATTCACGGTTAAAAGCACACAATTAACAAGGATTATGACATCGGACAGACGGGGGGACTGTGGCGTGCGCCACATAACGCAGCGGGGGAGATCCGTCTGGATCTCCCCCGCATGATGATGACCGTTTTTCAGTCGGTTATTTGGCTTCCAGCTCCGGCGTCGCACCGATGGCGATGCGCTGCGGCTGCAAGGCTTCCGGCACCTGACGCACCAGATCGATGTGCAGCAGGCCATTTTCAAATTTGGCCTCGGACACCTGCAGATGCTCCGCCAGGGTGAAGGTCAGCTGGAACTCTTTGCACACCAGGCCTTGATGCAGGTATTCGACCTGTTTTTCCGGCGGCGTAGGTTTACCGCTGACGGTCAACCGCGGCCCTTCCACCTCGATATTCAGTTCGCTCTGCCGGAAACCGGCCAGCGCCAGAGAAATGCGGTAGTGATTGTCATCGCTTTTCTCGATGTTGTACGGTGGGAACCCTTGGGGTTCCTGGCCCCCCATTGAACTGGCCAATTTATCAAAACCAATCCACTGACGCAGAAGCGGGGATAAATCGTAATTACGCATAGGAACAACTCCTTTCATTAAGCGAGATGTGTTTATTCAGCCCCCTGACGGCAGGCTAGGTATTATTTTCCGGCAGCGTACCTGCCGGCGAAACGGACATTTATTTAATTTCGATGCGGCGCGGTTTTAATGTTTCCGGCACGATGCGTTGCATGTCGATATACAACAGGCCATTCTCCAGTTTGGCGCCTTTAATTTGAATGTGTTCGGCCAGCTGGAATTTACGCTCGAAATTACGCTCGGCGATGCCTTGGTATAAATAGGTTTTTTCTGCCGGTTCGTTATTGTGCGCCCCGCGCACGATCAGCAGATTATCTTGCGTGGTGATCTCCAGCTCCTGCTCGGCAAACCCGGCTACCGCGATGGCGATGCGATAATGATTTTCGTCCACCAGCTCGACATTATAAGGCGGATAACCGCCGTTGCCCTGACTCTGACCGGCTTCCAGCGCGTTGAACAAGCGATCGAAACCAATGGCGGAACGGTATAGCGGGGAAAGATCAAAATTACGCATAAAACAGCCTCCTAAGGCACTTCAGCGAGGTTGAAATAAATACGCCTTCCACTCTGGACAGGCTAATTAAGCCAGAATTCCCTTACGGCGAATTCTCAATTCGGCTCTGATGATAAAATGGGGGTTGATTTCATCAATTCAACAGGCGAGGATCAAAAAAACTTCGCACCGATTAGGCGAAAGTTTTTTTACCACTTACACTAAAGTGAGAGAGCCGCCACAGAGCGGGATTTTGCTTCTTTAAAAGCAGCAACAGGATGTTATAAATCAGCTTAATTTAGGGGAACAGCAACCCTGCAGGATGGATTAATGACGACGATGAAAGCGATAGCGACGGGCTGCATGTTGTTGGCGACCAGCGGTTGCTCCAGCGTGATGAGCCATACTGGCCCGAATCAGGGTTACTACCCCGGCACCCGCGCCAGCGTGGACATGCTGAAGGACGACAACACCAGCTGGGCGATGATGCCGCTGGTGGCGCTGGATCTGCCGTTTTCCGCAGTGATGGACACCGTACTGCTGCCTTACGACTATCTGCGTTCCGGCAACGACGCCACCGCAGACTCGCCAAAAGCGCGCATCCTGCGCAGCGAGCAGCAGAATCTGGCGGCAACCGGCAATCCCGGCGAAGGCAACGACAGCACCGCCACCCACTAATCGCGCACGCAGCGGGCCGCCAGGCCCGCCTTACACCTCAACCACAAAGATCTGGTTGAACCCCGCTATCTCGCGCATAAACGCCACTTTCTTGCCATCCGGTGAAAACACCACGGCATCCGCCGACGGCGGCTGCGCGCTGCGCTGCGTTAAACGCTGCAGGCGGCCGCCGGCGACCTCGCACAGCATCACGCTGTTGTCGCACACCAAGGCAATCGCCCCGCCCTGCGGGTGCCAGCTGAACGCTGACTGGATGTCATGCTCGCTGCGGCTCACCTGCCGCGGCTCCCCGCCGTTCGGCGACACCGTCCACAGCTGCACCACGCCGCCGTCGTCCTTCATCAAAAATGCGATTTGGCTGCCGTCCGGCGAGCTGCGCAGCCAATGGCGCGGCGCACCGGCAATGCCCGGATAACGACGATCGCCGGTAAAGGTTACCCGCCGCTGCCTGACGCCCTGCGGCGGCGCCGGCAACTCGCTTTCCGTCCCCTGCAGCGGCAAAGCGCCCGCCCTGGCGTAATCGGCATCGTTCTCCGGCAGATCGACAATAAACACCTCCGGCAGCTTCTCGCCGGCGGCGGACAGCGTATCGCCGATGAACGCCAGCGCCCAGCGCTGCCGGCTGCCGTCGGCCTTACGGTAACCCTCGCGGCCGATCCAGCCTTCTTCGTAAGCGCGATTGATCTGATCGCTGCCCGACTGCGGCTGCGGCACCGTCTCGCTGACCAGCACGCAATAGTGGCTACCGTCATACTCGCGCGGGTGCTGTTTCGGCGGATTGACCCCGTGCAGCGGCACGGCCACCCCGACGTTGCGCAGGTCGCGCGCCGGATCGCGTTCGTGCATGACGTGGTCGTTGTAGGTAAAGCTGAGGCGGCTGCCGTCCGGACTGAAAACGTGCACATGGCTTCCGCCGCGCAGCGCGCCGGGCGTGTAGGGAGCGGTGATATCCAGCGCGTCGAGGGTGATGGCCAACTCGCGATCCGGTTCGCTGACGATCACCCCGCGGCGGTGGTGAAAATCATACTGCCAGGCGCTGTCCGGGTGCTCCGGACCGTGGATAAAGGCATAGCGCGCCGGCGCATCGGGACTGACCGTGACCACGCCGACGTGGGCACCGTGCTGGGCGCGATAAACCACCTCCACCGCGCCGCTGGCGACGTTGACCCGCTCGATGCTCAGACCGGTGAAAGAGGCGCCGCGCGGGCGCACGTCATAAGCCAGCCATTGGCTGTCCGGCGTCCAGACGTTGATATTGGTTAACTGATGCCCGCGAGGGTCGAAAGTCAGTTGTTTTTCCCGATGGCTCATGGCGGTTCTCCTGCGCATGCCGGCACTGAGTCGCCATCTTACCGGATCGGCGACTGCGTTTCACATGGCCTGCGCGGGTAAGGCGGGAGGATTTTTCGGTTCGAAATGACGCAATTATTTTTCAGCGTCTTATCATTTAAGCCAAACGACGGCGTCGGCAGGAAATAAGCGGCCGATTAGGCGTTCGCATTCCTGGCGGCGAAACTCAACGGCGCCCATGCCGTATAGGCGGATGCCGCGAGCGCTATTTTTTTCATTCTCATTTCCTTCATCAAAATAAGTCAGCGGCAGCACCTTCCTTAACGCAAATAAATAAAAAATCGTGTCGCTAAACGACAGGTTAATGATTATTTTCAACGCCAACGCGATGCTCTTCCCCGGCCGTTGCCGCTGGCGGGCCGGGTTGCCCGGCGGTCGGGCGACGGGGTTTACAATCAATACAAAAAAGTACAAACTGGATTTTTAAGTCCAAAATATTACGGAGCCGGTATGAATCCCCTCTTCGATGCCATTGTTTCTGCCCATCAGCAACTGCGCCCTCAGGTACGGGTCACGCCCCTGGAGCGCAGCGTGCTGCTTTCGCAGCAGCTCGGCTGCGAGCTGTATCTGAAATGCGACCATCTGCAGCACACCGGCTCCTTTAAATTTCGCGGCGCCAGCAACAAGCTGCGGTTGCTGGATAGCGAGCAACGCCGGCGCGGCGTGATTGCCGCCTCAACCGGCAACCACGGCCAGGCGGTCGCCCTGGCGGGGCAGCTGATGGGCGTTGGCGTCACGGTTTATGCGCCAGAGACGGCCGCGAGCATCAAGCTAGACACCATCCGCGCGCTGGGCGGCACCGTGGAATTGGTGCCGGGCGATGCGCTGAACGCCGAACTGGCCGGGGAACAGGCCGCCCGCGAACAGGGAAAAACCTATATTTCGCCGTATAACGACGAGCAGGTGATCGCCGGCCAGGGCACCTGCGGCATGGAGCTGATTGAACAGCTCACCGGTCTGGACGCCGTGTTCGTGGCGGTGGGCGGTGGTGGCTATATCGCCGGTATCGGCACCGTTTTGCGGCAATTGTCGCCGAACACGCAGCTTATCGCCTGCTGGCCGGAAAACGCCACCAGCATGTACAGCGCGCTGGAAGCGGGCCATATCTTCCCGGTGGAAGAGCAAGAAACGCTGTCCGACGGCACCGCCGGCGGCGTCGAGCCGGGTGCCGTGACCTTTCCCCTGTGCCAACAGCTGATCGACCGTAAAGTGCTGGTCAGCGAGGCAGAGATCAAACACGCGATGCGCCGGATCGCCGCCAGCGATCGGTGGATTATCGAAGGCGCGGCCGGCGTGGCGCTGGCGGCGGCGATCAAACTGGCGCCGGAATATCAGGGGAAAAAAGTGGCGGTGGTGCTGTGCGGCAAAAATATCGTGCTGGAGAAATACCTTAAGGCCATCGCCGATGCGCATCCTTAATCAGCAGCAAATCCTCGCCGCGTTCGACGCCGAGGCCATAACCGCGCTGCTGAAGCAGGGGTTTATCGCCTATTCGCAGCGGCAGGTGCAACAGCCGCCGGTGCAGCATTTCCTGTTCGAACAGGCCGCCGGCGATTGCTGCATCAAATCCGCCTGGCTGGAAGGCGACGAGCTGTTCGTGGTCAAGGTGTCCGCCGGTTTCTATCGCAACGCCGAACGCGGCCTGGCCAGCAATCAGGGATTGGTGATGGCGTTCTCCGCCCAGACCGGCGAACCCCGGGCGCTGCTGCAGGATGAGGGCTGGCTGACCGCGCTGCGCACCGCACTGGCCGGCCGCATCGCCGCCGAGCTGTGCGCGCCGCCGCATATTCAGGCGATCGGCATGGTCGGCACCGGCCTGCAGGCGCGGCTACAGCTGCAATGCCTGAAACCGGTGACCGATTGCCGCAAGGTGTGGGTGTGGGGCCGCAACGAACAGGCGCTGGCGGCGTATCGGCGCGATGCCGAGGCAGAAGGTTTTCGGGTGCTGACCACGCAGGACGCGGCGGAGCTGGCGGCGCACTGTCAGCTGATCGTGACCACCACGCCCAGCCGCGAACCGATCTTGCAGGCGGCGGATATCCGGCCCGGCACGCACATCACCGCCGTGGGCGCCGACGCGCCAGGCAAGCAGGAGCTGGCGACCGATCTGGTGGCCAATGCGGACGCGCTGCTGGTCGATGCGCTGGCGCAATGTGCTGACTATGGCGAGATCGCGACGGCTTATCGGCAAAACAGGCTCACTTCAACGCCAATCGTCGAAATGGGCGCCCTCTTGGCGCAGGGCGGGCGGTTGCGAAGCGAGCCGCAGCACATCACCATCGCCGATCTTACCGGGCTGGCGATTCAGGATCTGCAGATCGCCAAAGGGGTGTTGGCGGCAATATAAAGGGGCGCCGCAGCGCCCCATTTTATCAGCCGTTGAGCACGAACTTCTCGATGGCGCGCGCCACGCCGTCTTCGGTATTGGCGCTGGTGACAAACTGCGCCACCGCTTTCAGCTCGGGAATGGCATTGCCCATCGCCACGCCGACGCCGGCATACTCAATCATCGCCGTATCGTTGGCCTGATCCCCCAGCGTCATGATGTTTTCCCGCGCCACGCCGAGGTGCTCGGCCAGCATTCTCACCCCGGCGCCCTTATCGACGTTCTTATGCAGGATTTCGAGGAAGTAAGGCGCGCTTTTCAGAATGGTGTAACGCTCGCGCGTTTCCGCCGGGATGCGCGCAATGGCGCTATCCAGCAGCTCCGGCTCGTCGATCATCATCACTTTAGGGAAACGCATCTGGCGATCCATCTCCTCCACGCTGCGGTATTTCAGCGGAATACCGGTCATTGCCGCCTCGTGTATGGTGTATTTGCCAATGTCTTTATTCGGGGTATACAGGGTGTCGAAATCAAACGCCTGGTAGTGAACGCCGAACTCGCGCGCCATCTGCTCGAAGTGCAGATAGTCCTCAAAGCCCAGCGTTTCCTGCAGGATGCAGGCGCCGTCGACCGCACGCAGCACCAGTGCGCCGTTATAGGTTATACAGAAATCGCCGGGGCCCTGAATGTCCAACTGGCGCAGATGATCCTGCACGCCGACATAAGGCCGCCCGGTGGCCAGCACCACGTGCACCCCTTTGCGCCGCGCTGCCGCGATAGCCTGCTTTACCGCCGGCGTGATTTGGTGCTGCGGATCCAGCAACGTGCCGTCCATGTCGATCGCAATCAGTTCAATAGCCATTCAACGCTTCTCCCAGTGGTTTTTTCTCATGCTAACGCGTTTCAGCCTCGGCTGTCAGCGCCAAAAAAGGCGTAAAAAAATCCGCGCGGGTCACCCGGCGCGGATTTTCACAGCCATTAACGCATCAGATATCGATGTTCGCCGCTTTCAGGGCGTTTTCTTCGATAAAGGCGCGGCGCGGTTCAACCGCATCGCCCATCAGCGTGGTGAACAGCTGATCGGCAGCGATGGCGTCCTTGACGGTCACGCGCAGCATGCGGCGGCTTTCCGGATCCATGGTGGTTTCCCACAGCTGCTCCGGGTTCATCTCGCCCAGACCTTTATAACGCTGCACCGACAGGCCGCGGCGCGACTCTTTCACCAGCCACTCCAGCGCCTGCTCGAAGCTGTCTACCGGCTGACGACGTTCGCCACGCTCGATGAACGCACCGTCTTCGATCAGCCCGCGCAGCTTCTCGCCCAGCTGGCAGATCTTGCGATATTCGCCGCCGTGGATGAAGTCGAAGTCCAGCTTATAGTCGGTATCCACGCCGTGGGTGCGGATGCGCAGCGCCGGCTCGAACATCTGGCGCTCACGGTTCTCGAAGATCACGAAGTCATAGCTGCTGCCGTGCTGCTCTTTGTCGTTCAGCGCCTGCACCAGCGAAGCGATCCAGGTTTTCACCTTGGCTTCATCGCTGAGATCGCCTTCGTTCAGCGTCGGCTGGTAGATCAGGCTGTTCAGCAGCGCGCGCGGGTAGCGGCGCTCCATGCGGCCAATCAGCTTCTGCACGCCGTAGTGTTCGGCCACCAGTTTTTCCAGCTGCTCACCGCCGAGCGCCGGTGCGCTGGCATTGGTGTGCAGCGTAGCGCCGTCCATCGCGATGGCGATCTGGTACTGATCCATCGCCTCGTCATCTTTGATGTACTGCTCTTGCTTGCCTTTCTTCACCTTGTACAGCGGCGGCTGCGCGATGAACACGTGGCCACGCTCGATGATTTCCGGCATCTGGCGGTAGAAGAAGGTCAACAGCAGCGTACGGATGTGCGAACCGTCGACGTCGGCATCGGTCATGATGATGATGCTGTGGTAACGCAGCTTGTCTGGGCTGTACTCGTCGCGGCCAATGCCGCAACCCAGCGCGGTGATCAGCGTCGCCACTTCCTGCGAGGAAAGCATTTTGTCGAAACGCGCTTTCTCGACGTTGAGGATTTTCCCCTTCAGCGGCAAGATAGCCTGGTTCTTGCGGTTGCGCCCCTGCTTGGCAGAGCCGCCCGCGGAGTCCCCTTCCACCAGGTACAGTTCGGACAGCGCCGGATCGCGTTCCTGGCAGTCCGCCAGTTTGCCCGGCAGGCCGGCCAGATCCAGTGCGCCTTTGCGGCGGGTCATCTCACGCGCTTTACGCGCCGCTTCGCGCGCGCGCGCCGCGTCGATGATTTTGCCGACCACGATTTTCGCGTCGCCTGGATTTTCCATCAGGTAATCCACCAGCTTCTCGTTCATCAGCGTTTCAACCGCGGTTTTCACCTCGGAGGAGACCAGCTTGTCCTTGGTCTGAGAAGAGAACTTCGGATCCGGCACCTTCACCGACACCACGGCAATCAGGCCTTCACGCGCGTCATCGCCGGTGGCGCTGACCTTGGCCTTCTTGCTGTAGCCTTCCTTTTCCATGTAGCTATTCAGCGTACGGGTCATCGCGGTACGGAAACCGACCAGGTGCGTGCCGCCGTCGCGCTGCGGAATGTTGTTGGTGAAGCAGTAGATGTTTTCCTGGAAACCGTCGTTCCACTGCAGCGCCACTTCCACGCCGATATCGTCTTTCACGGTCGAGAAGTAGAACACGTTCGGGTGGATCGGGGTTTTGTTCTTGTTCAGATACTCGACAAACGCCTTGATGCCGCCTTCGTAATGGAAGTGGTCTTCACGGTCGGTGCGCTTGTCCTTCAGGCGGATAGACACGCCGGAGTTGAGGAAGGACAGCTCGCGCAGACGCTTGGCCAGAATGTCGTACTCAAAATCGGTCACATTGGTGAAGGTCTGGTGGCTCGGCCAGAAGCGCACCATGGTGCCGGTCTGTTCGGTTTCGCCCACCACGGTCAGCGGCGCCTGCGGCTCGCCGTGGCTGTAAGTCTGTTCGTGTACTTTGCCTTCGCGGCGGATCACCAGCTCCAGTTTCTCCGACAGGGCGTTAACCACCGAGACGCCCACGCCGTGCAGGCCGCCGGAAACTTTATAGGAGTTGTCGTCGAATTTACCGCCGGCGTGCAGCACGGTCATGATGACCTCTGCGGCTGAAACCCCTTCTTCCGGGTGAATGCCGGTCGGAATGCCGCGGCCGTCATCCTGTACAGATACCGAGTTGTCGGCATGGATGGTGACCTGAATGTCACTACAGTGGCCCGCGAGCGCTTCGTCGATAGCGTTGTCCACAACCTCGAATACCATGTGGTGCAGACCGGTGCCGTCATCGGTATCGCCGATATACATGCCCGGGCGCTTGCGCACCGCATCCAGCCCTTTTAATACCTTGATACTTGAGGAGTCATAAGAATTCGACATCAACGTTTCTCGCTCATTTTAGTCCTGTGGTTGAACCTCTATTTTACCCTGTTCCACGCGGAACATCTTGCCCTTTTCACCGGCCATGTCGGTCACTTGTTCAGCGCTGACCGCGCTGACAAAAACCTGGGCCTGGGTGGCTTTCAGGCGATCGGCCAGCAACCGGCGACGGCCGGTGTCCAGCTCGGAGGCAAAATCATCAATCAGATACAGGCAACGCCGCCCGCTCTGCCGGGTGAGAAACTCACCCTGCGCCAAGCGCAACGCGCACATCAGCAGCTTAAGCTGACCGCGCGATAACAAATCCTCTACCGGCGTGCCGTCGGCACGAATGCGGAAGTCCGCTTTATGCGGCCCCACCGCGGTATAGGTCAACGCCCTGTCGCGCTCGAACTGGCGCTCCAGCAGCTCGCCGTAGTCGCTCTCTTTGTCCCAGCCGCGCTGGAAGGAGAAGCTCAGGGCGAATTCAGGCAGAAACTGCGCGCAGGTCGCGGTGATATCCGCGGCGATCGCGTCGCTGTATTCCGCCCGCCATTCGCTGATGCGCTCCGCGAGCGGGATCAGTTCCTGATCCCAGGCGCGGATCTGCGCATAGCGACTCACCTGGCGCAGCGCGGCATTGCGCTGCTTCAGTAACCGTTTCAGGTTGCTCCAGGCGGTGAAAAAACCGGGTTCGTTATGAAAACAGCCCCAGTCAAGGAAGGCGCGCCGGAATTTCGGCCCGCCGTTCAGCAGGGTAAAACCTTCGGGGGTGATCAGCTGCATGGGCAGCAGCTGCGCCAGCTCGGCCACCTTGTGGCCGTCGCTGCCATCGATGCGTACTTTGCTGTCACCCTGACGGCTCTTGCTCAATCCTACCGACAGCTCGCGCTCCGTACCTTCTATGCGGCCGTGCAGCACGAACTCCGGCTGGTCGTGACGGATCACCCGACCGGCCTGCAGGCTGCGAAAGGCGCGGCCGTGCCCGAGCGTATATACCGCTTCCAGCACGCTGGTCTTGCCGCTGCCGTTGGCGCCGACCAGGAAGTTGAATCCCGGCGCCAGCGCCAAATCCGCCGCCTCGATATTGCGGAAATCTTTAATCAATAAACGCGTCAGAGCCATGCAATCTCTTTACCGATGACGGTGCTGTAATTCAAGGTAACGAGACTACAACCGCATTGGCATGACAACGTAGGCCGCCGCCTGGCTGGCGCCGTCTTCGATCTGCACGCTGGAGACCGAGTCGGTCAACAGCAGGCGCACGTCTTCACACTTGAGCGCGTTCAACACGTCCAGCACGTAGCTGACGTTGAAGCCGATCTCCATCTCCGCGCCGTCGTAGCTGACGTCGAGGATCTCTTCCGCCTCTTCCTGCTCCGGGTTGTTGGCGGTGATCTTCAGCTGGTTCTGGCTGACGTACAGCCGCACGCCGCGGAATTTCTCGTTCGAGAGAATGGCCGCGCGCGCAAACGCCTGCTTGAGCAGATCGCAGCCGGCTTCCAGCGTTTTATCCGGGTTCTTCGGCAAGACGCGGCGATAGTCCGGGAAACGGCCGTCAACCAGCTTGGAGGTGAAGATGAAATCGCCGACGTGGGCGCGAATGTTGTTGCTGCCGATCTGCAGCTGCAGCAGCGAATCGCCGCCGTCCAGCAGACGCACCAGCTCCATCACCCCTTTACGCGGCACGATCACCGAATGCGACGGCAGCTGTTGGCCGATCGGCATCGAACACACCGCCAGGCGGTGGCCGTCGGTCGCGACGGTGCGCAGCTCCTCGCCTTCGGTTTCAAACAGCATGCCGTTCAGGTAGTAACGCACGTCCTGATGGGCCATCGAGAACTGGGTGGCTTCGATCAGGCGCTTCAGCGTCGCCTGCGGCAAGGTGAACTCCACCTCGCTCTGCCAGTCGTCCAGGTTCGGGAAGTCCGCCGCCGGCAGCGTGGACAGCGAGAAGCGGCTGCGGCCGGACCGCACCAGCATGCGCTCGCTCTCCAGCGTGACGGCGATCTCCGCCCCTTCCGGCAGGCCACGGCAGATATCAAAGAATTTACGCGCGGGCACGGTGGTCGCGCCCGCCTCGTGCGGTTGGGACAGGGCGACGCGCGCCACCATCTCCATCTCCAGATCGGTGCCGGTCAGCAGCAGGGAGCCTTCCGTCACCTGCAGCAGCAGGTTGCCCAGGATCGGCAAGGTCGGGCGGCCGCCCAGCGGGCTGCTCACCTGTTGCAGCGGTTTTAGCAGATGCTCACGTTCAACGATAAATTTCATAGCGCTATGAAGATAATGTTCTGATTAAATTGGAGAAATCTTCTTTGATGTCGTGACTTTCCTCACGCAGCTGCTCGATCTTCCGGCAGGCGTGCAACACCGTGGTATGGTCGCGGCCACCAAACGCATCGCCGATTTCCGGCAGGCTGTGGTTGGTGAGTTCCTTCGCCAGCGCCATCGCCATCTGGCGCGGGCGGGCAACGGATCGCGAACGCCGCTTGGACAGCAAATCCGCGACTTTAATCTTGTAATACTCCGCCACCGTCTTTTGAATATTGTCGATGGTGACCAGCTTTTCCTGCAGCGCCAGCAGATCGCGCAGCGCTTCGCGCACGAAATCGATGGTGATGGCCCGGCCGGTAAAGTTGGCGTTGGCGATCACGCGGTTCAGCGCCCCTTCGAGCTCACGCACGTTGGAACGCAGGCGCTTGGCGATGAAGAACGCCACTTCGCCCGGCAGGCGAATGTCGTTCTCGTCGGCCTTTTTCATCAGGATCGCCACGCGGGTTTCCAGCTCCGGCGGCTCGATCGCCACCGTCAGCCCCCAGCCGAAGCGGGACTTCAAACGATCTTCCACCCCGTTGATCTCTTTAGGGTAGCGATCCGAGGTCAGGATGATCTGCTGATTGCCTTCCAACAGGGCGTTAAAGGTATGGAAGAACTCTTCCTGCGAACGCTCCTTGTTGGCGAAGAATTGGATGTCATCGATCAGCAAGGCGTCGACCGAACGGTAGTAGCGCTTAAACTCTTCGATAGCATTGTTCTGCAACGCTTTGACCATGTCCTGCACGAAGCGTTCCGAGTGCATGTAGACCACTTTGGCGTTGGCTTTGCGCGCCATGATGCCGTTGCCGACCGCGTGCAGCAGGTGAGTTTTACCCAGGCCGGTGCCGCCATACAGGAACAGCGGGTTGTAGGCGCCGCCCGGGTTGTCCGCCAC
This sequence comes from Serratia sp. 4542, assembly GCF_016805595.1. Lineage (NCBI taxonomy): Bacteria > Pseudomonadati > Pseudomonadota > Gammaproteobacteria > Enterobacterales > Yersiniaceae > Serratia > Serratia sp. 4542. The sequence continues at coordinate 237,187 of NZ_RXKV01000016.1, forward strand.
CTGGCGAGCCGCCGCGCGCGCCAGCTGGTTGGACTTACCCTCGACGAAGTTGTCGAAGGTGTGCTTGGGGTTGACGTTGGAGCGGTAAGAGAGCTCGGGTTGCGCCGCCGCGTTGTCCCAGCTCGGGCGCGAAGGCGCGGCCGTGCGCGCCGCCGGGGCTGCGGGGGCGCTGCTGACGCTGGCGGTCACGGTCTGGCTGATCACCTGCGTGATCGGCTTGCTGCCGACTTCAAAACGCAGCAAAGGCGCATCCGTGCCGCAGAAATCATTCAGCAGACCATTGATGTTGTTTAAGTATTTATCGCGAACCCAATCCAGCACAAAACGGTTAGGCGCGTACAGCGCCAGGGTGTTGTCACTCAGTTCCGCCTGCAATGGGCGAATCCACATACTAAATTCTGTGGCAGGTAACTCATCCTGCAATCGGGCAAGACACTGCTGCCAAAGCGAAAGTGACACGGCGGACTCCACTCGAACAAGATCAATAAAGAAAAGAAACGGGCAACTTTTTTATAACTCATGATTTTTGACACATACCCGGCATCGGCTGTTTGCCTGTGGGGGATGCGAACCGCCTTTCACGGTTTGTGTCCCTCACGATCCCGGTATGAGGGATCGCGATCGGAATGACGGATCATAGCGCAATCCGCGCAAGAGATCCTCCCCTTCCTCACAGATTAGATCCATTTTATCCACAGGCCGCGGCCGGCGGCGATCTTTTCGCCGCTGGCGCCGAATGGCCGCGCAGATCCCGGCCGCTGCGCCGCGTTTTTTACATTGTCAACCGGTTATACCCTGTTATCCACGCCGGATCCTGAGATCGCGCGCAAAGGATCTCACGGGGATCCTTGCGATTTCACCCCGAGTCCGTATAATCTTCGCCCTACGTGTGATACCTGGTTCCTTATGGTGCGTCATTAGCCAGACAGGATTCTGCGGTGACCACGGGCCAAGACCGGATTTTGTTCCGTTATTGGCAGACAACCAGGTAGGCTGGCGCGATGCGAATTGACTCAGGACTGTACAATTATTACAATCCCGCTTCTTTATGTATTGCGATTGAGGCGTCGGTCATCTTCACGCCGAGTAGCCAAACGCGTTTACTGATCAGTAATTATTTTAAGTTTAGGTAGAAATCGCTATGAAACGCACTTTCCAACCGTCCGTATTGAAGCGCAACCGTAGCCACGGTTTCCGTGCTCGTATGGCCACCAAAAATGGTCGTCAAGTTCTGGCCCGCCGTCGTGCGAAAGGCCGTGCTCGTCTGACTGTTTCTAAGTAATAAAGCTAACCCGCTGAGTGGTTAAGCTCGCTTTTCCCAGGGAGTTACGTTTGTTAACTCCCACTCATTTCACTTTCGTCTTCCAGCAGCCACAACGGGCTGGCACGCCGCAAATCACCATCCTCGGCCGCCTGAACCAGCTGGGGCATCCCCGCATCGGTCTTACCGTCGCCAAAAAACACGTCAAACGCGCGCACGAGCGTAATCGGATCAAACGCCTAACCCGCGAAAGCTTCCGCCTGCGTCAGCACGAATTACCGGCGATGGATTTTGTCGTGGTGGCCAAAAAGGGGATAGCGGATTTGGATAACCGCGCGCTGACGGAAGCTTTGGATAAATTATGGCGTCGCCACTGTCGCCAGGCTCCCGCATCCTGATCGGGCTGGTGCGGGCCTATCAGCTCGTCATCAGTCCGCTGCTAGGGCCTCGTTGTCGCTTCCAGCCGACATGCTCTCATTACGCAATTGAGGCATTAAGCAGGTTTGGCATGATAAAAGGCAGTTGGTTAGCATTGAAACGCGTATTAAAATGCCACCCTTTGAACCCAGGTGGCGATGATCCGGTGCCGCCAAAAACCGACGATAACAGAGAACACTAACGATGGATTCGCAACGCAATCTTCTCCTCATCGCTCTGCTGTTCGTGTCTTTCATGATCTGGCAGGCATGGCAAACGGACAACGCTCCGCAGCCGGCCGCACAGACCACGCAACAGACTTCGAACGCAGTAGCCGGTGATGCCGCCAGCCAGGCCGTGCCAGCCAGTGGTCAGGGTAAGCTGATTACCGTGAACACCGACGTGCTGTCACTGACCATCAACACCCGTGGTGGCGATATCGAGCAGGCTAAACTGTTGGCCTACCCGGATACTCTGGGTTCATCGACTCCGTTCCAACTGCTGGAAACCACTCCGTCATTCGTCTATCAGGCGCAAAGCGGCCTGACCGGTAAAAACGGCCCGGACAACCCGGCCAACGGCGAACGCCCGCTGTATCAGGCGGCGCAGGACAGCTACACCCTGCCGGAAGGCCAGGACGAGCTGCGCATCCCGCTGACCTACACCGATAAAGACGGCGCGGTCTACACCAAGACCTTCGTGCTCAAACGCGATCACTATGCGGTCGGCGTGGATTACAGCATCGACAACAAAGGCGCGACGCCGCTGGAGCTGACCCTGTTCGGCCAGCTGAAGCAGACCACCGAATTGCCTAAGCACCGCGATACCGGCAGCAGCAACTTCGCGCTGCACACCTTCCGCGGCGCGGCGTACTCGTCCAGCGATGACAAGTACCAGAAATACGCATTCGACAAAGACGAAAACCTGAGCGTCACCACCAAAGACGGTTGGGTCGCCATGCTGCAACAGTACTTCGCCACCGCGTGGGTACCGGCGACCAAGGGTGACAACACCTTCTACACCGCCAAACCAGGCGACAACCTGTCCACCATCGGCTTCAAATCTACGCCGGTCGTGGTGCAGCCGGGCGCTCAGCAGCAGCTGAACGCGACCCTGTGGGTCGGCCCGGAGCTGCAGGACCAGATGGCCCAGCTGGCGCCGCACCTGGACCTGACCGTGGATTACGGTTGGCTGTGGTTCATCTCCCAGCCGCTGTTCAAACTGCTGAAGTTCATCCACGGCTTTATCGGTAACTGGGGCTTCTCCATCATCATCATCACCTTCATCGTGCGCGGCATCATGTACCCGCTGACCAAGGCGCAGTACACCTCGATGGCGAAAATGCGCATGCTGCAGCCGAAGCTGCAGGCGATGCGCGAGCGCATCGGCGATGACAAACAGCGCATGAGCCAAGAGATGATGGCGCTGTACAAGGCGGAGAAAGTGAACCCGCTCGGCGGCTGCCTGCCGCTGATCATTCAGATGCCGATCTTCCTGGCGCTGTACTACATGCTGATGGGTTCGGTCGAGCTGCGCCACGCGCCGTTCGCCCTGTGGATCCATGACCTGTCGGCGCAAGACCCGTACTACATCCTGCCAATCCTGATGGGCGTGACGATGTTCTTCATTCAGAAGATGTCGCCGACCACCGTGACTGACCCGATGCAGCAGAAAATCATGACCTTCATGCCGGTGATCTTCACAGTGTTCTTCCTGTGGTTCCCGTCCGGTCTGGTACTGTACTACATCGTCAGTAACCTGGTGACCATCCTGCAGCAGCAGCTGATTTACCGTGGTCTGGAAAAACGCGGTCTGCACAGCCGCGACAAGAAAAAAAGCTAAGCGTATTGTAGGGGTTCGGCGCGCCGACCCTTGCAGTCACCCCAAAGGCGGTCATTAGACCGCCTTTTTGCATCTTAATCGTCAGAGAGAACCGTTATGAGCACCACCGATACCATCGTAGCCCAAGCCACCCCGCCGGGACGCGGCGGCGTCGGCATTCTGCGCATTTCCGGAAGCCAGGCCAAAGACGTCGCCCAGGCGTTGCTCGGCAAGCTGCCGAAGCCGCGCTACGCTGACTATCTGCCGTTCCGCGACGCCACGGGCGCCACCCTCGATCAGGGTATCGCGCTGTGGTTCCCGGGGCCGAACTCCTTTACCGGCGAAGACGTGCTGGAACTGCAGGGCCACGGCGGGCCGGTGATCCTCGATCTGTTGCTCAAGCGCGTGCTGGCGCTGCCCGATGTGCGCATCGCACGGCCCGGCGAATTCTCCGAACGCGCGTTCCTCAATGACAAACTCGATTTGGCGCAGGCCGAAGCGATTGCCGATCTGATCGACGCCAGCTCCGAGCAGGCGGCACGTTCGGCGATGAACTCGCTGCAGGGCGCCTTCTCCACCCGCATCCACCAGCTCGTGGAAGCGCTCACTCACCTGCGAATCTACGTGGAAGCGGCGATCGACTTCCCCGACGAGGAAATCGACTTCCTGTCCGACGGTAAAATCGAGGCGCAGCTCAACGACGTGATGGCGGATCTGGACAGCGTGCGCGGCGAAGCGCGCCAGGGCAGCCTGCTGCGCGAAGGGATGAAGGTGGTGATCGCCGGGCGCCCCAACGCCGGTAAATCCAGCCTGCTCAATGCGTTAGCCGGGCGTGAGGCGGCGATCGTCACCGATATCGCCGGCACCACCCGCGACGTCCTGCGCGAACATATCCATATCGACGGCATGCCGCTGCACATCATCGACACCGCCGGCCTGCGCGACGCCAGCGACGAGGTTGAGCGTATCGGCATCGAACGTGCGTGGAACGAGATCGAACAGGCCGACAGAGTGCTGTTTATGGTTGACGGCACCACCACCGCCGCCACCGAGCCGGCGGAGATCTGGCCGGAGTTTATGGCGCGCCTGCCGGGCACGCTGCCGATCACCGTGGTGCGCAACAAGGCCGACATCACCGGTGAAACGCTGGGTCTGACGGAAGTGAACAACCACTCACTTATTCGCCTGTCGGCCCGCACCGGCGAAGGCGTCGATGTGCTGCGCGATCATCTGAAACAGAGCATGGGCTTCACCAGCAACATGGAAGGCGGTTTCCTGGCGCGCCGTCGCCACCTGCAGGCGCTGGAGCTGGCGGCACAGCACCTGGTGCAAGGTAAAGAACAGTTAGTGAGCGCTTACGCGGGCGAGCTATTGGCCGAGGAGCTGCGTCAGGCGCAGCTGGCCTTGAGTGAAATCACCGGCGAATTCACCTCCGACGACCTGCTGGGCCGCATCTTCTCCAGCTTCTGTATCGGTAAATAACGCCGCCAGACGCCTTCACGGCCGGGACAAACCCTTGTTCCGGCCGTTTTTCTTTCCCGCGCTCGCTCTGCGCGCCGGCTCACAGAGCCGCTACCGCCCTCCACGCTATACTGAAAAGTCAGGAATCTCTCTCAGGAACGAGTCAACATGGCATTGACCCTCAAGGTACTGCTGGAAAACCGCCGCGCCGCCGGCGCCGACCCATTATTGCAGGCCAAGGCCGGGCTAAGCCTGCTGATTGAGGATGAGACGACGTCCATACTGTTCGATACCGGCCCCGACGACAGCTTTCTGCGCAATGCGGCGCTGATGGGCGTCGATCTCTCCCGTATTACCGCAACGGTGCTCTCCCACGGCCACTATGACCACTGCGGCGGCGTCGCCTGGCTGCCGGACAACAGCCGCATCATCTGCCACCCGCAGGTCGGCGATGAACGCTATGCGGCGCTGAAGGTGCTAGGCCACACCCGCAAAATCAAAAAGCTCTCTTTGGATATCGACTACTCGCGCCACCGCATGCACTACAGCCGTGAACCGCTGGCGATCGGCGATCGCTTTATGTGGTCAGGCGAGATCGCGGTGCCCGCCCCGCGCGCCTACGGGGTGATCGCCGGGGAAAACGCGGCGGTGGATTACGTGATCGACGAAGGGGTGCTGATTTACAAATCGGATCGCGGCCTGGTGATCGTGACCGGCTGCGGGCACCGCGGGATCGTCAATATCGTGCGCCATTGCCAGAAAATCACCGGAATCGAAAGGATCCACGCCCTGATCGGCGGTTTTCATCTGCGCTGCGCTTCCCCGCGCACGCTCTGGCACGTCCGCCGTTTTTTGCGGCAGCATCAGCCGGAAAAGATCATGGGCTGCCACTGCACCGGCGCCTGGGGCCGGCTCTGGTTGCCGGCAGGGATCTCGCCGGCCACCGGCGATAGCTGGATCCTGGAATAACGCCTGCGCCGCTCATCATTGAAATCGGCAACAAATCGGATAAAACGCATAGTGTTTTTTGATGATAAATCCTCAACTTAGTCTTAATCTAACACCCCTGCGTTCTTAGCGACCCTCTGTCATGGAGTGAACAATGGCGTGTCATTTTGCCCGCTGGACCCCGGCCTCCGCTGTCCTGGATACCCAAAGACTCTCCGACGAAGTGATAGCCGCCACCCGCACCTTTTCCGTTAAACGCCGCACGCGCTACCTGCAAGGGCGCATTCTGCTCGCCGAAATGATGTTCTATCTGTACGGCCTGCCGACGCTGCCCCCCATCGCCACCACGCCGACCGGCCGCCCCTGTTTCGCCGATCATCAGTTGCCCGATTTCAGCCTCGCTTACGCCAGCAACATCGTGGGCGTGCTGCTCAGCGACGAGGGCAAAGTCGGACTGGATATCGAAGTGATGCGCGCGCGCGGCACCCGGCAAAGCGCGCTGCAACACGCGCATCAGACGCCGGCAGAAAGTGCCTGGATCGGCGCGCAGGACGATCGGCTGGAGGCAGAGACTCAGCTGTGGAGCATCCGGCAAAGCGTGCTGAAAATTTCCGGCCTCGGCAACAGCGGCCAGGCTACGCTGCGTCTGCATCCCTTCTCCGGCCACCTGCGCTCCAGCGCCACGCCGGACGTTCAGGTGATGAGCGACGCCGACGAATACCTGAGCTGGGCCTGCGCCGGCAGCCCCGGCCTGGACCGCCTGCTGTGCTGGCGCTACGAAGAGCGCCGCGGCCTGCACAAAGACGGGGAAATCTCGCCGCGCAGCCCGGCGGCATCCTCGCGCTTCGTTAAACTGACGGGCCTGAAGACGCCCGGTTAACGCAGCGCAAAGCGGATAACGCTGTCTTTACCGCACAAGTTGCTGGATTAAATTGTAAAGACAGCTAAATGTTGAGCAATCGCCTATTCTCGACCCGCGCTTTAGCCTACTATTCGCCCATGTTGTACGCTGAATCTGCTCATTCGAAAGGGAGAATCACCATGTCAGACCAAGCCTTGAAAATCGTCACTCTGCTCGGCAGCCTGCGCAAAGGCTCCTACAACGCCATGGTGGCCCGCGCCCTGCCTGGGCTGGCCCCACAGGGCGTCACCATTGAAGCGCTGCCTTCCATCCGCGATATCCCGCTGTACGACGCCGACATGCAACAGGGTGAAGGCTTCCCTGCCGCTGTCGAGGCGATCGCCGAACAGATCCGCCAGGCCGACGGCGTGATCATCGTCACCCCTGAATATAACTATTCCGTGCCCGGCGGGTTGAAGAACGCCATCGACTGGCTGTCTCGCTTGCCGAATCAGCCGCTGGCCGGCAAGCCGGTCGCCATTCAAACCAGCTCGATGGGGCCGATCGGCGGCGCGCGCTGCCAATATCATCTGCGCCAGATCCTGGTGTTCCTCGATGCGATGGTAATGAACAAGCCTGAGTTTATGGGCGGTGTGATCCAGAGCAAGGTCGATGAACAGGCCGGTGAACTGAGCGATCAGGGAACGCTGGATTTCCTGACCGGCCAGCTGTCCGCGTTCAGCGATTTTATTCGCCGCGTGGAGTGACCGTCTCGCGGCGCCCGCGGGGCGCCGCAACAGGACATGAAGTCCGTCAATTCATTGAAAATTAAAGCCATAGCATCATGTATTTTTTCATTTTAGCGTTATTTTTTGTTTCCATCACCAGTCCCGCTTTCGCCGCAGACATGCGTTATCCCGCCGGTGAAGAGCCGCTGGAGCTGCCGGCACACAGCGCGCTCAACGCCCAGCTGTCGCGATCCGCGCAAAACCAGGAAGACAAAAAGCTGGGCGCCATGTCGCTGTACCTGACGCTGATGCGCGAAGACGGCCGCAACGTCTGGGCGCCCTACCAGTTGGCGGTATCGTCGGCGGAGAAAGGCCAAACCGAGCTGGCGGAGCGCTACCTGCAGCTGAGCGCCGACCGCGGCCTGTGGTACTACTACAACCTGCTGGAGGACGACGCCTTCAACAGCATCCAGCACTCCGCCACCTACCAATCGATCTTGGCCGCCACCAAAGCGCGCTATCTGCAGCACGCCCGTCACTATGAAGGCAAGGCCAGCTACGCGATGCCGGACGGCGAAGCGCCGCCCGAAGGCTGGCCAACGGTGATCTTCCTGCATACCTACGGCAAAGCCGCCGCCATCAGCCCCGAAGAACGGCTGCTGTTCGGCGAAATGGGCGTGGCGTACATCGAGATCAACGGCACGCAGATGCTGTCGGAAAACAGCTTCCGCTGGTCGAATTACAGCGACGAGAGCACCCACACCGCCATTCAGCGTACGCTGCAACAGCTGGCTCCCCAGCTAAAGCTGAATACCCAACGGATTTACCTCAGCGCCCGCGGCCAGGGCGCACTGCACGCCGCCAACCTGATCGCGAAGTACCCGCAGTTTTACGCCGGTGCACTCCTGATCGCCCCCAACGGGGAGATCAAGCCGGCCCAGCAGTCGCTGGCGGCGCAAAAGAAAATCGTGATGGCGTATTACGATCGGCAGAACTTCAGCGAGCAGGCGCTGGCATTGCACTTCGCCAATCTGTTCGGGGAGGATAATCAGGTGCAGACGCTGCACTTCGCCCAAGGAGAGGATGCCGCCGGCAGTTGGCAGGCGCGCTTCAGGCGGCCGTTGCAGTGGGTGTTGGATCGGGCGCCGGATGCGACGCCGGGCGTCTAGGGGTTCAGGGCCGGCAGGCGCCGGCCCTTTGGCGGTCAATGGCCGTCGACGAAGACGATCTTCAGCACGAACAGCAGCGCCACCACCACCACACACGGGCTGATTTCACGCCAGCGGCCGGTGCCGAGCTTCATCACGCAGTAGGAGATAAAGCCGAGCGCGATACCTTCGGTGATCGAGAAGCTGAACGGCATCATCACCGCGGTAACAAACGCCGGTACCGCTTCGGTCAGATCGTCCCACTTCACCCGCGCCAGGCTGGAGGTCATCAGCACGCCGACGTAGATCAGCGCGCCGGCGGCGGCGTAAGCCGGCACCATGCCCGCCAGCGGCGACAGGAAGATCACCAGCAGGAACAGCAGGCCGGTGACCACCGCCGTCAAACCGGTGCGGCCGCCGACGGCGACGCCGGAAGAGCTTTCGATGTAAGCGGTCACGGAAGAGGTGCCCGCCAGCGAACCGGCCACCGAGCTGATGCTGTCGACGTACAGCGCCTGCTTCATGCGCGGGAACTTGCCCTGGCTGTCGGTCAGGCCGGCTTTATCGGTAACGCCGATCAGGGTGCCCGAAGAGTCGAACAGGTTCACCAGCATAAACGAGAAAATAACCCCGGCCAGCCCGATGTTCAGCGCGCCGGCCACGTCGACCTGGCCCACCACCGAGGTGATGCTCGGCGGCAGGGAGAACAGGCCGCCGTATTTCACGTCGCCCAGCATCCAGCCGATAAGGGTGGTGACCACGATCGACACCAGCACCGCCGCGTGGAAGTTACGCGAAGAGAGCACGGCGATGATGAAGAAGCCGAGCGCGCCCAGCAGCACGTTGTGCGAGGTCAGGCTGCCGATGGTCACCAGCGTGTCCGGGTTGGCCACCACGATGCCGGCGTTTTTCAGCCCCATCATGCCGATGAACAGACCGATGCCACTGGTGATGCCGACCCGCAGGCTGACCGGAATGTTGGCGATCATCCAGTAGCGGATGCGGAAAATGGTCAGCAGCAGCAGGCCGACCGCTCCCCAGAAGATGGCGCCCATGCCCACCTGCCAGGAGATGCCCATCGCCCCGACCACCACGAAGGCGAAGAAGGCGTTCAGGCCCATCGCCGGCGCCAGCGCCACCGGCAGGTTCGCCAGCAGGCCCATAAAGATGCTGCCGAAGGCGGCGATCAAACAGGTAGTGACAAATACCGCCTGGGTATCCATGCCCGCCGCGCCCAAAATTTGAGGGTTAACGAACACGATATACACCATGGTGAGGAAGGTGGTGATACCGGCAATCGTTTCCGTACGCGCCGTCGTGCCATGTTGCTTGAGTTTAAACACGCGCCCAAGCAAGCCTTGCTCAGCGTCAAGGCCAGATACTGGTTTGGTCATTATCAGAATTCCGAAAATGGGAATGGACAGTCGCCGGCTATCCTATAACAAAAAGTGGGGCTTTTGACGCCGGTCACAGGTTTTTTTCGCCGTCTTTACGGCTAAACGCGTCAACGGCTTGTATTTACAGGCTTTCATTCCCCGTTCCCGCCCGCTGCGTTGCCGTTTGCCGGCACGGCCGATAAAATGGCCTATCGCATCTCTTACCCTACCCGCTAAAAAAACAGGAATCCGCATGTCTTCGACCTTTATCGATAAGCTCGCGTTAATTACGCTGAAAGATGACAAAGTGGCGCTGGTGCGTTCACACAATAAGACGCTGTTTTATGTCCCAGGCGGAAAACGCGAAGCGGGTGAAACCGACGAACAGGCGCTGTGCCGCGAAATCGACGAAGAGCTGACCGTTGCGCTGCTGCCGAGCTCCATCGCGTTTTACGGCGAGTTCACCGGCCCGGCGGACGGCAAGCAGGACGGCACCCAGGTGCGCATTCGCTGCTATCAGGCCGACTTTACCGGGCAGCTGCAGCCGGCCGCCGAAATCGCCGAACTCAGGTGGTGCGACAGCCGCGATTTACCGCACTGCTCACACGTCGCCGCGCTGATTTTGCACGATCTTAAGGCGCGTAACCTGATCAAGTGATCGCTGAGCGGCCTCAGCGGCGTTAACCCGAAGGAACCTGTCCCGCATGAATCAGATTGACTGCATTTTGTTCGACTGCGACGGCACGCTGGTGGACAGCGAAGTGCTGTGCAGCAAAGCCTATGTGCACATGTTCGCCCGCTACGGCATTCACCTGTCGCTGGAAGAGGTGTTCAAGAAATACAAAGGGGTGAAGCTGTACGAGATCATCGATCGGGTCAACGCCGAGCAGGGCACTAACCTGGCAAAAGAGGCGCTGGAACCGCTGTATCGGCAGGAGGTGGCGCGGCTGTTCGACAGCGAATTACAGCAGATTGCCGGCGCCCGCGAGCTGCTGGCGCAGGTGACGGTGCCTGTCTGCACCGTCTCCAACGGGCCGGTCAGCAAGATGCAGCACTCGCTCGGCCTGACCGGCATGCTGCCTTATTTTGATGACCGGTTGTTCAGCGGCTATGACATTCAGCGCTGGAAGCCGGATCCGGCGATCGTGTTTCACGCCGCCGAACGGATGCAGGTACCGGTGGCGCGCTGCATCCTGGTGGACGACTCGCCCGCCGGCGCCCAGGCCGGCATCAACGCCGGCATCCCGGTCTTTTACTTCTGCGCCGATCCGCATAACCCGCCGATCGACCACCCGCTGGTGACGACGTTCGACGACCTGGCCCAGCTGCCCGCGCTGTGGCGCGAACGCGGCTGGCGGCTCACGGCCGATTAACTGGCCGGCAACGGCGGCTTGTTGCGCCACCAGCGCCAGGACCGTTTCAGCGCGCGGGTTTGCGCGCCGAAGCGGCGGTTAACCACGTTGGCCAGCAGATCGAGCGCCAGGCAGAACACGAAATAGACCAGCGCCACGAACAGGAACACTTCCATCGGGTAAACCATGCTGCGGTTGTTGACCTGGGTCGCCAGGAAGGTCAGTTCACCAACGCCGACGATATAAGCCAGCGAGGTGTCTTTGATCAGGGAGATCCACTGGTTAATGAACGACGGCACCATCATGCGCAGCGCCTGCGGCAGCACGATCATGCGCAGCGTCTGCCAACGGGTCAGCCCCAGAGAAAGCCCGGCCTGCCACTGGCCGGGGCCGATCGCGGCGATGCCGGCCTTCACCGCATGGGCCAAATAGGCCGAAGCGATCAGCGCCAGCGCGCACACCACGGTAGTGATTTCCGGGATCTCGACGCCAAACACCATCGGCAGCAGGAAATAGGTCCAGAAGATCAGCATGATGACCGGAATGGCGCGGAAAAAGCCCAGCACCGCCGCCAGCAATCCGGCAACGACGCCGCGTGACATCGCCAGCGCCACGCCGAATAACGTGCCGAGCACCGCCGAAGCCACGCCGGCCATCAGGCTGATCGCCAACGTCAGCGCCGCGCCGCCCAGCGGTCCGTCCGGCCAGGTGCCCCACAGCAGGTAGCCCAGGTTATCGTGAATTACGCTGAAATCCATCTCAATGCCCTCCCAGCGGTTTACGCTGTTGGCGCCACATGCCCCAGCCTTCCAGCAGCGCGATGATGGCGATATACAGCACCGTCGCCACGCCGAACGCCTGGAAGGTACGCAACGTTTCGGTTTCGACCTGACGCGAGGCGTAAGAGAGTTCGGCAACGCCGATCGCCATGGTCAGCGACGAGTTCTTGATCACGTTCATGTATTGCCCGAGCAGCGGCGGCAGCGCGATTTTCAGTGCCTGCGGCAGCACCACGTAGCGCATCGCCTGCCAGCCGGTCAGCCCCAGCGCCTGGGCGGCATATTTCTGCCCGCCGGCGACGCCGCGAATACCGGAACGGATCTCTTCGGCGATAAAGGCGGTAGAGTAGAGCGTCAGGCCGAAGAAACCGGCGAGAAACTCGAACGACGGCCACTCAAGCGGGCCGACCTGATGCGAGCTGTTCAGCCACTGCATGGCGGCGGACGGCAGGATCTGCCCGGCGGCGAAATACCAGAAGAACAGCTGCACCAGCAGCGGCGTATTGCGAAACAGCGAGCTGTACCCCATCGCCAGCCAGCGCAACGGCCGCAGGCTGCTGTCGCGCATCGCCGCCAGCACAAAGCCCAGCAGCGTGGCCGCCAGGCCCGCGCAGGCGGAAAGCCACAGCGTCAGCAGAAAGCCGTGCCACAGCCAGCTCAGGTATTGCGGCGCCAGCAGCCAGTCCAGGTTCATGTTCAATCCTTGTCTTGCAGAATGCATCAGGGGCGCAGCAAGCTGCGCCCCTCCGTGCCGATCTCACCGCGAGCGGTTAAATCAGGCTTTCGGTTGCTGATCCAAAGGCGCGATTTTGAAATCACCGCGCGGTTGGGCGGATTGGGTTTCCGGCCCGAACCAGCGATCGTAAATCTTAACCGCTTCGCCGTCTTTTTCCAGCTTGATCAACGTCTCGTTCACCGCGGCGGTCAGGCGATCTTCGCCCTTGGGAATGCCGACGCCCTGGTACTCTTTGGTCAGGCTGAACGGTGAAATTTCAAACTCCGCCTTCTGCGCCGCCGGCAGGTTGCCGAGCAGGCCGACCAGCTTGGCGTCGTCCTGAGTGATCGCCTGCACGTTGCCGTTACGCAGCGCCACAAACGCCAGCGGGGTGTCATCGTAAGAGATCACTTTCGCCGTCGGGAAACGCTCGCGCAGGGTGATTTCCTGCACCGTGCCCTTATCCGCGCCGATGCGCAGCTTCTTGATGTCTTCCGGGGTTTTCAGCACGCCTTTGCGGGCGATGAATTTCTGGCCGGTAGCGAAATATGGCACGCTGAAGTTCACTTCCTTGGCGCGCTCGTCGGTAATGGTGAAGTTGGCGGCGATCAGGTCAACCTTCTTCGACACCAGCAACGGAATGCGGTTGGCCGGGTTGGTGGCGCGCAGCTCCACTTTCACGCCCAGCGCTTTACCGATCGCATCGGCGACGTCCACATCGTAGCCCACCAGCTTCTTGCTCTGCGGGTCGATGTAGCCGAACGGCGGGTTGCTATCGAACACCGCGATACGCACCACGCCGGCTTGCTTGATATCGTCAAGTTTGTCCGCGTGCGCGGCGCCGGCGGCGAGGCCGGTCAGACTGGCTAACAACGTTAAGGCCAAAGCGCGATGTTTCATAGAAAGCTCCTAAGTGGTTGATGTCCTGCTGGCGGATAAGCTAGCAAGCGCCACATAGGTCAGGAAATAATATAAAAAGCTATATTTATAACCTTTTTATCTTTACGCGCTTAAGATGGAATAAAGGCGCGGGAAACCGCGCCTTTGAAGGATATTACCCGGAAAGGGTTAGTCGGCCTTTTCGTCTTTACCGCCCGGAGAGAGTAGCTTTTCCAGGGCATCACCACCCAAATGACGGAAGTCCTGCCCTTTGACGAAATAGAAGATAAATTCGCAGATGTTCTGGCAGCGGTCGCCGATGCGCTCGATAGAACGGGCGCAGAACAGCGCGGTCAACACACTGGGAATGGTGCGTGAGTCTTCCATCATGTAGGTCATCAGCTGACGCACGATGCCTTCATACTCCTGGTCGACCTTTTTATCTTCACGGTAGATACGGATCGCCTCGTCCAGATCCATGCGCGCGAAGGCGTCCAGCACGTCGTGCAGCATCTGCACGGTGTGGCGCCCCAGCGATTCCAGGCTGACCAACAGCGGCTGGTGCTGGTGCGAGAACTTTTCCAGCGCGGTGCGGCAAATTTTGTCCGCCACGTCGCCGATGCGCTCCAGCTCGGAAATGGTTTTGATGATCGCCATCACCAGGCGCAGATCGCTGGCGGTTGGCTGGCGCTTGGCGATGATGCGCACGCAGGCTTCGTCGATCGCCACTTCCATCATGTTGACCTTGGCGTCGCCTTCGATCACGCGCTTGGCCAGCTCGCCATCCTGATTGTGCATCGCGGTGATAGCGTCAGTCAGCTGCTGCTCCACCAGCCCGCCCATGGTCAGCACCTGGGTGCGGATATGCTCAAGCTCTGCGTTGAACTGGCCGGAAATGTGTTTATTTAAATTCAGGTTATCCATGATGCTTCCTATCAACCATAACGGCCAGTGATGTAGTCTTCAGTCTGCTTTTTCTGCGGCGCAGTGAACAGGTTATCAGTATCACTGAACTCGATCAGCTCGCCCAGATACATAAATGCGGTAGAGTCGGAGCAGCGCGCCGCCTGCTGCATGTTGTGCGTCACGATCACCACGGTGTAGTCGGCCTTCAGCTCGCTGATCAGCTCTTCAATCTTACCGGTGGAGATCGGATCCAGCGCCGAGCAAGGCTCATCCAGCAACAGCACTTCCGGACGAATGGCGATGCCGCGGGCGATGCACAGACGCTGCTGCTGGCCGCCGGAGAGGCTGTAGCCGCTCTGGTGCAGCTTGTCCTTGGTTTCGTTCCACAGCGCCGCCTTGGTCAGCGCCCACTGCACGCGCTCGTCCATATCGGCGCGCGACAGCTTTTCAAACAGGCGAACGCCGAAGGCGATGTTGTCGTAAATCGACATCGGGAACGGCGTCGGCTTCTGGAACACCATGCCGACCTTGGCACGCAGCAGCGCGATATCCGAGTTGTCGGTCAGGATGTTCTGGCCGTCCAGCAGGATGCCGCCTTCCGCACGCTGTTCCGGGTACAGCTGATACATCTTGTTGAAGGTGCGCAGCAGGGTGGATTTGCCGCAGCCGGACGGGCCGATAAACGCGGTGACCTTGTTCTTGGCGATATCCAGCGTGATGTTCTTCAGCGCATGGAATTTGCCGTAGTAGAAGTTCAGATCGCGTACCTGAATTTTGCTGCTGGAAGCGTCAGTAACCATACTCATCAAGACTTCTCTCTTTTCATCAGCGCCGCCAAAGCGGCGCTCAAAATTTTATGAATGCTTTTTCTTGGCGAAAATCACGCGCGCCAGGATATTCAGTAACAGTACGCACAGGGTGATCAACAGCACCCCGGCCCAGGCCAGCTGTTGCCATTCGGCGAACGGGCTCATGGCGAATTTGAAGATGGTCACCGGCAGGTTGGCGATCGGCTGCATCAGGTCGGTGCTCCAGAACTGGTTCGACAGCGAGGTGAACAGCAGCGGTGCGGTTTCCCCCGCGATGCGCGCAATCGCCAGCAGCACGCCGGTGATGATACCGGACACCGACGCCTTCAGCGTGATGGCGGAAATCATGCGCCATTTCGGCGTACCCAGGGCGTACGCGGCCTCGCGCAGCGTATCCGGTACCAGCTTCAGCATGTTTTCGGTGGTGCGAATGACGATCGGCACCTGCAGCAGCGCCAGCGCCACGATGCCGGCCCAGCCGGAGAAGTGTTCCATCTTCGCCACCACGATGGTGTAAACGAACAGGCCCACCACGATCGACGGTGCGGACAGCAGGATATCGTTGATAAAGCGGATCACTTCCGCCAGCCAGGATTTACGGCCGTATTCCGCCAGGTAGATGCCGGCCATGATGCCCAGCGGCGTACCGAAGATGGTCGCCCACAGGATCAACAGGCCGCTGCCGGCGATGGCGTTGGCCAGGCCGCCGCCCGCGGTATTCGGCGGCGGGGTCATTTCGGTGAACAGCGCCAGCGACATACCGTCGAAGCCTTTGGTGACGGTGGCGATCAGGATCCAGATCAACCAGAACAGCCCGAACGCCATGGTCGCCATCGACAGGAACAGCGCGAGGCGGTTTTTCTGCCGGCGCCAGGCCTGCATTTTGCGGCGGCTTTCCGCCAGAACGACTGCGTTTTGCATATCCATCGTCGCCATGTTAACGCCCCTCATTCTTGGCCAGACGCATGATCATCAGTTTCGACAGCGCCAGCACGATAAAGGTGATAACAAACAGAATCAGACCCAGCTCCATCAACGCGGCGGTGTGCACGCCGGACTCGGCTTCGGCGAATTCGTTGGCCAGCGCCGAGGTGATACTGTTGCCCGGCATGTACAGCGAAGCGCTGTCGAGCTGGTAGGTGTTACCGATGATAAAGGTCACCGCCATGGTTTCCCCCAGCGCGCGGCCCAGGCCCAACATCACGCCGCCGATGACGCCGTTTTTGGTGAACGGCAGCACGATGCGCCAGATGACTTCCCAGGTGGTGCAACCGATGCCGTAGGCCGACTCTTTCATCATCACCGGCGTCTGTTCGAACACGTCGCGCATGACCGCGGCGATGTAAGGAATGATCATGATCGCCAGGATCACCCCGGCGGCCAGAATGCCGATGCCGAAGGCCGGGCCGGAGAACAGCTCGCCGACGATCGGAATGCCCGACAGCACTTCGCCCACCGGCGTCTGGAAGTATTCGGCGAACAGCGGGGCGAACACGAACAGGCCCCACATGCCGTAGACGATGCTCGGGATGGCCGCCAGCAGCTCAATGGCGATGCCCAGCGGCCGCTTCAACCAGTTCGGCGCCAGTTCGGTCAGGAACAACGCGATGCCGAAGCTCACCGGCACGGCGATGATCAGCGCGATAAGCGAGGTGACCACGGTACCGTAGATCGGCACCAGCGCGCCGAACTGCTCCGCCGGCGCGTCCCACTCTTTGGTCCACAGGAAAGCGAAGCCGAATTTCTGCATGCTTGGCCAGGAGGCGAAGATCAGCGAAACGATAATGCCGCCCAGCAACAATAGGGTAATCAGCGCAGCCAGTCTCACCAGCGCGCTGAAAATGATGTCACCGTTTTTGCCCGGTGCTTTGATGGTCGGCTTGTACTCAGCCATAGATTACTCTCTGTTTGAACCCTGGCAGCCCCAACCGGGATCGGAGCCTGAAGAACTGTGTGGGGCGCGGCGAGCCCGCGCCCCTGCGTTGTTAGTACAGCGCTTTACCTGAACTGTCTTTTACGTTGGTTTTCCAGGCCGCGCGCACCTGCTCAACTACTTCTTTCGGCAGGGTGGCGTAATCCAGCTCGTTAGCCTGTTTGCCGCCGGTTTTGTAAGCCCAGTCGAAGAACTTCAGCACTTCGGCGCCCTGAGCAGGGTTTTTCTGCTCTTTGTGCACCAGGATGAAGGTGGTGGAGGTGATTGGCCACACGTTGTCGCCTTTCTGGTCAGTCAGATCCTGAGCGAAGGTCTTGCTCCAATCCACGCCTTTGGCCGCGTTGCTGAAGCTCTCTTCAGTCGGGCTGACCGGTTTGCCGTCGGCGGAAACCAGCTTGGTGTAAGCCAGGTTGTTCTGCTTGGCGTAAGCGTATTCTACGTAGCCGATAGAGCCTGGCAGACGCTGAACGAAGGCGGCGATGCCGTCGTTGCCTTTGCCGCCCAGACCGGTCGGCCAGTTAACGGTAGAACCGGCGCCAATCTTTTCTTTCCACTGCGCGTTGGCCTTGGACAGGTAGCTGGTGAACACAAACGAGGTGCCGGAACCATCGGCGCGGCGCACCACGGCGATGTTCTGGTCAGGCAGTTTCACGCCTGGGTTCAGCTTGGTGATAGCCGGGTCGTTCCATTTTTTGACGTTGCCCAGGTAGATATCGCCCAGGGTTTTACCGTCCAGAGTCAGTTCGCCGGATTTAATGCCCGGGATATTCACGGCCAGCACCACGCCGCCAATCACGGTCGGGAACTGGAACAGGCCGTCGGCCGCCAGCTTGTCGTCAGACAGCGGGGCGTCGGAGGCGCCAAAGTCAACGGTGTTGGCCACGATTTGCTTCACGCCGCCAGAGGAGCCGATGCCCTGATAGTTAACTTTGTTGCCGGTTTCTTTCTGATAAGAATCTGCCCACTTGGCGTAAACCGGAGCGGGGAATGTCGCACCTGCACCGGTCAGGCTGGCAGCAGCGAACGCGGACACGGCGGTCAGGGAGAAGGTCGCTGCCACAATACTGGCGACGGTGGTACGCATCAGTTTCATAATCCCTCCTAATGGGATATTTAAAATCGACTTCGAGTCGTTTTAATCAGAGTAAGTATTGCTGCAGGAGGGAAAATAGGACAGTTTGGTGACAGAAAAATGTACGCAATATGACAGTTATATTACAGTGCATTTGAGGGGTGATGATTTATATAAAAATCAACTTGTTAAATCAAAAGCAGCGCAATTGCCAAGCAATAAAAAAACCGTTTGGCCACGCCCTATCCGCTTGAATATGACAACGTTTATCCCTGAATCGGCGCCGCTGTCATCTTTCGCGTTACTCATGAAAAAAGCCGGCGCTAAGGCCGGCTTTTGCAGTTTATCTGCGGCAGATTACTCTACGGTGACAGACTTCGCCAGGTTGCGCGGCTGGTCAACGTCGGTGCCTTTGATCAGCGCCACGTGGTAAGACAGCAGCTGCAACGGCACGGTGTAGAAGATCGGCGCCACGATTTCCTCGACGTGCGGCAGAGGAATGATGGTCATGCCTTCGCTGCTGACGAAGCCGGCGTCCTGATCGGCGAACACATACAGCTGGCCGCCGCGCGCGCGCACTTCTTCAATGTTGGACTTCAGCTTTTCCAGCAGTTCGTTGTTCGGCGCCACCACAATCACCGGCATATCGGCGTCGATCAGCGCCAGCGGGCCGTGTTTCAGCTCGCCCGCCGCATAAGCTTCGGCATGAATATAGGAGATCTCTTTCAGCTTCAGCGCCCCTTCCATGGCGATCGGATACTGATCGCCGCGGCCGAGGAACAACGCATGGTGCTTGTCGGAGAAGCCTTCCGCCAGCGCTTCGATCTCTTTATCCATCGACAGCATCTGCTCGATGCGCGCCGGCAGCGCCTGCAGGCCGTGCACGATCTCCTGCTCCACGCTTTCCGCCATGCCTTTCAAGCGGCCCAAGCGCGCCACCAGCATCAACAGCACGGTGAGCTGCGTGGTGAAGGCTTTGGTCGAGGCTACGCCGATTTCCGTGCCGGCCTTGGTCATCAATGCCAGATCGGATTCGCGCACCAGCGAAGAGCCCGCAACGTTACAAACGGCCAGCGAACCGAGATAACCCAGCTCTTTGGACAGGCGCAGCGCCGCCAGGGTGTCGGCGGTTTCGCCGGACTGCGACAGGGTGATGATCAGGCTGCCCGGGCGCACCGCCGATTTGCGGTAACGGAACTCGGAGGCGATCTCGACGTCGCACGGCACGCCGGCCAGCGCTTCGAACCAGTAACGCGCCACCATACCGGAGTGGTAAGAAGTGCCACAGGCGATGATCTGCACGTGCTGCACCTTGGCCAACAGCTCATCGGCGCGCGGGCCCAGCTCGCTCAGGTTGATTTGGCCATGGCTGAAACGCCCTTCCAGGGTATTTTTCAGCGCCAGCGGCTGTTCGTAGATCTCTTTTTGCATGTAGTGGCGGTAAGCGCCTTTGTCGCCGGCGTCATACTGCACCTGGGATTCGATCTCAGGGCGCTCGATGGCGTTGCCCTGCTTGTCGAAGATGTTGACGGTGCGGCGAGTCACTTCCACCACGTCGCCTTCTTCCAGGAAGATGAAGCGGCGGGTGACCGGCAGCAGCGCCAGCTGGTCGGAAGCGATGAAGTTTTCCCCGACGCCGCGGCCGATAACCAGCGGGCTGCCGGAGCGCGCCGCGACCAATACGCTCGGATCGCGGCTGTCCATCACCACGGTGCCGTAGGCGCCGCGCAGCTGTGGGATCACGCGCTGAACCACTTCCAGCAGCGTACCGCCCTGCAGTTGTTCCCAGTGCACCAGGTGCGCAATCACTTCGGTGTCGGTTTCGGAGCTGAAGCGATAACCACGTTCGATCAGCAGTTCGCGCAGCGGTTCGTGGTTTTCGATGATGCCGTTATGCACCACGGTAATGTAGTCGGAAACATGCGGGTGCGCGTTCGCCTCGGTCGGTTCACCGTGCGTTGCCCAACGGGTGTGAGCGATGCCGGTACCGCCGTGCAGATCGGTCTGCTCCGCCGCTTCGGCCAGTTTTTGCACCTTGCCTACGCGGCGCAGGCGGCTGACGTTGCCTTTTTCGTCGACCACTGCCAGACCGGCGGAGTCATAACCGCGGTACTCAAGACGACGTAAACCTTCCAACAGGATTTCTGCGATATCACGTTGCGCTACTGCGCCTACAATTCCACACATCAGTTATATTCCTAATGAACGCCCTTCATGGGCGCTTTCGATGCCTTGACCTGATTTTTGCCGGTTTTTACCGTGCGCCCCCCGAGCCTGTAGATGGTGGGGGTTATTATGTTTTGTATTGGGCTCGTGAACGGAGCCCAACGCAAAACACACTATGACTTCTTCTTCACCGGACGTTGCCAGCCCTGAATGTGCACCTGCTTGACGCGGCTCAGCACCAGTTCGTTCTCGGCTATATCGCGCGTCACCGTGGTGCCGGCGGCGATGGTGGAGCCTTTGCCGACCGACACCGGCGCCACCAGCTGTGTATCGGAACCGACGAATACGCCGTCGCCGATCACCGTCTTGTGCTTGTTGGCGCCATCGTAGTTGCAGGTGATGGTGCCGGCGCCGATATTCACGTCATCGCCGATTTCGGCATCGCCCAGATAGCTGAGGTGGCCGGCCTTGGAGCCTTTACCCAGACGCGCCTTTTTCATTTCCACGAAGTTGCCGACGTGAGCCCCTGCCGCCAGCTCCGCGCCTGGGCGCAGGCGGGCGAACGGCCCCACGGTGCAGTCGGCTTCCAGCACGCTGTCCTCCAGCACGCTGTAAGGGCTGATCTCGCAGTCATCGCCAATCACGCAGTTTTTCAGCACGCAGCCGGCGCCGATTTTCACCCGGTCGCCCAGCTTGACGTGACCTTCGATAATCACATTCGCATCAATAGTGATGTCGCGGCCGTGAACAAGTTCCCCGCGCAGATCGAAACGCGCCGGATCCAGCAACATCACGCCGGCTAACAGCAGCTTTTCAGACTGTTCCGACTGGAAGACGCGCTCCAAGGTCGCCAGCTGTAGGCGGTTGTTCACGCCTTCCACTTCACTCAGGCGCAACGGGTGCACGGTTTCGATTTTCTTGCCGTCGGCATGGGCCAACGCAATGATATCGGTGATGTAGAACTCACCCTGTGCGTTGTCGTTATTCAACATCCCCAGCCAGCGCTTCAGATCGCGCCCGTTCGCCACCAGGATGCCGGTATTGATCTCGTTAATCTGGCGCTGCGCCTCGCTGGCATCCTTGTGTTCGACGATGCCCACCACGTTGCCCTGCTCGCGCACGATGCGGCCGTAACCGCTCGGATCGTCCAGCTTGACCGTCAGCAGCCCGATACCGCCCTGCGGCTTGGCCGCCAGCAGGCGTTGCAGCGTATCTACGGAGATCAACGGCACGTCACCGTACAGCATCAGCACGTCTTCATCGTCGGCAAAGTGCGGCGCGGCCTGCTGCATCGCATGGCCGGTACCCAGTTGCTCGGCCTGCAGCACCCAGTTCAGCGCGCCGTCAGTCAACGTACTCTTCAACAGATCGCCGCCGTGGCCGTATACCAGGTGGACATGTTGCGCGCCCAGTTTCATCGCGGCATCAATGACGTGTTGCACCATCGGCTTGCCGGCCAACGGATGTAAGACCTTGGGAAGATCGGAATACATGCGTGTTCCCTTGCCCGCGGCGAGGATAACCACGCTCATTGCGCTGTTCGACATAAGCAACCTGATAACTCCATTTTGATAGACGAAAGTAAAACCGTTTAGCGACGATATTACTACATATTTCTCTGCACGAACCCGGTGCAGACCGCGTGGGCCTTGGCCTGCCGCTATCGCGGCCAATTCGGCGTCGGGACGAAAAAACTGTCGGCGATCGGCGACGTTTATTTCCCGATATCAGGGGTTATACACCACACTGTCCGCCGGGCTGCAATGCTTATTTTAAAGTAAAAAAAAAGCGACCCTATAGGCCGCTTTCTTAAAGTTGGGTGCCAGGCACCCAAACATTACATCGCTTTTCTGGTGAGCTCGATAACGCGCAGTTTTGCGATCGCTTTCGCCAGTTCAGCGGATGCCTGAGCATAGTCGACATCGCCATGAGAGCTGCGAATGTGTTCTTCAGCTTTACGCTTAGCTTCCAACGCTCTCGCTTCGTCGAGGTCAGTACCACGGATAGCAGTGTCCGCCAGCACGGTAACCACGCTCGGCTGCACCTCTAGGATGCCGCCGGACAGGTAGATGAACTCTTCTTCACCGTGCTGCTTAACAATACGCACCATGCCAGGCTTGATGGCAGTCAGCAGCGGCGCATGGCCAGGGAAGATCCCCAGTTCACCTTCGCTGCCTGTCACCTGGATCTTCTGCACCAGGCCGGAAAACATCTGTTTTTCCGCGCTGACTACATCCAGATGGTAAGTCATAGCCATATCACCCTCCTCTCAAGGCGTTACAGTTTCTTGGCTTTTTCCACTGCTTCTTCAATGGTGCCAACCATGTAGAACGCCTGCTCCGGCA
The DNA here is from genome assembly GCF_016805595.1 of Serratia sp. 4542. NCBI lineage: Bacteria > Pseudomonadati > Pseudomonadota > Gammaproteobacteria > Enterobacterales > Yersiniaceae > Serratia > Serratia sp. 4542. The sequence goes on from NZ_RXKV01000016.1 coordinate 260,144, forward strand.
GGTGGTCATAGTCGCCGTCCATAATGCCTTTGAAACCACGGATGGTGTCTTTCAGCGATACGAACTTGCCCGGAGAACCGGTGAAGACTTCTGCCACGAAGAACGGCTGAGACAGGAAGCGTTGGATCTTACGCGCACGGGATACGACCAGTTTGTCTTCTTCAGACAGCTCGTCCATACCCAGGATCGCGATGATATCTTTCAGTTCCTGGTAGCGTTGCAGAATGGACTGCACGCCACGCGCTACGTCGTAGTGCTCCTGGCCAACAACCAGCGGATCCAGCTGACGGCTGGTGGAATCCAGCGGGTCAACGGCCGGGTAGATACCCAGAGAAGCGATGTTACGGCTCAGTACCACGGTTGCGTCCAAGTGCGCAAAGGTGGTGGCTGGTGACGGGTCAGTCAAGTCATCCGCAGGAACGTAAACGGCCTGTACGGAAGTGATGGAACCGGTCTTGGTCGAGGTGATACGTTCTTGCAGAACGCCCATCTCTTCCGCCAGCGTTGGCTGATAACCTACCGCAGATGGCATACGGCCCAGAAGTGCGGACACTTCGGTACCGGCCAGGGTGTAACGGTAGATGTTGTCAACGAACAGCAGAACGTCACGGCCTTCGTCACGGAATTTCTCCGCCATGGTCAGACCGGTCAGCGCAACGCGCAGACGGTTACCTGGTGGCTCGTTCATCTGGCCGTAAACCAGGGATACTTTGTCCAGAACGTTGGAGTCGGTCATTTCGTGGTAGAAGTCGTTACCCTCACGAGTACGCTCGCCCACGCCCGCAAACACGGAATAACCGGAGTGCTCGATCGCGATGTTACGGATCAGCTCCATCATGTTTACGGTTTTACCCACGCCCGCACCGCCGAACAGACCGACTTTACCGCCCTTGGCGAATGGACAAATCAGGTCCATTACCTTGATACCGGTTTCCAGCAGTTCCTGGGAGCTGGACAGCTCTTCGTAGCTTGGCGCCGCGCGGTGAATCGCCCAACGCTCTTCTTCGCCGATGTCGCCTTTCATGTCGATTGGTTGACCCAATACGTTCATGATACGGCCCAGGGTAGCTTTACCCACCGGCACTTCAATCGGGTGGTCCAGGTTGTTCACTTTCAGACCGCGACGCAGACCGTCGGAGGTCCCCATTGCGATACAGCGAACCACGCCACCGCCCAGCTGTTGCTGAACTTCCAACACCAGTTTTTCGGTGCCGTTTTCTACCTCAAGGGCATCGTACACTTTTGGTACGGCATCCTGAGGGAACTCGACGTCCACCACGGCGCCGATTACCTGGATAATCTTTCCAGTAGCCATCTTGAATCCTCTACGTAATTCGTAAACCTAGCTTAAACCGCGGAGGCTCCCGAAACGATCTCGGTGAGTTCCTGAGTGATGCTGGCCTGACGCGCCTTGTTGTATACCAACTGCAGCTCTTTGATCAGGCTACCGCCGTTATCGGTTGCGGCTTTCATCGCGACCATTCGTGCGGCCTGCTCGCTGGCCAGGTTTTCCACGACGCCCTGATAAACCTGCGACTCCACATAGCGGCGCAGCAAGGTATCAAGCAGCACTTTTGGATCGGGTTCATACAGGTAATCCCAAGGCGTTTTCTTCAGCTCTTCGTCATCGGCTGGCGGTAACGGCAGCAGCTGAAGCACCTGTGGCTCTTGGGACATCGTATTAACAAATTTGTTGCTGACAATGTACAGCTTGTCCAAACGACCTTCGTCGTAGGCCTGCAGCATCACTTTCACCGGCCCGATCAGATCCGACAGGGAAGGTTTGTCCCCCATGCCGGTCACCTGGGCAACCACGTTGCCGCCCACGGAACCAAAGAAAGAGGCCGCTTTAGAGCCAATCAGCGCCAAATCGGTTTCGACGCCTTTTTCGGACCAGGCTTTCATCTCCGCCAGCAGCTTTTTGAACAGGTTGATGTTCAAGCCGCCGCAGAGACCACGGTCAGTAGACACCACCAGATACCCGACGCGCTTAACGTCACGCTCATCCAGGTACGGGTGCTTGTACTCCAGATTCCCTAACGCAAGGTGACCAATCACTTTGCGCATGGTCTCTGCATAAGGACGGCTGGCCGCCATGCGATCCTGCGATTTACGCATTTTGGAGGCGGCGACCATTTCCATCGCTTTAGTGATCTTTTGCGTGTTTTGCACGCTAGCGATCTTACTACGTATCTCTTTTGCGCCGGCCATCTCTGCTTCTCCTCAGTGCCAGACGGCCTGCTGTCTTTCAACAGCAGGACCGTTCGGCGTTACCAGGACTGGGTTTTCTTGAAGGTCTCGAGGATGTCTTTCAACTTGCCCTCGATCTCATCATTGAAGTTGCCAGTTTGGTTGATGTGGTTCAGCAGTTCGGCGTGCTCGCGGTCCGCATAGGCGACCAGCGCGGCTTCGAAGCTCACCACTTTGGCGACTTCGACGTCGTTCAGGTAACCGCGTTCTGCGGCAAACAGCACCAGAGACTGTTGTGCAACCGACATCGGCGCATACTGTTTCTGTTTCAGCAGCTCGGTCACTTTCTGACCGTGGCTCAGCTGTTTGCGGGTCGCGTCGTCCAGATCCGAGGCGAACTGGGAGAACGCAGCCAATTCACGATACTGCGCCAGCGCGGTACGGATACCACCGGACAGTTTCTTCATGATCTTGGTCTGCGCGGCGCCACCAACACGGGATACGGAGATACCCGGGTTAACTGCCGGACGAATACCGGAGTTGAACAGGTTGGATTCCAGGAAGATCTGACCATCGGTAATCGAGATTACGTTGGTCGGAACGAACGCGGAAACGTCACCCGCCTGGGTTTCAATGATCGGCAGAGCGGTCAGTGAACCGGTTTGGCCTTTAACTTCACCTTTGGTGAAGGCTTCAACGTATTCGGCGTTAACGCGCGCTGCACGCTCCAGCAAGCGGGAGTGCAGGTAGAATACGTCGCCTGGGTAAGCTTCACGACCTGGCGGACGACGAAGCAGCAGGGAAATCTGGCGGTAAGCAACGGCCTGTTTGGACAGGTCATCGTACACGATCAGCGCATCTTCACCGCGGTCACGGAAGTATTCGCCCATTGCGCAACCGGCGTATGGCGCCAGGTATTGCAGTGCAGCGGATTCGGAAGCGGTCGCCACCACCACGATGGTGTTGGCCAGTGCGCCGTGCTCTTCCAGTTTGCGCACCACGTTAGCGATGGTGGACGCTTTCTGGCCGATAGCCACGTAAACGCATTTGATGCCGGAGTCGCGTTGGTTGATGATCGCATCGATCGCCAGCGCGGTTTTACCGGTCTGACGGTCACCGATCACCAGCTCACGCTGGCCACGGCCGATTGGAATCATGGCGTCAACGGATTTGTAGCCAGTCTGAACCGGCTGATCAACGGACTGACGCTCGATAACGCCTGGCGCGATAGCTTCTACCGGAGAGAAGCCGTCGTTCTCAATCGGGCCTTTGCCGTCGATTGGTGCGCCCAGGGTGTTAACTACGCGGCCCAGCAGACCACGACCGACTGGAACTTCCAGGATACGGCCGGTGCATTTAACCTTCATGCCTTCGGCCAGATCCGCGTACGGACCCATAACCACGGCACCTACGGAGTCGCGCTCCAGGTTCAATGCGATTGCGTAACGGTTGCCAGGCAGCGCGATCATTTCGCCCTGCATAACTTCGGCCAGGCCGTGTACGCGGATGATCCCGTCGCTGACGGAAACGATAGTACCTTCATTGTGAGCTTCGCTCACTACATTGAACTGAGCAATGCGCTGCTTGATCAGTTCGCTGATTTCGGTGGAATTCAGTTGCATGCTCCAGTCCCCTTAAGACTGCAAGACGTCTGTCAGGCGTTCAAGACGACCGCGAACGCTGCCATCAATCACCATATCGCCGGCGCGAACAACGATGCCGGCCAGTACAGACTTGTCAATTTTGCAATTCAGCTTAACTTTGCGTGACAGACGTTTTTCCATCGCAGCGGCGATTTTCGCCTGCTGTTCGTCGCTCAGCGCGCTCGCAGAGAGCACTTCGACTTCGACGGTGGATTCCAGCGAGGCGCGCAGTTCGATGAACTGCTGCAGCACGGCAGGAAGAACCAGTAAACGTCCATTTTCGGCCATTACACGGATAAAGTTCTGGCCATGTTCGTCGAGCCGATCGCCACAAACCGCGATGAACGTCTTGGACAGCGTTTCTGGCGCGACCGCGCCAGACAGCAGTTCAGAAATCTGTTCATTGCGAGTGACTTCAGCCGCAAACGCCAGCATGTCCTGCCAGCGCTCTACGCTTTGGTGCTCAACGGCAAAGTCAAAAGCTGCTTTGGCGTAGGGGCGAGCTACAGTTACAAATTCAGACATCAGCCCCTCCCTCCTTACAGTTCAGCGACCAGTTTATCAACGATGTCGCTGTTAGCAGCTTCATCCACGGAACGTTCGATGATCTTCTCGGCGCCGGCAATTGCCAGCATCGCGACTTGCTTACGCAACTCTTCACGAGCGCGCTTACGTTCGGCTTCGATCTCAGCCTGAGCCTGCGCCACGATTTTGTTACGTTCCTGCTCGGCTTCGGCTTTCGCTTCATCCATGATCTGAGCTTTGCGTTTGTTCGCTTGCTCGATGATCACCTGAGCTTCTGCTTTAGCAGTTTTCAGCTGGTCGGTCGCATTGGCTTGCGCTAAGTCCAGATCTTTTTTGGCACGCTCTGCAGAAGCGAGGCCGTCAGCAATTTCTTTCTGACGTTTCTCGATGGCAGCCATGATCGGCGGCCATACGTACTTCATGCAGAACCAGACAAACAGAACGAACGCGATGGCCTGGCCGAGGATTGTTGCGTTAAGATTCACAGCACAATGCCTCTTTAAAAGTTAATAGTTTGGTTACGTCGTAGAGGGTTACTCTACTTACGCGACGGCGAACATCACGTACAGACCCAGACCTACAGCGATCATCGGGATGGCGTCGACCAGACCCATAACGATAAAGAACTGTGTACGCAGCAGAGGAATCAGGTCAGGCTGACGAGCAGCGCCTTCCAAGAATTTACCACCCAGGATGCCGATACCGATCGCAGCACCGATTGCCGCTAAACCCATCATCACAGCGGCAGCCATGTACAGCAGATCCATACTCAGGTTTTCCATGACAGTCTCCAGTTTGTTTCAGTTTAAAAGTGCAAGTGTTTTAAGAAAATCAGTGCTCTTCAGACGCCATCGACAGATAGACGATCGTCAGAACCATGAAAATAAAGGCTTGAAGCGTAATGATCAGGATGTGGAAGATAGCCCAAGGCAAGCTCAGGACCCACTGTGACCACCACGGCAACAGGCCGGCAATCAGGATGAAGATCAACTCACCCGCATACATGTTGCCGAACAGTCGCAGACCCAGTGAAACAGGTTTGGACAGCAGGCTGACACCTTCAAGAATCAGGTTGATAGGAATGAATACAGGGTGGTTGAACGGCTGCATGGTCAACTCTTTAACGAACCCGCCAACGCCTTTCATTTTGATGCTATAGAACAGAATCAGGATAAACACGCCCAGCGCCATAGACAGCGTGACGTTCACGTCGGCGGTAGGCACGACGCGCAGCGCAGGCAGACCGAGAACGTGGGTGCCGAGATAAGGCAGGAAGTCAACCGGGATGAGGTCCATCAGGTTCATCAGGAACACCCAGACGAACACGGTCAGTGCCAACGGCGCAATGACCTTGCTCTTGCCGTGGTACATATCGCGCACGCTGCTGTCGACGAAACCGACCACCAGCTCCACGGCGGTTTGCAGTTTACCCGGCACGCCGCTGGTGGCGTTTTTGGCCACTTTGCGGAAGATCACCAGGAAGAGCGCCCCGAGGACGACGGAGAAAAACATCGAGTCGAGGTTAATCGACCAAAACCCAGTCCCGACCTGAAGCTGCGTCAGGTGGTGACCGATATACTCCTGTGGAGTCAAGACTTCTCCTGCAGACATGATGCCTCTTACCCTTATTTAGTTAAGTTCGGTAACTGTTAATCACGGCCGGTGCCACTATCTGCACCACTAACACCGCTAAATAGGTCAGGCCAAGCGGTATAAACTCCGCCTTGAACACCCCCAGCGCCACGATCAGCAAAACGATGGTGATCACGACCTTTAGCCCCTCGCCGATGGCGAACGACCAGGCAACCCTACCGGGCGCCGGCGTTTGCGCCTGATGGCGCAAGGCAAACAGCATAAACATTGCACTCGGCAACCAGGCGGCGAGACCGCCTGCCAGCGCCGAAGCGCTCCATTCCGGGCTTTTCAGCCAGAAAGCAACGCTGATCAGAACAAAAGTCATTAACTGCAAAAACAGCAGTTTGCGTGCGACTTTCCCGCTGTAAAGGGACACAGACATGACGTTTGTTCTCTCCGTACCCCAGAGGGGGTATGCTGAGTGACGTATACAACTGTTTTTGCTGTCCTGAGTCAAGCAGCAAAAAACGAGCAAATTATACGGGGCATACCAACGAATTCAATCGATAAGTAGCGAAAAGGTGAACAATTATTTAAATTTCCCTATTCCAGCCTATTTTCACAAGAAAACGGTCGGAATAATAGGGCGCATTTAATTGTCTGATTATTCCAGCGTTGCGTTTAGAAACGCGAAGCCGATCACAGTAATGTCCCTTCCTGATTTATAGCCGATGGTCAACCAAACCGTCTTTAGCAATTTGAGCGATCAAAAGATTATATAAATCAAAACATTATCAGTTAACTGTTCAAAAACAATCCGTATACCCGATGAAAACCTTTTATTGACAAGCAGCGGGGCAATATTCCAACAGCCAATTAACATTAGCAGCAAACGCCAATCTTTCGCACATGATTGCTAACGTGACTATTTCCAAATGCAATTACTCTATTGTCGCTAATTAGCCGCGTTTTTTGTGTTAATAGGAAGTAAATTAACTAAAAAAAGCGGCCAACTAATTAGCCTGCTTATCTTTCTACCTGGTACTGCCTTTAATTCACGCTTGTTTGATCAAAAGCAAACTCAGTTTGCCTTAAGAATCACCAGATGGCGTTCGCCTTCCAGTTCAGGCACCTGCAGCCGCACGATAGACTCCAGGCTAACGCCTGCAGGCAGCTGCGTCAGCTCTTCATCCGGGCGCACGCCTTTCAACGCGTAAAAACGCCCCTGCCCTTTCGCCGGCAGATGATGGCACCAGGACAGCATATCCTGCAGCGAAGCGAACGCGCGGCTGATCACGCCGTCGAACGGTGGCTCGGCCGGAAACTCCTCAACGCGGCTCTGCACCGGCTCGATATTGTTCAGGCCCAGCTCATGCTGCACCTGACGCAGGAAACGCACGCGCTTGCCCAGGCTGTCGAGCAGCGTGAAATGCGCGTCCGGGCGCACGATCGCCAGCGGAATGCCCGGCAACCCGGGGCCAGTGCCGACATCGATAAAACGCGAGCCCTGCAGATGCGGGTTGACCACGATGCTGTCGAGGATGTGGCGCACCAGCATTTGCTGCGGATCGCGCACCGACGTGAGGTTATAAGCCTTGTTCCATTTATCCAGCATGCCGACATAGCCCAGCAGCTGCTGTTTCTGCTGATCGGGCAGCTCAATGCCTGCTGCCGCAAGCAGCGAGTCTAATTTTTTTTGCACAACGGATCCTCTGGCAGGCGCTGAACGACCAGCGGATGGTTAGCTGGCGCAATGAGGCGACTATGATAATTCAGGGCGCAAGTGATGTCAGCGGCCGTTTGGCTACGGGATGAACAAACGGCCGCCTGGATGCGAGATTTATGCGCTGCGGCGCAGCAGTCCCTGCTTTTTCAGCCAGATCAGCAAAATCGAGATCGCCGCCGGCGTAATGCCGGAGATACGCGAAGCCTGGCCGATGGAGTTCGGTTTGTGATCGTTCAGCTTGGCGATCACCTCGTTCGACAGCCCCGAAACCTGACGGTAATCGAGATCCAACGGCAGCACGGTATTCTCGTTGCGCTGCTGTTTTTCGATCTCTTCCTGCTGGCGAGCGATGTAGCCTTCGTATTTGACCTGGATCTCGACCTGTTCGGCAGCTTGTACGTCGTCCAGCGGCGGCGCGAAGACGTCGGTGCCGGTCAACTGCGCGTAATCCATCTCAGGGCGGCGCAGCAGCTCTTCGCCGTTCGCTTCGCGCGACAACGGCGCTTTCAGCAGCGCATTGACCTGTTCGACGTTCTCGGCGTGCGGGTGCATCCAGATGTCGCGCAGGCGCTGACGTTCGCGTTCGATTCGCTCCAGCTTCTCGCTGTAACGCGCCCAACGCACATCGTCCACCAGGCCCAGTTCACGGCCTTTTTCCGTCAGGCGGAGATCGGCGTTGTCTTCGCGCAGCATCAGACGATACTCGGCGCGTGAGGTAAACATCCGGTACGGTTCTTTGGTGCCGAGGGTGCTGAGATCGTCCACCAGCACGCCCAGATAAGCCTGATCGCGACGTGGCGCCCAGCCTTCCTGTTCGTCGGCGAAGCGCCCGGCGTTCAAACCGGCCAGCAGGCCCTGCGCAGCGGCTTCTTCATACCCGGTAGTGCCGTTGATCTGGCCGGCGAAGAACAGCCCCTGAATGAATTTGCTTTCCAGCGTCGGCTTCAAATCGCGCGGATCGAAGAAATCGTACTCGATGGCGTAACCAGGGCGAATAATACGCGCGTTCTGCATGCCTTCCATCGAACGGACGATCTGCATCTGCACGTCGAACGGCAGGCTGGTGGAGATCCCGTTAGGGTAAATCTCGTTGCTGGTCAGGCCTTCCGGTTCGAGGAAGATCTGGTGCGCGTTGCGATCGGCAAAGCGCATGACCTTGTCTTCGATCGACGGGCAGTAACGTGGGCCGATCCCTTCGATGATCCCGGCATACATCGGGCTGCGATCGAGGTTATTGCGGATCACGTCATGGGTTTTTTCATTGGTATGGGTGATGTAGCACGCCATTTGTTCTGGGTGCTGGCTAGCATCGCCCAAGAACGAGAATACCGGCACCGGCGTATCGCCGTGTTGTGGCGCCAGTACGCTGAAATCGATAGTGCGAGCGTCGATGCGCGGCGGCGTACCGGTTTTCAAGCGGTTAACGCGCAGCGGCAGTTCTCGCAGGCGCTGCGACAGCGAGATTGAAGGAGGATCCCCGGCGCGGCCGCCGCTGTAATTCTCCAGGCCAATATGGATCTTACCGTCCAGGAAAGTGCCGACGGTCAATACCACCGCCTTGGCGCGGAATTTCAGGCCCATTTGGGTGACGGCGCCCACTACGCGATCGTTTTCGACGATCAGATCCTCAACGGGTTGTTGGAAGATCATCAGGTTGGGTTGGTTCTCCAACGCGGTACGGATCGCCTGGCGATACAGTACGCGATCCGCCTGAGCGCGCGTGGCGCGAACGGCTGGGCCTTTGCTGGCGTTTAGTATCCTAAACTGGATGCCGGCATGGTCGATCGCCGTGGCCATCAGGCCGCCGAGTGCATCAATTTCCTTAACCAGATGCCCTTTACCAATACCGCCAATCGCCGGGTTGCAGGACATCTGTCCCAGCGTATCGATATTGTGTGTCAATAATAAAGTCTGACGTCCCATGCGTGCCGCGGCCATGGCGGCCTCGGTCCCTGCATGGCCACCACCGATGATGATGACGTCAAATTGATCTGGATAAAACATGGAACTGCACCTCGCCGTATTGCGAACGATCGTTATTTGCCCTGGGGTGGGGGATTCTACTCAAGTTTAGACGATCGACCAAGTGGTCAGGATCGTCGGTAATTAAAAGAAGATCTTTTTTATTTAAAGATCTCTTTATTAGATCTCTTATTAGGATCGCGATCCTCTGTGGATAAGTGACTATTCACGATGAAGATCAGCAGATTAAGGAGGATCGTTTGCTGTGAATGATCGGTGATCCCGACGCAGATAAGCTGGGATCTAAAAGGCTTGTTATGCACAGGACAAAAAGCGCACTACGGTTGTTATTGGGATAACTACGGCTTTTACCCTGCTTTTAAGTATAGTTATCCACAATCGTTCGCACGATCTTTAGGCGAATTAGAGTAAATTAATCCAGTTTTTTACCCATTCCTCGGCCGGATCCTCGGGAATTTCATGTTCGGTCACGTCGATCTCGAGACGATCGCCGATCCTTTTCGCGCCTCTGGCGATCAACAGATCGTCGATCTGTTTGATCGCACCGCAGAAGGTGTCGTATTCCGAACTGCCCAAACCGACGGCGCCGAACTGCACCTCGGAAAGATCCGGCTGTTGTTCGGCGATCTGCTCCAGCAACGGCTGAAGGTTATCCGGCAGTTCGCCGGCGCCGTGCGTGGAAGAGACCACCAGCCAGCGACCGGTCAACGGCAGCTCATCCAGTTCAGGGCCGTGCAACATCTCGGTAGAGAAACCCGCGTCTTCCAGCTTTTCAGCCAAATGTTCAGCCACGTATTCGGCGCTGCCAAGCGTACTGCCACTGATCAGAGTAATGTCTGCCATGAACCAACGATCCCAACCTTCTCACTCAAAGTGGCTGCATTGTACGCTGTGAATCGGCTGGGATCTACCTGTGGATAATGTGGGTATGCAATTTGGCGGGTTACGGCACAATGGTGCGCATAATGGGGTTCTGCAGCGAGATCAGCGTTTCGGTAGACTGGATCTCGTCGATGGTCTGGATCTTGTTGATAAGTACCTGTTGCAGCGCGTCGATCGATCGGCACATCACCTTGATAAAGACGCTGTAGTGGCCGGTGGTGTAATAGGCTTCCACCACTTCTTCCAGGCTTTCCAGCTTCTTCAGCGCCGAAGGATAGTCTTTGGCGCTCTTTAATATGATGCCGATAAAGCAGCACACGTCATAGCCCAGCTGTTTGGGGCTGACGTCGATGCGCGCGCCGGTGATGATCCCGGCCTGTTTCATCTTCTCTACCCGCACATGAATGGTGCCGGGGCTGACGGCGAAGTTTTTCGCCAGTTCGGCGTACGGTGTGCGCGCGTTGTCCATCAGTGCGTTGAGGATGCCGCGATCGAGATTATCGATCTGATAAATTTCCGCCATTTAATCCCCCATTAATTAACGATTGTTGAATTCTGTCCGGGTAAAAATGAACGATTAAAAGTGAAAAGGCAATATTGATTAGTGGATATTGAATTGGCGTATCATTTTGTTGCTTAATCGATGGCAACAGAGACAGGTTTACAAGAGATACGGCAATGAAAAAACAGTTTATCCAAAAACAACAACAAATCAGCCAGGTCAAATCCTTCTTCTCCCGCCAGCTGGAGCAACAGCTCGGTCTGATCGAAGTGCAGGCCCCGATCCTCAGCCGTTTGGGCGATGGCACGCAGGATAACCTCTCCGGCAGCGAGAAAGCGGTGCAGGTTAAGGTCAAAACCCTGCCGGACGCCACCTTCGAAGTGGTGCATTCACTGGCGAAATGGAAACGCAAAACCCTGGGTAGTTACGATTTCGGCGCTGGCGAAGGCCTGTACACCCATATGAAGGCGCTGCGCCCGGATGAAGATCGCCTGACGCCTATCCACTCGGTGTACGTCGATCAGTGGGATTGGGAGCGGGTAATGGGCGATGGTGAGCGCAGCCTGGACTACCTGAAAAGCACCGTGCGCAGCATTTACGCCGCCATCAAGGCGACGGAGGCGGAAGTCAGCCGCGAGCATGGTCTGACTCCGTTCCTGCCGGAACAGATCCACTTTGTGCACAGCGAAACCCTGCTGCAGCGCTACCCGGATCTGGACGCCAAAGGGCGCGAGCGGGCGATCGCCAAAGAGCTGGGCGCGGTATTCCTGATCGGCATCGGCGGCAAGCTGTCGCACGGCAAATCGCACGATGTGCGGGCGCCGGATTATGATGACTGGACCACGCCGGCGGCGGATGGCCTGGCGGGCCTGAACGGCGACATCGTGGTGTGGAACCCGGTGCTGCAGGACGCTTTCGAGCTGTCCTCTATGGGCATCCGCGTCGACGCCGCCGCGCTGAAACATCAGCTGGCGCTGACCGGTGACGAAGAGCGCATGAAGCTGGAGTGGCACCAGTCGTTGTTGCGCGGCGATATGCCACAGACCATCGGCGGCGGTATCGGCCAGTCGCGTTTGGTGATGCTGCTGTTGCAACTGTCGCATATCGGCCAGGTGCAGTGCGGCGTGTGGTCGCCGGAAGTGCGCGGGGCGGTCGAAGGCCTGCTCTGATCCTGCCTAGCGCCGCCAGCGGCGCATCAAACGGCTTTTCAGCCCGGTATCAAAGCGCCAGATATGATCGAAGATGCGCATGATGCCGGGTTTGCCGTAGGCGGACATCGCCACCGCATGGAAACGCTGCTGGTGGCTTTGCTGCTGCTGTTTTACCTTCTTTATTACCTCCTCCGGCAATCGCTGGGCGATAAAATCGGAAATGATCACCGCATCGGCGTCGAACCAGCCGCTTTCCGCCATTTTGGTGACGGTGGCGTTCAGGCAGGCCGCCAGATCGGTGCCGCCGCGAAACTGCTGGCCGAGAAAGCGCACCGCCTGTTCGATGCCGCTGGCGGCGGTGAGTTCGTAATGCACGATCTGGTTGGCGAACAGCATGATGTAGCAGCGGCGGTTGTCCGCCAGCGCAATGCGCAGCAGCGCCAGGCAGAACGCCTTGGCGCACTGTTCGTTGAAGCCGCCCATCGATCCTGAGGTGTCCACGCAGACGATAAACGGCCCGCGCGGCTGTTGATCCTGCTGCTGGTGGGTGACCTGGCGAATAAGGATCTGTTCCTGCCAGACGTCGCCCTGCAGGCGGTAGCTCAGCAGCCGCTTTTCCAGCAGGCGGCGATAAAACTCGAACTCCAGCTCTTCAATCCCCAACGTCGCCAGCTCCGGCGGCAGCAGGCGCAGGATGTCATCGCTTTGATGAATGCCGCTCACTTCTTCCGGCAGCGTGGCCGGCACCTGTACCATGACCCTGAACGGTTCGGGCTGCGCGTCCTGTTGCTGCACTGCCTTGGCCTGATAGCTGCGGCCCAGCTGCTGCGCCAACTTTTTCAGCTCTGGCTGCTGCTGCAAAAAGTTGCCGTACTCCACCAGCCGTTGGTAATCACCGCGCTGCAGCTGGCCTTTGCTCATGTCCCACAGCCTGCCGGCGGCGGTGTCGTTCTCCGACAGCAGCGGCTCCAGCGCGCCGCTCAGCGCCAGGCGCTCCTGCAGTTCCGCCATCAGCTGCTCGCGCTCTTGTTCCAGCAGCTGGTGGTGCAGCATGGTGGCCTGCAGCGTCAGGCTGATGCGCCAGCGCTGCAAGAATAGGGTTTGGAAGCTGTCGTCCAGCGGATGATTGGGCAGATCGGCGGCGTCCACCAGCGCGCGCGCCTGTTCATAAAACGGCGAGACCAGCTGGCGCAGCAGCTCCATCGTGTCGTTGAGGTTGTGATAGAACTGGGTGTTATTCTCCAGTTGGCACTGTTGGTAGCGGTAAAATTCCTGCGCCAGCGCCGGCGGCACCATGGCCTCCTGCAGACGCTCCTTGAGCTGCAGTTTCCAGCGTGGCAGATCGCGATCCAGCGCCCGGCGAATGGCCGGAAACTTTTTAAAGAACACCGACAGCTGCGGCGCCGCCAGCATGCCGACGATCATCTCCTCGATCATCTCGCCTTCGGTGATCGCCAGCAGCAGATCGAGCGTCTCCAGACTGAGCATGGTTACTGGCCGCGCATTTGCTGCAGTTGCTGTTTAACCTGCTCTGCCACCTGCAGCAGACTGGCTTCGATCTTGGCCAGGCCGGCGGCGGGGGTGAACAGACAGGGCTGATGCTGGCTGAAGGCGCGGCGCTGCTCCGCCAGGCGCTGGGCCAACGCGTCCATTTCATCCAGCAGCGCCTGCGGCGTGGCGGTGGCCTGTTTGCCCGGCAGCGCCAGCAGCGAAGGCTGGCGGCTGACGTCCAGCACCGTCAGGTGCAGTTGGTCGTCGACCTCCAAATCGATCGGCTGCGCGAAGCCGATGCCGTTCAGCTTGGCGCGCACGTCGCCGCCTTTTTGCAGCCAGTTATCCAGCACGCTGCTCTCGATGCTCAGATGGTTGACCTGAATGTCATGCAGCTGCAGCGGTTTTTGCAGCAGCAGAGTGAGAGTGCCGCCGGCGAACGGCGTGGCCGGCGCGTATTGGGGTTTGCGGCTGAACATGCCGCCCTTTTTCACCAGGCTGATGGCCTGCCGGTCGCTTTGTTGTTGCTGATCCTGCAGCCAGCGGGTGTGGATTTGTTGCAGCTGGATCAGCATCGACTGCTGCTGATAGGCCGATTCGGTCAGCAGCTGATCGATCTGCTGTTGCAGCAGCTTCAGCGAGGTGAGATCGTGCCACAGGCAGTCTTTCAGCAGCATCAGGTCGAGCGGGGCGATGGCGTCGCGCCCGCTGAAGAAGGCGCAGGCCTGCAGCAGGCGCAGGGCCTTTTTCCAGCGTCGGTCGGAGACGTACGGCGCCTGTTCCAGCGCGTCCAGCCGCTGGCGCAGCTGGAAAATCAGCTCAAAGCAGGCTTCCGGCAGCGCCACCTTGTCGATCTGCGGTTGCCACTGCAGAAACTCTTCATCGCTGACGCTCAGCGCCGCCGGCACCGGGTTTTGGCTCTCGTTCTGGCGGTTGACCAGCAGCGAGCGGAAATTCTGTTTATCCTGCACCTTGTCCAGCCACAGGCGGATCAGCATGCGGTCATACAGGGCTTCGAGGCTGTTGTCTGCTTCGGGCAGTTCGTTGGAGGCGGTGACCAGCAGGCGCAGCGGGATCGGTTCTTCGCTGTTGCCGTTGCGAAAGCGCCGTTCGTTGATCGCCGTCAGCAGGGTGTTGAGGATCGCCGGGCCGGCCTTCCAGATTTCGTCCAGAAACACGATCTCTGCTTCGGGCAGGTAGCCGGTTGTCAGGCGCTGATAGCGCCCTTCATCTTTCAGCGCCTGAATAGAGAGCGGGCCGAAGACCTCTTCCGGCGTGGAAAAGCGCGTCATCAGGTATTCAAAGGAACGGGCGTTGCGGAAGGCAAACTTCAGCCGGCGCGCGATCAGGCTCTTGGCGATGCCGGGCGGGCCGAGCAGGAATACGCTTTCGCCGCTCAGCGCCGCGAGCAGGCACAGGCGGATCGCTTCTTGCCGCTCATAAAGACCGCTCTCCAGCGCGCTGCTGAGGCGGGAAATTCGTTCTGCCAGAAGGGATGATGGCGTCATATAATTGTCGCATTGTCCGAGAGTTAGCCAATCTTGGTCGATAATCCGATGATAAACCACCATTATTTTTAGTGGTATAGCTTATTGATTAGTAATATTTTTCTAAGTTGTGCCGGATATCCGATTCACATTTTGTTTATTTTTCGGCTCTGATATAAGGGTAGGCAAGGCGTATAAATGGTGCATACTGTGCGGCTTTCTGGTGGGCGTGACGGATCTTTGAGCCCGTATTTTGCCTGATGCGGATGCATCGCTAACGGATGTTCTGATAAAGAAACGAATTATGAGCGCAGAGCATAAGCAGTCCTTATCGGCGGTAACCCTGGCGGCTATCGGCGTGGTCTACGGTGATATCGGCACCAGCCCTCTCTATACGCTGAGAGAGTGTTTCTCCGGCCATTACGGCTTCGATGTTCGTCCAGACGTGGTTTTCGGCTTCCTGTCGCTGATTTTCTGGATGCTGATCGTGATCGTTTCCCTCAAATATCTCACCTACGTGATGCGCGCGGACAACGCCGGCGAGGGCGGTATCCTGACGCTGATGTCGCTGGCCGGGCGCAACACCTCGGCGCGCACTACCGCGGTGCTGGTGATACTGGGCCTGATCGGCGGCAGCTTCTTCTATGGCGAGGTGGTGATCACCCCGGCTATCTCGGTGATGTCGGCGATCGAGGGGCTGGAAATCGCCGCGCCTGCGCTTGACGCCTATATAGTGCCGCTCTCCATTCTGGTACTGACGCTGCTGTTCGCCATTCAAAAGCACGGCACCGGCAGCGTTGGCAAGCTGTTCGCTCCGGTGATGCTGCTGTGGTTCATCGTGTTGGCGGTGCTGGGCGCGCGCAGCATCATTTCGAACCCGGAAGTGCTGCAGGCGCTGAACCCCAAATGGGCGCTCAACTTCTTCATGGAATATAAGAAGGTATCGTTCTTCGCGCTGGGGGCGGTGGTGCTGTCGATCACCGGCGTCGAGGCGCTGTATGCCGATATGGGGCACTTCGGCAAGTTCCCGATTCGCCTGGCCTGGTTCACCGTGGTGTTGCCATCGCTGGTGCTCAACTACTTCGGCCAGGGCGCGCTGCTGCTGAAAAACCCGGAGGCGATCAAAAACCCGTTCTTCCTGCTGGCACCCGACTGGGCGCTGATCCCGCTGCTGATTCTGGCGACCCTGGCAACGGTTATCGCCTCGCAGGCGGTGATTTCCGGCGTCTTCTCGCTGACTCGCCAGGCGGTGCGTCTGGGCTATCTGTCGCCGATGCGTATCATTCACACCTCGGAAATGGAATCCGGCCAGATCTATATTCCGGTGATCAACTGGACGCTGTACATCTCGGTGGTGCTGGTGATCATCGGCTTCGAACACTCCAGCAATCTGGCGGCGGCGTACGGCATCGCCGTCACCGGCACCATGGTGCTGACCAGCATTCTGGTCACCTCGGTGGCGATCAACAACTGGCACTGGAATCGCTTCCTGGCGATCGGCATCGTGACCATCTTGCTGATCATCGACGTGCCGATGTTCTCCGCCAACGCCCTGAAGCTGTTCTCCGGCGGCTGGTTGCCGCTGACCTTGGCGCTGGTGATGTTCCTCATTATGACCACCTGGAAGAGCGAGCGTTTCCGCCTGCTGCGCCGCCTGCATGAACACGGCAACTCGCTGGAGGCGATGATTGCCTCGCTGGAGAAATCGCCGCCGGTGCGGGTGCCGGGTACCGCGGTGTTCATGTCGCGCGCCACCAACGTCATTCCTTTTGCGCTGCTGCACAACCTGAAGCACAACAAGGTGCTGCATGAGCGCGTGGTGCTGCTGACGCTGCGCACCGAGGATGCGCCTTACGTGCACAACGTGCGCCGGGTGACCATTGAACAGCTGTCGCCAACCTTCTGGCGGGTGGTCGCCAGCTACGGCTGGCGCGAAACGCCGAACGTCGAGGAGGTGTTCCACCGCTGCGGGTTGGAAGGGTTGCCGTGCCGCATGTCGGAGACCTCGTTCTTCATGTCCCATGAGTCGCTGATCCTCACCAAGCGGCCGTGGTACCTCTATTTGCGCGGTAAACTGTTCGTCGCCCTGAGCCGCAACGCGCTGCGCGCGCCGGATCAGTTTGAGATCCCGCCGAACCGGGTCATCGAGCTCGGCACGCAGGTCGAGATTTAACCCGCCTGATAAGGGGCTCAGCATGGCTGAGCCCCTTTTGTTTGTGCTTTGTCCGTGCGTGAACGAAACGTTTCGATAGCGATCACACTTCTGCATTGTCCCGGTTGCCTTCCCCTGCCGTTTTTTTAAACTCCCCCAGAGAGCGAAACGTTTCGCTAGCGGAGTGAGAAGATGAAAAAAGGCGTATTACTGAATTCCGACGTGTCTGCCGTGATTGCCCGGCTGGGGCATACCGACCAGCTCACCCTGTGCGATGCGGGCCTGCCGATACCGACGGAAACGCAGCGCATCGATCTGGCGCTGACGCAGGGCGTGCCGACCTTCATGCAGGTGTTCGCGGCGGTCACGCAAGAGATGCAGGTAGAAAGCGCCATCCTGGCGGAAGAGATCGTGAAACAGAATCCGTCGCTCCACGAGGCACTGTTGGCTGAACTGACCGCATTGGGTCAACGCCAGGGCAATACCATCAGCGTGCGCTATATCAGCCATCAGGCGTTTAAAGCGCAAACCGGGCACAGCCGGGCGGTGATCCGCAGCGGGGAGTGTTCGCCTTATGCGAACGTGATCCTGTGCGCCGGCGTAACTTTCTGAGGCGCGTATGCAACCTTTACTGCAACTGAAAGGGATTGATAAAGCCTTTCCCGGCGTGAAGGCGCTTTCCGGCGCTGCCCTCAGCGTCTATCCCGGCAAGGTGATGGCGCTGGTGGGAGAAAACGGCGCCGGGAAGTCCACCATGATGAAAGTGCTGACCGGCATCTACCAGAAAGACGCCGGCAGCCAGTATTTTCTCGGTAAAGAGGTGGCGTTCAACGGGCCTAAGGATTCGCAGGAAGCGGGCATCGGCATTATCCATCAGGAGCTGAACCTGATCCCGCAGCTGACGATTGCGGAAAACATCTTCCTCGGCCGCGAGTTCGTCAACCGTTTCGGCCGCATTGACTGGAAGCGCATGTACGCCGAGGCCGATCGCTTGTTGGCGCGTCTCAATCTGCGCTACAGCAGCCACCGACTGGTGGGCGAACTGTCGATCGGCGATCAGCAGATGGTAGAGATCGCCAAGGTGCTGAGCTTCGAATCGAAAGTGATCATCATGGATGAACCGACCGATGCGCTGACCGACACCGAAACTGCCTCGCTGTTCAAGGTGATCAACGAGCTGAAGGCCGAAGGGCGCGGCATCGTGTATATCTCGCACCGCCTGAAAGAGATTTTTGAAATCTGCGACGACGTGACCGTATTCCGCGACGGGCAGTTTATCACCGAGCGGCCGGTGAGCGAGCTGCAGGAAGATTCGCTGATTGAGATGATGGTCGGCCGCAAGCTGGAAGAGCAGTACCCGCGCCTGGATTTGCCGCGCGGGGAAAAACGGCTGGACGTCAGCCACCTTTCCGGCCCCGGCGTTGAAGACGTCAGCTTTACGCTGTACCGCGGCGAGATCCTCGGCGTGGCCGGGCTGATGGGCGCCGGGCGCACCGAATTGATGAAAATCCTGTACGGCGCCGCCCCGCGCAAGGCCGGCTCCGTCAGCCTGGACGGTCGCGACGTGGTCACCCATTCGCCGCAGGACGGGTTGGCGAACGGCATCGTCTATATCTCGGAAGACCGCAAACGCGACGGCCTGGTGCTGGGCATGTCGGTGAAGGAAAACATGTCGCTGACCGCGCTGCGCTATTTCAGCCGCGCCGACGGCAGCCTGAAACAGGCCGACGAGCGGCAGGCGGTGGGGGATTTCATCCGGCTGTTCAATATCAAAACGCCGTCGATGGAGCAGCCGATCGGTCTGCTTTCCGGCGGCAATCAGCAAAAAGTGGCGATCGCCCGCGGCCTGATGACCCGGCCGAAGGTACTGATCCTCGATGAGCCGACGCGCGGCGTCGACGTTGGCGCCAAAAAAGAGATCTATCAGTTAATCAACCAGTTCAAGCAGGAAGGGCTGAGCATCATTCTGGTGTCTTCGGAAATGCCGGAGGTGATGGGCATGAGCGATCGCATTCTGGTGATGCACGAAGGGCATCTCAGCGGCGAGTTCCCGATTGAACAGGCCACCCAGGAAGCGTTGATGGCGGCAGCCGTCGGCAAGCAATACGGCGTAAAGCAGGAGTAATCAGATATGAGTTCCCAGACTATCGCAGCTAAGCGCTGGTTCAGTAAAGAGTGGCTGTTAGAGCAGAAGTCGTTGATTGCGCTGCTGGTGCTGATCGCCGTGGTCTCTTCCATGAGCCCGAACTTCTTCACCCTGAACAACCTGTTCAATATTCTGCAGCAGACCTCGGTGAACGCCATCATGGCGGTGGGGATGACGCTGGTGATCCTCACCTCCGGCATCGATCTGTCGGTAGGATCGCTGCTGGCGCTGACCGGCGCGGTGGCGGCGTCGATCGTCGGCTTTGAGGTCAACGCGCTGGTGGCGGTGGCGGCGGCACTGGCGCTGGGCGCCGCGGTTGGCGCCTGCACCGGGGTGATCGTCGCCAAAGGCAAAGTGCAGGCCTTTATCGCCACGCTGGTGATGATGCTGCTGCTGCGCGGCGTCACCATGGTGTACACCAATGGCAGCCCGGTCAACACCGGTTTCACCGACGTGGCCGACACCTTCGGCTGGTTCGGCATCGGCCGCCCGCTGGGCGTGCCTACGCCGATCTGGATCATGGCGATCGTGTTCATCGCCGCCTGGTATATGCTGCATCATACGCGCCTGGGCCGCTATATTTATGCCCTGGGCGGCAACGAAGCGGCGACCCGCCTCTCCGGCATCAGCGTCGATAAAGTGAAGATTATCGTCTACTCGCTGTGCGGCCTGCTGGCGGCGCTGGCCGGGGTGATCGAAGTGGCGCGCCTGTCGTCGGCGCAGCCGACCGCCGGCACCGGCTATGAGCTGGACGCCATCGCCGCCGTGGTGCTGGGCGGCACCAGCCTGGCCGGCGGCAAGGGCCGCATCGTCGGCACGCTGATCGGGGCGCTGATCCTCGGCTTCCTGAACAACGGCCTGAATTTACTGGGTGTTTCTTCCTACTACCAAATGATCGTGAAGGCAGTGGTGATACTGCTGGCGGTTCTGGTAGATAACAAAAGCAACAAGTAACCTCCCCCTACAGGAATCACGATGATGAAAATGAAAAAACTGGCAACCTTAGCTTCCGCCATCGCGCTGAGCGCCACCCTGAGCGCCAATGCCATGGCCAAAGACACCATCGCGCTGGTGGTGTCCACCCTCAACAACCCGTTCTTCGTCTCGATGAAGGACGGTGCGCAGCAAGAGGCCAACAAGCTGGGCTACAACCTGGTGGTGCTGGATTCCCAGAACAACCCGGCGAAAGAGCTGGCCAACGTGCAGGATCTGATGGTGCGCGCGCCCAAGCTGCTGCTGATCAACCCGACCGACTCCGACGCGGTAGGCAACGCCATCAAGATGGCCAACCAGGCTAAGATCCCGGTCATTACGCTGGACCGCGTGGCGAGCAAGGGTGACGTGGTGAGCCACATCGCTTCGGATAACCGCGTGGGCGGCAAAATGGCCGGCGACTTCATCGCCAAGAAAGTGGGTGCCGATGCCAAGGTGATTCAGCTGGAAGGCATCGCCGGCACTTCCGCCGCGCGTGAACGCGGTGAAGGCTTCAAACAGTCGCTGGATCAGAATAAATTCAAACTGTTGGCCAGCCAGCCGGCCGATTTCGATCGCACCAAGGGCCTGAACGTGATGCAGAACCTGCTGACTGCGCACCCGGACGTGCAGGCGGTGTTCGCTCAGAACGATGAAATGGCGCTGGGTGCGCTGCGCGCGTTGCAAACCGCCGGTAAAACCGACGTGATCGTGGTAGGCTTCGACGGCACCGCTGACGGCGTGAAAGCGGTCGAAGGCGGTAAGCTGGCGGCGACCGTGGCGCAGCGTCCCGATCAGATCGGCGTGATCGGTGTGGAAACCGCCGATAAAGTGCTGAAAGGCGAAAAAGTGCCGGCGACCATCCCGGTCGATTTGAAACTGGTCACTCAGTAAGTCATACCAGCGCCATCGGAACGGGGCGTTTACGATGGCGCGCAATTCAGGAATCAATGCGATGGAAACAGGTAAGCTGGTGGTTCTTGGCAGCATCAATGCCGACCATATCCTCAATATTGAACAGTTCCCCCACCCGGGCGAAACGGTGATCGGGAAACAGTATAAGGTGGCGTTTGGCGGCAAGGGCGCGAATCAGGCGGTGGCGGCCGGGCGCAGCGGGGCGGAGATCGCCTTTATCGCCTGCGTGGGCGCTGACGACATCGGCGAACGTGTCCGCCGGCAGCTGGCGAGCGATCGCATTGATACCCAACCGATTGAAGCCATCGCCGACAGCACCACCGGCGTGGCGCTGATCTTCGTCAACGCCGAAGGCGAGAACGTGATCGGCATCGATGCCGGCGCCAACGCCGCGGTGACGCCGGATTACCTGGCGCGCTACCAACAAAAAGTGATCGATGCCGACGCTTTGCTGATGCAGTTGGAGTCGCCGCTGGAGACGGTGATCGCCGCCGCCCGCCTGGCGAAGCAGCATCACACGCAAGTGATCCTCAACCCGGCCCCTGCGCGTGAGCTGCCGGACGAGCTGCTGGGCATGATCGATATGATCACTCCGAATGAAACCGAAGCCCAGCGCCTGACCGGCATCGCCGTGGACAACGACGCCGATGCGGCGCGCGCGGCGCAGGCACTGCACGACAAGGGCATCGCGACGGTGATCATCACCCTTGGCAGCCGCGGCGTGTGGCTGAGCGAAAACGGCAACGGCAAACTGGTGCCCGGCTTCAAGGTGCAAGCGGTGGATACCATCGCCGCCGGCGATACCTTTAACGGTGCGCTGGTCACAGCTCTGTTGGAAGGCAAGATCATGGCCGACGCGGTGCGTTTCGCCCATGCGGCGGCGGCGATCGCCGTGACCCGCCCTGGCGCGCAGCCTTCGGTGCCGTGGCGTGAAGAGATCGACGCCTTCTTGCAGCAGCAGGGGTGATCCTTTGGCCACCATGAAAGATGTCGCCCGCCTGGCGGGCGTTTCAACCTCTACCGTTTCGCATGTGGTCAACAACAATCGCTTTGTCAGCGACAGCGTGCGCGACAAGGTCATGGCGGCCGTGGAACAGCTGAACTATGCGCCTTCCGCGCTGGCGCGCAGCCTGAAGCTCAATCAGACGCGCACCATCGGCATGCTGGTGACTGCCAGTAACAACCCGTTTTATGCCGAAGTGGTGCGTGGCGTGGAGCGCAGCTGCTATGAACGCGGCTACAGCCTGATCCTGTGCAACACCGAAGAAGACGCCGCGCGCATGAACCGCAGTATGGAGACGCTGCTGCAAAAGCGCGTCGACGGTTTGCTGCTGATGTGCACCGAAAACCACCGGCCATCGCAAGATGCCCTGAGCCGCTACCCGTCACTGCCGATCGTCATGATGGACTGGGCGCCGTTCGAGGGCGCCAACGACATTATTCAGGATAACTCGCTGCTGGGCGGCGAGATGGCGACCGATCATCTGATCGCCTGCGGTTACCGCAAGATCGCCTGCATCGCCGGCCCGCAGGATAAAACCACCGCCCGTCACCGACTGGAAGGCTATCGCAACGCGATGCGGCGCGCCGGATTGCCGGTTCCGCCAGGGTATGAAGTGCATTGCGACTTTGAGTTTGAGGGCGGCGTGAACGCCATGCGCCAACTGCTGGCGCTGGACGAGCCGCCGCATGCGGTGTTCGCCGGTAACGACGCGGTGGCGGTGGGCGTTTATCAGGCGCTATATCAGGCCGGGCTTTCCGTGCCGCAGGATATGGCGGTGATGGGCTACGATGACATTGAGTTGGCGCGTTATCTGGCGCCGCCGCTGAGCACCATTCATCAGCCGAAGGATTCGTTGGGCGAACTGGCGATCGATGCGCTGATCAATCGCCTGCAAAACCCGGAGCGTGCGCCCCAGGTGCTGGTGCTGACGCCCGAGCTGGTGGAACGCGCCTCGGTGGGCCGCCGTTAACTGGCCGCCTTCGCTTCTTTCTTGCTTTCCTGGCCGCTGATCAAATTGCGGCCATCCTTCCTTCTCAGCAACATAAACACCAGCGCCGACGCCACGGTGACGATCCCCATGGTGATAAAGGTGTAATGGAAGTGGTCGATCATGGTGCCTAACGACAGGGATTCGTAAAAACGCAGCACCGCCGCGCTGATTGCCACACCGAAGCTGATGGACAGCTGCTGGGTGACCGCCAGGACGCTGTTGCCGGCGCTGGCGTTGGCGTCGTTCAAATCCGCCAGGCTGATGGTGTTCATGGCGGTGAACTGGGTGGACATCGCCATGCCCAGCACGAACAGCGGCAGGATCATCAGCCACAGCGGCATGCCCGGGCTTTGCAGGGCGAACTGGGCGATCAGCACCCCGATGATAACGGTGATGCCGACCAGCGTTTTACGGTAGCCGAACCAGCGCAGCACCTGAGTGACGGTGGATTTCGCCATCAGCGAACCGATGGCGGTCGGCGCCATCATGCAGCCGGCGACGATCGCCGTATAACCGAATCCCACCTGCAGCATGAGCGGCATTAAAAACGGCACGCAGCCGGTTCCCAGCCTGGAGGCGACGTTGCCGGCGATACCGACCGAGAAGGTGCGGGTTTTGAACAGGTCGAGACCGATCAGCGGCTGAGGATGGCGGCGTGCGTGCGCGATATAGCCGAACAGCATCACGAAACCGCTGAGCAGAATGCCCAGCGAAACGTAGCTCGCCAGCACCCGCTCGCCAAACAGCTCCAGTCCGGTAGAGATCAGCACCAGGCTCAGGCCGAACAGCATGAAGCCAAGGAAATCGAAGCGGCGCTTGGGCGTGGTGAAGTCCGGCATGTACTTGCGCGCATAGAAGATGCCGAGCAGGCCGATAGGGATATTGATCAGGAAAATCCAGTGCCAGGTGGCGTAGGTGACCAGCCAGCCGCCCAGCAGCGGCCCGAGAATCGGCCCGACCAGGCCGGGCATGGTGACGAAGTTCAGCACCGGCAGCAGTTCGCTGCGCGGATAGGCGCGCAGCAGCGCCAACCGCGCGACCGGCATCATCATCGCGCCGCCGATGCCTTGCAGCACGCGAGAGGCGACCAGCACGCTTAACGTAGGGGACAGGGCGCACAGCAGCGAGCCGAGGGTGAATAACGTCACGGCGAAGATGAACACGCGGCGGGTGCCGAAGCGGTCCGCCAGCCAGCCGCTGACCGGGATCAGCATCGCCACCGTCAGCGTGTAGCTGATGACGGCTGATTGCATCGCCAGCGGTGAACGCCCTAGGCTTTGGGCGATCGCCGGCAGCGCGGTGTTAAGGATGGTGGCGTCCAGCGCCTGCATAAAGAACGCCATTGCGGCGATCCACGGTAGTCCTGCCATACTGCGCGCGGATTGGGTCATGGTCGGTCCTGGTTAAATGGTCGTCTGTCCCTCGTCTCTTTCTTCTATATATAAGCGGGGAGCGTGTCTAGTCTTTCTCTTTCAGCAGCACCTGGCAGGCGACGAGCGCGCCGGCGCTGTCTCCGGCGAGTATCGCATCGACGATAGCCTGATGATGGCGCAGCTTGATCACTTCATTGCCGGTGATGGCACGGAAGTAGCTTTGGTACACCGAACTGAACAGGTTGGCGAACGAGGTCAGGAACGGGTTGCCGCTGGCCTCGTAGATGAGCTGGTGGAATTGGGTATCGACCTGGATCCAACGCTCGCGATCAAACTGGGTATGCAGCGCGCGCATTTCCGCCATCAGCTCCGCCAGCAGCTTGGTTTGCTGCGGGCTGGCGTGGTTTGCCGCCAACGCGCAGGCCTGCGGCTCCAGCGAAGTGCGCAAGATAAGGAAGTGTTGCATCACCTGATCGAAGTTTTCCCGCGTCATCCACCAGGTCAGTAAATCCTGATCGAGAAAATTCCATTGGCTTTGCGGCATCACGCGGGTGCCGATACGTGGGCGCGGCAACAACATGCCTTTGGCGGCTAACATCTTTACTGCTTCGCGTACTGCGGTGCGGCTGACGCCGAATTGCTCGCCCAGTTCCATTTCACCGGGCAGGATGCTGCCGGCCTGATAATCGCCCGCCAGAATTTGTTGGCCGAGTTTCTCTGCAAGCAGATAAGAAAGATTGCGTTGGGCGGCCTGTTGTTGTGCATTTAGCGGCATGGCTGCGGGTCCTTACTGACATCGTTATTTCTATTTTACTCCAGTGATCGCCAGCTTTTATGGCTGTTTGCCGGAAAAAGTGACATAAATTCGTCGCTTTTTCGCCCTTTTGTTGAAAAAAAGCGCGCTTGAAAAGTTTTTTGCAATTAGGGGTTGCGGCCCGCCGAGAACTCCCTATAATGCGCCTCCACTGACCGGGAACAACGACTGACAAGCCGCCGGGTCAGCGAGAGGAAAGCGAAATAAATGCTTGACTCTCCGGGTGAAAAGCGTAATATACGCCACCTCGAGTTAGCAAGCGAAAGCGTCTAACTCACTGCTCTTTAACA
>NZ_RXKV01000017.1:0-36845 GCF_016805595.1 Serratia sp. 4542
TGTTAAAGAGCAGTGAGTTAGGCGCTTTCGCTTGCTAACTCGAGGTGGCGTATATTACGCTTTCCTCTTTCAGAGTCAACCCTAATTTTCAGGATTTTTTCTCTGCGACCCCCGGATACTCTGTGAAGTTGTTCACATGTTCCGTGTCGATGGAGGCGCATTATAGGGAGTTCCTCGCAGGCCGCAACAGGTATTTTCAGCAAAACCGATCGTTCGCTGCATTCCACAGCAAAACCCCGCCTTATACCCACTTGCACACAGTGTTATCCACAGATGCGATTTGTACGGAAAATTTACGAGCGCCACGCAAACGTTTTCGCTACAATTCCCCGCGACGAAACGATCCCCCTTTTTATGGGGGCGTTACCTGAATATGTGCCTGACCCTCCCTTTATAAGGCAAAAAACCTTCTTTATAGAGAGAACGAGGTGGACATTCACGTAACGCTCTTTAATTGCGACTCAAAGCCAAGGGATAAAACCATGCAACAACCTCGTCCAATCCGCCGGGCCCTGCTCAGCGTGTCTGACAAAGCCGGTATCGTTGAATTCGCCGAAGCGCTTTCCCAGCGCGGCGTTGAACTGCTCTCCACCGGCGGTACCGCCCGCCTGCTGGCAGACGCCGGTCTGCCCGTTACCGAAGTATCCGACTACACCGGCTTCCCGGAAATGATGGACGGACGAGTTAAGACCCTGCACCCGAAAGTTCACGGCGGTATCCTCGGCCGCCGCGGCCAGGACGACGCCGTCATGAATCAGCATGACATCAAGCCTATCGACATGGTGGTCGTCAATCTGTATCCGTTCGCCCAAACCGTGGCGCGCCCGGATTGCTCGCTGGAAGACGCGGTCGAGAATATCGATATCGGTGGCCCGACCATGGTGCGCTCCGCCGCCAAGAACCATAAAGACGTTGCCATCGTAGTGAAGAGCAGCGACTACGCCGCCATCATTACCGAGATGGACAACAATGACGGCTCGCTGCGCTATGCCACCCGCTTCGATCTCGCCATCAAGGCCTTCGAGCACACCGCCGCCTACGACAGCATGATCGCCAACTACTTCGGCACGCTGGTGCCGGCATACCACGGCGAGACCGAACAGCCGTCCGGCCGCTTCCCGCGTACCCTGAACCTCAACTACATCAAGAAGCAGGATATGCGCTACGGTGAGAACAGCCACCAGCAGGCCGCCTTCTATATAGAAGAAGAGGTAAAGGAAGCGTCCGTCGCGACCGCCGAGCAGCTGCAGGGCAAGGCGCTGTCTTATAACAACATCGCCGATACCGACGCCGCGCTGGAATGCGTGAAAGAGTTCGCCGAGCCGGCCTGCGTGATCGTCAAACACGCTAACCCTTGCGGCGTAGCGATCGGCGACGACATACTGGCCGCCTACGAGCGCGCTTACCAAACCGACCCGACCTCCGCCTTTGGCGGCATCATCGCCTTTAACCGCGAGCTGGATGCCGCCACCGCGCAGGCGATCATCAGCCGCCAGTTCGTGGAAGTGATCATCGCGCCAAACGTCACCCAGGAAGCGCGCTCCCTGCTGGCCGCCAAGCAGAACGTGCGCGTGCTGGCCTGCGGCCAGTGGCAGCAACGCGTGGCGGGGCTGGACTTCAAGCGCGTCAACGGCGGCCTGCTGGTGCAGGATCGCGATCTGGGCATGGTGACCGCCGCCGATCTGCGTGTGGTATCCGAGCGCCAGCCGACCGAACAGGAACTGCGCGACGCGCTGTTCTGCTGGAAAGTGGCCAAGTTCGTGAAATCCAACGCCATCGTCTATGCACGTGACAACATGACCATCGGCATAGGTGCCGGCCAGATGAGCCGCGTTTACTCCGCCAAGATCGCCGGCATCAAAGCGGGCGACGAAGGGCTGGAGGTGAAAGGGTCCGCCATGGCCTCCGACGCCTTCTTCCCGTTCCGCGACGGCATCGATGCCGCGGCGGCCGTCGGCATTACCTGCGTGATCCAGCCGGGCGGCTCTATCCGCGACGACGAAGTGATCGCCGCCGCCAACGAACACGGCATCGCCATGATCTTTACCGACATGCGTCACTTCCGCCATTAATTCCTTTTGCCGCGTGCGCTCCGGCGCACGCCATTCGTGGAGCCCCTGATGAACATTTTGATTATCGGCAACGGCGGGCGCGAGCACGCGCTGGCCTGGAAAGCCGCCCAGTCTCCGCTGGCGGATAAAGTTTACGTTGCGCCGGGCAATGCCGGCACCGCGCTGGAAGCCAATCTGGAAAACGTGGCGATCGCCGCCACCGACATCCCTGCTCTGGTCGCTTTCGCCCAGAGCCATGACATCGGTCTGACCATCGTCGGGCCGGAAGCGCCGCTGGTGATCGGCGTGGTCGACGCCTTCCAGGCCGCCGGCCTGAAAATCTTCGGCCCGTCACAGGCCGCCGCGCAGCTCGAAGGCTCCAAAGCCTTCACCAAGGATTTCCTGGCGCGCCACCGTATCCCGACCGCCGAATATGAAAACTTCACCGAGGTGGAGCCGGCACTGGCCTATGTGCGCCGCAAAGGCGCACCGATCGTCATCAAGGCCGATGGCCTGGCGGCCGGTAAAGGCGTAATCGTCGCGATGACGCTGCAGGAAGCGGAAGAAGCCGTGCGTGACATGCTGGCCGGCAACGCCTTCGGCGACGCCGGTCATCGCATCGTGGTGGAAGAGTTCCTCGACGGCGAAGAAGCCAGCTTCATCGTGATGGTCGACGGCGAGAACGTGGTGCCGATGGCCACCAGCCAGGACCACAAACGCGTCGGCGACGGCGATACCGGCCCGAACACCGGCGGCATGGGGGCCTACTCCCCGGCGCCGGTCGTGACCGACGAAATCCACCGGCGCGCCATGGACCAGGTGATCTGGCCGACGGTGCGCGGCATGGCGGCGGAAGGCAACACCTACGTCGGCTTCCTGTACGCCGGCCTGATGATCGCCGCCGATGGCCAACCGAAAGTGATCGAGTTCAACTGTCGTTTTGGCGATCCCGAAACCCAGCCCATCATGCTGCGCCTGCGTTCCGATCTGGTGGAACTGTGCCTGGCGGGCGCGGAAGGCCGCCTGAACGAGAAAAGCTCCGACTGGGACGAACGCCCTGCGCTCGGCGTAGTGCTGGCGGCCGGCGGTTATCCGGGCGACTATCGCAACGGCGAAGTTATCCAGGGATTGCCGCAGCAGGAAAGCGCCGACGGTAAGGTCTTCCATGCCGGCACACGCCTGCAGGGCAATGACGTCGTCACCAGCGGCGGCCGCGTGCTGTGCGTAACCGCGCTGGGCGACACCGTGGCGCAGGCGCAGCAACGTGCCTACCAGCTGGCCGAAGGCATTGAGTGGCCGGGCAGCTTCTGCCGCAAAGACATCGGTTATCGCGCGATTGCGCGCGGCAAGTGATTTGACCGTATAAGGTCATGACGAGAGGCTCCGCAGCGCGGGGCCTTTTTTATAGCTGGTCTTCTTTCGGTTCCCAGCTGCAGAAGTCGTCGTTCGCCACCAGCAGCAGTTCGCTGCCTTCGGGCGCTTCCAGCCAGGCAACGCTCACCGGCCGGCTGCTGCTGCGGGCACGCTTCTCGATCCAGACGATGGAGGCGGCATCCAGCCCCGGTTTCATGC
The DNA here is from genome assembly GCF_016805595.1 of Serratia sp. 4542. NCBI lineage: Bacteria > Pseudomonadati > Pseudomonadota > Gammaproteobacteria > Enterobacterales > Yersiniaceae > Serratia > Serratia sp. 4542. The sequence goes on from NZ_RXKV01000017.1 coordinate 3,624, forward strand.
GTTGGCCGTCGCAGGTTTGCACCTCGCCCTGCATCCAATGCCCCTGCAGCAATTTCACCTTGCCGGCGCGCAGCGCATTGCTCACTTCGAGGATCCGCCGCGCCTGATATTGGTACAGGGCGATTTCATCGCGGGTCAGCGGTTCGCGGCGTGTCGCCAGCTGGCGCTGCATAAAGCTCACCGTGCCGTCGTCGGCAAAGCGCAGTTGAATAGAGTCGCGATCGCCATCGGCGTCGTTACGTTTGATTTGGCGCAGCACGTCGCCCTGATAGGTGTATAGCGTGGTGATGGTACCCGGACCGCGGTAAGGGCTGTAGACACTGACCAACACCTGCGGACGATGTTGCTCATCGTCTTTACGCCACAGGCGTATCACGCCCTGATCGGCCACAAAGCCGCTGGCGGTAAAGCTGGGAATATCGGAATGGGAACTGCAAGCGCTCAGGCCGACGGCGATGCCTACGGCCATGAGCGCCCGACGAGTAAACAAAAGGGGCGCCATCGCCCCTCTGTTTAATCTTTTCACCGAGGCGCGGTCTTATTTAACAGCGTCTTTCAGTGCTTTGCCAGAAACGAACGCAGGCACGTTGGCTGCTGCGATTTTGATTTCTTTGCCAGTCTGCGGGTTGCGGCCAGTGCGCTCGCTACGATGGTTTACTTTGAAAGTACCGAAGCCAACCAATTGTACTGCATCACCTTCTTTCAGAGACTCAGTAATAGCAGCCAGGGTGGATTCCAGAGCCAGTTTAGCTTGTGCTTTGGAAAGGTCAGCCTTGTCCGCGATTACATCAATCAGTTGAGTCTTGTTCATAAGTTATCCTTACAGTGTGTTTATCGTTTGCAAAGCATCGAGTGCGACGGATATGCCGATTGACAGCACTCTCCTGCATACACGCACCGATAGCCACTTTTTTTACGCCCCCCAAATGTAGACCAGACAGGGTGCGGATGTGAAGCCTTAAGGCATGACAAATCAGGCGTTAAATCACGTTTTGTTGCCTTATTGCGCTAAATTTATCCCGATGTTGCTGACACCCGCCTCTCGCAGGTCGGATCGCAGCCCCTTGATCAGGTCTATATCGCGCTCTTCACAGGCGTCCAACAGGCGGAAAATTTCCCATTGAATGTCCCATTCTTCCTCTACCGCAGGCAAACTTTCCAACTCTTCGTCGGTCATTTCCTTACCGGCTTGGGTCATTTCCAACATCGCCACGGTGCGAATCGATGTTTCGCTGATGGCGATGGCGTGCTCCAGCGTCTCCCCGCCGAGCCGCGAATGGATCAGTTCCCCTAATGCGATACAGGCATCAATTGCCGGGTAAACGCCGTAAAGATCGTAATCTTCCGCCGACGGAATCGCCTCTTCCAACTTCTCGAGCTGGCTGTCGAAGTTGACCTTGGCATCCTTCACTACCAGCGTTTCCCACACCAAATCCAGAATGCGGCGATAAACCGCCGGATCGCCGAACTCGGTCTGTTTGCAGAACATCTGGTAATTCGGGTACATACGCTCGCACAAACTGGCCATAAAGGTCAAATGTTGCCAGGCCTCGAGCCGTTCCAGGCGTAAATGAATCGGGTTACGTAGCATGCTTTACTCTCTTACGCGTTATCTGCGGCGCAGTGTACCCGAAATCGCTCATGGCGACACCTCCGGATGCTGCTGCAACCACCGCTGAAACGCCGGACGACGCGATGCGATGGCGTCGGCCCAGCGGGTCGGCTCCGGTAAACGGTAGCCCGCCATACAGCGTTGCACCCACGCCAGCGCGCTGTCGGCGCCCACGCGATGCCCGGTAGAGATGAACAGCGGGTTGCAACGCGCCTTGCTGCGCCACACCCAGCCCAGCTGTTCACCCTTATCTTCCAACGGCGCCAGCGCGCCGACGGCGGCGTCCAGCGGCGCAAATTTGCCGCACAGGCGCTTCTTGGCCACGCCGATGGTCGGCACATCGACCAGCAGGCCGAAATGGCTGGCGACGCCGAGACGCCGCGGATGCGAAATGCCATGCCCATCGACGAAGATCAGCCCCGGTTTCTGCTGCAGCTGCCCCCAGGCGGCCAACAGCGCCGGGTATTCGCGAAACGACAGGAAGCCCGGGATGTAGGGCATGACGGTGGCGATGCGCGCCACCTGATACTCCACCAGCTCCAGCGACGGATAGCGCAGGATGGCGATGGCGGCGCGCGTCACCGCCCCTTCTTGTTCGAAGCCCACGTCGGCGCCGGCGATGAAGGCCGGCGGTTCGGCCGGCAGATCGTCGTAGCGAATAACTTCAGCCGCGCGCCGCAGCTGTTCGGCGCGCAGGGCCGCCATATCGGTCACATCGGATCCTTAACGGTGGTATTTCGCCGAGTGCGCGTGTACCGCCTCGACGAAGGCGCCGGCGTGCTCCGGCGGCACATCCTGATGGATGCCGTGGCCCAGGTTGAACACATGGCCGTTGCCGTGGCCGAAACCGGCCAGAATGGTCTCCACTTCTTCCGCGATGCGCGCCGGGGAGGCATACAGCATCGACGGATCCATATTGCCCTGCAGCGCCACTTTGTCGCCCACGCGCCGACGCGCGTCGGCGATGTCGGTGGTCCAATCCAGCCCCAGCGCATCGCAGCCGGTGGCGGCCATCGCCTCCAGCCACTGCCCGCCACCTTTGGTGAACAGCGTCACCGGCACGCGGCGACCGTCGTTTTCACGCAGCAGCCCGTCGACGATCTTGTGCATGTAGTGCAAAGAGAACTCGCGATAATCGCGCCCGGTCAGTACGCCGCCCCAGGTGTCGAACACCATCACCGACTGCGCGCCGGCTTTAATCTGGGCATTGAGGTACAGGATCACGCTGTCCGCCAGCTTGTCCAGCAACAGGTGCAGCGTGGCCGGTTCGGCATACATCATCTTCTTCAACTTGGTGAAGGCTTTGCTGCTGCCGCCTTCGACCATATAAGTCGCCAGCGTCCACGGGCTGCCGGAGAAGCCGATCAGCGGCACTTCGCCCTTCAGCTCGCGGCGAATGGTGCGCACCGCGTTCATCACATAGCCCAACTCCACTTCAGGATCGAACACCGGCAGCTTGTCGACGTCGGCGCGGCAGGTCACGGGGGAGCTGAAACGCGGGCCTTCGCCGGCTTCAAAGTACAGGCCGAGCCCCATGGCGTCGGGAATGGTGAGAATGTCGGAGAACAGGATGGCGGCGTCCAGCGCATAGCGGCGCAGCGGCTGCAGCGTGACCTCGCAGGCCAGCTCCGCGTTCTTGCACAGCGACATGAAATCACCGGCCTGGGCGCGGGTCGCCTTGTACTCCGGTAAATAACGACCGGCCTGGCGCATCATCCATACGGGGGTCACATCCACCGGCTGGCGCAACAGCGCGCGCAGGTAGCGATCGTTCTTCAACTCAGTCATTTATGGGGCTCCCTTAATAATCTGCCGGCTATTGTACATTATTCTGCCCGGCACAGCGCCACGGTGTCCTCAATCAACCGGCGCGCCACAGTACCGGGTGGCGGCAACAGCGGCAGCTGGTCGTAGCGATACCAGCCGGCGTTGAGCAGCTCCTTGGGATCGTGGCGAATGTCACCCTGATGGTAATCGGCCATAAAGGCCATCATCAGCGAGTGTGGGAACGGCCACGGTTGTGAAGTGACGTAGCGCAGGTTCTTGATTTCAATATTGCTCTCTTCCATCACTTCGCGCGCCACCGCCTGCTCCAGCGTTTCGCCCACTTCGACGAAGCCGGCCAGCACCGTGTGGATACCACCGCGATGACGCACGTGTTGCGCCAGCAGGATCTGATCGTCGCGCCGAATGGCGACGATCACGCAGGGTGCAATCTGCGGGTAGTACCGCTCTTTGCAGTGGCCGCACAGACAGGCGCTTTCGGTGCGGCTGAGGTGCATTTCATGGCCGCAATAGCCGCAGTAGCGATGAGAGCGGTAGAAATCCGCCAGCTGCACGCCGCGCCCGGCAAGCTGGAACAGACCGCGATCCTGATCCAACAGCTGACGCACCGATCCCATCTCCCGCGGCATCGCCTGGCGCACCAGCCAGACCGGCGCGCCCTCCCATTCACCGATGGTGCGCGCCATGTGGCCCCGCAGCCCAAGAGCGGCGGCCGTCCCCGACGGCAATTCACCGTTCGGTAACCAAAGTTTGCTTTCATGGCTGACGATCCACCAGCCGTTTTCATTGCCCGTTAATGCAAGTTCCATATCGTTGTTGCACAACCTCAGCTTCACTGGCACTCTACAAATCGGCTTTGTTACATTTTAATAACTTACCGGTTACTTTTATTACTTACACGGAGTCAAACATGCTCAACCGTTTGGAAAGGCTGACTCAGCGCGTTGGCGGTAGTAATGAATTAGTTGATCAATGGCTTCAGGCCCGCAAACAGTTGCTGGTTGCCTACTGCACGCTGGTAGGCCTCAAACCGAATAAAGAAAAGCATACGCCGCTGAATGAAAAAGCGCTGGAGAACTTTTGCCACAACCTGGTGGATTACCTCTCCGCAGGGCATTTTCATATCTATGACAGAATTATCAAACAAGTGGAAGGCGCAGCCAGTCCGAAAATGTCGCTGGCGGTGAACATCTACCCCAAGCTGTGGGCCAATACCGAACAGATCATGGCGTTCCACGATCGCTATACCGAAGTGGATATCGATCAGGAGGTTTGTCTGGAATTCCACCAAGCCCTGTCGGATATCGGCGAAACGCTGGCGGCGCGCTTTGCGCTGGAAGATAAGCTGATCCAGCTGGAAGCGGAGGCCGCGCAGCAACCGCTGCCGGACCAGGCGCTGGATCCCGCGCGTTAAAATTTTATAGTTTTTTTTCTTATCCCTCCTATACTGGGGGGCATCTTGTCGGAGTGCCTAGCGCCTGATTTGTTCATCGAATCAGCCAGGCTGAGACCGTTAATTCGGGATCCGCGGAACCTGATCGGGTTAATACCCGCGAAGGGAACAAGAGTAATCTATCGCCACAGGCACGGCCTTCCCCTTGCGGGCGCCCTGCCTTATCGGCCACCATCATTACTCCCTCCGAGCTCCAGACAAGCAACTTTCCCAACCCAACACACTGGTAGGAACTTGCTATGTCTAACGTTAATCCACCGCGCGCCCGTAAAGCGCAACGCGAAGCCGCCCAGCAGTTTATCGACACCCTGCAAGGCATGGCTTTCCCGAACTCACGCCGCATCTATCTCCAGGGCTCGCGCAGCGATATCCAGGTGCCGATGCGCGAAATTCAGCTCAGCCCGACCCTGCTCGGCGGCAGCAAAGACAACCCACAGTATGAACCCAACGAGGCGATCCCGGTGTATGACACCGCCGGCCCCTACGGCGATCCGCAGGCCGAGCTCGACGTGCACGCCGGCCTGGCCAAGCTGCGCGCCGGCTGGATCGACGCGCGCGGCGATACCGCCACCCTAAGCGGCGCCAGTTCCGGCTTTACCCAACAGCGGCTGGCGGACGAAGGGCTGGATCACCTGCGCTTCGAACATCTGCCGCTGCCGCGCAGGGCGCTGCCGGGCAAGTGCGTGACCCAGCTGCACTATGCCCGCGCCGGTATCGTCACCCCAGAGATGGAGTTCATCGCCATCCGTGAAAACATGGGGCGCGAGCGCATTCGCGGCGAGGTGCTACGCCACCAGCATCCGGGCCAAAGCTGGGGCGCCAACCTGCCGGACAACATCACGCCGGAGTTCGTGCGTCAGGAAGTGGCCGCCGGCCGCGCCATCATTCCCGCCAACATCAACCATCCGGAGGCGGAGCCGATGATCATCGGCCGCAATTTCCTGGTGAAGGTGAATGCCAATATCGGCAACTCGGCGGTCACGTCGTCGATCGAAGAAGAGGTGGAGAAGCTGGTGTGGTCCACTCGCTGGGGCGCGGACACCGTGATGGATCTCTCTACCGGCCGCTATATTCACGAAACCCGCGAGTGGATCCTGCGCAACAGCCCGGTGCCCATCGGCACCGTGCCGATCTACCAGGCGCTGGAGAAGGTCAACGGCGTGGCGGAAAACCTCACCTGGGCGATGTTCCGCGATACGCTGCTGGAACAGGCGGAGCAAGGGGTCGACTACTTCACCATCCACGCCGGCGTGCTGCTGCGCTACGTGCCGATGACCGCCAAACGCCTGACCGGCATCGTGTCGCGCGGTGGCTCGATCATGGCCAAATGGTGTCTGTCGCACCATCAGGAAAACTTCCTCTATCAGCATTTCCGTGAAATCTGCGAGATCTGCGCCGCCTACGACGTTTCGCTGTCGCTCGGCGACGGCCTGCGCCCCGGCTCGATTCAGGACGCCAATGACGAAGCCCAGTTCGCCGAGCTGCATACGCTGGGCGAGCTGACCAAAATCGCCTGGGAATACGACGTGCAGGTGATGATCGAAGGCCCGGGCCACGTGCCGATGCAGATGATCCGCCGCAACATGACCGAAGAGCTGGAACACTGCCACGAAGCGCCGTTCTACACCCTCGGCCCGCTGACCACCGATATCGCCCCGGGCTATGACCATTTCACCTCCGGCATCGGCGCGGCAATGATCGGCTGGTTCGGCTGCGCCATGCTGTGTTACGTCACGCCGAAAGAGCACCTCGGCCTGCCGAACAAAGAAGACGTCAAGCAGGGCCTGATCACCTATAAGATCGCCGCTCACGCCGCCGATCTGGCCAAAGGCCATCCGGGCGCGCAGATCCGCGATAACGCCATGTCCAAGGCACGTTTCGAATTCCGCTGGGAAGATCAGTTCAATCTGGCGCTCGATCCGGCCACCGCGCGCGCCTATCACGACGAAACCCTGCCGCAGGAATCCGGCAAGGTCGCCCACTTCTGCTCGATGTGCGGGCCGAAATTCTGCTCGATGAAGATTTCGCAGGAGGTGCGCGACTACGCCGCCGCCCAGGAAGCTGCCAAGCCGATCGAAGTGCAGCTGACCGGCATGGAGAAAATGTCCGCCGAGTTCCGCGCCCGCGGCAGCGAGCTGTATCACAGCGCCGGCGCCGGCACCCTGCAAGAGGAGACAAGCAATGACTGATATCACGACCCCCTTCCCGGCTACGCCCCACAAACTGGGGCTTTACCCGGTCGTCGACAGCGTGGAATGGATCGCTCGTCTGCTGGAGGCCGGCGTCACCACGATCCAGCTGCGCATCAAGGATCTGCCGGATGAGCAGGTCGAAGAGGACATCGCTGCCGCCATCACGCTGGGCCAGCGTTATCAAGCGCGGCTGTTCATCAACGACTATTGGCGGCTGGCGATCAAGCACGGCGCCTACGGCGTACATCTGGGCCAGGAAGATCTCGATACCACCGATCTGGCGGCCATTCACCGCGCCGGGCTGCGGCTGGGCGTGTCCACCCATGACGACGCGGAGCTGGCGCGCGCGCTGGCGGTGAAACCGTCCTACATCGCGCTGGGGCACATCTTCCCCACCCAAACCAAAGATATGCCTTCGGCGCCGCAGGGGCTGACGGAGTTGAAACGCCACATCGCCGGCCTGGCGGATTACCCGACGGTGGCGATCGGCGGGATCAGCATCGATCGCGTACCGGCAGTGCTGGCGTGCGGCGTCGGCAGCGTGGCGGTGGTCAGCGCCATCACCCAGGCGCCGGACTGGCGTGCGGCGACGGCCGAGCTGCTGCGGCTGATCGAAGGCGAGGGCCCGAACGATGCTTAACGATCAGGAATTCCTGCGCTACAGCCGCCAGCTGTTGCTGGAGGACGTCGGCCCGGAAGGCCAGGAGAGGCTCAAGCGCGCCACGGTGCTGATCGTCGGTTTGGGCGGGCTCGGTTCCCCGGCTTCGCTGTATCTGGCCGCCGCCGGCGTCGGCACGCTGCTGTTGGCCGACGACGACCAGCTGCACGTCACCAACCTGCAGCGGCAAATCCTCTACCGCAGCGCCGATACCGCCACCGGCAAGGCGACGCTGGCGCAACGCCATCTGCAGGCGCTGAACCCGTTGGTGGAATCCATCCCGCTGGCGCAGCGGCTGCAGGGGCAAGCGCTGCGCGACGCGGTCGCCCGCGCCGATCTGGTGCTGGACTGCTGCGACAATATGGCGACCCGTCATGAGGTCAATGCCGCCTGCATCGCCGCCGCCAAGCCGCTGATCAGCGGCAGCGCGGTCGGTTTCAGCGGCCAGCTGCTGGTGCTCGAGCCGCCCTATGCGCACGGCTGCTACGCCTGCCTGTACCCGGATCAGGAAGAGCCGCAGCGCAACTGCCGCACCGCCGGGGTGCTAGGCCCGGTGGTGGGCGTGATCGGCACCCTGCAAGCGCTGGAGGCCATCAAAATGTTGGCCGGCATGCCTTCCTCCCTCAGCGGTAAGCTGCGGCTGTTCGACGGCAAGCAGCAGAGCTGGAGCACGCTGCAACTGAGCCAGGCCCGCGCCTGCCCGGTATGCGGAGGCGCGGCATGAAGATCCGTCTGAACGACCAACCGCTGGAGCTGGCGCAGCCGCTCAGCGTCGCCGCCCTGCTGACCCAGTTGGAACGCCACCAGCCGGGCACCGCGCTGGCGATTAATCAAACCATCATCCCGCGCGCCGACTGGGCTGACCATCAGGTGCAGGACGGTGACGACATTTTGCTGTTTCAAGCGATCGCCGGAGGCTGACATGCTGAAAATCGCCGATACCACTTTTACCTCGCGCCTGTTCACCGGCACCGGCAAGTTCGCCACCCCGGCGTTAATGCTGGAGGCGCTGGCGGCCTCCGGCTCACAGCTGGTGACCATGGCCATGAAGCGCGTCGATCTGCGCGGCGGCAACGACGCCATTTTGGCGCCGCTGCAGCAGTTGGGCGCCCGGCTGCTGCCCAACACCTCCGGCGCCAAAACCGCCGCCGAAGCGGTGTTCGCCGCCCGGCTGGCGCGTGAAGCGCTCGGCACCCACTGGGTGAAGCTGGAGATCCATCCCGATGTGAAATACCTGCTGCCGGATCCGATAGAAACGCTTAAGGCGGCGGAAACGCTGGTGAAAGACGGTTTTGTGGTGCTGCCCTACTGCGGCGCCGATCCGGTGCTGTGCAAACGGCTGGAAGAGGTGGGTTGCGCGGCGGTGATGCCGCTCGGCGCCCCTATCGGCTCCAACCGCGGTCTGCGCACCCGTGACTTCCTCGAGATCATCATCGAGCAGGCCAAGGTACCGGTGGTGGTCGACGCCGGCATCGGCGCGCCGAGCCACGCGCTGGAAGCGATGGAACTGGGGGCCGACGCGGTGCTGGTGAATACCGCCATCGCCGTGGCGCGCGACCCAGTGCAAATGGCGCGGGCGTTTCGCCTGGCGCTGGAGGCCGGCGAGCTGGCGCGCAGCGCCGGATTGGGCGCTAGCCAGCGCGGTGCGGCCGCCTCAAGCCCGCTGACCGCCTTCCTCAGCCAGCCAGAGGAGACACAGTGATGGGCGACAATTTCAGTAGCCGCTGGCAACAGCTGGATTGGGACGACATTACGCTGCGCATCAACGGCAAAACCGCACGCGACGTGGAACGCGCGTTGAACGCCGACAAGCTGACGCGCGACGACTTTATGGCGCTGATCTCCCCCGCCGCCGCGCCGTATCTGGAACCGCTGGCGCAGCGCGCGCAGCAGCTGACCCGTCAGCGCTTCGGCAACGTCGTCAGCTTCTATGTGCCGCTGTACCTCTCTAACCTGTGTGCCAACGACTGTACCTATTGCGGTTTTTCGATGAGCAACCGCATCAAGCGCAAAACGCTCGATGCGGCGGAGATCTCACGCGAGTGCGAAGCCATCAAGGCGCTGGGGTTCGAACACCTGTTGCTGGTCACCGGCGAGCATCAGACCAAGGTCGGCATGGACTATTTCCGTCAGCACATCCCGGCAATCCGCCGCCACTTCAGCTCGCTGATGATGGAAGTGCAGCCGCTGGCGCAGGACGAGTACGCCGAACTGAAAACGCTGGGCCTGGACGGCGTGCTGGTCTATCAGGAAACCTACCATCCGGCCACCTATCTGCAGCACCATTTACGCGGCCAGAAGCAGGATTTCCATTGGCGTCTGGCCACGCCGGATCGCCTGGGGCGCGCCGGGATCGACAAGATCGGCCTCGGCGCGTTGATCGGCCTGTCCAACAGTTGGCGCACCGACTGCTACCTGCTGGCGGAACATCTGTTCTACCTGCAGCAAACCTACTGGCAGAGCCGCTACTCGATCTCGTTCCCGCGTCTGCGCCCCTGCGCCGGCGGCATTGAGCCGGCGTCGATCATGAGCGAGCCTCAGCTGGTGCAGCTGATCTGCGCCTTCCGGCTGTTCGCGCCGGACGTTGAGCTGTCGCTGTCTACGCGTGAGTCGCCGTACTTCCGCGATCATATGATCCCGGTGGCGATCAACAGCGTCAGCGCCGGATCCAAGACGCAGCCCGGCGGCTATGCCGACGACGTACCGCCGGAATTGGAACAGTTCGAGCCGCACGACGGCCGCACGCCGCAGCAGGTCGCCGAGGCCATCAGCAATGCCGGGCTGCAGCCGGTGTGGAAAGACTGGGACGATTATCTGGGACGCAGCGCGCAATAAGCGGCAACGTTTACCGCCGCGTGAAGAAAACGCTGGAACGGCCGCGCAATGCCGAACGGTGGCGCTGGCGCCGGCAGGCCCGCCGGCTATAGTGACCTTGCCGACCGCCAAACCCGGCGCCGGCCGGGGCCGTCTCCCTCTCGATGGCCCCGCCTTATCCCATCCCGGATCGCGCCGGAGATTCTCTTGCGCGACGCCGGGCCCTCGCCTGCGGCAATGCGCATATGGCGTATCGCGGCCTGTAAGGGCGTACGGACAGGTTGTCTTGTCGGCTAAAGGACTGTGGCCTAGCGGTGCTCGGCACTCACTCAGCGGTGAGACGCATAGGACGCTGTTGCGGCAGAAAAGTGGGGAAAGAGGAAAAAAGAAGGTACAGGACGAAGAGAGGTTCGAGTCGTCATCCCCGGTGCTGCCAATGGCCCTGGTATTGGCCGCGGATCTTTTTGCCGCCTGCTCCCTGCTTACGGACAAGAGCAGGCGGTTTATTTTGTGAGACTGGCACCCCCCCAGGACGCGAATCACACAGTATGTGCGCTAATTAACCACATAAACGGTTAAATGTGAATGTCTTTTGAGTGTTTTTTTATTTAGTATCGAGTGTGTTCTGAGTTTGCTAAGGAAAATCAAACTGATATCGCCGCAAGCTCCGGGGCATCATCTATAATCCAGCACGGGTTCTTGCGCAGGTTTTTCAGCGCTTGCGGTCAACATCAAAAAAGCCAAGGTTGTCATGAAGAAAACGCCAAATTACATCGATGCAATCAGCGCGTTGCTCACTCTGAAAGGAGTTGGCGACAGAAAGCATGCCTCCACGATGGCCAACATACTGAACCTTCAGTACAACAGCGCCAAACAGAAACTGGATGGCAAAAGAGGCATCACCCTCGATGAAGTCAAAAAGGTTTTCCAGTATTTCAACGAGCCCTTTGCCGGCCAAAGGACGCATAACGGCGTCTTTATCATGAACAGCATTCACAAGCGCTGCAACATTGAGGTCGACGAGTGCCCGGTCACGCAAGCGGACAACGACGAAACCTACGCCTACAAAAAAGACGATCTTTTTATCATCAGCACCAATCGGGAACATGCCGCCGGTGCGCCGCTGTACAAAGTCAACAAGATAGACTTTCTGCCGGCCCCGCGTATCGCGATCCTGGATAATGACGGCGATATTCTCGAACTGTTGAAGAAGATCGCCAGCCGATACGGCATCGAGACTGAGACCTTTCAGACGGCGGACGCCATGCTGGCCGCGCTGGAACAGCAGTCCTTTGAGGCGTTTATTCTGGACTGGCTGTTGGATTTCGGCGAAACCTCCGAACGCGTCGTGAAAAAAATTAAAGACGTTCTCGATCCGCACGCCCGCATTATTATTCTGACCGGCCAGCTGAATCACTACGAGAAAAACATCGGCGATATGATCCTGCACTATGACGTGCACCTGGTGGAAAAACCGACCAAGCCGCTGATTATCTCCTCGCTGCTGCTGTCGAACCTATTCTTTAATTAGTTTGACCGGGATACGGATCAAAAACGATGAGCCCACTCCTTCGACGGATTTGGCTTTAATGGTGCCTTTCATCGTCGTGACGTAATTTTTGATAATGGTCAGCCCCAGCCCCAACCCCTGCCGCGTTTCCCTTTCGACCCCCTGATTGAACGCCTTATATAACCGATCCAGGTTATCGACGTTAAACCCGATGCCGGTATCTTTCACCCGCAAATACAGATTGCCGTGGCACAGCTTCACATTGAGGGTAACCACGCCCCGGTGGGTAAATTTGTCCGCGTTGCTGAGCAGGTTGGCCAATATTCGGTAGAGCTTGTATTTATCAGAAGCAATCAGGCCGGCATAAGACGAACGGTGAATCACGAGGCGATTGCCGCGCCCGGCACCGATGCCGGTTACGGCATCGTCCACCACCTCATTCAGCCGGAAGGTGGAAATATTGATTTTAACTTCTCCCATCTCAAGCCGAGAATAATCCATCACCTCGCGCGTTTGCTCGGCGATCTTATTACCGTGATAGGAGATCAGGCGGGCTTCTTTTTTCAACTCTTCCTGCGCCAGCTCGTGTTCCATGATATCTGCGGCAATGACGATGGCCTGGGTCGAGCCGGCGATCTCGTGGTAGATGGAAGAAATGAAGATGTTCTTGTTCTTGATGATCTCTTTCAACGAGAAGGCATTCCTCAGCACCAGAAACATCATCAGGAACACCAAAATCAGCGAAAAGATGGCGAACATCTCGGCTTTACTCGAGTTGTCCTGAATGATGCCTTTCACTTCGGTAAAGTTTTTAATCTGTATCCGATAAATAATTTCCTGGATATCGACCAGCGTACCCTCGATATCATCCATATAAGAGAGAATGTCCGCCTTGTTTTTCTGCCCCACCAGCAAGCCGGCGGAGAGATCGTCCAACGTGCGGTACTGCTGCTTCAGCAGCGCAACATTCTTGATGAACTCGTCGTCGTAATAAAAAGAGTCGCTGAAGGTCGAACGGCTCTCCAGGATCTGAATCTTCGAGTAGAAGATTTTCTTTTTGATCTGGAAGGCGTCGTAGTCGTTGTTTTCACTGAGCAGCAGCGCGGTTTTGGTCCTTTCAAACGCCAGAAAAAGGATCTCGGCCACCGAGTAGTTGTCCAGATTGGGCTCGATTTGCTTGTAGCGCTCTTTTACGCCGCCGAAGTTAATGGCAATCAACAAAATCAATAAGGAGAAGATGGCAACCAACGCGATAAGAGTACCGATCAGTTTTTTGCTCATCTTATTTCAGCTCCAGCCGTTTAACTTGCCAGACGGTTTTCGCATTCACATCCAGGTTATTCAGCTCGGCGTAGCCATCACGCGGATAAATAATGGCGAACGGCCCCAGCTCCCCAACGTCGATCGGCTTGCCACCGCGCTGATAGGCGACGATCACGCGGTATTTAATCATCTCGTCTATCGGCATCGAGTAGGAGTAATCGTCCCAGGCGAAAGCGCGCACCGACTGGCCTTTCAGGTGATAGGCTTTCACCAGCTCGGCAAACTCAACGCCGGTGAACGTATCTTCCGGGGTGAAATTGGTCGAGGTTTTAATCGTGTGCGCCGGCATCGCCTCCAGCATCTGCCGGGTTATCTTGATCTTCTCGCCGTCGAGCGGTTTCAGGTAAAAATAGTCAACGGCCGCATACAACGGTGCACTGAACAGCGAAAGCAGCAGTAACGTCATCAATCCTTTGATTGTCATTATTCACCCTCTTTACGTTTCACCAGTTCGGCCTGGCCGAACTCATCCTGCCCGACCACGGCCCAGCCGTGATGTTGATAAAAGCCTTCGGCTTTGGAGCCAGGATCGGTGGTTAAGTGGATCGCTTCGGCGCCGTGCTCAAACATCCAGTGAGTGACCCGGGCCAGCAAGGCGGAGCCGATCCCCTTCGACTGGTATTCCGGCTTCACGAACAGACCGCCGATCAGCGGTTCAGGGATGAATAGCCCGAAGCCAACGCCGGCATAGTCGTCGCCATGCTTGCAGATCCAGCCGCCGCCCTGGTTGATGTCCTCCAGCGCCTGTTTACGCTGCAGGTACTGGATCTGATGCGGGTGCAGCAGGTTTTCTTCAACGGAAAAGCGGATCTCATACAGGTAAGGCAGGTGTTGCGCCGTCAATTTTTCGAAGGTAATGAGGCTGTCCATGTTCGCACTGTCCTTGGTTGTTTGGTAAAAAGCGCCGGTCAATTTCTGCTGTAACCATAGTAGCAAAGTTTGCTTGGCCCCGGCATGAGGCGAAAAAAAACCGCCCCCGAGGGAGCGGTTTATCTGGCGATGGGCCCGGCATGCCGGGCCCGCGGCGCGGATGACGATTACTCGTCGTCGCTGCCGCCCAGGCCTGCGTTGAGCAGCTCGGCCAGGTTAGCCGTCGCTTCTTCCGCGCTGACTTGCGGAACAACCGGCGCTTCACCCTGAGCACGACGACGCATGCGATCCTGATGATAAGCGTAACCGGTACCGGCTGGGATCAGACGGCCCACGATGACGTTCTCTTTCAGGCCACGCAGTTCATCACGCTTGCCGGCTACGGCAGCTTCGGTCAGAACGCGCGTCGTTTCCTGGAACGATGCAGCGGAGATGAAGGACTCGGTCGCCAAGGAAGCCTTGGTGATACCCAGCAGATCGCGCGAGAAGGTTGCCGCGATTTTACCTTCAGCTTCCAGCTGACGGTTGGCAATCTTGACGCGAGACACTTCAGCCTGCTCGCCTTCCAGGAACTCGGAGCCACCAGCGCTAACGATGGTGCCTTTACGCAGCATCTGACGAACGATAACTTCGATGTGCTTATCGTTAATCTTAACGCCTTGCAGACGGTAAACTTCCTGCACTTCGTTGGTGATGTAGCGGGTAACCGCATGCACACCACGCAGACGCAGAATGTCGTGCGGAGACTCTGGGCCGTCGGAAACGACGTCACCACGTTCCACCACTTCGCCTTCGAACACGTTGAGCTGACGCCATTTCGGAATCATCTCTTCGTAAGCGTCGCTGCCGTCCAGCGGAGAGATCACCAGGCGACGTTTGCCTTTGGTCTCTTTACCGAACGAGATAATCCCGCTGATTTCAGCCAGGATTGCCGGCTCTTTCGGACGACGTGCTTCGAACAGGTCGGCAACGCGCGGCAGACCACCGGTAATATCCTTGGTACCGCCGGATTCCTGAGGAATACGCGCCAGGGTATCACCCGCACCGATCTGAATGCCGTCTTCCAGCTGAACGATCGCTTTGCCCGGCAGGAAGTATTGAGCTGGCATATCGGTGCCTGGGATCAATACGTCTTCGCCCTGAGCGTCAACGATTTTCAGTGCCGGACGCAGGTCTTTACCGCTACCGGTACGCTCTGCGCTGTCCAGAACGACCAGAGAAGACAAACCGGTCAGTTCGTCGGTCTGGCGAGTAATGGTCTGGCCGTCAACCATGTCCGCGAAGCGAATGAAGCCGCTGACTTCACTGATGACCGGCATGGTGTGCGGATCCCAGTTAGCAACGGTTTCGCCGCCGTTAACTTCTTCACCGTCGCCTTTGCCCATCACGGCACCGTAAGGCACCTTGTAGCTTTCTTTGGTACGGCCGAATTCGTCGATCAGTTTCAGTTCGGTGTTACGCGAGGTGATCACCAGCTTGCCCGCGGCGTTCATAACGAACTTCGCGTTGCTCAGCTTGAGGCTACCCTTGTTTTTCACCTGGATGCTGGATTCAGCAGCCGCACGAGATGCCGCACCACCGATGTGGAACGTACGCATCGTCAGCTGTGTACCCGGCTCACCGATGGACTGTGCCGCGATAACGCCGATGGCTTCACCTTTGTTGATGATGTGGCCACGTGCCAGGTCGCGACCGTAGCAGTTTGCACACACACCAAAGTCGGTTTCACAGCTCACCACGGAACGGACTTTAACGCTGTCGACAGAGTTCTCTTCCAACAGGTCACACGCCTTCTCGTTCAGCAGGGTGTTGCGTGGCACCAGAATGTCCGCCGTACCCGGCTTGAGGACGTCTTCTGCCGTCACACGGCCCAGAACGCGTTCACGCAGCGGCTCTTTCACGTCGCCACCTTCGATAACCGGAGTCATCAGGATGCCGTCGTGGGTGCCACAGTCGTCTTCGGTCACCACCAGATCCTGCGCCACGTCAACCAGACGACGGGTCAGATAACCGGAGTTCGCGGTTTTCAGTGCGGTATCCGCCAGACCTTTACGAGCACCGTGGGTGGAGATGAAGTACTGGAGTACGTTCAGACCTTCACGGAAGTTCGCGGTGATTGGCGTTTCGATGATGGAGCCGTCCGGCTTCGCCATCAGACCACGCATACCGGCCAGCTGACGAATCTGAGCGGCGGAACCACGCGCACCGGAGTCGGCCATCATAAAGATGCTGTTGAAGGAAACTTGCTGTTCCACTTCGCCGTCACGGTTAACCACGTCTTCTACCGACAGGTTTTCCATCATCGCTTTCGCAACGCGTTCGTTCGCTGCAGCCCAGATATCGATCACTTTGTTGTAGCGTTCGCCGGCGGTAACCAGACCAGACTGGAACTGCTCCTGGATCTCGGCAACTTCGGTTTCCGCTTCTTCGATGATCTCCGCTTTCTTGGCCGGGATAACCATGTCGTCGATACCTACGGAAGCGCCGGAACGGGCTGCGTAAGCAAAACCGGTGTACATGATCTGGTCAGCAAAGATAACGGTCGGCTTCAGGCCCAGGATGCGGTAACAGGTGTTCAGCATCTTGGAGATCGCTTTCTTGCCCAAAGGCTGGTTAACGATCGAGTACGGCAGACCTTTCGGTACGATCATCCACAGGATGGCGCGGCCGATGGTGGTGTCGATGATGCTGGTCTGAGAAGTCCATTCGCCTTCGGCGTTTTTGACGTCTTCGGTGATACGCACTTTAACGCGCGCATGCAGAGACGCCAGGCCGGCGCGGTAAACACGCTCAGCTTCTTTGGAACCGTTCAGCACCATGCCTTCGCCCTTGGCGTTAACACAGTCGCGGGTCATGTAGTACAGACCCAGTACAACGTCCTGAGAAGGAACGATGATTGGCTCGCCGTTCGCTGGGGACAGGATGTTGTTGGTGGACATCATCAGCGCACGCGCTTCCAGCTGGGCTTCCAGCGTCAGCGGTACGTGAACAGCCATCTGGTCACCATCGAAGTCGGCGTTATAGGCCGCACAAACCAGCGGGTGCAGCTGGATCGCTTTACCTTCGATCAGAACCGGTTCAAACGCCTGGATACCCAAACGGTGCAGGGTTGGTGCACGGTTCAGCAGTACCGGGTGTTCGCGGATCACTTCGTCCAGGATATCCCAAACGACGGCTTCTTCACGCTCAACCATTTTCTTGGCGGCTTTGATGGTGGTGGCCAGGCCACGCAGCTCCAACTTGCCGTAGATGAACGGTTTGAACAGCTCCAGCGCCATCTTCTTAGGCAGACCGCACTGATGCAGACGCAGGTATGGACCTACGGTGATTACGGAACGGCCGGAGTAGTCAACGCGTTTACCGAGCAGGTTCTGACGGAAACGACCCTGCTTACCTTTGATCATGTCGGCCAAAGATTTCAGAGGACGTTTGTTGGAACCGGTGATGGCACGACCGCGACGGCCGTTATCCAGCAGGGCGTCTACCGCTTCTTGCAGCATACGCTTTTCGTTGCGCACGATGATGTCAGGCGCAGCCAGATCCAGCAGGCGTTTCAGACGGTTGTTACGGTTGATCACGCGGCGATACAGATCGTTCAGATCCGAGGTCGCGAAACGACCGCCATCCAGCGGAACCAGCGGGCGCAGATCCGGCGGCAGTACCGGCAGCACGGTCAGGATCATCCACTCTGGCTTGTTGCCAGACTGTACGAACGCTTCCAGCAGCTTGATACGCTTGGTCAGCTTCTTGCGCTTGGTTTCGGAGTTGGTTTCGTTCAGCTCTTCACGCAGCTGCTCGCACTCGGCTTCCAGATCCATGTTTTTCAACAGGGCCTGAATAGCCTCCGCACCCATCTTGGCGTCGAATTCGTCACCGAACTCTTCCAGCGCGTCCAGATACTGCTCTTCGGTCAGGATCTGACGGCGCTCGAGGTTGGTCATACCGCCTTCGACCACCACATAGGATTCGAAGTACAGTACGCGTTCGATGTCACGCAGCGGCATATCCAGCAGCAAACCGATGCGGGATGGCAGCGATTTCAGGAACCAGATGTGCGCGGTCGGCGAAGCCAGCTCGATGTGGCCCATGCGCTCACGACGCACTTTGGTCTGGGTCACTTCAACGCCGCACTTCTCACAGATCACGCCGCGGTGTTTCAAGCGCTTGTACTTACCGCACAGGCACTCGTAATCTTTTACCGGCCCGAAGATACGGGCGCAGAAAAGGCCGTCACGTTCTGGTTTGAACGTACGGTAGTTAATGGTTTCCGGCTTCTTAACTTCACCGAACGACCACGAACGGATCATGTCTGGCGAGGCCAGAGCAATCTTGATCGCATCAAACTCTTCGGTCTTAGTTTGCGCTTTCAGAAACTTCAATAAGTCTTTCACGGATTGGCTCCTGTCGGAGTTAAACCTGTTGGGTACCCACAACCGCAGTAGGTACCCGTGTGACCTGAACAACCACCCTCAGGCTCCCTTAGGCGGGGAGCCTGAGCCGGAATGACGATTACTCGTCTTCCAGTTCGATGTTGATGCCGAGCGAGCGGATTTCTTTCAACAGTACGTTGAAGGATTCCGGCATGCCTGGCTCCATCCGGTGGTCGCCATCCACGATGTTTTTGTACATCTTGGTACGGCCGTTAACGTCATCCGACTTAACGGTGAGCATTTCCTGCAGGGTATAAGCCGCGCCGTATGCTTCCAGTGCCCACACTTCCATCTCACCGAAGCGTTGACCACCGAACTGCGCTTTACCACCCAGAGGTTGCTGAGTAACCAAGCTGTAAGAACCGGTTGAACGGGCGTGCATTTTATCGTCAACCAAGTGGTTCAGTTTCAGCATGTACATATAGCCGACAGTAACCTGGCGCTCGAATTGCTCACCGGTACGGCCATCGAACAGCGTGATCTGACCGGAGGTCGGGATACCGCCCATTTCCAGCAGCTTCTTGATTTCAGTCTCTTTCGCACCGTCAAACACCGGCGTTGCGATCGGCATACCTTTTTTCAGGTTCTCTGCCAGACGCAGCACTTCGTCGTCGCTGAAGGTGTTCAGGTCAACTTTCTGGCAAACGTCGTCGCCCAGATCGTAGGCCTTCTGGATGAACTCACGCAGCTTGGCCACTTCCTGCTGCTGCTTCAGCATCTGGTTGATCTTCTCACCGATACCTTTCGCAGCCATACCCAGGTGGGTTTCCAGGATCTGACCGATGTTCATACGTGATGGTACGCCCAGCGGGTTCAGTACGATGTCTACCGGCGTGCCGTTTTCATCGTAAGGCATATCTTCGATCGGGTTGATCTTGGAGATAACACCCTTGTTACCGTGGCGGCCCGCCATCTTGTCACCCGGTTGGATCTGACGCTTAACGGCCAGATAAACCTTGACGATTTTCAGCACGCCCGGCGCCAGATCGTCGCCCTGAGTGATCTTACGACGCTTGGCTTCCAGCTTCTTCTCGAAGTCGGATTTCAGTTCGTCGTACTGCTCAGCCAGCTGCTCCAGCTGGTTTTGCTTCTCTTCGTCGGTCAGGCCCAGTTCCAGCCAGCGATCGCGCGGCAGCTTGCTCAGCTTGTCGGCTTCGATGCCACCGGCAACCAGCACCGCGTGGATACGTGCAAACAGGCCGGCTTCCAGGATCTGCAGTTCTTCCGTCAGGTCTTTCTTCGCCTGCTTCAGCTGCATCTCTTCGATTTCCAACGCGCGCTTGTCTTTTTCCACGCCATCGCGGGTGAAGACCTGCACGTCGATAACCGTACCGGAAACGCCGTTCGGTACACGCAGAGAAGAGTCTTTAACGTCAGACGCTTTCTCACCGAAGATCGCACGCAGCAGTTTCTCTTCCGGCGTCAGCTGGGTTTCGCCTTTAGGCGTTACCTTACCGACCAGAATGTCACCGCCGGTCACTTCAGCACCGATATACACGATACCGGATTCATCCAGCTTGGAGAGCGCAGCTTCACCCACGTTAGGGATGTCGGCGGTGATCTCTTCAGGCCCCAGCTTGGTGTCGCGAGACACGCACGCCAGTTCCTGAATGTGGATGGTGGTGAAGCGATCTTCCTGCACCACGCGCTCGGAGACCAAGATGGAGTCTTCGAAGTTGTAGCCGTTCCAAGGCATGAACGCTACGCGCATGTTCTGGCCCAGTGCCAGTTCGCCCAGGTCTGTCGATGGGCCATCCGCCAGCACGTCGCCGCGCTCGATTGGCTCACCCAGATTCACACACGGCATCTGGTTGATGCAGGTGTTCTGGTTAGAACGGGTGTACTTGGTCAGGTTGTAAATATCGATACCTGCTTCGCCCGGGTACATCTCGTCTTCGTTAACTTTGATAACGATACGGGAAGCATCCACGTACTGGATCACACCGCCGCGTTTGGCAACGGCGGTTACGCCGGAGTCAACCGCTACAGCGCGTTCCATACCGGTACCGACCAGCGGCTTGTCAGCGCGCAGGGTTGGTACGGCCTGACGTTGCATGTTCGCACCCATCAATGCACGGTTGGCGTCATCGTGTTCCAGGAATGGAATCAGTGAAGCACCAACGGAAACAACCTGCTGGGTGGATACGTCCATGTAGTCAACCTGGTCGCGGCTGAACAGGCTTGATTCGCCTTTGCTACGACAGGTGACCAGGTCTTCTACGAAGCGGCCTTCTTCATCCAGGTTGGAGTTCGCCTGGGCGATAACGAAGTTGCCTTCTTCAATAGCAGACAGGTAGTTGATTTCATCGGTCACCACGCCGTCACGCACGCGGCGGTACGGGGTTTCCAGGAAGCCATACTCGTTAGTCTGTGCGTACACGGACAGGGAGTTGATCAGACCGATGTTTGGACCTTCCGGCGTTTCGATTGGGCACACGCGACCGTAGTGGGTCGGGTGTACGTCTCGAACTTCAAAGCCGGCGCGCTCACGGGTCAGACCGCCCGGGCCCAGTGCGGAGATACGACGCTTGTGCGTGATCTCGGACAGCGGGTTGTTCTGGTCCATGAACTGGGACAGCTGGCTGGAACCGAAGAACTCTTTCACCGCCGCCGAAATCGGCTTGGCGTTGATCATGTCCTGAGGCATCAGGGTATCCAGATCGCCCAGAGACAGACGCTCTTTCACCGCACGCTCAACACGCACCAGACCTACGCGGAACTGGTTCTCGGCCATTTCGCCGACGGAGCGGATACGACGGTTGCCCAAGTGGTCGATATCGTCCACTTCGCCCTTGCCGTTACGGATATCGATGAGCTTCTTCATCACTTCGATGATGTCGTCTTTGCTCAGGATGCCCGAACCTTCGATCTCGTCGCGCAGCAGAGAACGGTTGAACTTCATGCGACCCACCGCGGACAGATCGTAGCGGTCTTCGGAGAAGAACAGGTTCTCGAACAGGCTTTCGGCAGCTTCGCGCGTTGGCGGCTCACCAGGGCGCATCATGCGGTAGATTTCTACCAGCGAGCTCAGACGATCGTTGGTCGGATCGACACGCAGCGTTTCAGAGATGTACGCGCCGTGATCCAGATCGTTGGTGAACAGCGTTTCGATGCGCTTGTGGCCGGACTGGCTCAGCTTGGCCAGCAGATCCAGCGACAGCTCCATGTTGGCTGCGCAGATCAGTTCGCCGGTATTGGTATCGATATAGTCTTTCGCGACCACTTTGCCCGCGATGTACTCTACCGGTACTTCAATGCTCTGAATGTCGTCTTTTTCCAGCTGACGGATATGACGAGCGGTGATGCGACGGCCTTTCTCTACGTAGATTTTGCCGTTGGCTTCGATATCGAACGAAGCGGTCTCACCACGCAGGCGCTCTGGCACCAGCTCCATCTGCAGCTTGTTGTCGCGGATTTCGAAGACGATCTTGTCAAAGAACAGGTCGAGGATCTGTTCAGTGGTGTAGTTCAGCGCGCGCAGAATGATGGTCGCAGGCAGTTTGCGGCGACGGTCGATACGCACGAACAGGTTGTCTTTCGGATCGAACTCGAAGTCCAACCATGAACCGCGGTAAGGGATGATACGTGCGTTGTACAGCACTTTACCCGAGGAGTGGGTTTTACCCTTATCGCTGTCGAAGAATACGCCAGGACTACGGTGCAACTGAGATACGATAACCCTCTCAGTACCGTTGATCACAAAGGTGCCGTTTTCGGTCATGAGCGGAATTTCGCCCATGTAGACTTCTTGTTCCTTGATGTCTTTGACCGTACCTTCAGGCGCTTCGCGCTCATAGATAACCAGGCGCAGTTTTACGCGCAGCGGTGCAGAGAACGTCACACCACGGATCTGGCACTCTTTGACGTCGAAGACCGGCTCACCAAGACGGTAGCTAACGTATTGCAGCTCCGAATTGCCACTGTAGCTCTGGATAGGGAAAACAGAACGGAATGCGGCTTCAAGGCCGTACTGCCCTTCTGGATCTTGCTCGATAAACTTCTGGAACGAGTCAAGCTGGATAGAAAGGAGATATGGTATGTCCAGCACTTGTGGACGTTTACCAAAATCCTTACGAATACGTTTTTTCTCGGTATAGGAGTAAACCATAGGGTTCCTCAGCTCGCTGATCAGTGACCCAATCTGTCCGTCCGATTAGGGACAGTTCATGCAACACCGTTTTGTCGACCGGAAAGCGGGAACACTTTCCGCAATGTCTCTTGCTATCACGCTTAAACCATTTCATCGCGTCTTCCCCCAGAACTCCTGGTAGTGCAAAGACCGCGGTATATTAAGTCGTCAATAGAAACAAACATTGGGAGGCGAAACCAGCAGCCAAACAGTGTGAAACGCTACTGGCGCCCTACAGCGCAAAAAGGCTGGTGACTAAAAAGTCACCAGCCATCAGCCTAAAAGACTAGGCTGCAACCGGAAAGGTTGGCTTATTTAACTTCAACTTCTGCGCCAGCTTCTTCCAGAGATTTTTTCAGAGCTTCTGCGTCATCTTTGCTCACGCC
The DNA here is from genome assembly GCF_016805595.1 of Serratia sp. 4542. Taxonomy (NCBI): domain Bacteria; kingdom Pseudomonadati; phylum Pseudomonadota; class Gammaproteobacteria; order Enterobacterales; family Yersiniaceae; genus Serratia; species Serratia sp. 4542. Next base: position 26,786 of record NZ_RXKV01000017.1, read on the forward strand.
TTCTTTCAGAGCGGCTGGAGCAGATTCAACCAGGTCTTTAGCTTCTTTCAGACCCAGGCCGGTAGCGCCACGTACTGCTTTGATAACAGCAACTTTGTTAGCGCCTGCAGCTTTCAGGATAACGTCGAATTCAGTTTTCTCTTCAGCAGCTTCAGCTGGGCCAGCAGCAACAGCTACAGCAGCAGCAGCAGAAACGCCGAATTTTTCTTCCATAGCGGAAACCAGTTCAACAACGTCCATTACGGACATAGCGGCAACTGCTTCCAGGATTTGGTCTTTAGTGATAGACATAACAATTGTTCCTAAAATTCAGAAATAGTTTAAATACGTTAGCAAAGGCTAAGAAAGAGTGGCTTACGCCGCTTCTTTCTGATCGCGTACTGCAGCCAGAGTGCGAACCAGTTTGCCGGCAGCGGCTTCTTTCATGGTTGCCATCAGGCGTGCGATCGCTTCTTCGTAAGTTGGCAGCGTCGCCAGGCGGTCGATTTGCGCCGCTGGGATCAGCTCACCTTCAAAGGCCGCAGCTTTAACCTCGAATTTTGCATTCGCTTTCGCGAACTCTTTGAACAGACGAGCAGCAGCGCCCGGGTGTTCGTGAGAGAATGCAATCAAGGTAGGACCGACAAACGTGTCTTTCAGGCATTCGAATGGAGTGCCTTCAACTACGCGACGCATCAGGGTGTTGCGAACAACACGCATGTAAACGCCAGCTTCACGACCTGCTTTACGCAGTTCAGTCATTTTATCTACGGTAACGCCGCGGGAATCCGCAACAACCGCAGACAGCGCGCCTTTGGCTACTTCGCTGACTTCAGCAACAATCGCTTGTTTGTCTTGAAGATTTAATGCCATTAGCTTTTTGCTCCTGGATTAGCCGGGGAAAATCCCCCGGAACTCACTTCACTCGGCGCTTTGTAAAACGCCACGCCGAGCGGCTTAACACGGTGAGCAGAATCCAGCAAAGACATTCTTTTATAAAAAAGAAAAATTTTCTTAGGCTCTGTCACCGTCTACGCAGGAAGGATTAAGTATCTTGCGATACACCTGCGGTCTTGGACGGAGGCCTGGATAGGCCAGGCTCCAACCGAAAAATCTTTGTTTTGCCTACGGCATAGCCAATAGCAAAACCTTGGGGCATAAGATTCTAGACAAATCTTGGCCCCAAGTCAAAGCGATAATCGCAAATGCGATTAGTTCGCTGCAGCAGACAGACCGCTCTGATCGATAGCAACGCCAGCACCCATGGTGGTGGAGAGGCTAACTTTCTTGATGTACATGCCTTTCGCCTGAGAAGGTTTTGCTTTTTTCAGCGCAACCAGCAGGGCTTCCAGGTTTTCTTTCAATTTGTCTGCGTCGAAATCAACCTTACCGATAGTGGTATGGATGATGCCGTTTTTGTCGTTACGGTAGCGAACCTGACCTGCTTTAGCGTTTTTCACTGCTTCAGCAACGTTCGGAGTAACAGTACCCACTTTCGGGTTTGGCATCAGGCCGCGTGGACCCAGGATCTGGCCCAGTTGACCAACAACGCGCATTGCATCCGGGGAAGCAATAACAACGTCGAAGTTCATTTCGCCTTTCTTGATCTGGTCAGCCAGATCGTCCATACCTACCAGCTCTGCGCCGGCAGCTTTCGCTGCTTCAGCGTTAGCGCCTTGGGCAAATACGGCAACGCGAACGGAACGACCGGTGCCGTGTGGCAGAACGGTAGCGCCACGAACGTTTTGGTCAGATTTACGAGCGTCGATGCCGAGGTTAACGGCAACGTCAACGCTTTCTACGAATTTAGCGGTGGCCAGCTCTTTCAGCAGAGCAACAGCTTCAGTGATGTCATACTGTTTAGTAGCATCAACTTTGTCACGGATCACGCGCATGCGCTTGGTCAGCTTAGCCATCTCTTAATCCTCCACTACCAGGCCCATGGAACGAGCGGTACCTTCGATGGAGCGAGTCATCGCTTCAACGTCAGAACCAGTCATGTCCGCAGCTTTGGTTTCTGCGATTTCACGTACCTGAGCACGGGTCACTTTACCTACTTTGTCTTTGTTCGGCTTACCGGAACCAGACTTGATACCAGCCGCTTTTTTCAGCAGAACTGCTGCTGGCGGGGTTTTGGTAACGAAAGTGAAGGAGCGATCAGAATAAACGGTGATAACAACCGGAATCGGCAGACCTTTTTCAACGCTGTCAGTCTTAGCGTTGAATGCCTTACAGAATTCCATGATGTTAACGCCCTGCTGACCCAGAGCTGGACCCACTGGTGGGCTCGGGTTCGCCATACCAGCTGCAACTTGCAGCTTGACGTAGGCTTGTACTTTCTTAGCCATTTAAATTTCCTCGGTTTGGGTAGTATCGCCTCGTAAGAGGCTCCCCGTGTTTCACCCCGCCCAACATGCATCAGGCAAGGCATCTAAAAACAAAAGGCGCGAAATTGTAGTTCAATTTCGCGCCTTTGACAAGCGGCAACGCGCCACTCATTGCTGATTATTCGATCAGCCTTTCTCAACCTGGCTGAAGTCCAGTTCCACCGGCGTTGCACGGCCAAAGATGGAAACGGAAACTTTCAGGCGGCTCTTCTCGTAATCGACTTCTTCGACCACACCGTTGAAATCGGCAAACGGGCCGTCGTTGACGCGCACCAGCTCGCCCGGTTCGAACAGCGTTTTCGGACGCGGCTTGTCACCAACCTGCTGCAGGCGGTTCATGATCGCATCAACTTCTTTATCGCTGATTGGCGCAGGACGGTCAGACGTACCGCCGATGAACCCCATGACGCGCGGTACGCTGCGCACCAGGTGCCAGCTGGCGTCATTCATCACCATCTGCACCAGCACGTAGCCAGGGAAGAACTTACGCTCGCTCTTGCGACGCTGGCCGCCACGGATTTCAACCACTTCCTCCGTAGGCACCATCACTTCGCCGAACAGCTCTTCCATATCGTGCAGTTTGATGTGTTCACGCAGCGATTGTGCTACGCGACCTTCAAAACCGGAAAACGCCTGAACGACGTACCAACGTTTTTTTGGAGCTTCAGACATTTTAGAACCTCAGGCCAGTAATAAACGACACCAGACGGACCAGAATACCATCCAGCCCCCACAGAATCAGTGACATCACGGCGGTTACCGCGGCAACGATCAACGTGGTGTGTAGCGTTTCCTGACGAGTTGGCCAAATCACTTTACGTACTTCGGTACGCGCTTCGCGGGCAAACGCAACGGTGGCTTTGCCTTTGGTGGTCATCAGAGCCACTGCACCTGCAACGGCGATGATCAGCACAACTGCCAGCGCGCGCAATGGCAGGCTTAAATCACGGTAGTAATAGTTACCGACAATAGCCACAACCAACAGAACGGCGACGATCAGCCACTTTGCCGCTTCCAGGCCGCGTCCGCTCCCTTGAGCCTCGGTATTCGCACTCATAAACCAACCTGTCACAATGATGATTCAGAACAAACAACTTTGCCTCGCATTGCGAGGCAAACCAAACCGATCGGATACCGCTTCAGCGCTATCCCGGTGTTTTACGCTATGACGTATTTCAGTCAATACGGTTTAAGAGCCCATCTCACCAATGATTATGACTGCAAAATCGCTGATGAGATAGGTTCTAGTTCACAGCGTAGAAAAAGGGCATCAAATGATGCCCTTTTACCGCGTGTCGCGTCAAACTTTATCAGCGATTAAGCGATAACTTTAGCAACAACACCTGCGCCAACGGTACGGCCGCCTTCACGGATTGCGAAACGCAGACCGTCGTCCATCGCGATTGGGTGAATCAGGGTGACAACCATGTTCACGTTGTCGCCTGGCATTACCATCTCTACGCCTTCTGGCAGTTCGATGGTGCCGGTCACGTCAGTGGTACGGAAGTAGAACTGTGGACGGTAGCCTTTGAAGAATGGCGTGTGACGACCACCTTCATCTTTGCTCAGGATGTACACTTCAGATTCGAACTGGGTGTGTGGCTTGATAGAGCCTGGCTTAGCCAGTACCTGACCACGTTCGATTTCTTCGCGCTTGATACCACGCAGCAGAACACCTACGTTCTCACCAGCACGGCCTTCGTCCAGCAGTTTGCGGAACATTTCAACGCCAGTACAGGTAGACTTAACGGTGTCTTTGATACCAACGATTTCAACTTCTTCGCCAACTTTGATGATACCGCGCTCAACACGACCGGTAACAACGGTACCACGACCGGAGATGGAGAATACGTCTTCGATTGGCAGCAGGAACGGCTTGTCGATCGCACGCTCTGGCTCTGGGATGTAGCTGTCCAGGGCTTCGGCCAGTTCGATGATTTTCGCTTCCCACTCAGCTTCGCCTTCCAGCGCTTTCAGCGCGGAACCACGGATTACTGGCAGGTCGTCGCCTGGGAAGTCGTACGCGGACAGCAGTTCGCGAACTTCCATTTCTACCAGTTCCAGCAGCTCTTCATCATCAACCATGTCGCATTTGTTCATGAATACGATGATGAAAGGAACGCCAACCTGACGACCCAGCAGGATGTGCTCACGGGTCTGAGGCATTGGGCCGTCAGTCGCTGCTACTACCAGGATCGCGCCGTCCATCTGAGCAGCACCGGTGATCATGTTTTTCACGTAGTCGGCGTGCCCTGGGCAGTCAACGTGCGCGTAGTGACGAGTCGGGGTGTCATACTCAACGTGAGAGGTGTTGATGGTGATACCACGAGCTTTTTCTTCTGGCGCGTTATCGATCTGGTCGAAAGCACGTGCAGAACCGCCGTAGGTTTTAGCCAGTACGGTAGTGATCGCTGCAGTCAGGGTAGTTTTACCGTGGTCAACGTGGCCGATAGTACCGACGTTAACGTGCGGTTTTGTACGTTCAAACTTTTCTTTAGACATCGATTGTCCCTCTAAGACACGGATAAATCGGTGGTATCACCACATCAACCAAGCATTTGCTCGTTGAATCCAGAACAGAAAGAAAATCAGGGGGCGAGAAATTAAGAAGTGGTGCTGATAGGCAGATTCGAACTGCCGACCTCACCCTTACCAAGGGTGCGCTCTACCAACTGAGCTATATCAGCACATCTTGGAGCGGGCAGTGGGAATCGAACCCACATCATCAGCTTGGAAGGCTGAGGTAATAGCCATTATACGATGCCCGCATCCTGGAACTCGGCTACCTGATTTTTCTGTAGAATTTTGGGATGGAGCAGGATTGTTCATCACTCGGCTCGCATCCTTCGGGCCGGCTGCGCCTTGCGCTGCACAGCTCGAACCTTGCCGAAGGCTTTCGCCCTCTCCTCCCGCCATCAACCGTTGCGGTATTTATCGCATCTCAGTTAATCGCCGAAGGCAAGATTTGGTGGTGGGGGAAGGATTCGAACCTTCGAAGTCTGTGACGGCAGATTTACAGTCTGCTCCCTTTGGCCGCTCGGGAACCCCACCAGATTTTAACTACTTGTGACTTGAATGGTGCCGGCTACCGGAATCGAACTGGTGACCTACTGATTACAAGTCAGTTGCTCTACCTACTGAGCTAAGCCGGCATCAAGTGCAGCGCATTCTAGGTAGAGCGGGCGACCTATGCAACAAAAAAATTGCTTTACGCGCACTTTCGCTCATAAATCAGTCAATTTTGCATACTGTCATGCAATTCGCAGCCTGCGGCGTGCAAACATTCATCACTCGCGGCAATCATTCTCTACAATTTTATCCACTTTTTGCAAGCCTTGAGCGCCGCTTTCTCCGTGTCGGGTTTCTCAAAACACTTAACCCGCGCAGGTAAACTGTGAGCGGGATCGATGCACCAAAAAGGGGATACCTGCCCCGGACTGCGGCGTGGGCTACACTGATCCCTCGCCCTTTTGCCGTCGCCATGCCTTTCGCCGCTGTGGCTCAGTTATTGCTTCTCTTCATTACCCCCATCCCAGGAGGAATGACCGATGAAAATAGTGCCTATCAACGCCGCTACGCTACCGATTTACCGCGATGAATTGGCCCGCCTGTTGACCGATGCCGTCACGCACGGCGCTTCTGTCGGTTACGACACCTTAATCCCTCACGAAGACGCCGAAAGCTACTTCCACAGTCTGCGGCCGGCCTTGGCCAAAGGTGAACTGCTGCTGTGGATTGCCCGTGACGAGCGCGGCGTCGTTGGCACCGTGCAACTCGAGCTCTGCCAGAAGCCGAACGGCCGTAATCGTGCGGAGGTAGTGAAGCTGTTGGTGCATAGCCGCGCTCGCCGAAACGGCGTAGGTCAGGCGCTGATGAAGTCACTGGAGCACGCGGCACTGCAACAGCAGCGCGGGCTATTGTACCTGGATACGCAGGCCGGTTCGGCAGCAGAAGCGCTTTATCGCAGCCTGGGTTATCGCTGTTTGGGCGAGCTACCGGATTATGCGGCAGGGCCCGATGGGCATTACCATCCAACCGTTATTTATTACAAACGCCTGTTCGCCGTGAACCAACCTTCGCGCGCCATCGCCAGCTAGCCTTCAGGCGGTATCCGGCCCCGATGATACCGCCTTGCAACCCCGCTTTATCAACTGCGCGCCGCTTCGCACAATTGACATAAACTGCTGCCTATCGACAACTTTTGCGAAAAAAGTCTACGCCAAAAACGAAGCTGTCTATAATATGCAGCTTGTTTATTCTCTGGAGCTGGCGTCCGGCGCCTTTCCCAACCTGCGTTAACAGGCAGAATTTGGCTTATGATAAAAAGAGATCAATCTTTAGCAACGCCCTACCTACAGTTCGATCGTACCCAATGGGCTGCGTTGAGAGATTCGGTGCCGCTGACGTTGTCGGAAGAAGAGATCGTTAAACTGAAAGGGATTAACGAAGATCTCTCGTTGGAAGAAGTTGCGCAGATTTATCTGCCGCTGTCACGACTGTTGAACTTCTATATCAGCTCCAACCTGCGGCGGCAGGCGGTACTGGAGCAATTCCTCGGCACCGACGGGCAAAAAATTCCCTATGTCATCGGCATCGCCGGCAGCGTAGCCGTCGGTAAGAGCACAACAGCGCGCTTGTTGCAGGCACTGCTGAGCCGCTGGCCGGAACACCGCAGCGTTGAGCTGATCACGACCGACGGTTTCTTGCATCCAAATAAGGTGCTGAACGAACGCGGCCTGATGAAGAAAAAAGGCTTCCCGCAGTCTTACGATATGCATAGCCTGGTGAAATTCGTGTCGGAAGTGAAATCCGGCGCCAAACGCGTCACCGCCCCGGTTTATTCCCATTTGATCTATGACGTTGTGCCCGAGGGCAATAAAGTCATCGAGCAGCCGGATATTCTGATCCTGGAAGGGCTTAACGTATTGCAAAGCGGTATGGATTACCCTCACGATCCGCATCGCGTATTCGTTTCCGATTTTGTCGACTTCTCTATATATGTTGATGCCCCGGAGACGCTATTGCAAAGCTGGTATATCAATCGCTTCCTGAAATTCCGTCAGGGCGCATTTTCCAATCCCGATTCTTATTTCCATCACTATTCAAAATTGCCGGAACCGGAAGCGATTAATATCGCCACGCAATTGTGGAATGAAATTAACGGATTGAATTTGCAGCAGAATATACTGCCTACGCGCGAGAGAGCCAGCCTGATCATGACCAAAAGCGCTAACCACGCCGTTGAAAGCGTGCGTTTAAGAAAGTAAGCCTACCGATCGATTCAGGGGACGTTGCCGTCCCCCTTTCTCTAACTATTCCGCACTGCGCAGTGATATCTCCCCGCCGATGAAGGGTTTTATCTCTCCGTCTTGTTCCAGTAGTAGCGCCCCCTGCGAATCGATACCTCGGGCGATGCCCACAATCTGCCGCTCGCCAATCAGGAGCTTGACCGGTCTGTCGATAAAGTTATCCAGGGTACGCCAGCGACCGATAAATGGCGCCAGTCCGTCTATCTCAAACTGTTTCAACGACTGACGCAGCTCATTGAGCAGGGTTGCAGCCAGCTCATTGCGATCGATCTGAATTCCCGCTTCCTGCAGGTTAATCCAGCCCTGGGTAATGGCGCTGGCGTTGGTATCCCGCATCGCCAGGTTAATGCCGGCACCGATGACCAGTTGAGCCGCATCGCCGGTTTTTCCCGTCAGTTCGACCAGGATCCCCGCCAGTTTACGATCGTTCAGATAAAGATCGTTAGGCCACTTAACGCGCACGTCTGCCGCACCGAGACGCTGCAGAACTTCCGCCATCACCATCCCGATCACCAGGCTAAGCCCCATTGCCGCCGCCGGGCCTTGCTCCAAGCGCCAGAACATCGACAGGTATAAATTAGCGCCGAATGGCGAGATCCACTGCCGCCCGCGGCGCCCACGCCCCGCCTGTTGGTATTCAGCGACGCAGGCGTCACCGGAGTGCAATTCGGCGATGCGGTCCAGCAAGTATTGGTTGGTGGAATCGACCACCGGCAACACGCTTACACGCTTGTCTTCCAGCAGGCTGAGGATACGCTCGGCTTCCAACAGCTGGATGGCACCAGGCAGGCTGTAACCTTTGCCAGGCACGGTAAAAACATCCAGCCCCCACTCGCGAATGGTTTGAATATGCTTATTGATCGCAGCACGGCTCATGCCGAGTGACTCACCGAGGTGTTCCCCGGAATGGAATTCGCCGTCGGCCAGCAGCGCGATCAGTTTTAACGGAACCTTGGTATCTTTCATGACAGCACCGCCACGGCATTCAGCTCACCGGTCGCGCCAATAAAACGCACCTCAGGCTCCAGCCAGACGCCAAATTTATCGGCCACCGTCTTGCGTACATGGCGCGCCAGCGCCACCACATCCTGGCTGTGGGCGTTGTCGATGTTCACCAGCACCAGCGCCTGCTGGCGGTGTACCGCAGCACCACCGAGACGATATCCTTTCAGCTCGCATTGGTCGATAAGCCAGCCGGCGGCCAGCTTCACCTGGCCATCCTGCTGCGGATAATGCGGTATGCCAGGATATTTGGCGATGAGTTCTGCGGCTTTCTCTGCGTTCACCAGCGGATTCTTGAAGAAGCTGCCGGCATTGCCGGTTTCACGCGGATCGGGCAGCTTGCTGCGGCGCATGGCGCATACGGATTCAAATACCTGAAGCGGCGTCACCGTAGCGGGATCCAGCTTAGCAAGATCGCCGTAGCTCAATTTGGGTTGCCACTGTTTGTTGAGGCGTAAACCCAGCCCGACAATGACATGTCCGGTTTGGAAACGGTGTTTGAAAATACTTTCCCGGTAGCCGAAACCACATTCGGCAGCCGGAATGCGATCGATAGCGCCGGTAGAGAAATCCAGCAGGTCGACATACTCGCAAACGTCTTTCAATTCGACGCCGTAGGCGCCGATGTTCTGGATAGGCGCGGAGCCGGCCAATCCAGGAATCAACGCCAGGTTCTCCAGACCGCAGATCCCGGCCTGCAGCGTATATTGCACCAGATCATGCCAATTCTCACCGGAGCTGACGTGGAGATGCCAGGCATCACTATCTTCCCGGACGTCGATACCCTTTAGCTGATTGACCATGACCGTGCCCGAAAAATCCTCCAGGAACAGCACGTTGCTACCTTCACCGAGAATCAGCAGCGGCTCCTGACGCTTGCGCGTTTGTTGCCAAACCTTGAGCATCTGCTCAATTCTATCGGCTATGATCAGGTGCGCTGCGTTGACCGGGAGCGCAAACGTATTGTGGTTTTTTAAAGACGCGCTTTCAGTAGACATAACGTTCAGTACCTATACGGAAATAATCTTTCGCCTAGTCTACTCGATTCGAGGCGTCTGGCTAATATTTGTTTTAATTAACGTGAAATTTATCGAATAATACACTGAAGAATTAAGATTTATCTTTGATATAACCGGATAATTCTCATCAACATATTAATAAATAGGCATTTTTATTATTTAAATAATAATCTGAAGCTATCAATTATATATTGATCTGGCTATTTCCCCGACAAAAAACATTATGCTTCCTTATAAGACTAAGCTACATATGCCAAAAAGGTATTTTTCAAAGTAATAGATACAGTCAGGATATTTATTTTACGCATAGCAAAAAGCCCTGAACTGACGTTCAGGGCTTTTTGCTTTGTTTGATGCCTGGCAG
>NZ_RXKV01000018.1:0-92184 GCF_016805595.1 Serratia sp. 4542
GGACACTGCCAGGCATCAAATTAAGCGTGCTGATATGGCTCAGTTGGTAGAGCGCACCCTTGGTAAGGGTGAGGTCCCCAGTTCGACTCTGGGTATCAGCACCACTTTATTTAAAGTGGGTTTAGAAGTTCGGCAGAAAAAAGAATTTGCTTGGCGGCAATAGCGCGGTGGTCCCACCTGACCCCATGCCGAACTCAGAAGTGAAACGCCGTAGCGCCGATGGTAGTGTGGGGTCTCCCCATGCGAGAGTAGGACACTGCCAAGCATCAAATAAAACAACAAGCCTCATGCGAAAGCATGGGGCTTTTTGTTTTGTCTGTTATTTGGTGTTCTGCTCGAGCATGGGCATGCGAAAGGCCCGTCGGGAACGGGCCTTAACGCCGCGTGCGGCGGCCCCGCAGGGGAGAGTCTCAGGATGAGACGAATACTGTAGGACACTGCCAAGCATCAAATAAGCCAAGAGGCCATCCGAAAGGATGGCCTTTTTGCTTTTCAGTCCCTTTACTCCCCCTCCTCATATCTTGGCGCAGAGCGCGCAATGAAACATTTTCACCTTTCCGCCGAATGCTCGACATCGACGGAAAAAAACGCTATCTTCGGGCATCTAGAAGTCTAAACGTATAAATGGATGTGTGAGGGTTAAGCAATGCCGATTCGTGTTCCTGATGAGTTACCTGCGGTCAATTTCTTGCGCGGTGAGAATGTCTTCGTGATGACATCCTCGCGGGCAAAAACACAGGAAATCAGGCCACTGAAAATGCTGATCCTCAACCTGATGCCAAAGAAGATCGAAACGGAAAACCAGTTTTTGCGCCTGCTGTCCAACTCGCCGCTGCAGATTGATATCCAGCTGCTGCGTATCGATAGCCGCGAATCGAAGAACACGCCGGCCGAGCATCTGAATAACTTCTACTGCGACTTCGAGGATATCCAGAACGAGAACTTCGATGGTTTGATCGTTACCGGCGCGCCGTTGGGGCTGGTCGATTTCTGCGATGTTGCCTACTGGCCGCAGATCGAGCGCGTGATCGACTGGGCCAAGCACCACGTTACCTCCACGCTGTTCGTGTGCTGGGCGGTACAGGCGGCGTTGAATATTCTGTATGGCATTCCCAAGATGACGCGCGAGGTGAAGCTCTCCGGCGTTTATCCGCACCAAACGCTGCAGCAGCATGCGTTGCTGACACGCGGCTTCGACGAAAGCTTCCTGGCGCCGCATTCACGCTATGCCGATTTCCCGACCGAGGTGATTCGTCAATATACCGACCTGGATGTTCTGGCCGAATCCGAGCAGGCCGGCGCCTACCTGTTTGCCAGCAAGGACAAGCGCCTGGCGTTTGTCACCGGCCATCCGGAATACGATACGCTGACCCTGGCAGGAGAGTATTGTCGCGATAACGAAGCCGGCCTCGATCCCGCCGTTCCACTCAACTACTTCCCCGATGACAACCCCGCACTGACACCGAAAGCCACCTGGCGCAGCCATGGCCATCTGCTGTTCTCCAACTGGCTCAACTATTACGTCTACCAGATCACGCCGTATGATCTGCGCCATATGAATCCGACGCTCGACTGATTTTTTCTGCTCGCCGGCGGCTGAATCGAGGCCGCCGCGCCGTTGATCCTCTGAACGATCCTCTTTTTCTCCGTCACACCTCCTTAAAGTCCATTGTTAAACAAGGCGTTAGCGCATCTTTATCACTCTGATGGAAGCGATTTCCTTACCTGTCATTATTGTTATTTTATCTAACCAATTGATAATAAAGTGTTAATAAAATATTTAATAATAAAATGGAAATGGTTTTTGATTTTTATTTTTTGTTGAGTATTCTTAGAGCTATCGGGATGAGATCTGACCAGTTGAGGATCGTTTCATCCACCCTGATCCACAGTGATTTCTGATGAAAATGCGCCGGTCGCGCGAGCGCAACGATGGGAAGGAGCAAGGTCATGACACAACAGATAGCAGGCACGGAGTTAAGGTTTACGCAGGGTTTCGCCGCAGCGGAGCGCCAGGTGTTGACCGATGAAGCAGTTGAATTCCTGGCGGAACTGGTGGGGAAATTCACGCCGCGGCGCAACGAGCTGCTGGCGGCGCGTGTCCGCTGGCAGCAAAATATCGATCGCGGCGAACTGCCGGGATTTATTTCGGAAACCACTTCCATTCGCGAAGGTGATTGGCAGATCCGCGGCATTCCACAAGATCTGCGTGACCGCCGGGTCGAGATCACCGGGCCGGTTGAGCGCAAGATGGTGATCAATGCGCTTAATGCCAACGTAAAAGTGTTCATGGCAGACTTCGAAGACTCGCTGGCGCCAAGCTGGGACAAAGTCATCGACGGCCAAATTAACCTGCACGATGCGGTTAACGGCACCATTTCCTACACCAATGAAGCAGGCAAAATCTACCAGCTGAAACCGAACCCGGCGGTATTGATCGCTCGCGTGCGCGGCCTGCATTTGCCGGAAAAACACGTGCTGTGGCGTGATGAAGCCATTCCCGGCGGCCTGTTCGATTTCGCGCTGTACTTCTACCACAACTATCGCCAGCTGCTGGCCAAGGGCAGCGGGCCGTATTTCTATCTGCCGAAAACCCAGTCCTGGGAAGAGGCGGCCTGGTGGAGTGATGTCTTCAGCTTTACCGAGGATCGTTTCGATCTGCCGCGCGGCACCATCAAAGCGACCGTGCTGATCGAAACCCTGCCGGCGGTGTTCCAGATGGACGAAATTCTCTACCACCTGCGCGACCACATCGTCGGCCTGAACTGCGGCCGCTGGGATTACATCTTCAGCTACATCAAAACGCTGAAGAATCATGGCGATCGCGTGCTGCCGGATCGTCAGTCGGTGACCATGGAGAAACCTTTCCTCAGCGCCTATTCGCGTCTGTTGATCAAAACCTGTCACAAGCGCGGCGCGTTCGCCATGGGCGGTATGGCGGCGTTTATCCCGAGCAAAGACGCCGAGAAAAATGACTGGGTGTTGAATAAGGTACGGGCGGACAAAGAGCTGGAGGCCAGCAACGGCCACGACGGCACCTGGGTGGCGCACCCGGGGCTGGCGGATACGGTGATGGAGGTATTTGGCAAAGCATTGGGCGATCGCCAAAACCAGCTGGAGGTGCTGCGTGAGCAAGACGCGCCGATCAGCGCCGCACAGCTGCTGGCACCGTGCGACGGCGAACGCACCGAGGCGGGGATGCGCGCCAATATCCGCGTGGCGGTACAGTACATCGAAGCCTGGATCTCCGGCAACGGTTGCGTGCCGATTTACGGTTTGATGGAAGATGCGGCGACGGCGGAAATCTCCCGTACGTCAATCTGGCAGTGGATCCACCACGAGAAGAGCCTGAGCGACGGGCGCCCGGTCACCAAGGCGCTGTTCCGCCAGATGCTGCAAGAAGAGATGTTGGTGGTGCGTGAAGAAGTGGGGGAAGCGCGCTTTAACGCCGGCCGGTTCGAAGAGGCGGCGCGCCTGATGGAGCGCATCACCACGCAAGATGAATTAATCGATTTCCTGACGCTGCCCGGCTATGAGCTGCTGGCCTGAGTTTTCCCAATTAACCCTACACGACTGAAAGGATAAAAATTATGTCTACCTCTCGCTCTCAACAGATCCAGCAGCTGGAACAGGAATGGAAATCGGCCCGTTGGGAAGGCATCACTCGCCCTTACAGCGCCGAAGACGTGATCAACCTGCGCGGTTCGGTCAACCCGGAATGCACCCTGGCGCAAAACGGCGCCGCCAAACTGTGGGCATTGTTGAACGGCAAGGCGCGCAAAGGCTACGTGAACTGCCTGGGCGCGCTGACCGGCGGCCAGGCGCTGCAGCAGGCCAAAGCCGGCGTCGAGGCTATCTACCTGTCCGGTTGGCAGGTGGCGGCGGACGCCAACAGCGCGGCGGCCATGTACCCTGACCAGTCGCTGTATCCGGTGGACTCGGTGCCGAAGGTCGTCGAGCGCATCAACAATACCTTCCGCCGCGCCGATCAGATCCAATGGGCTAACCAGATTGAGCCGGGCAGCAAAGGCTACACCGATTATTTCCTGCCGATCGTCGCCGATGCGGAAGCCGGCTTCGGCGGCGTGCTGAACGCCTTCGAGCTGATGAAAGCGATGATCACCGCCGGCGCCGCCGGGGTGCACTTTGAAGACCAGCTGGCGGCGGTGAAGAAATGCGGCCATATGGGCGGTAAAGTGCTGGTGCCCACGCAAGAAGCGATCCAGAAACTGGTCGCCGCGCGCCTGGCGGCCGACGTGCTCGGCGTGCCGACGCTGGTGATCGCCCGCACCGACGCCGATGCGGCCGACCTGCTGACTTCCGATTGCGATCCGTATGACAGCGCCTTCGTCACCGGCGAGCGCACGGCGGAAGGCTTCTTCCGTACCCATGCCGGCGTCGAGCAGGCGATCAGCCGCGGCCTGGCTTACGCCCCTTACGCGGATATGGTGTGGTGCGAAACCTCAACGCCGGATCTGGATGCCGCTCAGCGCTTCGCCGACGCCATCCACGCCAAATACCCGGGCAAGCTGCTGGCCTACAACTGCTCGCCGTCGTTCAACTGGAAGAAGAACCTCGACGACCAGACCATCGCCCGCTTCCAGCAGGCGCTGTCGGACATGGGCTACAAATATCAGTTCATCACGCTGGCGGGCATCCACAGCATGTGGTTCAACATGTTCGACCTGGCGCACGCCTATGCGCAGGGCGAGGGCATGAAACACTACGTCGAGAAGGTGCAGCAGGCGGAGTTCGCCGCGGTGGATCGCGGCTACACCTTCGCGTCGCACCAGCAAGAGGTGGGTACCGGCTACTTCGACAAGGTCACCACCATCATTCAGGGCGGCGCCTCTTCGGTCACCGCGCTGACCGGTTCGACGGAAGAACAGCAGTTCTGATGCGGCAAGCTTGAAGACGTTTCACCCGGAGCCTGCATGCGCAGGCTTCTTTTTCTGGCGGGGGTAAGGATGGCGGCAAAACTGGAGTTGTTGATCGCACAGACGATCCTGCAGGGCTTCGATGCGCAGTACGGCCGCTTTCTGGAAGTGACCGCCGGCGCGCAGCAGCGCTTCGAGCAGGCGGACTGGCCGGCGGTGCAGCAGGCGATGAAAAAGCGCATCCATCTGTACGACCATCACGTCGGCCTGGTGGTGGAGCAGCTCAAATGCATCACCGGGCAGAAATACTTCGACGCCGACTTCCCCAGCCGGGTCAAAGCGGTCTATATCGACCTGCTACCGGACTATCCGCGTTTCGAAATCGCCGAAAGCTTCTTTAACTCGGTCTACTGCCGGCTGTTCAAGCACCGCGATCTGACGCCGGACAAGCTGTTCGTCTTCAGTTCGCAGCCGGAGCGGCGCTTTCGCGATATTCCGCGTCCGCTGGCGCGCGATTTCACGCCCAATGGCGATCTGCCGGCGATGCTGCGCAGCGTACTGAGCGATCTGCCGCTGCGGCTGCCGTGGGAGGATTTGACGCGCGATATTCGCTACATCACTCAGGCGCTGCAACGCGCCTTCAGCGCACAGCAGCTGGCGGGGGCAACCTTCCAGATCGCCAACGAACTGTTCTACCGCAACAAGGCCGCCTGGCTGGTCGGCAAGCTGCGCCTGGCCGACGGCGTTTATCCGTTCTTGCTGCCTATCCACCACAGCGAATCGGGCGCGCTGTTTATCGACGCCTGCCTGACCGGTAAGGCTGAGGCCAGCATCGTCTTCGGCTTCGCCCGTTCTTATTTCATGGTCTACGCGCCGCTGCCGGCGGCGATGGTGGAGTGGCTGCGTGAGATCCTGCCGGGCAAAACCACCGCCGAGCTGTACATGGCGATCGGCTGCCAGAAGCATGGCAAAACCGAATGCTATCGCGAATACCTGACCTTTATGGCGCAGTCGCAGGAGCAATTTATCATCGCGCCGGGGGTGAAGGGCATGGTGATGCTGGTGTTCACCTTGCCGTCTTTCGACCGGGTATTCAAAGTGATCAAGGACGAGTTCGCCCCGCAAAAAGAGGTGACGCAGGCGCAGGTGATGGCCTGCTATCAGCTGGTGAAAGAGCACGATCGCGTCGGGCGCATGGCGGATACCCAGGAGTACGAGAATTTCGTCGTCGACAAGGCGCGCCTCAGCCCGGCGCTGTTGGCGGAACTGCAGCGCGAAGTGCCGGGCAAACTGGAAGATCTCGGCGATCGCATCGTGATCAAGCACCTGTATATGGAACGGCGCATGACGCCGCTGAACCTGTATCTGGAGCAGGCCAACGATCAGCAGATGCGCGATGCGATCGAAGAGTACGGCAATGCCATCAAGCAGCTGGCCGCCGCCAATATCTTCCCCGGCGACATGCTGTTCAAGAACTTTGGCGTGACGCGCCACGGGCGGGTGGTGTTCTACGACTACGACGAAATTTGCTACATGACCGAGGTTAACTTCCGCGACATTCCGCCGCCGCGTTATCCGGAGGACGAGCTGGCCAGTGAGCCGTGGTACAGCATCGCGCCCAATGACGTGTTCCCGGAGGAGTTCCGCCACTTCCTGTGCGGCGATCGGCGCATTCGGCAGGTGTTTGAGGAGTTGCACAGCGATCTGTTTACCGCTGAGTATTGGCGCGGGTTGCAGCAGCGCATCCGCGAGGGGCACGTGGAAGACGTGTTCGCTTACCGCAAGAAGCAGCGGTTCAGCCAGCGCAGCGGGGCGGCGCTGCCGGCCGCCACCGCTGCGATGTAAATCAGGACTGGGCGCCCGCGACGGCGGCGCGCGCCAGTTCGGTGATGCGGGCGTAGTCGCCGCTTTCCAGCGCGTCCGCCGGCACCAGCCAAGAGCCGCCGATGCACAGCACGCTTTTCAGCGCCAGATAGCTGCGGTAATTGTCCGGTGAGATGCCGCCGGTCGGGCAGAAGCGCACCTGCGGGAACGGGCCGCCGATCGCCTGCAGTGCTTTTACGCCGCCGTTGGCTTCCGCCGGGAAGAATTTAAACTCGCGCAGGCCGTAATCCATGCCCAGCATCAGCTCGGAAACGGTGCTGATGCCCGGAATAAGCGGAATGGACCCGGCGGTGGCCGCCTTGAGCAGCTCGTCGGTCAGCCCCGGGCTGATGGCGAACTGCGCACCGGCCTCGGTCACTTCACGCAGCTGCTGGGGATTGATCACGGTACCGGCGCCGATGATCGCTTCCGGCACTTCTTGGGCGATGGCGCGAATGGCGTCCATGGCGCAGGCGGTGCGCAGCGTCACTTCCAGCACCCGCACGCCGCCGGCGACCAGCGCTTTCGCCAGCGGTACCGCATGTTCCAGCTTGTTGATCACGATGACCGGCACCACCGGCCCCGCCGTCAGGATCTGCTCGGCGCTTGTTTTCCATTGGTTCATGATGACGTTCTCCTCTGTGGCCGCCGCCAGGCGGCGATGCGGCCAGGCTATCGATTAAAATTTGATGCAGCAGGCGCCCTGCTCGGCGCCGGACAGCTGGCTGCGCAGCGCGCCGAACAGCTCGCGGCCGCAGCCGATGTGTTCTGCGCTCAGATCGGGCTGGCATGGCGCGCGCTGGGCCAGTTCGTCGGCGTCGACCAGCACCTGCAGCTCGCCGCTGCGGCCGTTGACGCGGATCGGATCGCCGTCGCGCACTTTCGCCAGCAGGCCGCCGGTATAGGCTTCCGGGGTGACGTGGATGGCGGAAGGCACCTTGCCGGAGGCGCCTGACAGGCGGCCGTCGGTCACCAGCGCCACTTTGAAGCCGCGATCCATCAGCACGCCCAGCGGCGGCATCAGCTTGTGCAGCTCCGGCATGCCGTTGGCTTGTGGCCCCTGGAAGCGCACCACCACCACGCAATCGCGATCCAGCTTGCCGGCTTCGAACGCCGGCACGATGTCGTGCTGGCTGTCGAACACCACCGCCGGCGCTTCGATAATCTGGTTGTCGGCGGGCACCGCCGAGGTTTTCATCACCGCACGGCCCAGATTGCCGGTCATCACTTTGGTGCCGCCGTGATGCTCAAACGGCTGAGCGACGCTGGCGATCACGCTGGCGTCGAGCGAGCCGGCCACGCCTTCACGCCACACCAGCTGGCCATTATCCAGCCAGGGTTCCTGGGTGTAGCGGTGCAGGCCGAAACCGGCCACGGTGTGCACGTCTTCGTGCAGCAGCCCGTGTTGCAGCAGCTCGCGCACCACCAGCGGCACGCCGCCGGCGGCCTGGAACTGGTTGATGTCGGCCGGGCCGTTCGGATAGATGCGGCACAGCAGCGGCACCGCTTCCGACAGCTCCGAGAAATCGTCCCAGGTAATGATGATGCCTGCTGCGCGCGCCATCGCCACCAGATGCATGGTCAGGTTGGTGGAGCCGCCGGTGGCCAGCAGCGAGACGATGCCGTTTACCACCACTTTCTCGTCCACCAGGCGGCCGATCGGCAGGTAGTTGCCGGCGGTGTCGGTCAGTCGCGTCACCTGGCGCGCGGCGGCGTCGTTCAGCGCGTCGCGCAGCGGCGTGTCCGGATGTACGAAAGAGGCGCCCGGCAGGTGCAGGCCCATCACTTCCATCACCATCTGGTTGGTGTTGGCGGTGCCGTAGAAGGTGCAGGTGCCGATGCCGTGATAGGACGCGGCCTCGGCTTCCAGCAGCGCCAGGCGGTCGGCCTTGCCCTCGGCGTACAGCTGGCGCACGCGCACCTTTTCCTTGTTGGGTAAACCGCTGCTCATCGGGCCGGCCGGCACGAACAGCGCGGGCAGGTGGCCGAAGGAGAGGGCGGCCATCACCAGCCCGGGCACGATCTTGTCGCAGATGCCGAGGAACAGCGCGCCGTCGAACATGTTGTGCGACAGGCCGACGGCGGCCGACATGGCGATCACGTCACGGCTCATCAGCGACAGCTCCATGCCGTCCTGCCCCTGCGTCACGCCGTCGCACATCGCCGGCACGCCGCCGGCTACCTGGCCCACGGCGCCCACCGCCTGCAGCGCCTGTTTCAGCCGCTGCGGGTAGTGTTCGTACGGCTGGTGGGCCGACAGCATGTCGTTATAGGCGGTGATGATGGCGATATCGCTGCGCACCATGTTTTTCAGCGCCGTCTTGTCATCGGGCTGACAGGCGGCGAAGCCGTGGGCCAGGTTGCCGCAGGCCAGCTGCGCGCGGTGGACGGTTTGGGAACGGGCCGCTTCGATACGCGCCAGATAGGCGGCACGGCTGGCCTGGGAACGGTGGGTGATGCGCTGTGTGACACGGGACAAGGTTGGGTTAATCATGCCTTCCTCACATTGCTGTTGTTATAGTCGCCGCCTGTGGCGGTGCCCCCGGTGGTGATTTGCAGCCCTGGTGTGCAAGGCCGGGGGCGATTTGGGATTTAAAACATCGTGAATGCCATCATGCCGATAGCGCCGCCGACGCTGCCCAGAATCGTTTCCATCACCGTCCAGGTTTTCAGCGTTTGCAGTTCGTTGGCGCCGGTGAACTTGCCGAACAGCCAGAAACCGGCGTCGTTGACGTGGCTCAGCACGATGGAGCCGCCGGCGATACAGATAGCCAGCGCGGCCAGCTGCCCGCCGTTCAATCCGAGCTGGCTGGTGACCGGCAGCACCAGGCCGACGGTGGTCAGGCAGGCGACGGTGGCCGAGCCCTGAATCACCCGCACCATGGCGGAGAGCGCAAAGGCGGCCACGGCGATCGGCAGGCCGGCGCCGATCATAGCGTCACCCAGCGCTGGCCCTACGCCGGAATCCACCAGGATCTGTTTGAACACCCCGCCGGCGCCGGTCATCAGCAGGATGATCCCGGCCGGTTGCACCGCGGCGGAGCAGATGGCCAGCGTCTGTTCGTTGCTCATGCCGCGCGGTTTCGCCAGGCCGTAAATCACGATCAGGCAGGCCAGCAGGATGGCGGTGAACGGGTGGCCGATAAACTCCAGCCACTGCTGCAGCTGTGAACCCGGAGTGACCAGCCGCGCGCCGATGGTTTTCATGCCGACCAGCACCAGCGGGCACAGCACCAGCGCCAGGCTGAAGCCGAATGACGGCAGATTGCCCTTGGTCAGCGTCGGCTCGTTCTCTTCCGGCGGCATTGGCCAGTTGACGAAACGGCTGATAAAGCTGCCGTACAGCGGGCCGGCGATCAGCATGCCGATCACCGCCGCCACCAGGCCGATGGCGATCATCCAGCCGAAGTCGGCCTTCATCTGCGAAGCCAGCAGCATCGGCACCGGCCCCGGCAGCAGGAAGGAGGCGGCGGCGGCCACGCCGGCGAACAGCGGGATCGCCAGCTTGACGATATTGCCGTCGGTGCGGCGCGCCACGGCGAACACGATGCCGATCAGCAGCACCACCGCCACGTCGAAGAACAGCGGCAGCGCGCAGATCAGGCCGGCGATGCCGAGCGCATAGTGCGCCTTGCTTTGTCCGAATCGTTTCAGCAATTGCGCCGCAATTTGATCGAGCGCGCCGACCTCATGCAGGATCTTGCCGAACATCGCCCCCAGCGCCACCACGATCGCCAGAAAGCCCAGCGTGTCGCCCATGCCTTTTTGCATGGTGTCGGCGATATGGTCCAGCGGCATGCCGGAGAAAATGCCGGCGGCGATGGACACCAGCATCAGCGCGACGAAGGCGTGCATGCGCGCCTTCATCACCAGGAATAACAGCAGTAAAACCGAGCCGACTGCGGTACCGACCAGCGTAACGGTACTCACGCGCACACGTCCTGCGGCAGGAAGCTCTGGATATGGCGCACGGTATCGGCGATCACCGCGTCCAGCGGCTGGTTGATGTCGATCGCCATCACGTCGCTTTCGTCGGCGCCCGGTTGCTCCAGCGCGGCGAACTGGGTGACCAGCATCTGCGGTTTGAAGAAGTGGCCGTTACGCGCCGCCAGGCGGGATTCGATCACCGGGAACTCGCCGTGCAGGTAGATAAACGACAGGTTGCCGTTGCCGGCGCGCAGGCGGTCGCGATACTGCTTTTTCAGCGCCGAGCAGACGATGATCGACACGTTGTTGGTGCGCTGCATGGCGAAGGCGGCATCGTTGAGCGCGGCCAGCCACGGGGCGCGATCGTCGTCGTTCAACGCGTCGCCGGCGGCCATTTTCAGGATGTTGCTGCGCGGATGCAGGAAGTCGCCGTCGAGGAAGCCGGCGGAGAGTTGGCGGGCCGCGGCGGCGGCGACGGCGGACTTACCGCTGCCGGAAACGCCCATAACGACGTAAATGCGATTTTGATTGTTGGTCATGGCTTGGCTCCAAAACACCGGGTGACGTTACCTTCGTTCAGCTTGATTGTTACCGGTAACATGTTATCGGTAACATTGTCGAAGGAAGTGTGAGCGGTTGCAATGGGCTTTCGCCGTGAGGATCGTTAACTGTGATCGGCTTCAAGCTTTTTTCCCGTGTGCTAAACAGGATGCCGATAGCCTGTTACATGCTGACAACAGAGCAAGGAATCGGGAGAGAGGGCGCGCAGGGGCGCCCTCGGAGGGGTAGGATCAGCGCACGCCGCCGTAGGCCAGGCTGATCTCTTTCGCCGCGTGGATCACCAGCGCCCCCAGTTCGATCACGCGATCGTCGGTGATGCGCGACACCGGGCCGGAGATGGAGATGGCGGCGAAGGCTTCACGGTGCTCGTCGAAGATACAGGCCGCCACGCAGCGCAGGCCGAGCGCGTGCTCTTCGTCGTCAAAGGAGAAGCCCTGTTTGCGGATCTGCGCCAGCCCCTCTTTCAGGTTGTGCGGCGTCAGGGTGTGCGGCGTGTAGGTATGCATGCCTTTCTTGTGCAGCAGTTTGGTCACCTGATCGTCCGGCAGGGTGGCGAGGAACGCCTTGCCGGCGCCGGAGGCGTGCATCGGCAGTTTACCGCCGATCGGCGCCGACATGCGCATCAGCGCCGTACACTGCACCTGATCGATGATGATTGCCTGGTACTCGCTGGTATCCAGCACCGCCAGGTTGACGGTTTCGCCGGACTCTTCCATCAGGCGCCGCAGCGTCGGATGCACCATCGCCAGCAGGTTGCGGCTTTGCAGGAAGCTGCTGCCGACCACAAAGGCGTGCGAGCCGATGGTCCACAGGCCGAGATCGCCGACCTGGCGCACGAATCCCTGCTGCTGCATGGTGGTGAGCAGGCGGTGGGTGGTGGAATTCGGCAGGCCGGCCTGCTGCGCCAGATCGGTCAGCGCCACGTTGCCCTGGGCTTCCGAAATGTATTCCAACAGCTTCAGGCCACGGGTCAACGATTGTACCTGGCCGGTCGCCGCACTGGCGGCCGGGGCTGCTGCGCGGGGCTTCTTGCCGCGTTTGGCGGGAGCAGGGGTGGCCATGGGTGAGATTCCTTTTTCCGTATGATGGAATTCATTTTCGTTTTTTGTCGATGAATTGCAAGTCGCCGCCAGCTCATCGGAGGTGTTGGCGCACAACCTGAAAAACTCTCAATTGTCGCCCGGCCCTTTGTCCCTACAAGCTGTGCTAGGATGACTCGTTGGTTTTTGCGGCAGTTGAGCGATGGGCTGGATGGCAATGGAAGGGGTTACAGTGACGAATCGAGTAGAACAACTGCGCCGCCAGTTAGCGCAGCGCATTTTGGTGTTGGACGGCGGCATGGGCACCATGATCCAGAGCTACCGTCTGGACGAGCGCGATTTCCGCGGTGAGCGTTTCGCCGACTGGCGCAGCGATCTGAAAGGCAATAACGATCTGCTGGTGCTGACCAAGCCGGAAGTGATCACCGCCATTCATTACGCCTATCTCGAGGCGGGCGCCGATATCCTTGAGACCAATACTTTCAACTCCACCTCCATCGCCATGGCCGACTACCACATGGAGTCGCTGTCCGCCGAGATTAACTATCAGGCCGCCTGTCTGGCGCGCGCCTGCGCCGATGAGTGGACGGCGCGCACGCCGGAAAAACCGCGCTACGTCGCCGGGGTGCTGGGGCCGACCAACCGCACTGCGTCCATCTCGCCGAACGTCAACGATCCGGCGTTCCGCAACATCTCGTTCGATGAGCTGGTGGCGGCTTACCGCGAATCGACCCGCGCGCTGGTGGAGGGCGGCGTCGATCTGATCATGATCGAAACCATCTTCGACACCCTGAATGCCAAGGCCGCCGCTTTTGCAGTGGAAACCGAATTCGAAGCGCTGGGGGTGGAACTGCCGATCATGATTTCCGGCACCATCACCGACGCCTCCGGCCGCACCTTGTCCGGCCAGACGACCGAAGCGTTTTACAATTCGCTGCGCCACGTTAAGCCGCTGACCTTCGGCCTGAACTGCGCCCTGGGCCCGGACGAACTGCGTCAGTACGTCGCCGAGCTGGCGCGCATTTCGGAGACCTACGTCACCGCGCACCCGAACGCCGGTTTGCCGAACGCCTTCGGCGAGTACGATCTGGATGCAGCCGAGATGGCGCGCCAGGTCGGGGAGTGGGCGCAGGCCGGCTTCCTCAATATCATCGGCGGCTGCTGCGGCACCACGCCGGAACATATCGCCGCGATGGCCAACGCGGTGGAGGGCGTGCCGCCGCGCCGGTTGCCGGAGATCCCGGTCGCCTGCCGCCTGGCGGGCCTGGAGCCGCTGACCATCGACGCCAACACCCTGTTCGTCAACGTCGGCGAGCGCACCAACGTCACCGGTTCGGCGCGATTCAAGCGCCTGATCAAAGAAGAGAAATACAACGAGGCGCTCGACGTGGCGCGCCAGCAGGTCGAGAGCGGCGCGCAGATCATCGACATCAACATGGACGAGGGGATGCTCGACGCCGAAGCGGCGATGGTGCGCTTCCTTAACCTGATCGCCGGCGAGCCGGATATCGCCCGGGTGCCGATCATGATCGACTCCTCCAAGTGGTCCGTTATCGAGAAAGGCCTGAAGTGCATTCAGGGCAAGGGCATCGTCAACTCGATCTCGATGAAGGAGGGCGAAGAGGCCTTTATCCATCACGCCAAACTGGTGCGCCGCTACGGTGCCGCGGTGGTAGTGATGGCGTTCGACGAAGTGGGGCAGGCGGACACCCGCGAGCGCAAGTTCGAGATCTGCCGCCGCGCCTATAACATTCTGACCGAGCGCGTCGGCTTCCCGCCGGAAGACATCATTTTCGACCCGAACATTTTCGCCGTCGCTACCGGCATTGAAGAGCACAACAACTACGCCGTCGACTTTATCGAAGCCTGCGCCGATATCAAAACCCACCTGCCGCACGCGATGATCTCCGGTGGCGTGTCTAACGTGTCGTTCTCGTTCCGTGGCAACGATCCGGTGCGTGAAGCGATCCACGCGGTGTTCCTGTATCACGCCATTCGCAACGGCATGGACATGGGCATCGTCAACGCCGGGCAGCTGGCGATTTATGACGATCTGCCTACCGAGCTGCGCGAGGCGGTAGAGGACGTGATCCTCAACCGTCGCGAAGACGGCACCGAACGCCTGCTGGAGCTGGCGGAAAAGTACCGCGGCAGCAAAGACGGCGAAGCGGCGGTACAGCAGGCGGAGTGGCGCGGCTGGCCGGTGGAGAAACGGCTCGAGTATTCGCTGGTGAAGGGCATCACCGAGTTTATCGAGCTGGACACCGAAGAAGCGCGGCAGCAGGCCGAACGCCCGATCGAAGTGATCGAAGGGCCGCTGATGGCGGGGATGAACGTGGTTGGCGATCTGTTCGGCGAGGGCAAGATGTTCCTGCCGCAGGTGGTGAAATCCGCCCGCGTGATGAAGCAGGCGGTGGCCTACCTGGAACCGTACATCGAGGCCAGCAAGCAACAGGGCACCTCTGCGGGGAAAATCCTGCTGGCGACGGTGAAGGGCGACGTGCATGACATCGGCAAGAACATCGTCGGCGTGGTGCTGCAGTGCAACAACTATGAAATCGTCGATCTGGGTGTGATGGTGCCGACGGAGAAAATCCTGCGCACCGCGCGCGAGGAGAACGTGGACATCATCGGCCTGTCGGGGCTGATCACGCCGTCGCTCGACGAGATGGTCAACGTGGCGAAAGAGATGGAGCGCCAGGGCTTTAGGTTGCCGCTGCTGATCGGCGGTGCCACCACTTCCAAGGCGCACACCGCGGTGAAAATCGAGCAGAACTACAGCGGCCCGACCACCTACGTGCAGAATGCTTCGCGCACCGTGGGCGTGGTGTCGGCGCTGCTGTCCGCCACCCAGCGCGACGAGTTTGTGGCGCGCACCCGCAAAGAGTATGAAACGGTGCGCATTCAGCACGCGCGTAAAAAGCCGCGCACGCCGCCGGTCGATTTGCAGAAGGCGCGCGCCAACGCCATGGCGCTGGACTGGGCCGATTATCAGCCGCCGGCGCCGCGGCAGCTCGGCGTGTTCCCGGTGGCGGCCGGCATCGAGACGCTGCGCCACTACATCGACTGGACGCCGTTCTTCATGACCTGGTCGCTGGCGGGCAAATACCCGCGCATCCTGGAAGACGAGGTGGTGGGGGAAGAGGCCAAGCGCCTGTTCCACGACGCCAATCAGATGCTGGATCGGCTGGCCGCCGAGCGCAGCCTCAACCCGCGCGGCGTTTACGGCCTGTTCCCGGCCAACCGCGTCGGCGACGACGTGGAAGTATACCGCGACGAACGGCGTGACGAGGTGCTGGCGGCGAGCCGCCATCTGCGTCAGCAGACGGAAAAAACCGACTTCCCGAACTACTGCCTGGCGGACTTCGTGGCGCCGAAAAGCAGCGGCAAGGCCGACTACTTCGGCGCCTTCGCGGTGACCGGCGGGCTGGAGGAGGACGCGTTGGCGGCGGCCTACGACGCGCAGCACGACGATTACAACAAAATCATGGTCAAAGCGCTGGCGGATCGCTTGGCGGAGGCCTTCGCCGAATACCTGCATGAGCAGGTGCGCAAGCTGCACTGGGGCTATGCCGCCGACGAGAGCCTGAGCAACGAAGAGCTGATCCGCGAAAACTATCAGGGCATCCGGCCGGCACCGGGTTACCCGGCCTGCCCGGAGCACACCGAAAAAGCGACCATCTGGCAGCTGCTGGACGTCAACCGCCACACCGGCATGGAGCTGACGGAGTCCTTCGCCATGTGGCCGGGGGCGGCGGTGTCCGGGTGGTACTTCAGCCATCCTGAAAGCAAGTACTTCGCGGTGGCGCAGATCCAGCGCGATCAGGTGGAAGACTACGCGGTGCGTAAAGGGATGAGCGTGAGCGAGGTCGAGCGCTGGCTGGCGCCTAACCTCGGCTACGACGCCGACTGATTTCCTCTTTAAGGGCGCAGCGATGCGCCCTTGTCATTTACTGCGCTTCCACGTCGATGTGCAGCGCATCGTAACGCCAATACTCCAGGTCGCAATCGATCACCCGGTCGTGCTGATCGCGGTTCACCCGCGTAATGAACAGCGCCGGGCTGCCGTAGGTCACCTTCAGCATGGCGGCGGCCTGCTGCGGCAGCAGGGTGGGCAGCATGTCGAAACGCACCCGCCCGTAGTGGATGCCGTAGCGCGCGGCGTACAGCGCGGTCAGCGACTGGGTCAGGTCTTCCTCCAGAATGCCGGGGAAATAGGCCGGGTTGAGGTAGTGCTCGCAGTACAGCACCGCGCGCCCGTCGATATAGCGCAGCCGGCGAATGCGATAGGCCTCGGCGCCGGGGGGCAGCGCCAGGCGGGCGGCCAGCGGCGCGTCGAGCGTGACTAGCGCGCTGTCGATCGCCTCGGTATGGGCGGCGCGCCCCTGCTGCTGCGCCATGGCGTGAAAATGGCTGCGCTGCAGCGGGTTGTAGATAAGACGCGGGGGCGAGATGAACCAGCCGCGCCGCACCTGGCGGTAGATGACGCCCTGCGCCTCCAGCTGACCGAGCGCCTCCTGCAAGGTAATGCGGGTCGTGGCGAACTGTTCGCTCAGGGCGCGTTCGGAAGGCAGCTTGCCGCCCACGGCAAACTCGCCTGCGGTGATGCGGGCGTTCAGCGTTTGGCAGATGGTCGCTACGGTCGTCGGTGCTTCACTCATACAGCGGGTGTCCCGTTTCAGTGCGTTTGGCCTCCCTTAAGGTAGACCAGCGTCGCGTTTTCGCCGTTGCAATGGGTGATAAAACTGTCGCTTTTTTAAGCTGACATATAATTATCACATTCGTCCGTTAGATTGGTTTGGTCCTTGCTGGACTAGTCCAGCCATCCCCACACTACCACCTGGAGCATCAGTTATGAAACGTTTGTGCGCTTCTGTGTTAACCAGTGCCATCGTGTTATCCAGCCAGATGAGCTGGGCCGCGGATACCGATCTGGCGGCGCTGGAGCAGGCCGCTAAAAAAGAAGGCGAAGTCAACAGCGTCGGCATGCCGGACAGCTGGGCCAACTGGAAAGGCACCTGGCAAGATCTGTTGAGCAAATATGGCCTGAAGCATGTCGATACCGACATGAGCTCCGCACAGGAGATCGCCAAATTCGATGCGGAAAAGAACAACGCCACGGCGGACATCGGTGACGTCGGCGCGGCCTTCGGCCCGGTGGCGGTGCAGAAGGGCGTAACGCAGCCGTACAAACCCTCCACCTGGGATCAGGTGCCGGACTGGGCGAAAGACAAAGACGGCCACTGGGCGCTGGCTTACACCGGCACCATCGCCTTCATCATCAATAAACAGCAGGTGAAAGATATCCCGCACAGCTGGGCCGATCTGCTGAAGGGCAGCTATCAGGTCACCATCGGCGACGTCGGCACTGCGTCGCAGGCGGCCAGCGGCGTGCTGGCGGCCACCTACGCCATGGGCGGTAACGAGAAAAACCTCAAGCCGGGCCTGGAATTCTTCGGCAAGCTGGCCAAGGCCGGCCGCCTGAGCCTGAGTAACCCGGTGATCGCATCGCTGGAGAAAGGGGAAGTGCAGGTCGGCGTGGTGTGGGACTTCAACGGCCTGAACTACCGCGACCAGATCGACAAAACCCGCTTTGAAGTGCTGATCCCGGCGGACGGCTCGATCACCTCCGGCTACACCACCATCATCAACAAATACGCCAAGCACCCGAACGCCGCCAAGCTGGCGCGCGAATACATCTTCTCCGACGCTGGCCAGATCAACCTGGCGCGCGGCTATGCCCGCCCGATCCGCGCCGAACATCTGACGCTGCCGGACGACGTCAAAGCCAAGCTGCTGCCGGCCGAGCAGTACAAGAACGCGCACCCGATCGCCGATCCGGCGGCCTGGGAACAGAGCGCCAAAGCGCTGCCGCGTCTGTGGCAGGAAAACGTCATTATGTTTATGCAGCAGTGAGTTAACGCACCATGAAAACGATCCTCGTGCTGCTGGACGGCCTCAACTACCGGGTGGCGCACGACGCCATGGGCTATCTGCAGGCCGAATGCGCGGCGGGACGCGGACGGTTGTACCTGCTGGAGAGCGAGCTGCCCTCGCTCTCCCGGCCGCTGTATGAATGCATCCTCACCGGCGTCACGCCGGTGGAGAGCGGCGTGGTGCACAACCACGTCTCGCGCCTTTCTCATCAACAAAGCGTGTTTCATTACGCGCGCGCCGCCGGGCTGACCACCGCCGCCGCCGCGTATCATTGGTTCAGCGAATTGTATAACCGCACGCCGTTCGACGCCGCGCGCGACCGCCATACCGACGCGCCTGAGCTGCCGATCCAGCACGGGCATTTCTATTACGACGACGGCTATCCCGACAGCCATCTGTTCGACGACGCCGAAAGCTTGCGCCAGCGTCATCAGCCGGACTTCCTGCTGATCCACCCGATGAACATCGACGACGCCGGGCACCGCTTCGGCCTCTCTTCGCCGCAGTACCGCAATGCGGCACGCCGCGCCGACGGTTCGCTGTCGCGCTATCTGCCCGAGTGGCTGGCCGCCGGTTATCAGGTGCTGGTCACTGCCGACCATGGCATGAACGACGATCGCAGCCACGGCGGTGTGTTGCCGGAAGAGCGCCAGGTGCCGCTGTTCGTGTTCGGCACGGGCTTCAGCCTGGACGACGCCGATCCGCAGCAAACCGAGCTGTGCGGCACGATTTGCGATCTGCTGCAGGCACCGCACGACAAGCCGCGCTGCCGGGCGCTGCTGGCGCAGGATGCGCGATGAACGGCAAAACCAAATGGATCGCCGCGTTGTGCCTGCTGCCGTTTATCGTGCTGTTCGGCGCGTTTCAGATCGCCCCGCTGGTGTGGATCGCCGTTCACAGCTTTTTCAGTGAGAGCAGCGGCTGGGGATGGGGCAACTATGTCGATATCCTCACCTCGCCGTTCTACCTGCAGGCCTTTCAGTTCTCGCTGGAGATCTCGCTGTGGTCGAGCGTCTACGGCTTGCTGATTGCGTTAGTGGGCAGTTACTCGCTGCGCCAGCTCGGCCAGACCCGATTTCATGACTTCGTGATGTCGTTCACCAACATGACCAGCAACTTCGCCGGGGTGCCGCTGGCGTTTGCCTTCGTCATCCTGCTGGGGCTGAACGGTTGCCTGACGCTGCTGCTGCGCAAATACGGTCTGATGGAGAGTTTCAACCTCTATTCGAAGAGCGGCCTGATCGTGCTGTATACCTACTTCCAGATCCCACTGGGGGTGCTGTTGCTGTATCCGGCGTTCGACGCGCTGCGCGCCGATTGGCGCGAGTCGGCGGCGCTGCTCGGCGCTGGCCCCTGGCGCTACTGGCGGCATATCGGCCTGCCGGTGCTGGCGCCGGCGCTGATGGGCACCTTCGTCATTCTGCTGGCTAACGCGCTGGGCGCCTACGCTACGGTCTACGCGCTGACCACCGGCAACTTCAACGTGATCCCGATCCGTATCTCGGCGCTGGTGGCGGGGGACATCTCCCTCGATCCGAACCTGGCCAGCGCGCTGGCGATGCTACTGGTGGTGATGATGGCGTTTATCACGGTGATCCACCAATGGATGCTGCGCAGGAGCTACCTCAATGCGCGCTCATAATCGGATGGAGAATGCTCATGTCGCGTGCTGAACGCTTGTACCATCGCACGGTGACCGGCCTGCTGCTGCTGATCCTGCTGTTGCCGCTGGCGGCGACGCTGATTTATGCGCTGGCCACCCAGTGGGGCGCCACCATTTTGCCGGACGGTTTTACCCTGAAGTGGCTGACGGCGCTGTGGAGCGACCCGCGCTTTTTGCAGGCGCTGTGGCACTCGCTGTTGATCTGCTTCGGCACGCTGCTGCTGTCGGTGGTGGTGATCCTGCCGGCGATGTTTGTGATCGCTTACTACTTTCCCAAGCTGGACGCGGTGATGAACGTGCTGATTCTGCTGCCGTTCGCCGTGCCGCCGGTGGTGTCGGCGGTGGGGCTGATGCAGCTGTTCGCCGCCGATCCGCTGCCGCTGCTCGGCACTCCGTGGATTTTGGTGGGCTGCTATTTCACCATCGCGCTGCCGTTTATCTACCGCGCCATCAGCAATAACATGCAGGCGATCAACCTGCGCGATCTGATGGACGCCGCGCACCTGCTCGGCGCCAGCACCTGGCAGGCGGCGCTGCTGGTGGTGCTGCCGAACCTGCGCAAGGGCGGAACGATCGCCGTGCTGCTGTCGTTCTCGTTTCTGATCGGCGAGTTCGTGTTCGCCAACCTGCTGGTGGGCAGCCAGTATGAAACGCTGCAGGTCTACCTGTTCAACATGCGCAACGGCAGCGGGCATTTCACCAGCGCGCTGGTCATCTCCTATTTCGCCGTGGTGCTGCTCGTCACCTGGCTGGCGAACCTGCTGAATAAAAACAAGGGTTAACCCGATGGCTTATCTCAACGTCACCCGCCTGAACAAACACTATGGCCAGACCCAGGTGTTTCAGGATATCGATTTCACCGCCGAAGAGGGGGAGTTCGTCACCCTGCTGGGGCCGAGCGGCTGCGGCAAATCGACGCTGCTGCGCTGCCTGGCCGGCCTGACCCCGGTCGACAGCGGGCACATTTTGCTGCAGGGCCAGGATCTGGTGCCGCTGGCGCCGCAAAAGCGCGGCATCGGCATGGTGTTCCAAAGCTATGCGCTGTTTCCCAATATGACGGTGGAAGGCAACGTGGCCTTCGGGTTGAAAATGCAGAAGCTGGCGGCCGGGCAGATCGGCCAGCGGGTGCAGGAGGTGCTGGCGCTGGTGGAGCTGAGCGATCTGGCGAAGCGCTATCCGCATCAGCTGTCGGGCGGCCAGTGTCAGCGCGTGGCGCTGGCGCGATCGCTGGTCACCCGCCCGCGGCTGCTGCTGCTCGACGAACCGCTGTCGGCGCTGGACGCGCGTATCCGCAAACACCTGCGCGAGCAGATCCGGCGCATTCAACGCGAGCTGAACCTGACGGCGATCTTCGTCACCCACGATCAGGAAGAGGCGTTGACCCTGTCGGATCGCATCGTGCTGATGAACCAGGGGCAGATCGTGCAGAGCGGCGATGCGGAAACCCTGTATACCCAGCCGGCGGACGCCTTCGCCGCCGGGTTTATCGGCAACTATAACCTGCTGACCGCCGAACAGGCCGCCCAGCTGACCGGGCGCAGCTATGCCGGCAAGGTGGCGATCCGGCCCGAGTCTATCGGCCTGTTGCCGGCCGGGCAGGGGATCGGCGGGGTGATCCTGGGCCACAGTTTGCTCGGGAATGTGGTACGCTATCGGATTCAGGTTCGCGGTGTAGAATTGCTGGTTGACGTGCTCAACCGGTCGGTGGCCGACCTGCGGCCCGACGGCGCGGAAATTGGGCTACACTTGGAACCTGTTGTATTGCGGGAAGTTGCATGACTTCGCAGCGCGGCGCCGGGGCCTTTCCGCCGCCGCATTAACCCTTCTTTTCTGCGGTCTGCCGCCCGCCCGCTGTCCTGCCAGACCTACGCCCGGCAGGCGGGACCGCGCGCTGTATCCGTCATCTTTTGGCCTACCGGCTGTGGCTAAGGCGAACAGAACCGTTCCGTCCGTCCGCACCGCCTGACAGGCATCGGGTATCAGCCTCCTTTGGCCGGGCGTTAATGGAGCGTATCTTCCGTGCTGACCCTTCTTCACCTGCTTTCCTCCGTGGCGCTGTTGGTGTGGGGTACCCACATCGTGCGCACCGGGATCATGCGGGTTTACGGCGCCAATCTGCGGCGCGTGTTGAGCGACAGCGTTGAGAAAAAGCCGCTGGCGTTCGTTTCCGGCATTGGCGTGACCGCGCTGGTGCAAAGCAGCAACGCCACGGCGCTGCTGGTGACCTCTTTCGTCGCTCAGGGGCTGGTGGGGCTGGCGCCTGCGCTGGTGATCATGCTCGGCGCCGACGTCGGCACCGCGCTGATGGCGCGCGTGCTGACCTTCGATCTTTCCTGGCTGTCGCCGCTGCTGATCCTGGTCGGCGTCTTCCTGTTCCTCAGCCGCAAACAGATGCGGATCGGCCAGATCGGGCGCGTCCTGATCGGCCTTGGGCTGATCGTGTTGGCGCTGGAGCTGATCGTGGCCGCCGCCACGCCGATCACCCAGGCGGCCGGGGTCAAAGTGCTGTTCTCGTCGCTGACCGGCGACGTGATGCTGGACGCCCTGACTGGCGCGCTGTTCGCCATCGTCAGTTATTCCAGCCTGGCGGCGGTGCTGCTGACCGCCACCCTGACCGCGTCCGGCGTGATTTCGCTGAAGGTGGCGCTCTGCCTGGTGATCGGCGCCAACCTCGGCAGCGGCCTGCTGGCGATGATCAACGCCAGCGGCCAGAACGCCGCCGGACGGCGCGTAGCGCTCGGCAGCCTGCTGTTCAAGCTGGTGGGGTGCGTGCTGGTGCTGCCGTTCGTCGCCTATCTGGCGGATGTGATGGCTCAGTTGCCTGGCGGCAGCGAAGAACTGGTGATCTATTTCCACGTGTTCTACAACCTGATCCGCTGCCTGGTGATGATCCCGCTGGCCGGGCCGATGGCGACGCTGTGCGAGCGGCTGATCGTCGACGTGGCGGCCGACGATCCGCGCATGAGGCCGCGCCATCTGGACGCCAGCGCGCTGGACACGCCGACGCTGGCGCTGGCCAACGCGGCGCGCGAAACGCTGCGGATGGGCGACGTGGTGGAACACATGATGATCCTGCAGCGCGAAGTGCTGCACGGCAAGCAAGGGGTGGATAAAGAGGTGCGGCGTCTGGACGACGACGTCGACGTGCTGTACACCGCCATCAAGCTGTATCTGGCGCAGATCCAGAAGGAGGATCTGGGCGAGGAAGATTCGCGCCGCTGGGCGGAGATCATCGAAATGGCGCTCAACCTGGAACAGGCGGGCGACATTATCGAACGCATGGCCGGCGACGTGGGCGCCAAGTCGCACGCCGCGCGCCGGGCCTTCTCGACGGAAGGGCTGGCGGAGCTGGATGGGCTGCACGAGCGGCTGATCGGCAACCTGCGTCTGGGGCTGTCGGTGTTCCTGTCCGGCGACGTTACCAGCGCCAAGCGCCTGCGCCGTTCCAAGCACCGCTTCCGCATTCTGGATCGCCGCTACGCGCACGCGCACGTCGATCGCCTGCACCAGCAAAACGTGCAGAGCATCGAGACCAGTTCGCTGCATTTGGGGTTGTTGGGGGACATGAAGCGCCTGAACTCGCTGTTTTGCGCGGTGGCTTACAACGTGTTGGATCAGGATGCGAAGGACGACGATCGCGACTGGGAAGACACCCCAAGCACGCTGTAAAAAAATGCCCCCGGTTTTCACCGGGGGCATTGCCTAGGAGAGGCGCGTTATTTGCCGCTGAACACGCCGGCTTTGGCGTCCGCCTGTTTCGTTGAGGCATGGCCGCTGGCGAACGGCACGTTGCCGTCAACGCCCTGTTTCGCCGCACCGGCGGCCAGGCCGCCTACCGTGGCCGCCACATCGACGCGGCCGCCGCCCTGATAACGTTGGCCGCTGACGTCCTGCTGGCTGACCTGGCTACCGCCCAGTTCCACCTTGCCCTGCTGGCTGCGGATCTCGCCGCCGGTGAGTTGGGTTTGGCCGCCGACCTGCAGCGCCACGCCGTGCTTACCGGCAATCGCCGATTGCTCGCCGACCGCATTGTTGTTCACCACCTCGGCATTGACCTTGAGCTGCCCCTGGCGGCCCGCCGGCCCGGTGACGCTGTCTTTCACCGCGCCGCCGACGGTGCGTGCACCGCGATCCCACAGCGGGCCCTGCGGTTTCTCGCCGGCCGGCGTTTCCGGCAGCGTCACTTTACCGTCGGCTTTGCTGAAGCTGACCGCGCCGGTGGTGTCCTGCTGCGGATCGAGGCGACGCGCCACGCTGTTGTATTTGTCGGTGGTGGCGTCGGCCACTTTGTTCACCCCGGCGTCCAGTTTCTCTTTCACTTTCCCGGCGTAGCGCGGCGTGCCCACCTTCGACAGCTTGGAGGTGATACTGCTGCCCGGATCGTTGCTGTGGCTCAGACCGGCATCCACATCCACCTTCACGCCTTTCTCGACGTCTTTGCGGCTTTCAACGTGCAGATCGCCGCCCACCTTGCCCTGTACGCTGTCGGCATCGACGCGCGCCCCGGCGAGGCGGGTGTCCTTGCCGCTGTTGAGCGCCACATCGCCCGCGGTGATGCCGGTGTTGGCGTGGGTGGTTTTATCCTGCTGTTCCACGCCGACCTTCAGACCGGCGCCCAGCGTATGGGTGTCTTTGCCGGTGTTCGGATCGACCTTGCCGGCGGCGTCCTTGTTGAACGTTTGGCCGCCTTTGGCGTTGGCTTTAATGCCCAGGCTCCAGTTGTCCTTATGCTGCTCGTTCTTGGCGGACTCCAGCAGGATACCGCCGTTTTTCGCCTCGAGCGCGGCGCTGCCGCCGCTGACCTTGGCGCCCTGCAGATGCAGCGCGTCATCGCCTTTGCCGCCGGCGGACAGGGTGACCTTGCCGTCTGAGGCGAGCTTAGCGCCCTGGCGTTCGGTCGCGGACTCATTCACCTTGGCGATGTCGAACGCGCCGCCGGCGGAGAGACTGCCACCGGTTTTTTCCTTGCTGTCGCTGCTGCCGGCGCCCAGATCGAGATTGCCGGACAGCTGGCTTTCCTTGCGCGTTTGGGTCGATTCCGCCGCCTGCAGCGCGACCTTGTTGCCCGCGCTCAGGGTGATGTCGCCCTGGCTTTTGACGTCGGTGCCTTTAAGCGTCAGATCGCGGCCCGCCTTCAGTTCAACGCCCTGTTGGCCGCTGACGTTGCCGACCTGTGCGGTACTGCCGCTGCTTTCGCCTTTGTTGGTACCGCCGCCGAAGCCGGCGCCGAAGTTTTTACTGTCGGCGGTGAAGCCGCCCTTCGCCGAGGCCTTGACGTTAAAGCCGCTGTGGTTCTCACTCTGTTTGTCGCTGGCCTGATCAAAGCGGATATCGCCGCCGGCGTCGACGGTGGTTTTACCGCTGCCGCCGTTCAGCGCGGTACCCTGATAGACCGCGTCTTTTTTCACGTTGACGTTGATGCCGTTGGCCGCGTCGATCGAGCCGGTCACCGCCTGGCTGGCGCTGCTGTTGCTGCGCTGGGTGCCGCCTTCGCCCTTGGCGTCTACGGTCAGATCGCTGCCGGTGGAGGTGTAGACGCGCACGCCGGCGCTGCCGCGGGTATCGCGGTTCTGCTCTTCCTGGCGGTTCGTTGCAGCTTCGCTGCGGTGGCTGTCCGCCGTCAGCGTGACCGCGCCTTTGCTTGCCTGATATTGCGTGCCCTGATCGCGCACTTCGCCTTTGGCGTTGATGTCGATGCTGCCGGCTTTCACCGAGCTGACCACCGCCTGCGAGCTGCTGCTGCGTTTTTCGCTGCTGCCGCCCTGTGCGCCGATATCCAGGCCGACGTTAGGCGCGCCGATGCCGCCGATGTCGTTGATGACGCCGGTGGCGTCCAGCTTGGCCGCCTTGCCGACCGCGCGCTCGACCGGGCGGGTCACGGCGCTGTAATCGACGTTGGCGCCGATGTTCACGCCGACGTCGGTTTTGGTGGTGGTGCTGCTGGCGGTGTCGGCGGCGGCCAAATGATCGACGCCGGCGGCGTTCTCTTGGTAGGTGCCGCCGACGCTGTGCTGCGCGCCTTGCTGGGTCAGCTTGTCGCGGGCGTTGACAGTCAGGTTGCCTTTGACGTCGCTGCCGGAGGTGACCGCCTTGCTGCTCTGCGCCTGCGTTTTGCTGTTCTCGTAGCCGGCTTCCACGCCGCTGCCGAGCTTGTCGATGCCGCCGGTGTAGTAGAAACCGCCGCCGATCTTGGTCTGCTCGGTGTTCGAGGTGGTTTTATCGTCGGCCGCCAGGAACGAGACCTTGTTGCCGCTGACGCTGGCGTCGCCTTTGTCGGCGACCAGTTTGGAGCCGCTGAAGGTCACGTCCTTCTCCGCCTCGAGCTTCACGCTACCGCCGCTGAGGGTCGAGGCGCGGTTTTCGGTGCGGGTGGTTTTTTCGTTGTCGCGGGTGTGTTCGATGCGCAAACCGGCACGGTATTGCTTGTCGCCGGCTTCTTTGGCGTAGCCATTGACGGTCAGCGCGGTCTTCTGCTCATCGATTTTTTGCTGCTGTTCGGCGGCCTTGACGTTGATGTTGCCGGTCTGCGACGTCACGCTCAGCTCACCGCCGCTGGTGACCTGGCTGCCGATGACGTCGGTATCCTTACGGCTGACCAGCTTCAGGTTGGTATCAGACTTCAGCTCGCTGGCGGTGCTGCTCTGGTAGCTGTTGTCGGCCTTGTGTGAACTGCTGGTGATGTTGAAGGCGGTGCCGGTGCGCGCGTCGATTTTGTCCACGGTGGTGCTCAGCGCGTTGTCGATGCGCAGGCCACCTTGCGTGGCGGTGACCAGGCCGCCTTCCTTGCCGCGCGCCTTGCTGCCGGTGATGGTGACGCCCTGCTGGCCGTTCAGGCGCAGGGTGCCGTCGCTGGTCAGTTCGGAGGCGTGGCTGACCTCGCGACGGTTGCTGTTGTTTTTGTTGTCGCCGCCGCCGATGCCGCCCCAGGAGGTTTTGTCATCGCGCACCGCTTTGGCGTTGGCGGTTTTCTGCACCCCGATCTGGATTTGGTTGCCGGCATTGACCGTCAAATCGCGGCCGGCGTGCAGCTTGGCGCCCTGGGTCGCGACGTTGTTGCCGGCCTCCAGCGTCAGCGCCCCCTGGCTGTGCAGTTCGCTGGCCTTCAGGCTTTCGCTTTCGTCGCTGCTGCTCCAGCTGCCGGTGCGCAGGCTGGAAGTGTGATTGCGCTGGTAGCCGCGTTCGGTGGACTTATCCTTCTCCACCAGTCCGGCGAGGTGCACGTTGCGCGCCGCCTTGACGCTCAGCGCCCGATCGGCGCTGACGTTGGCGCCCAACAGGTTCACGTCTTCCCGGGTACTGACGAGTTTGGCGCTGCCGCTGGCGGCGACGGTGCTGCCTGCCTGCTGCTGCTGCTCGCGCTCACGGGTGACGTCGTATTGCCAGGAGTAGAACCAGCGGTCGTCGGTGTGGCCCTGGGTCTGTTTCAGCTGCTGGCCGTCGAGCGTCAGCTTGCCGCCCTGCAGCGTGATGTCTTCGCCGCGAATATCGGTAGCGGTGAGGTGCGCGTGGTTATCCGCCACCAGGCTGATGTTCTTGCCTTTCAGCTCGGTGCGGGTCAGCTTCTGGCTGCTGCTGCGGTCGTTGACGTAAATGCCGCCGCGGTAGTTCTGGTAGTTGTCGCCGCCGTTGCGGTTGCTGCTGGCGTCGTCAACGCGGCTTTCGCTGCGAATATCGTAGGCCTTCACCTTGAGATCGTCGCGGGCGGCCAGCGTGCCCGCCAGCTTCACGCCGCTGCCCTGCGCGGTGTTGATGATGTTGATGCGTCCGGCCTGCATGCTGCCGAGGTAGTAGCTGTCCAGCGCGGTGGTCGGCTGTACGCTGGCCAGCACCTTGCCGTCGCGCGCCACGCGGTTATGGCCGCTGATGGCGTTGATCGCCGCCGGCGTTACGCTGCCGTTGCGGTGGGTGAAGTCTTGTACGATCACGTCACCGCGGCTGTCTATCTTCGGTGCGATCAGATCCAGCACGCCGCCGGCGTTCAGGGTACCGTTGAGGCTCAGGGTATTGCGGTTGTCCAGGGTGCTGTAGCCCTGCAGCAGGCCGTTCTCCACCAGCGGGTTGCCGACCACCAGCGAGGAGCGGCTGGTATTGATGAACCCGCAGCCCTGGCAGCTGATGCCGTTCGGGTTGGCCAGCACGTAGTCGGCCGCCATGCCGAAGATCTCTTGCTGGCCGTGCAGCAGAGAAGGGTTACGGCCGATCACTTCGTTGAGGATGACGCTGGCTTCGCGCCCGCCCAGATTGGGGTTGGCGCCCAGTTGGCCGGCCAGCTGCGACAGCCCTGCCTCGCGGGAGTTGTTCAGCACCGCGCCGGGCTGGTTGACGTTGAAGTCCTGATACTGGTTGTGCGACAGCCCGTTACCGTTCGGCGCGACGATGTCGACCACCTGCGCGCCGGTTGCGGCGGTGGAAACGCCGGGGCCGTTGGCGCCGTTGGCCGCCACGATCTCCGCGGCATAGGCGCCGGCGGAAGCGGCGAGAATAATCGCCAGCGCGGCGGCCAGTTTGCCCGCTGCTGAAAGCCTGAAGTTATTATTTTTCATCCATGTCTCTCCGTATATTGCCGTGGGGTCCTGCAAAACTGCTGATTAATTAAAAGGTGTAAGAAAAGCGCGCCAGTACCTGAACGGGATCTTCCGGCGTGGCGTGATTTGACAAGATCCAGCCGCGGCTGACCTCGAGATCGACCAGCGCCTGCCGATAGCGCAACGTGGCGCCGCTGCTCAGGCCGGTGCTGCTGCGCCACCCCGAGTTGTCCTGGCGCGGCAAAATGCGGCCGACGTCGGCGCCGAGGCGCGGCGTCAGCGTGGTGGCGCCCAGATTGAAGCTGCGCGACAGCGTGTTCTGCAGATACCAGCCGTTGTCGCCGGACTGGGTGCTGCGGCTAAAGCCGCGCACGGCGCTGCGATCGGTAAGGCTCAGCCATTCCACGCCGGGCAGCGGGTCGCGGCTGTACTGGCCATAGAACAGGTTGTTGAGCTGATAGGTCGCCTCGCCCAGGTGAAGGCGCTGGCTGAGGTTGGCGAACAGCTTGCCCTTGGTGAACTGGCTGTCGAGGTGCACCGAGCTCGGGTGGCGATCGGCCCCCAACCACGGCAGACCCTGTTCGACGCTGAGATTGGCGCTGAACACGCCGTTGGGCAGAATCTGCAGGTGGCT
The DNA here is from genome assembly GCF_016805595.1 of Serratia sp. 4542. Taxonomy (NCBI): domain Bacteria; kingdom Pseudomonadati; phylum Pseudomonadota; class Gammaproteobacteria; order Enterobacterales; family Yersiniaceae; genus Serratia; species Serratia sp. 4542. The sequence goes on from NZ_RXKV01000018.1 coordinate 29,028, forward strand.
GGCGCTCAGCTCGGCCAGGGTCAGCGTGGGGCTGCTGACTTCGAGGCGCACGCTTTCGAAGTAGTTGTCGATGCGCTTGTAGGTCAACTGGCCGCTCAGGCTGTCTATCTGATCGTGATCGCGGTAAAACACATAGTCGCTGCGCAGCCCGTACTGTTGGGTCTGGCCGTGCAGTTTGACCACGTTGTGCGGCAGCTGCTGGTGGTTCTCATAGGACGAGAAGCTGGCGAACCCGCTGAAGGTGAACGCGCCGTACGGCAGCGAATAGAGCAGGGTATAGGCGCGGTTATAGCGATGAGCCGGGTTTTCCAGCGTGCTGCTGGCGTTCAGGCTGACGAAGTCCGACAGGCCGAACGGGCTGTCCAGCGTGGCGGTGGCGCGCGCCAGCCACTGGCCGGTGCTTTTTTGGCCGTAATTATCCGTGCCGGCGGTAATCAGCCAGGGCTTGGCATGTTGATTGCGCAAACGAATGACCGAACCGCCAACCTGGTGGCCGGGCAATATATCCAGCTTGGTGGTATTCGATTGCAAACGGTTGGCCTGATCCAATCCCTGGTCGAGCTCGGTTAATTTCAACGGCTTGCCTTCCAGCCCCGGAAATAATAAACGGCTGTTGACCCAGCGATCGCCGCCTTCTATTTTCTCGATAAATCCTTCGGTGACGCTTAACCCCAATTCTCCCTGTGAATTAGGGCGAACAATTTGCACGCGCGCGGTGATATAGCCTTTTTGCACATAAAGGCGCGTTAATTCGCGGGTCAGGCGATTGATATCATTGCTGCTGATGCAGTTTTCCGGCAGCGCGCTCAGGGCGGATAAATCGGTCGGCGAGAGCAGGGTGACGCCCTGCAGATAAACGCCGGCGATCGGCAGGCACTGCGCGGACTGCGGCAGGGCGGGCGCGGGCGGTTCCGGCTCCGCCAGCAAGCGTTGCTGCTTCAGCTGCTGGTAGCGGCGTTGCTCAATCAACTGGTTGACTTCACGCGTGCTGTCTTGCAACGCACGGCGCGACTCCCCCATCGACATATCCCGCATCATGTGGGCGTCCGGCAGGGTTTCGGCGGAAAGGGCCGTGCTGACCAACAGCGTCAAGGCGGTTATTTTTTTTATCATTGTAATCCATTATGAGAGGCCGCCGGGGCAGCCCGCCCAATCCATGAGGTTAACCACGGGCGGCCGACGGCCGGCCCGAAATAATGAGCGACGTGCACATTGCGAGGTATCTTGATTTGCCGCGGCAAATAAGACGGTGGGTATAGATCTAAATAATAATTAGGCTGCTTCTTTTATGGTGGGCAACCCTGGTGACTTAATTAATTAAAAAAAGTAGAACGTCTCTTCCTCTTGCCAACATTATCGGCATGGTTAGGAAGAATCTGAATTTTTATTTTTCACGGATGATAGGGGATGAGAGGAATTATGACAATCCGACCAGTGGGAAATACGAAATTTCGCAGAGAAGAACGGGGACGCAATTGTTTGCGTCCCTACAGGCGGTTTATTTTTTCTTGATAGGGCGGCCGGACCAATACCCCGCCAGCAGCGAACCGGAGAGGTTGTGCCAGACCGAGAACAGCGCGCCCGGCAGAGCGGCCAGCGGTGAGAAGTAGATTTTACCCAGCGTGGCTGCCAGCCCGGAGTTCTGCATGCCGACTTCGATCGCCAGCGTGCGGCAGGTGGATTCGTCGAAGCCGAACAGCTTGCCGCCCCAGTAGCCGCTGAGCAAACCGATGCCGTTGTGCAGGATCACCGCGACGATCACCACCAAACCGACCGAGGCGATGTGGCTTTGGCTGCCCGCCACCACCGCGCTGATGATCGCAAGGATACACACCATCGACAGCGCCGGCAGCAGCGGCTCAATGCGTTTCACCGCCTTGGTCAGGGTGTGGTGGACGATCAGGCCCAGGCCGATCGGGATCACCACGATCTGCAGAATGCTCAGCAGCATGCCCATGATATCGACGCTGATCTTGGCGTCGACATACAGGCGGGTCAGCAGCGGCGTGGCGAACACCCCCACCAGCGTCGAGACCGCCGAGATGGTCACCGACAGCGCCACGTCACCCTTGGCCAGGTAGATCATTACGTTGGACGCGGTACCGCTGGCCACGCTGCCCACCAGCACCATGCCGGCGGACAGATCCGGCGGCATGCGGAACAGCATCGCCAGGATCCAGGCCGCCAGCGGCATGATCAGATAGTGCAGGAAGATGCCGGCCGCCACCGGGCCGGGGCGCGCCAGCACGCGTTTGAAGTCGTCCAGCCGCAGCGTGACGCCCATGGCGAACATGATCAGCATCAGCAGCGGGCTGACGTAGGGGCCGATGCCGGTAAAGGAGGTCGGCGTGTAATAGGCGGTGACGGACAGCAGTATCGCCCACAGGGGGAATAAGCGCGTGAAGAGTGCCAACATGCAGGTTTTCCTTAGCCAGATTGAGAACGGTGGGTGTGGTTGTGTTTTTTGCGGGTTCAACATGCTGAACCCCTGCAGGTTTTGAACGAATTTTTTAGACGCAGGGGCGCAGCGTGCTGCGCCCGCAATCAGGGATAATGACTTATTCGAACAGGTTGTGGTGCAGGGCGCGCACCACCTGCTCGGCTTCTTCGCCCGGTACCAGGAAGCACAGGTTATAGCTGCTGGCGCCGTAGCAGATCATGCGGATATTGAACGGATCGAGCACGCCGAACACCTCTTTGCCTACGCCGCAGGCCCGCGACAGCTGGTTGCCGATGATCGCCACCAGCGCCAGGTTCTCTTCCACTTCCACCCGGCACAGCGACGACAGCTCGGTCAGCAGCGAGGTGGTCAGCAGGCTGCCGCCGACGGAGGTGGCACCGGTGGTGTCCATGGTCAGCGCAATGCTGACCTCCGAGGTGGTGATCAGATCGACGGAGATGTTGTGGCGCGCCAGAATATTGAACACCTCGGCCAGGAAACCGCGCGCGTGCAGCATGTTCAGGCTGTGCAGCGTCAGCAGCGTTTGCTTGCGGCGCAGCGCCAGCGCACGGAACAGCGGCGGGTTTTCGGTGGTGTTGCACACCAGCGTGCCGCCGGCCGCCGGATCCTTGCTGGAGCCGACGAATACCGGAATATCGCTGCGCACCGCCGGCAGCAGGGTGGCGGGGTGCAGGACTTTAGCGCCGAAGGTGGCCATTTCCGCCGCCTCTTCGAAACCGATTTTGTCGATGCGCTTGGCCGCCGGTACCACGCGCGGATCGGTGGTGTAAATGCCCGGCACGTCGGTCCAGATATCCACCCGGCCAACGCCGAGCGCCTCGCCGAGCAGCGCGGCGGTATAGTCGCTGCCGCCGCGGCCGAGCGTGGTGGTGCGGCCTTTCGGCTCGCTGCCGATAAAGCCCTGGGTGACCACCAGCGCTTCCTGCAGGCGCGGCTGCAACTGCGCTCGGGCCAGTTCGCTGAGCGCGGCGCTGTCCGGCACGGCGCGGCCGAAGTGATCGTCGGTGCGCATCACTTTGCGCACGTCGAACCATTCGGCCTGCACGTTGCGGGCGCGCAGGATTTCAACGAACAGCAGGGTGGACATCAGCTCCCCATGGCTGACCAGCTCGTCGGTCAACGCCGTCGAGGTGGCCAGCGACGCGGCCTCCGACAGCATGGCGATGTTTTCCAGCAGCCGGTCGATCTCTTCGCGGATCACCGCCGGCGCCGTGAGGCGATCGAGGATGGCGTACTGGATGCGGCGAATTTCATCAAGCTGGTAATTGCGCTTGTCGGCCTCGCAACCCTCGGCCAGGGCGACCAACAGGTTGGTGACGCCCGCCGAAGCGGACAACACCACCAGGCGGACCTGCGGGTTGGCCAGCACGACGTCGGCGCTGCGGTTCATGGCTTCAAAGTCGGCGACGCTGGTGCCGCCGAACTTGGCTACCACGGTGGAATGCTGGGGTGCTGCTTGGTTCATCTAGAAACCTCGTGTCAGGGATGCCCGTTTGGGGGCACTGTAATTCCATAGCCTTGGCACAAGGGGAGAGCGGTAAACAGGGGGCAGGCGTAGAGGTCAGGCTACGATACACCCAGAAGCGCCCCACCTTGTCGATCGCCCTGTGGGCGATCCCCTGGTGACAACCCAGGGGATTCAGCCCCTGTAGTCGATACGATAATGGCCGGCCATTATCGTACCTCGGCGTCGCTCCCCCTCGGGTGCCGTCAACGGAGAAACGGCTCCTCTGACACTCTACCTGGGCGACGCGCCTCTTCTGGCTTGCGCACCGGGTGCGCAAGTAGGCTGTTAGGAATAGCCGGTTATCGCCATTCTGTCAACGTACAGACGGTGAGGGATTTTCATCTTGTACCAGCGCGATAAGCGTACAGGGCATCGCGGGCGTGGAACCGGCGCCAATCGGTTGCAGAGAACCGTCTTCCTTTTGGCTGAATAACGGGATAACGCCCTGATGTTTCTCCAAATACTCCAGCCAACCGAAATTTTCGTTCAATTTGGTCGCCTTGATGGTGGCCCCCTTGGCGAGCAGGCTGCTCAGGCGGCCGTAGGTGGCTTCCTGATTAAATAAAATTTCATGCCGGCGGAAACGCGAACTTTCCGCGCTGGCGCCGCGCCCTTTCAGCGGCGCCCCCGAACGGATGGCAAACACGTGATCCTCGCCGAAGAGATGGCCGAAGTGGTAGACCGCCAGCGCGTTCTGGTGGCGATTGGGCGACAGCGCCAACACCTGGGCGATATTGCTCAGGTCGAGATAGTTCTCGGCGTGTTCGGAGTAGGCGTGGCCATAGTAGGCCGGAATGCCGTCCATGCGCGCCTGGCGGTAGTATTCCCAACTGCTGTCGGTGACGATCACCGGCACGTTCAGCTTGATCAGCGCCTGCGCCAGCATGCGCGCCACGCTGTTGGCGCCGACGATCAGCACGCCGCGCGGCTTTTGCTGCTGTACCCGCAGCCAGCGCGCCATCATGCCGCTGGTCAGGCTTTGCAGCACCACGGTGCCGATGATGATGGCGAACACCACGGTGACCAGCCGGTCGGCGCCCTGATAGCCGCTGCGCTGCAGCGTCAGCGCGAACAGCGAGCTGACCGCCGCGGCGACGATGCCGCGCGGGGCGATCCAGCACAGCAGCAGCCGATCGCGCCAGTGCAGGGAAGAGCGCCAGGTCGATACCGCGATGCACAGCGGCCGGGCGATGAACTGCACCGCCAGCAGCAGCAGGAGCAGCGGCCAGCCCATGTTCCACAGCGCCTGGATGTCGAGCCGCGCCGCCAGAATGATGAACAGCGCCGAGATCAGGATCGCCGACAGCTCCTCTTTGAACGCCAGAATATCGCTGGTATCGACGTCGCGCATGTTGGCCAGCCAGATGCCCATCACCGTGACGGTCAGCAGGCCGGATTCGTCGGCGATGGCGTTGGAAACGCCGAAGGCGGCCAGCATGATCGCCAGCACCGCCAGGTTCTGCAGGTAGCGCGGCAGCCAGACGCGGCGCAGCGCCAGGCCGAGCAGGTAGCCGAACAGCGCGCCGGCGATCAGGCCGACGGCGGCGGTCACGCCCAGCGTCCAAAACAGGTGGGTATAGGACTCCGCATTCTGTTTCAGCACGATGAATTCGAACACCAGCAGAGTGAAGATGGCGCCGACCGGATCGATGACGATCCCTTCCCAGCGCAGCACTTGGTTAATGTTGGCGTTCGGCCGCACCACGCGCATCAGCGGGGCGATCACCGTCGGCCCGGTCACCACCGTCACCGCGCCGATCAGCGCCGCCAGTTCCGGCGGGAAATCCAGCAGCCACCAGCTGGCGAGGCTGATGACCAGAAAGGTAACCAGCATGCCGACGGTGACCAGATTGCGTACCACGCCGCCGAGGCCGCGTATCTCCTCGAAACGCAGCGTCAACGCCCCCTCGAACAGGATGATCGCCACCGACAGCGACACCAGCGGAAACAGCAGATCGCCGAACAGCAGATCCGGCTGCACCAGATGCACCGTCGGGCCGAGCACGATGCCGAACAGCAACAGCGGCAAAATGGCCGGCAGGCGCAGCAGCCAGGCCAGCCACTGCGCCAGCAGCGACGCCAGGCCGATAAGCACCAACATGAGCGGGGCGGATAATTCCATAAGCGAGATCCCTTTCAAATGACGAAATGAGCAACGATGACACAGCCTGATGACAATTCGGCAACCCCGATAACAGGCCGTTAGCCCAAAGTATAGAGTGAAAGCTGAAACGAGGCGGCAATGCGTTGACAGTTAGCGCCTATCGCAAGAAAAGAGATCATAATCACAGTCGAACAGGCTACAATCGGACAAACGCGTCATTTTTATTCTCAAGCCTAAGAGTGTTGCTATGAAAAATATCAATCCTAGTCAAACCGCTGCTTGGCAAGCCCTGCAGCAACATTATGCACAGATGAAAGACGTACGGATCGCCGACCTGTTCGCCCAGGACAGCGATCGTTTCTCCCGGTTCTCCGCGACCTTCAACGATCAAATGTTGGTGGACTATTCCAAGAACCGTATCACGCAGGAAACCCTGGAGAAGCTGCAGGCGCTGGCGAAAGAAACCGATCTGCAAGGCGCCATCAAATCGATGTTCGCCGGTGAGAAAATCAACCGCACCGAAGATCGCGCGGTGCTGCACATTGCCCTGCGCAACCGCAGCAACAGCCCGATCCTGGTCGACGGCAAAGACGTGATGCCGGAAGTGAACGCGGTATTGGCCAAGATCAAACAGTTCTGCGCGCGCGTCATCGGCGGCGAGTGGAAAGGCTACACCGGCAAGCCGATCACCGACGTGGTGAACATCGGCATCGGCGGTTCGGATCTCGGCCCTTACATGGTGACCGAAGCGCTGCGCCCTTATAAAAATCACCTGAACATGCACTTCGTCTCCAACGTCGACGGCACCCATATCGCCGAAACGCTGCAGCCGCTGAACCCGGAAACCACGCTGTTCCTGGTGGCCTCCAAAACCTTCACCACGCAGGAAACCATGACCAACGCCCACAGCGCGCGCGACTGGTTCCTGAGCAGCGCCGCCGATCAACAGCACGTAGCCAAGCACTTCGCCGCGCTGTCCACCAACGGCAAAGCGGTGGCCGAATTCGGCATCGATACCGACAACATGTTCGAGTTCTGGGACTGGGTAGGGGGCCGTTACTCCCTGTGGTCGGCGATCGGTCTGTCGATCGCGCTGTCCATCGGTTATGACAACTTCGAGCAGCTGCTGAGCGGCGCGCACGCCATGGATAAGCACTTCGCCGAAACGCCGGCGGAGAAAAACCTGCCGGTGCTGCTGGCGCTGATCGGTATCTGGTACAACAACTTCTTCGGCGCCGAAACCGAAGCCATTCTGCCGTACGATCAGTACATGCACCGTTTTGCCGCTTACTTCCAGCAGGGCAACATGGAGTCCAACGGCAAGTACGTCGATCGCAACGGCAATCCGGTGGATTACCAGACCGGCCCGATCATCTGGGGTGAGCCGGGCACCAACGGCCAGCATGCGTTCTACCAGCTGATCCATCAGGGCACCAAGCTGGTGCCGTGCGACTTCATCGCGCCGGCTATCAGCCATAACCCGCTGGGCGATCACCACGCCAAACTGCTGTCCAACTTCTTCGCCCAGACCGAAGCGCTGGCGTTCGGCAAATCGCTGGAAGTGGTGGAGGCCGAGTTCGCGGCGCAGGGTAAAACCCCTGAGCAGGTCAAGCACGTGGCGCCGTTCAAAGTGTTTGAAGGCAACCGTCCGACCAACTCGATCCTGCTGCGCGAAATCACCCCGTTCAGCCTGGGCAGCCTGATCGCGCTGTACGAGCACAAAATCTTCACCCAGGGCGCGATCCTGAACATCTTCACCTTCGATCAGTGGGGCGTGGAGCTGGGCAAACAGCTGGCTAACCGCATCCTGCCTGAGCTAGCGGGCAGCGAGAAAATTAGCAGCCACGACAGCTCGACCAATGCGCTGATCAACCGCTTCAAGGAATGGCGCTAATCGCCTGAGCTGAAGCCAATAAAAAACCCGCCGCGGCGGGTTTTTTTTACGTCTGTAACAAATTACAGGTTGATCGGCACTTCGAAGCTGACGCCCGCGCCCACGTCATCGGCGGTGCTGTGATCGTTATCGGTGTACCACAGGCTGGTATCGAACTTAACCTGAGACGGGAAGGTATAACCCCAGCCGACCTGAATGCCCTTCAGCGTATCGGATTTCGGGAACGCCTGGTTGATGCTTTGGCTCAGCGGGTTCACCTTGGCGTAAACCACGCGGGTGCTCCAGCGTTGGCTGTCGTCCAGCACCAGCTCTACGCGGCCGGACAGCATCTGGCCGTCGCCACCCATGGCGTGGCCCAGCGGGTAACCCTGTTGGTAGTAGCCGCCTTTGTAGACATAGTGGTTATACACATAATTTTTGCGGCTCATATCCGAACGGGTGTCTGACCCTTCGATATACCAGTTGATGGTCGTCGGGCCCCATTCCGGATGGCCTTCCAAACCGAGCAGATAGGTGTTTTGCGATGGCAGATAGCCTGCCTCATCTTCACCCACCAATTGACCATACAGGCTAACCGGCATACCGATCAGCGGCTGCATTTTCAGTTTGAAATCGAAACCGGCGAGCTGGTTGCCCGGATCATCACCTCTGCCGGAATCATCATTATCACGGCCGCTAACGCCTTTCCAGAACGAACTCCAGGACTGTGGTCGGCCCTCACCACCCCACTGCATGACGCGCGACGCACCCAACTCCAGGAAATCGGTCGGCATCATGGTGAAGCGGGCACCGATCAATTTGGTGTGCGGGACGGAACTGTACTGCGAGAGCTGGCCGGCGCTCAGCTGGTATTGCCAGCGGCCGATCCACGACAGCCACGGGGTTTCAAACGGCGATTGGTCTGCGCGCTGCAGCATAAAGCCCGCCACCGGGCGTGCGGCATCGGAGCGGATCAGGCTGCCGTCGTAACCAGGGCCCCACCACTGGGAAACTTCGCCGAAGGAGAGCCACTGGTTCCAGATTTTCACCGCGCCGTAGGAGCCGTTCATATTGAATTTGGAGCCATCGCTGACGCGCTGATCGCCTTCCACCGAACCCTGCAGACGTACGTCCCAGAACTCGCCGTTGGCGCCGGCGCCGATGGTCAGGCGATCGTCGGCGTACTCATTTTGGCCGAAGCCCTGCGGGGTACCGGGTTTATCCGTCGAGGCGTAACCGCTGACGCGGATGTTGGCTTTCAAGGCATCGACACGGCGCTGCACGCGGTCGATGACGTTTTTCTCGGTATTGGTGACCGGCTTGGCCTGCGCGATAACGGAACTGATCTCTTCCTGGCTCAGCGGCCAGGTGGACAGGCTGACGTTGATAACGCCGCGGTCAGACAACCAGGCGAGATCGTTACGCAGATCGTTGTCAGGGGTTACCAGGCCGGCGGCGTGGCCGGACAATGCACAGGTAAACAGGCCCGCAGCGACCAGTCCGTTAAGTTTAGCGCGCATAAAGAATTCCCTTGTTAATTCGAGGTTATTGGTTTTATGTAAAGATCTCTGTGACCCATGATAGTTGACATTTCGATTTGCTACAAATCTATAAGCCAGAAACATCTTATTATAACTTTATGAATTAAATGGGGTTTAAAGTGCTTTCGCGCGGGGCATAATTTTTAAGACAATGCCTATATTGGCACGGTTGAATCATATTAGCGGTATTCAGAGAGAGGTTTTATGGCAAAAACGTCGCGTTCGATCATGATAGCGAAAGGGCTGCAGCGGGTACTGAACGTAGGTTTGCTGCTGCTGGCGGCAATTCTGGTGGTGTTTCTGGTCAAGGAGACCCTCCACTTGGCGAAGGTGTTATTTATCAACAACGAAGAGTCTTCTTCATACCTGTTGATTGAAGGCATCGTGATTTATTTCTTGTACTTTGAATTTATCGCCTTGATCGTCAAGTATTTTGAGTCGGGTTATCATTTCCCGCTGCGCTATTTTATTTATATCGGCATTACCGCGATTATTCGTTTGATTATCGTGGACCACAAGAATCCCATCGATACCCTGATCTACGCCGCGGCGATATTGGTGCTGGTGGTGACGCTCTATCTGGCCAACACCGATCGGCTGAAACGGGAATAGCGGAGATAAAAATGGCGGCCAATGGCCGCCAAAGACACAGGATATCATTACCCGTCGTCTTTCAAGCTACAGCGTTGTTGACTGCACTCGCTGTAACTTGAAATCCATAGGGTAAAAGATAAGGAAAGACATCAAACGCACTGCAGTGGCACAAATTACCCCTTCACGCCGCCGGCCGTCAGGCCGCCCACCAGCCAGCGCTGCGCCAGCAGGAACACGGCGGTAATCGGTATCGCCGACAGCACCGCGGCGGCGGCGAAGTCGCCCCACAGGTAGTTCTGCGGGTTGAGATATTGCTGCATCCCCACCGCCAGCGTGTAGCTGTTCACATCGCGCAGCAGCAGCGACGCTACCGGCACTTCGGTGATGGCGGCGATAAACGACAGAATGAACACCACCGCCAGAATTGGCACCGACAGCGGCAGCAGCACCAGACGGAAAGCCTGCCACGGCGTGGCGCCGTCCAGCGCCGCCGCCTCTTCCAGCGAGTTGTCGATGGTTTCGAAATAGCCCTTGATGGTCCAGACGTGCAGCGCGATGCCGCCCATGTAGGCGAAGATCACGCCGCCGTGGGTGTTCAGGCCGATAAACGGAATGTACTGGCCCAGGCGATCGAACAGCGCGTACAGCGCCACCAGCGACAGCACCGCTGGGAACATCTGGAAGATCAGCATGCTTTTCAGCAGCGGGCTCTTGCCGCGAAAACGCATGCGGGCGAAGGCGTAGGCGCAGGTGGTGGATAGCGTCACGATGCCGATGGCGGTGATTGCCGCTATCTTGATGGAGTTCCACAGCCACAGCAGCACCGGGAACGGCGGCGGCGTCACGCTGCCGTCGGCGTGGGTGACGCTGAAGCCGAGCGCCAGCCGCCAGTGATCCCAGGAGAGGGTTTCCGGTATCAGGCTACCGGTGGCGAAGTTGCCGGAGCGCAGCGAGATGGCCACCACCATCAGAAGCGGGAACATGATCAGGGCGATAAAGCACAACATCAAAATATGGGTGATCCACAGGCGCAGGCGCTGGGACTTGGGTTGAACCATGGCCATCGTTATTCTCCCTAATCGAAGTTCATCTTGCTGGCTTTCAAATTCAGGATCGCCAGCGCGCCCACCAACAGGAAGATCAGCGTGGCGATGGCGGCCGCCAGCCCGAAGTCTTGCCCGCCGCCGCCTTCGAAGGCGATGCGGTAGGTGTAGCTGACCAGCAGATCGGTATAGCCGGCCGGCGTAGTGGTGCCGATCATGTCCGGGCCGCCGTTGGTCAGCAGCTGGATCAGCACGAAGTTGTTAAAGTTGAAGGCGAAGCTGGCGATCATCAGCGGCGTCAGCGGCTTGATCAGCAGCGGTAAGGTGATGCGGAAGAAGTTTTGCCACGGGTTGGCGCCGTCCATCGCCGAGGCCTCGTACAAATCGTCCGGGATGGCCTTCAGCAGCCCCATGCACAGGATCATCATGTACGGGTAGCCGAGCCAGGTGTTGACGATCAGGATCATGCTCTTGGCGGTGAGCGGATCGCTGAACCAGGCCGGTTTGATGCCGAACAGATGGCTGAGCATCATGTTGATCTCGCCGAAACTCTGGTTGAACAAACCTTTGAAGATCAGGATCGAGATGAATGACGGCACCGCATAGGGCAGGATCAGCAGCACGCGGTAGATCGCCTTGCCTTTCAGCGCCTCCCACTGCACCACGCAGGCTAACACCATGCCGACCGCCACGGTGAGGATCACCGTCATCACCGAGAACACGATGGTCCAGATGAAGATCGACACGAACGGTTTCTTGATGCCTTCGTCCTGCAGCACCCGCAGGAAGTTTTTCCAGCCGGTGGTGACGGTATAGCCCGGGCTCAGGGTTTCCTGTGCCCAGCCGCCGTCGGCGTTGATCGCCTGATAGAAGCCGGTGTCGCCGTTCGGCCGGTAGCGCACCTGAGTCTGGTTATTGGTCAGCGTGCTGCCGTCTTTGTCCAGCGCATACAGCGGGCGGGTGCCGGAGAACTGGCGCAGGGAGCTCATGCGCAATTCCCCGCCGTCGGGCAGTTGCGCCACCAGTTGGCTCAGCGCTTGCCGGTTCTGGGTGATCGCCCGCAGCGTGGCGCGTTCGCCCTGCGGCGCGGCGCTCTGTGCCGTCAGCTTCAGGGTTTGCGGCGCGGCGGCGTCGAGGCGGAAAGGTTCGGAGATCAGCGGCTGTTCGCTGTCCGGTGGCGTCAGCTGCAGGCGCCACTGCTGGTTTTCCGCCGGGTAGAGGCCGAAGGTAAAGGTTTTGCCGCTCTGGAACTGGCGCTGCATCAGCACCGATTGCGCGCGTTCAAAAGTCAGCTGGTTGGTGCTGCTGTAGTTGGTAAAGGCGATGGCGATGGTGCAGATCAGCGGGAACAGGACGAACAGCCCCATGCCGGCGACGCCGGGATACACATAGCGCCAGGCATAGGCGCGGCGGTTGGCGAAGACGTAAAGCCCGGCGCTGACCAGGATCAGCGTCAGGATGGCGAACAGGTATTCACCCTGTGCATACATCAACACAATCAGGTAGCAGGTCACCAGGCTGAACAGGCCGACCACCAGCCATTTCAGCGCGTCGCTTTGCCACCACTTCGATTTTTTACGCGCAGGCGTCCCGGCGTGAGCGAATTGCATAGGGCGTTCCTTTCTGTGAAGCAACGGCGGGGCACTTGTCCCCTTCATACTTGAAGCTACACCTTTGTTGGCTGCGTCCGCTCACCCCGGTCACATAGTTATCTATGCTCCCGGGGATGTGCGTACTTGCCGTCGCGGTGTAACTCCAATTATTTCGGGGATGTTAATCCCGCACGACGTCGTTACTTGGTGATACGGGTCTGCACGTCGTCCAGCGCGGCTTTCACCGTCTGACGGCCGCTGACGGCGTTGATCACCGCGCTGCGTTCGGCGTACCAGAAGGCGCTCATCTGCGGGATGTTCGGCATGATTTCCCCGTTTTGCGAGTTCTGCATGGTGGCCGCTATCTTCGGATCTTTGGCCAGCGCTTCCTGATAGGACTTCAGCGCCACCGCGCCCAGCGGCTTGTCTTTGTTGACGTCCGCCAGCCCTTCGTTGGTCAGCAGGTAGTTCTCGAGGAACTCGGTCGCCAGCTCTTTATTCGGGCTGGCGGCATTGATGCCGGCGGTCAGCACGCCGACGAACGGCTTGGACGGTTTGCTTTTGAAGGTTGGCAGCAGCGTCACGCCGTAGTTGATTTTGCTCTGCTCGATGTTGTTCCAGGCCCACGGCCCGTTGATGGTCATCGCGGTCTGGCCTTTGTTGAACGCGGCTTCGGCGATCGAGTAGTCGGTATCGGCGTTGATGTGCTTGTTTTTCACCAGATCGACGATGAACTGCAGACCGGCCTGCGAACCGGCATTGGCGACGCCGACATCCTTGATGTTGTATTTGCCGTTTTCATACTTGAAGGCATAACCGCCGTCGGCGGCGATGATAGGCCAGGTGAAGTAGGGTTCCTGCAGGTTCCACATGATGGCGCTTTTGCCGCTGGCGCGCAGCTGCTTGTCCAGCGCCGGGATCTCTTCCCAGGTCTTCGGCGGCTGTTTGACCAGGTCTTTGTTGTAAATCAGCGACAGCGCTTCGACGGCGATCGGGTAGCCGATTAGCTTGCCGTCATAGCGCACGGCGTCCCAGGTGAACGGGAACAGCTTGTCCTGGAAGGCTTTGGACGGGTGGATTTCGGCCAGCAGGCCGGACTGCGCATAGCCGCCGAAGCGGTCGTGGGCCCAGAAGATGATGTCCGGGCCGTCGCCGGTGGCGGCCACCTGCGGGTATTTTTCTTCCAGCTTGTCCGGGTGCTCGACGGTGACCTTGATGCCGGTGTCTTTTTCGAATTTCTTGCCGACTTCGGCCAGGCCGTTATAGCCCTTGTCGCCGTTGATCCAGATAACCAGTTTGCCTTCCTCGATCTTGGCGAAGGCGGAAGAAGAGAGCACCAGGGTGGCCAGTGCCGAGAGCGCCAGCGTGCGGGCGAGGGTAATGCTGCGAGTCATAATCCAGTCCTTCTTTTTGTGGGCACATAAATCAAGGAGAGACGTTTCGCGGTAATAGTGGGTCACAACGCGACATATTCTCATCCTCCCCCCCTCTACGCCCCTGTGATGAGGAGTGTGATCCAGTTAACGTTGCGCTCTATTCTGTGGCGTCAGGCACAAAATAGGGGGGCGATTTTTGCCAGCCGGATCACAGATTTGCCTTAAGCGCGGAACTTCTCATCGCTGTGGTCGTTCTCTCATCCTCCCGTCTCCTCCCCCATGAAAAATCCTGTTACGGATGATTACCCTTTCCGGCGACTCCCGCACTATCGGCCCATTGATTTTCAACGCCACGCGCAGCAGGGATACCGGATTTATGTCGTCAATGCCTATCGCCACCCAGCCCACCCTGTACCGGATCCATCCGGCCAGTTTCCGTGACGGAAACGGGGACGGCGTGGGCGACGCGCACGGCATGCTGGCGGCGCTGCCGTACCTGAAAGCGCTGTCGATCGACGGCCTGTTGCTGCCGCAGACGCTGGCGCCGGAGACCGAGGCGACGGTGACGGGCGAAGGGCTGACGCTGTGGTACGCCGATGAAGCCAACCGCGTTCGCAATGCGGCCGCGCCGCAGCGGTTCGCCCACGGCGCATTGGCGCTGGACGTGATGCCGTTCAGCGCGGAGAAGCTGGTGGCGGTGCTGCATGCCCGCCGCGCCTCGTTGGCGGACAGCCTGTGGAGCACCGGCGACGCGGATCAGCCCCGAGTGGTCAGCCGCTGGGGGCAGGGCGATTTGCGCTCCGCCGCCGCCTTTCTGACGCTGCTGGCGATGTTGCCGGCGCCGATCTGCCTGTATCAGGGTGAAGAGCTGGGGCTGCCGCACGCCGCCGGCCTGCAGGATCCGCGCGGCGCGCAAACGCCGATGCCGTGGCATGAGGCCCCCGAACAGGTCACCGCCGGCGAAATCAGCTGGTATCAGCAGGTGGCGATCGAACACCGCGCGTTGGCCATCAGCCGCCAACAGCACGACAGCCACTCCACCTTACGTTACTGCCAGGCGCTGTTGGCCCTGCGCCGTTCGCCGCTCATCCAGCGCGGCGAGCTGAGCGCGGTCAGCCAGCGAGACGGCGTGGTGCGCTTACTTATTACCCATCAGGATCAATGCCTTGAAGCGCTGATAAACCTGCAGCCTTATACTCAGGCGGCCGCGCCGTCTGAGGCGACCTTGCCGTTGGCATGGCAGCACGGCGCGCAGCAAGAGGGTCATCAATGGGTTTTGGCGGGCTTTGCCTCCGCCATTTTCACACGACATGTTAACTGCGAAAGCAGGGGAGTAACGCATGGCTAGCGTCACACTGCGCAGCGTTTATAAGGCCTTCGGTGAGGCCGTGATTTCCAAAGACGTCAATCTGACCATCGAAGACGGCGAGTTTGTGGTGTTTGTCGGGCCGTCGGGCTGCGGTAAATCGACGCTGCTGCGCATGATCGCCGGGCTGGAGGACATCACCTCCGGCGAGCTGCTGATCGGCGAGAAACGTATGAATGAGGTGCCGCCTTCCGAGCGCGGCATCGGCATGGTGTTCCAATCCTATGCGCTGTATCCGCACCTGTCGGTGGCGGACAACATGTCGTTCGGCCTGAAGCTGGCCGGCGCCAGGAAAGCGGAAATCAATCAACGGGTGAACCAGGTTTCCGAGGTGCTGCAGCTGGCACACCTGCTCGATCGGCGGCCGAAGGCGCTGTCCGGCGGGCAGCGTCAGCGCGTGGCGATCGGCCGCACGCTGGTCGCTGAGCCGGACGTGTTCCTGCTCGACGAACCGCTGTCCAATCTCGATGCCGCGCTGCGGGTGCAGATGCGCATCGAGATCTCCCGTCTGCACAAGCGCCTGCAGCGCACCATGATTTACGTCACCCACGATCAGGTCGAAGCGATGACGCTGGCCGACAAGATCGTGGTGCTCGACGCCGGTCGCGTGGCCCAGGTCGGCAAGCCGCTGGAACTGTACCACTACCCGGCCAACCGCTTCGTCGCCGGGTTTATCGGCTCGCCGAAGATGAACTTCCTGCCGGTCAAGGTGACCGCGGCGCAGCCGCAACAGGTGCAGGTCGAACTGCCCAACCGCCAGCTGGTCTGGCTGCCGGTGGAAGGCGCGGGCGTTCAGCCCGGCGCCAACCTGTCACTGGGCATTCGCCCTGAACATCTGCTGCCTGGCGAAGCCTCTGAAGTGCGGCTTACCGGCGACGTACAGGTGGTGGAGCAACTCGGCAACGAGACGCAAATCCACATCCAAATCCCGGCTATCCGTCAAAACCTGGTGTACCGCCAGAATGACGTGGTGCTGGTAGAAGAAGGTGCCACATTCGCCATCGGCCTGCCGCCTCACCGCTGCCACCTGTTCCGTGAAGACGGTACGGCATGTAAACGGCTGCACCAGGAGCCGGGCGTTTAAAGCATCAAAGTCGGTATAACAGGAGAATAATGATGACTACTCTGCGCAAACTTCCTCTGGCACTGGCTGTCGCCGCCGGTGTTCTCTCTACCCAGGCGCTGGCCGTGGATTTCCACGGTTACGCCCGTTCCGGCATCGGCTGGACCGGCAGCGGCGGTGAGCAACAGTGCTTCAAGGCCACCGGTGCCGCGAGCAAATACCGTCTCGGCAACGAATGCGAAACCTACGCCGAGCTGAAACTGGGGCAGGAAGTGTGGAAAGAAGGCGACAAGAGCTTCTACTTCGACACCAACCTGGCCTATTCGGTCTCGCAACGTTCCGACTGGGAAGACGTGACTCCGGGCTTCCGCGAAGTCAACGTGCAGGGTAAAAACCTGATCGACTGGCTGCCGGGCTCCACGCTGTGGGCCGGTAAGCGCTTCTATCAGCGTCATGACGTTCACATGATCGACTTCTACTACTGGGATATCTCCGGCCCGGGCGCCGGTCTGGAAAACATCGATCTGGGCTTCGGCAAGCTTTCCGCTGCCGTGACCCGCAACTCGGAGTCCGGCGGCTCTTACGGCTACCTGGATAACGAATGGAAACAGCGTCCGACCGTCAACGACACCTTCGACGTGCGCTTGGCCGGCCTGGAGCTGAACCCGGGCGGCACCCTGGAGCTGGGCGTGGACTACGGCCGCGCCAATGCGCAGGACCACTACCACCTGGCCGACGGCGCCAGCAAAGACGGCTGGATGTTCACCGCGGAACACACCCAAAGCATCCTGAACGGTTACAACAAGTTTGTGGTGCAGTACGCCACCGACTCGATGACCTCGCAGAACAACGGCCGCAACGAAGGCGCCACCATCGATAACAACGGCAAGATGATCCGCGTGCTGGATCACGGCGCCATCGACTTCAACGATCAATGGGCGTTGATGTACGTCGCCATGTTCCAGGACATCGACCGCGACAACAACAACGGCACCACCTGGTACACCGTGGGCGTGCGCCCGATGTACAAATGGACGCCGATCATGAGCACCCTGCTGGAAGCGGGCTACGACAACGTCAAATCCCAGCGCACCGGCGATCGCAACGGCCAGTATAAAGTGACCCTGGCGCAGCAATGGCAGGCCGGCAACAGCATCTGGTCGCGCCCGGCCATCCGTCTGTTCGCCACCTACGCCAAGTGGGATGAGAAGTGGGGCTACGCCACCGGTGACGACACCGGGTATAACGCCGGCACCGCTTACAACGACACCAGCATGCATACCTTCAGCCGCGGCAAGGATGACGAAGTCACCTTCGGCGCCCAGATGGAAATTTGGTGGTAACGACGACAGGGCGGGGAGGGCCAGCGGCTCTCCCCCAACCGCATTCGCCGCGGCCGGATCTCTTGCCTGATCCGCCGCAGCGCTGAAAGAGGATATAACGATGAAAAAGAATCTGCTGTCACTCTGCCTGTCGCTGGCGCTGACCGTCGGCGCGCCTTTGGCGGCCAACGCCGAGACGCCGGCCAACGTTTCCGTCGCGCCGGCCATCAGCGCCGCCACGCTGCAAAGCCTGCCGTGGCAGCCGCTGCAGCCGCCGGTGTCGCAAGAGGTGAAGCTCGACGCCGTCAGCCCGCAGCTCAATCAGGGCGAGATTCAGGGGGCGATCGCCGCCTATACGCTGCCGGCCGATCGCGGTTCGCTGGAAGTGACGCTGAGCAGCCTTGCCAAAAACAATTCGCTTTATGCGCCGAGCGTGCTGGTGCTGGACGAGCATCTGCGCCCGGCGGCGTATTACCCGAGCAGCTACTTCCCGTATCAGCCGCCGGGGGCGATGTCCTCCGATCGCCTCGAAGGCACGCTGAAACTGACGCCGGCGCTCGGCCAAAAACAGATTTACCTGTTGGTGTACACCACTCGTCAGGACTTGGCGAAAACCACGCAGCTGACTAACCCGGCCAAGGCCTATGCGCAGGGCGTGGGCAACGCGGTGCCGGATATCCCGGATCCGATCGCCGGCCACGCGACGACCGGCACGCTGAAGCTTAAGGTCACCGCTGAACAGGGCACCGGCAACGTGATGATCGGCATGCTGCAGCCTGCGCCGACCGTGGCGCCGGTGGTGGTGGGCTCGACCGCCCCTGCCGCCGTGGCGGCACCGGCACCGGCGCCGGAGAAACCGGCGGAGCCGATGCTCAACGATACCGAAAGCTACTTCAATAACGGCATCAAACAGGCGGTGAAGGCGGGCGATATCGACAAGGCGCTGAAACTGATGAATGAGGCCGAGAAACTGGGCTCGACCACCGCGCGTAAAACGTTTATCAGCAGCGTTAAAGGCAAGGGGTAACACCCGGCGCTGCCGATGCTGGCTCGATGATTGGTGCGCTTTGGCGCACCTTTTTTCATCCGCGGGCCAGCGTTGCGCCGATCAACGCCAACAGACGGGCGTTGTCTACCTGCTGCATGACACGCACCGGCTTGCCCTGCGGCGGCGGCATGCCGACCGTCAGGCGCAGACTGTCCGGCCGCCAGCGGCGTGAGCTGCCGCGCGTCAACGCCCCTTCCAGCGCCACATCCACATGGAACATCTCGGTGGTGACCAGCTGCGGCGCCAGCAGCCAGGCGATCACTAACGCATCATGGATCCAGCAGCCCGGCAGGTGCCGCGTATGGCGCGAATAGTCGATCCACGGCCGCGTGGTGGCGCGTAAATAGCGGCACAGCGGGGTATCCGGCTGGGTCAACGCGGCCAGATCCGCCTGGGTCAGCATGGTCTGGGTGGTGACATCCAGCGGTGCCAGCGTGATGGTGGCGCCGCTGTTCAACACCAGCCGCGCCGCTTCCGGATCCAAACCGAAATTGGTGTCCTTGATGTACCCGTCGACGTTGAATACGCCCCCCATGATCACAATCTCTTTCACCGCCTGCGCCATCTGCGGGTAAAGCTGCATGGCGTGCGCAACGTTGGTCAGCGGGCCGATCGCCGCCAGCGTGATCTCGCCGGGATGCCGGCAGATCAGCTTGCCGATGGCGATGGCGGCGTCCGGTGCGGGCGCGTTGGCCAGCGAGGGCGCGGGCAGGTCACGCCACAGCGCCGCCAGCTTCGGATCGGCGATCGGGCGGTCCAGATGTGCGCGCCACGGCTCCGGCGGCTCGCTCAGGGCGCGCGCCGCGCCGAGGGCGACCGGCACCTGATAGCCGCTCTGCGCCAGCAGATCGGTGGCGACGGCGAAGCCCACTTCTCGCGGGGTGTTGCCAGCCACGATGCTGATTAGCTCCAGCTGCAGCTGCGGTTTGGCCGCCAGCGCCAGGGCCAGCGCCAGGCCGTCGTCGACGTTGGCGCCGGGCACGCCGTTGCCGGGATCGCAATCAATGATTAAACGCATATATATAAGGTGTCCTGAAAAACCGCTAACAGCCGCAGGAGCGGCGGATGCGCAGTTGAAAAGCGAATTCATGCAGCTCGGCGGGCGCGGCACCGGCGGCCAGCATGGCGATGGCCCGCTTGGCCATGGCGTCGATCGGCTGCTCGACCGCGCTGAGCGGCGGCACGCTGAATTCGGATTGCTCCGTGCCGTTAAAACAGATCAGCGCCAGATCGTCCGGCGCGCGCAGCCCATGCTCCGCCAACGCCGACAGGCAGCCGAGCGCCTGTTGCTCGTTAGAGGTGAAAACGGCGCGCGGGCGTGGGCCTTGCACCAGGCGCTGGGTGGCCTGGTAACCGCCCTGGCGGGTGTAGGGCACTTCGAAAATCCACTCGTCGCGTGGCGCGATACCCGCCTCCAGCAGCGCATCGCGCCAGCCGTTCAGGCGATCCTGCGCGTTGAGCATGGTCAGCGGGCCGATAAAAATGCCGATATCGCGGTAGCCGTGTTGCAGCAGATGGCGGGTTGCCTGGCAGGCGGCGTCGCGCTCGTCGACGCGAATGGCGCAGACGCCGGCCTGGCTGTCGATGGTGTCTATCATTACGCAGGGCGTGCCGGAAGCGCGGATCAGATCGAACCACGGATGGCGATCGACGCTGGTGTACAGCAGGCCGTCGACCTGGCGGCGCAGCAGGTTGTTGATAAGTTCATACTCGCGCTGACGATCGTCGCCGGCGTCGCCTAGCAGCAGCACACGGCCGCGGCTGAAGGCTTCCTGCTGCAGTGCCCGCGCCAGGGTGGCGAAGAACGGGTTGGAAATATCCGGCACCACCAGCCCGTAGGTTTGTGTGCTGCCGGAGGCCAGCGCCCGCGCGATGTCGTTCGGCCGGTAGCCGGTCTGCTCGATCGCCGCCAGCACGCGCAGCCGGGTGGCTTCCGCCACCGGGCGCGGGCCGTTGTTGATCACATAGCTGACTACGGCGACGGAGGTGCCCGCTACGCGGGCCACGTCGGCGCGGGTAACGCGTCGCGCGGAGTGATTATCCACATTGAGGTCCTGTTCGCCTTCTCGCTACGCGGCATCCTGCGGCAGGTTGAGATCGCGGCCGCGGGTTTCGGGAGCAAAGAAGGTGGTGATTAAGCCGATGCCCGCCATTACAACAAAATAGCAGGCGACAGGCCACCAGTGACCGAAACCGGACAGCAGTGCGGTGGCGATCAGCGGCGCGGTGCCGCCGGAGAGGATCGAGCCGAGCTCCTTGGCGAACGCCATTTTGGAGTAGCGGTTCTTCACGCCGAACAGTTCGACGCCATAGGCCGCCTGCACGCCGAAGATCCCCAGCGACGCGATGCACATGCCGACCACGATCACCGAGATGACGATCGCCGGCTCACGGCTGTCGAGCAGCCAGAACGCCGGGAAGGCGTACAGCACCAGCAGCAGGCAGAACCACCGGTAGGTGACGCGGCGGCCGAAGCGATCGGACAGCCAGCCGGCCAGCGGGATCACCAGAAAACCGCACAGCGAGGCGATCAGCACCGCCAGCGCCGGCACCGATTTATCGACCATCAGCACCTTGGCGACGTAGCCGACGATAAAGCCTTGGCACAGGTAGGAAGGGCCGTTTTCACCGATGCGCAGGCCGAGCATCACCCAGAACGCCTTGGTGCGCTGCAGGTAGCTGCGCGTATCCGGCGCGGCCAGGGCGGCGTCCAGCATGCGCTGGTGGTTTTGCTGCAGCTCGCGCTCGAAGACCGGCGTTTCCCGCACGTGGCGGCGCAGGTACAGCGCCACGCCGGCGATCAGAATGCTGGCGAGGAACGGAATGCGCCAGCCCCAGCTCATCAGGTCTTCCTTGTCGAGCTGCAGCACCAGCAGCCACACCAGCGACGCCAGCAGGGTGCCGCTGTTGGAGCCGATGGCGATGATCGACGCCACCAGCCCGCGCCGTTTGGCCGGCGCGTATTCCGCCAGCATTACCGCGCCGCCGGACAGCTCCGCGCCGGCGCCGAACCCCTGCGCGAAGCGCAGGATCACCAGGCAGGTGGGCGCCCAAACGCCGATTTGCGCATAGGACGGGATCAGGCCGATCAGCGTGGTGGAGAGGCCCATCAGCGCCACGGTGGTGATCAGCACCACGCGGCGGCCTTTGCGATCGCCGATCCAGCCGAACACCAGCGCGCCGATCGGCCGCGCGACGAAGCCGACGGAGTAGGTGGCGAAGCTGGCCAGCAGGGCGACCAGCGGCGTGGCCTCGGGGAAGAACACGTCGCCGAACACCATGCCGGCCGCCAGGCCGTACAGCGCGAAATCGACGTATTCCATGGCGGTGCCGAGCCAGCAGGAGAAGGTGGCGCGCCAAAATTGGCTGCGCCCCTCTTTGGTTGCCAGGCGTTCATCGGCCGCCAACGCGGCGTCGGCGGTCTGTGGAGTGGCAAGCGTTGTTTCGCTCATGGCAGTGCTATCCTCTTTTGTTCTGCGCCTGGAGGGGCGCGGTTAAAGATGGTTTCCCTGGTGCCGGCAACAAAGGTGTGCCGACAAATGATGTCGGACGCATGGCGATTCAACGCTGCGATGTCAGAGTATCTACGCGCGTAGATAAAACAACGCGACAAAGATGAAACTTTGCAGGCGATCACAGAATCGTCATCGTGCCGGGGAACGAAGATAGAGAACGCGGATGGCAAAAAGATGACAGGAACCCGGTTTTTCCGGCGGAAGCCACCGCCGTTTTCGCCACGAATCAGCCTGCCGCTTTCGTATTTCTGCGCTACAATGGGGGCCTGTTAACAGTTTGTATCGTCTGGCGCGCCGTACCGGCCGCGGTTCAGGCGAGGAGTAAAGCAATGTCTGGCATCAGGGATTCCATCCTGCCGCCGCTGGAGTGGTTGTCCGAACAGGATCCTCCGGCGCCCGCCGCCGTCAGCGACTGGCTGATGGAGTTAGGCTCCATGACCCGCCGATTTGAACGCCATTGCGCCCAGGTGCGCGTCGAACCGCAGCGCGAATGCTTCGTCACGCGCGAGGCGCTGGGCGACGAGGCGAATCACCTGCCCGACAGCCCGCGCTACTGGCTGCGCGAAGTGGTGCTGCTGGGCGACGACCAGCCCTGGCTGCTGGGGCGCACGGTGATCCCGGAAAATACGCTGACCGGCCCCGACCAGGCGCTGGTGGATCTGGGCACGCTGCCGCTGGGGCGCTACCTGTTCAGCAGCGGCGATCTGACCCGCGACTATATCCATATCGGCCGACAGGATGCGCTGTGGGCGCGCCGTTCACGGCTGCGGCTGGCGGGCAAACCGCTGTTGCTGACCGAATTGTTTTTACCGGCTTCGCCGCTGTATTCAGCGGTTCCTGCATAAGAGAGGAGAGCAAGACCTTGGAGGGAAGCGTGACTCAAAGTAAATGGCGGGCTTACAGCCATTTGATGCGCATTGATAAACCGATCGGCACGCTGTTGCTGCTGTGGCCGACGCTGTGGGCGCTGTGGCTGGCCGGGAAAGGTGTGCCGCCGCTGTCGATTTTGCTGGTGTTCGTGCTCGGCGTGTTCCTGATGCGCGCCGCCGGCTGCGTGGTGAATGACTACGCCGATCGCGCGGTGGACGGCTACGTGAAACGCACCTCCGGGCGGCCGATGCCGAGCGGTCGGGTGAGCGCGAAAGAGGCCAAGGTGCTGTTTGCGGTGCTGGTGCTGATCTCGTTCTGCCTGGTGTTGACGCTCAATGCGATGACCATCTGGCTGTCGCTGGCGGCGCTGGCGCTGGCCTGGGTGTATCCGTTCATGAAGCGGGTGACCAACCTGCCGCAGTTCGTGCTGGGCGCCGCGTTCGGCTGGGGCATTCCGATGGGGTATGCGGCGGTCAGCGAATCGCTGCCGCTCAGCTGCTGGCTGCTGCTGCTGGCCAACATCTGCTGGACGGTGGCCTACGACACGCTGTATGCGATGGTCGATCGCGACGATGACTTGAAGATCGGCATCAAATCCACCGCTATCCTGTTCGGCCGTTATGACAAGCTGATCGTCGGGCTGCTGCAGTTCGCGACGCTGCTGCTGCTGGTGTGGGTCGGTTATCTGGCGCAGCTCGGCGGGGCGTTTTACTGGTCGCTGTTGCTGGCGGGCGCGCTGTTCATTCACCAGCAAAAACAGATCGCCGGCCGCGAGCGCGAAGCCTGCTTCAAGGCCTTCCTGCAGAACAACTATGTCGGCTTGGTGGTATTTATCGGCATCGCGCTGAGCTATCTGCCGGCGTAACGGTTTCGCAAAGCAAGAAAAAAGGCACCCCAGGGGGTGCCTTTTGTGTTTCGGTGCCGGACGACATCACTCGTCCTGCTCTTCTTCCGCGTCGGCTTGCGGCAGGGCGTTGGTCTCTGCCGGCATGTTGACGCTTTCGATGGTCAGCTTGATTTCCGGCGTGATCAGATCGCTCAGCATGTTGTACACCTCAAGGGTGTGCTCGCGGATCGCATCCCCGCTGTCGTTGATATAGCCTTCTTCGCGCAGCGTCGCCACCAGGGTGGAGAACACCGCCTTGTCGAAGAACTCCGGCGCGTTGATGCCGTGCAGCACCGACAGACGCTGCGCCATGATGCGGCTCTCTTTCTCCAGCGCGCCGCGGTTGATGCTCGGGTTGGCGCTGAGGATCGACATGGTGATGGCGTAGCGTTGCAGGGTTTCGCGCACCCCGGCGGCCAGCAGCTGCAGCGGGCGAATGCGCGCCGGGTTCAGCACCAGCTCGTCGCCTTTGTCGCAGATCAGCTGTTGGCGGATCAGCTCGTCGATCACCGGCTGCAGCACCTCCGGCAGCTGTTCCTTGTCGTTATGCAGGAACAGCTCGGCTTTCAGCATCGGGTAGATCATGCCGATTTGACGCAGCAGTTCGGCGCGCGATACCCGGCGATGATGCATCACGATGCTGGCGATCAGCGACGGCAGCACCAGCAGGTGGTGGATGTTGTTGCGGTAATAGGTCATCAGCACCGCCTGCTCGCGCGGCAGGATGATGATGTCGCCGATGTTGTCCTTCTCCACCTCGAACTTGTTCATGTTCAGCGCGTGATCCAGCAGCTCGTCCGGTGTCTGCGTCGGCACGGTGACGTCATGCGCGTAAGGCGCGTTGCGCATCAGCTGCAGGTAACACTCGAGCTGTTCGACCAGCTGTTCGCGGGTTAGCGAACGCTGGCGCGAAGCCAGCAGCGCGGTGGAACACAGGTTCATGGCGTTGGCCGCAGCGGCGTTGTTGATGCGCACCATGATCTGGCCGGCCAGATCGTTGACCGTCGGCGTCAGCCAGCTTGGGCGCTGAGCTTCGATCGGATCGATCGACTCGCGCCACTGCGGCACGTGCTGGTTGAGGTAAGCGGTCAACGGCAGCGGCTCGCCGAAGTTGACATAACCCTGGCCCAGATTGCGCAGCTTGCGCAGGCCGCGCAGCATCTGCGGCAGGCTCTCTTTTTCCTTGGTGGCGCCGCGCAGCTCTTTGGCGTAGGTGCCCACTTCCATCACGTGTTCGTAACCGATGTAAATCGGCACCAGCGTGATCGGACGGGTGCCGCCGCGCAGCATCGCCTGGATGGTCATCGACAGGGTGCCGGTCTTCGGCTCCAGCAGACGCCCGGTGCGGGAACGGCCACCTTCCACGAAGTATTCCACCGAGTAGCCGCGGGTGAACAGCTCGCCGAGGTATTCGCGGAACACCGTCGAGTACAGCTTGTTGCCCTTGAAGGTGCGGCGGATGAAGAACGCGCCCAGGCGGCGGAAGATCGGGCCGGCCGGCCAGAAGTTGAGGTTGATGCCGGCGGCGATGTGCGGCGGCACCAGGCCCTGGTGATACAGCACGTAGGACAGCAGCAGGTAGTCCATGTGGCTGCGGTGGCAGGGCACGTAGACGATCTCGTGGCCGTCCTGCGCCAGCTGGCGCACGCGCTCGGCGTTGGTGACATTGATGCCCTGATACAGCCGGTTCCAGGTCCAGCTCAGCACGCGGTCGGACAGGCGCACGGTTTCGTAGGAGAAATCGGCGGCGATCTCTTCCATCAGCGCGATGGCGTTCTGCTGGGCCTTTTCGTGCGAGATCTTCTTGCTGCGCGCTTCGTCCTCGACCGCTTTTTCGATCGCTTTGGACGCCAACAGCTTGTTGAACAGATCCTGGCGGGCCGGCAGGCTCGGGCCTACCGCGGCCAGGCGCTGACGCGAGAAGTGCATGCGCGCCACGCGCGCCAGTTTCTGCGCGATGGTTTTATCCGTGCCGTGCTCGGTGGCCATGCGGCGCAGCGAAACGGTGTTGGAGAAACGCACGAAGCTGTCGCGGCCGAGCCACAGCACGGCGAAGAATTTCTGCACGCCGTTCAACAGACGCAGGTGCGGCGTGCCGTGGCCTTCGCGGCCCGGCGAGCGGCCGAACATCACCGAAACCGGCAGCATCTGAATGTCGAGATCCGGATTGCTGCGGTGCAGATCCAGATAGTCGTGGAACAGCTTTACCGACTCTTCTTTCGGGGTGTAGTAGCGGAACACGCGCGGGCCGTCGTGAATGAACACGTAGCTCGGCAGCACGGTGCCGTCGATCTCCAGCGAGTTGAGCGGATCGGGCAGATCCTGCGCCAGGCACTGGGTGCGCAGCGTCAGCAAATCCGCCTTGGAATTGTAAGGTAAAACATACAAAATCGGCCGTGAGGGATCCAACCCTAGCTCGGTAACCGGATCTGAAGGGATGACCTTACTTCTTACCAACAATTTAAGTGGTAAATTCAATATTTTATAATAAATTTTACGCCAACCTGACATAAACAACGTGAAGCCTCTTGTTAGCAATGCGCCGCAAGCATACCAGAAACCGGGTAGCAGATCTGTGGTGTTCGAAAACCGAGAGCCGTCAGCGCGGACTGTTCTAGACTCTTTTTATTATGACCGACCTCTGAGAAAGGCACGAAAACATGGCAAACCAAGCAACCGGACTGACCCGCATCATCAAGGCCGCCGGCTATTCCTATAAAGGGCTTTCCGCCGCCTGGCAGCACGAAGCGGCTTTCCGCCAGGAACTGGTGGTCACCCTGCTGGCTATCATACTGGCTGTCTGGCTGGATGTGGGTGCGATAGCGCGCATTTTATTGATCGGATCGGTAGCGCTGGTGATGATCGTCGAGATCCTGAACAGCGCGATCGAGGCGGTGGTGGATCGCATCGGCAGCGAACATCACGAACTGTCCGGCCGGGCCAAGGACATGGGATCGGCGGCGGTGTCGCTGGCGATCGTGCTGGCGCTGTTCGTTTGGGGCACGGTCTTATGGCAGCATTTTGGCTGACGAAAGGCGCCTACTGACTGATTTTTATTTATTCTTCGGTTCCCAATCCGCGCTTACCTGTATATACTCACAGCAAGACTGTATAAACAAACAGGGGGCGGAATGAAAGCACTAACTACCAGACAGCAAGAGGTCTACGATCTGATTCGCGATCATATTTCGCAAACGGGCATGCCGCCAACGCGTGCCGAGATCGCGATGCGTCTGGGGTTCCGCTCGCCTAACGCCGCCGAAGAACACCTGAAGGCGCTGGCACGCAAAGGCGTGATCGAAATCGTCTCCGGTGCCTCGCGCGGTATCCGCCTGTTGATGGAAGAAGAAGAAGGGCTGCCGCTGATCGGCCGCGTCGCCGCCGGCGAGCCGCTGCTGGCGCAGCAGCACATCGAAGGGCACTACCAGGTGGATCCTTCCCTGTTTAAACCGAGCGCCGATTTCCTGCTGCGGGTGAACGGCATGTCGATGCGTGACATCGGCATTCTGGACGGCGATCTGCTGGCGGTGCACAAAACGCAAGACGTGCGCAACGGCCAGGTCGTGGTGGCGCGCATCGAAGACGAAGTGACGGTCAAGCGCCTGAAAAAACACGGCAACGTGGTCGAGCTGCTGCCGGAGAACAACGAATTCCAACCGATCGTGGTCGATCTGCGCCAGCAGAATTTCACTATCGAAGGGCTGGCGGTCGGCGTGATCCGCAACGGCGACTGGATTTAATCGTCGCACCCTCAGTGCCGCCTCTTGTATCAATCGCCCCTGTTCTGGGGCGTTTTTGTTTCTGACCTTGCCCTTCGCCACTGCTACGGGAACATCTCATCATGCGCTTGATTTCCGCCTTCACCAGCGACACCGATAAAGCCCTGTGGCGCCTGGCTCTGCCGATGATTTTCTCCAATATCACCGTACCGCTGCTCGGGCTGGTGGACACCGCGGTGATCGGCCACCTCGACAGCCCGATCTACCTGGGAGGCGTCGCGATCGGCGCGGTGGCGACCAGCTTCCTGTTCATGCTGCTGTTGTTCCTGCGCATGAGCACCACCGGCCTGGCGGCGCAGGCGCTGGGGGCACAGAACCCGCAGGCGCTGGCGCGCGCCTTTATGCAGCCGCTTCTGCTGGCGCTGCTGGCCGGGGGGGCGATCGTCCTGTTGCGCTATCCGCTGATCGAACTGGCGCTGCGGATCGTCGGTGGCAATGGCGAGGTGCTGGAACAGGCGCGGCGTTTTCTTGAGATTCGTTGGCTGAGCGCGCCGGCGGCGCTGGCTAATCTGGTGCTGCTGGGCTGGCTGCTCGGCGTGCAGTATGTGCGTGCGCCGGTGATCCTGCTGATTGTCGGCAACCTGCTGAACATCCTGCTGGATATCTGGCTGGTGATGGGCCTGGGCTGGAACGTGCGAGGGGCGGCGGCGGCAACCGCCATCGCCGAATACGCCACGCTGCTGCTCGGTCTGTGGCTGGCGTGGCGGGTGATGCGCCTGCGCGGTATCACCCTACCGATGCTGCGCCAGGCCTGGCGTGGCGATCTGCGTCGGCTGCTGGCGCTTAACCGCGACATCATGTTGCGTTCATTGCTGCTGCAGCTGTGCTTTGCATCGCTGACCATCTTCGGCGCTCGCCTGGGAAGCGACGTGGTGGCGGTCAACGCGGTATTGATGAATCTGCTGACGTTCACCGCCTATGCGCTCGACGGCTTCGCTTATGCGGTGGAAGCCCATTCGGGCCACGCCTACGGTGCCCGGGACGACAGCCAGCTGCGCAAGGTGTGGCACGCGGCCTGCAGGCAGGCAGGGCTGGTCGCGCTGGCCTTCGCCCTGGCGTATGCCGTTACCGGCCAGCAGATCGTGGCGGCGTTGACCTCCTTGCCGGAGCTGCGTGCGTTGGCCGCCCACTATTTACCGTGGCAGGTCATCCTGCCGCTGGTCGGGGTGTGGTGCTATTTGCTGGACGGCATGTTTATCGGTGCCACGCGCGGTGCCGAGATGCGCAACAGCATGGCGGTGGCTGCGGCGGGATACGGTCTGGCGCTGTTCAGCGTGCCGCTGCTTGGCAACCACGGACTCTGGCTGGCGCTGGCGGTGTTTCTGGCGCTGCGCGGTCTGGCACTGGGCTGGATTTGGCACCGCCATCAGGTGCGCGGCAGCTGGTTTGCCGCACGCTAAACCGTGCGCTTTGTTGGGTTAATTATTAATTTGTCTTATGTTTTTGTTCATGTTTGCTTACATGTTTCCAGCCTGGTTCTGCCCGGCTTAGCTCATTGTTTGTTGGCGTTTTTTATGTTTATTTAATTTCTTAATGGTTTTTTATTCTGTCATATGGCTTTTTTATTTCCATTTTTAACTAGAATGAATCATGTGGCTGGCGAATGAAGGGGAGCGATATTCCTTAAGGTGAAGGGCGTATCGGCCAGAAAAATTTCTGGTTAACCCCGGCCGGCGACAGGGATCACTGATTCACCACAGGTTAACGGAGAGACTATGAATAAAGATCAAGCCGACGGTAACTGGAAGCAGCTTAAAGGCAAAGTGAAGGAAAAATGGGGCAAGCTGACCGATGACGATCTGACGGTCATCGAAGGGAAACGCGAACAGCTGGTCGGCAAAATCCAGGAGCGCTACG
This sequence comes from Serratia sp. 4542, assembly GCF_016805595.1. Taxonomy (NCBI): domain Bacteria; kingdom Pseudomonadati; phylum Pseudomonadota; class Gammaproteobacteria; order Enterobacterales; family Yersiniaceae; genus Serratia; species Serratia sp. 4542. Next base: position 58,825 of record NZ_RXKV01000018.1, read on the forward strand.
GTTACCAGAAAGAGGCGGCCGAGAAAGAGGTGAAAGCCTGGGAAGATCACACCAAACACCGCTGGTAATTTGCAGGGCCGCCATTGAAGGCGGCTTGCCCAGCGCAGGCCGGCGTCGCTCTCATCCTCTGGCGCCCCGGCCGCAGGTACAGGGAGGTACCTGACTTCGTGTTACTTCTTCTTGATGGCGATGCTGTGATCGTGTTCGGCGCAGTCATGCTTGCTGTCGCACGCCTCAACCTCCACGCAGCCGGCGCACAGGCCGTGCGCTTCCACCACGCTGTGACGCAGCGCAAATCCGGCCTCCTGCGCCAGCTTCTGCAGCGTTTCCTCTACGCCTTCGGTAGTGCGTTCGGTCACCTGGCCGCAGCGGTCGCAGATAAACAGTGCGGACGTGTGCATCGGCTGTTCGAAGTGGTGGCACAGCACGTAGCTGTTGGCGGATTCCACTCTATGGATAAACCCTTGCTCCAGCAGAAAATCCAGCGCGCGATAGACCGTCGGCGGCTTGGCTTGCGGTTCGGCGACGCGCAGCAGATCGAGCAGGTCATAAGCGCTGATTGCACCGGGTTGCTGGGTCATCAGACGCAGCACTTCCAGCCGTTGCGGCGTCAATCGCACATTGCGTTGTTGGCAGAGGCGTTCCGCCTGCGCCAGCAGCTTTTCCTGGGTGGTTGAGTTCATCGCAAATATCCCGGTACGTAAAAAAGCCGATTTTACCATGATTACGGCGAATCGCCGAGAGTTGCCCCCTTTTCCCCTGAGGATTGCGCAGGGAAAGGCGCGCTGAGTGCGCTAAAAGAGAGATGCATCACAACTTTTCCCCTCCGCCGGGCGGCAAATCAACGTTGCCGATTTTAGCGCTGGAGAGCCGCTGGCGAGAGCGGTATAACGCGCTTCACCCGCGTGACGAACAGGAGCCTTGTGTGATGACGGAAAGAGAGAAGCTGTTAAGCGGCCTGGAGTACAACAGCCGCGATGAAGAACTGATTGCGATGTACCATCGGGCCAGGGCGTTGACCAAAAGCCTGGGGACGCTGGATTCGCATCAGGCGGACGAGAAAAACCGCCTGCTCGGCGAACTGTTCGGCGCCTGGGGTGAGGCGAGCTGGATCGAAACGCCGTTCTGGTGCGACTACGGGCAACATGTCCGCATCGGTAAAAACTGTTTTATCAACGTCAATGCGGTGTTCCTCGACTGCAATACCATCACCATCGGCGACAACACGCTGATCGGCCCCAACGTGCAAATCTACACGCCGAGCCACCCGCTGAAGGCCGGCGAACGCTTTACCGGCGACCCGGCCTTTCCTTTCCGCACCTCGGCGCAGCCGGTGTCCATCGGCAGCAACGTATGGATCGGCGGTAACGTGGTGATCTTGCCGGGAGTGACCATCGGCGACGGCACGACTATCGGCGCGGGCAGCATCGTGACCGGCGACATCCCGGCCAATGTGCTGGCGCTGGGGCAGCCGTGCCGGGTTATCCGCACGTTGGAATAGGGGGGAAACGAAGGCGATTTTCCCAACGGCGCCGATTGCCGTTATAATAGCCGTTTGCGGCCGCGCGCCGTTCGTTAAACCCAGACAGACTCAGGTAGCCAGTAACTCAGCATGACGAAAGACAACCACGCCCCAACCTACGCCGCCAATCGTTTCTCCATCGCGCCGATGCTCGACTGGACCGATCGTCATTGCCGTTACTTCCACCGCCTGCTGACCAAGGAAACGCTGCTGTACACCGAAATGGTGACCACCGGCGCGATCATTCACGGCAAGGGCGACTACCTGGCCTACAGCGAAGAAGAGCATCCGGTGGCGCTGCAGCTGGGCGGCAGCGATCCGGCCGCGTTGGCGCACTGCGCCAAACTGGCGGAGCAGCGCGGTTACGACGAGATTAACCTCAACGTCGGCTGCCCGTCCGATCGCGTGCAAAACGGCATGTTCGGCGCCTGTTTGATGGGGCAGGCGACGCTGGTCGCCGACTGTATCAAGGCGATGCGCGACGTGGTGTCGATCCCGGTGACGGTGAAGACCCGCATCGGCATCGACGATCAGGACAGCTATGCCTTCCTGTGCGACTTTATCCAAACCGTCGCCGGGCGCGGCGAGTGCGACATGTTCACCATCCACGCGCGCAAGGCCTGGCTCTCCGGCCTCAGCCCGAAAGAGAACCGCGAAGTGCCGCCGCTGGACTACCCGCGCGTTTATCAGCTGAAGCGGGATTTCCCGGCGCTGACCATCGCCATCAACGGCGGGGTGAAAACGCTGGAAGAGGCGCAGCAGCATCTGCAGCATCTGGACGGCGTGATGATGGGGCGCGAGGCGTACCAGAATCCGGGCATTCTGGCGCGGGTCGACAGCGAACTGTTCGGCGCGCAGACCGCAGTGCCGGACAGCGTGGCGATCGTCGAAGCACTGTATCCGTACATCGAACGCGAGCTGTCCAGCGGCACCTATCTCGGCCACATCACCCGCCACATCCTCGGTTTGTTCCAGGGCGTGCCGGGCGCGCGCCAGTGGCGTCGCCACCTGAGCGAGAACGCCCACAAGCCGGGCGCCGATGCGCGGGTGGTGGAGCAGGCGCTGGCGCTGGTGCGTCAGCCGCGTGTGGAAATGGCGTAACCCACAAAAATTTTGACTAACAGTTAGTCTTTTTCACCAGGTATTCGGCGCGTTGCCGGATGCCTGCCCCATCTTTTCAATAGGTTAGCCCTTCCGCCATTCTGGCACGCTTCTTGTAATTCCCTCAGCAGATACGTTGTATTGCAAAGGAGCAATCATGTTGGAAATCTTCTTTCTCATTGGCTTTGTGGTGATGCTGATGGTGACCGGCATCTCGCTGCTGGGGATCTTCGCTGCGCTGTTGGTGGCGGCGGCGTTCATGCTGTTGGGCGGGTTGTTCGCGGTGGTCATCAAGCTGCTGCCGTGGCTGATTTTGGCGGTCGTCGGGGTATGGATTTACCGGTCGATGCAGAAACCGCAGGCCAGACGTTACTGATTTTTTGCTGAATAATCAGTCAGTCGCGATGAAACTTGCACAACTTGCCGCCCCGCTAATGCGGCAGCGATCACAGCTTGGCAGTTTTGCCGCGCGATGTGGCACATAAAGCGTGTTTTTTGCCGGACGGGGCTGTTAGGATGTTTGTCGATGCAGTGATGCGACCGATTTCATCACCGTGAGAGACAACCAAAATTCGTGTTGCTGAAGCAACCCCCTGTCTCTGGCGGACTCTGCTCTACCCCTACAAAACGCAGTAACAGAAAGGGCTCCGTAAGGAGCCCTTTTCTTTTGCGGCAATTAGGGGATCAGCAGGCTGGAGCCGCTGGTGCCGCGGCTTTCCAGCACTTGGTGCGCCCGCTGGGCGTCGGCCAGCGCAAATTTCTGCTCGTCTTTCACCTCCACCCGAATGGCGCCGCTGCCGATCAGCGAGAACAGCTCGTTGCTGGCGTACTGCAGCTCGGCGCGGTTGGTGATGTAGCCGTTAAGGGAAGGGCGGGTGACGTACAGTGAGCCCTTCTGATTCAGCAGTGCCAGATCGACGCCGGTCACCGGGCCGGAGGCGTTGCCGAAGCTGACCATCAGGCCGCGCCGTTTCAGGCTGTTGAGCGAGGCCTGCCAGGTGCTTTGCCCCACCGAATCGTACACCACGCCAACCTTCTCGCCGTGAGTCAGCTCGGCCACCCGCTGGGCGATATCCTCTTTGTGGTAGTTGATGGTGGCCCAGGCGCCGGCCTGTTTCGCCAGCGCGGCCTTTTCGTCGGAGCCGACGCTGCCGATCAGGCGCGCGCCCAGCGCTTTGGCCCATTGGCAGGCGATCAGCCCAACCCCGCCGGCGGCGGCATGGAACAGGAACACTTCACCCGGCTGCACGTCGTGGGTCTGGCGCAGCAGGTAGTGCACCGTCAGCCCTTTGAGGAAAGAAGCGGCGCCCTGCTCAAAGCTGAGGTTGTGCGGCAGCAGCGCCACTTTTTCTTCCGGCACGTTGTGGACTTCGCTGTAGGCGCCGAGCGACGACTGCGCATACACCACCCGGTCGCCCGGTTTGATCGCGCTGACGCCGGCGCCAACCTTGACCACCACGCCGGCCGCCTCGGTGCCGAGGCCGCTCGGCAGGCTCGCCGGGGCGTACAGCCCGCTGCGCACATAGGTGTCGATGTAGTTGATGCCGATCGCCTTGTTCTCGATCTGCACTTCGCCGGCGGCGGGATCGAGCGGTGTAAAATCAACGTATTGCAAGACTTCCGGCCCGCCGGTGGCGGAAAACTGAATGCGCTTGGCCATATCGTTACCTCGTTTGAGTGTCTGATTTCACCCTATTCTTTTTAGTATCGGAGATCCAGTTCACCCGTGCGGGATTCAATACCTTTTTTGCATCGGTTATGACGCAAAAATCACGTATACTCTCGCGTCAAGATCCTTCATTCGCAACCGGATAAAGACTACGTTTCATGGCAGGAAAAAAACCAACCAACAAAACAAACGCGGACGAAACCAGAGAGCGTTCCAGAGATCGTCAGATGGAAGGGCTGAAGATGCCGCCGCACTCGCTGGAGGCCGAGCAGTCGGTGTTGGGCGGTTTGATGCTGGATAACGAGCGCTGGGACAACGTGGCGGAGCGCGTGGTCGCCAACGACTTCTTCAGCCGCCCGCATCGCCTGATCTTTACCGAGATGCAGCGTCTGCTGGAGATGAGCAAGCCTATCGACCTCATCACCCTGTCCGAATCGCTGGAGCAGAAAGGCGAGCTGGACTCGGTCGGCGGCTTCGCCTACCTGGCCGAGCTGTCGAAAAACACCCCGAGCGCCGCCAACATCGGCGCCTACGCCGACATCGTGCGCGAGCGCGCGGTGGTGCGCGAGATGATCTCGGTGGCTAACGAGATCGCCGACGCCGGCTACGATCCGCAGGGGCGCAGCAGCGAAGACCTGCTCGATCTGGCGGAATCTCGCGTATTCCAGATCGCCGAGAACCGCGCCAGCAAAGACGAAGGCCCGAAGGGCATCGAGCGCATCCTGGAAGACACCGTATCGCGTATCGAGCAGCTGTATCAGCAACCGCACGACGGCGTGACCGGGGTCGATACCGGCTATCAGGACCTCAACAAGAAAACTGCGGGCATGCAAAAGTCCGATCTGATCATCGTCGCCGCCCGTCCATCGATGGGAAAAACCACCTTCGCCATGAACCTGTGCGAAAACGCCGCGATGACCCAGGAAAAACCGGTGCTGATCTTCAGCCTGGAGATGCCCGGCGAACAGATCATGATGCGTATGCTGGCGTCGCTGTCGCGCGTGGATCAGACGCGCATCCGTACCGGCCAGCTCGACGACGAGGACTGGGCGCGCATTTCCAGCACCATGGGTATCCTGCTGGAGAAGCGCAACATGTACATCGACGACTCCTCCGGCCTGACGCCGACCGAAGTGCGCTCGCGCGCGCGGCGCATTTTCCGCGAGCACGACGGGCTTAGCCTCATCATGATCGACTACCTGCAGCTGATGCGCGTGCCGGCCCTGTCCGACAACCGTACGCTGGAGATCGCCGAGATTTCGCGCTCGCTGAAGGCGCTGGCGAAAGAGCTGCAGGTGCCGGTGGTGGCGCTGTCGCAGCTGAACCGAAGCCTGGAGCAGCGCGCCGATAAGCGCCCGGTCAACTCCGACCTGCGTGAATCCGGCTCTATCGAGCAGGATGCTGACCTGATTATGTTCATCTATCGTGATGAGGTGTATCACGAGAACAGCGATCTGAAAGGGATCGCGGAAATTATTATCGGTAAGCAGCGTAACGGCCCGATCGGCACCGTGCGCCTTACCTTTAACGGCCAGTGGTCGCGTTTCGACAACTACGCGGGGCCACAATACGATGACGAATAATCAGCTAAGGAACTGAAATGAAAGCGGCAACCGCTGTAATCGACCGCCGCGCTCTGCGACATAATCTGCAACAGGTGCGCCGCCAGGCGCCGCAAAGCCGCCTGATTGCCGTTGTGAAAGCAAACGCTTATGGACATGGCCTGCTGGAAACAGCACACACCCTGCAAGACGCCGACTGCTACGGCGTGGCGCGCATCGGCGAAGCGCTGATGCTGCGCTCCGGCGGCATCGTCAAACCGATCCTGCTGCTGGAAGGCTTCTTCAGTGCCGAAGATCTGCCGGTGCTGGTGGCGAACAACATCGAAACCGCGGTGCACAGCATCGAACAGCTCGAAGCGCTGGAGCAGGCCGAGCTGGCGCGTCCGGTGCCGGTGTGGATGAAGCTCGATACCGGCATGCATCGGCTGGGGGTGCGCCCCGAACACGCGGAGGCGTTTTATCAGCGCCTGTGCGCCTGCCGCAACGTGGCGCAGCCGGTCAATATCATGAGTCACTTCAGCCGCGCCGACGAGCCGGAATCCGACACCACGTTGAAACAGATCGCCTGCTTCGAGCAGTTCGCGCGCGGCAAACCGGGCCAGCGCTCGGTCGCCGCCTCCGGCGGCACGCTGCTGTGGCCTGATGCCCACAACGAGTGGGTACGCCCCGGCATTATTTTGTACGGCGTGTCGCCGCTGGATAACGGCAGCGGCGCCGAGCATGGGCTGCAGCCGGCGATGACGCTGAAGTCCAGCCTGATCGCGGTGCGCGAGCACAAGGCCGGCGAAGCGGTCGGTTACGGCGGCACTTGGGTCAGCCCGCGGGATACCCGGCTGGGCGTGGTGGCGATGGGGTACGGCGACGGCTACCCGCGCAGCGCGCCGACCGGTACGCCGATCCTGATCAACGGCCGCGAAGTGCCGATCGTCGGCCGGGTGTCGATGGACATGATTTCGGTCGATCTCGGGCCGGCCGCCGCCGATAAGGTGGGGGATGAAGCGGTGCTATGGGGGCCGGCGCTGCCGGTCGAGCGCATCGCCGTCTGCACCGGCATCAGCGCTTACGAGCTGATCACCAAGCTCACGCAGCGCGTGGCGATGGAATATATCGGCGACTGAAACGCCGCAGGGGCCGACGCGCGTCGGCCCCGTTTCTCAGCGGGTTACTTCTTTACCGCCAACCACTTATCGATAATCTTCTGATATTCGCCGGTCGCCTTGGCCAGGTGCAGCCACTGATCCACATACAGTTTCCAGCTCAGATCGTCGCGCGGCAGCATGTAAGCCTTCTCGCCGTACTGCATCGGTTTGGTCGGATTCACCGCGCACAGCTTCGGATAGCGCTTCTGCTGGTACAGCGCCTCGGAGGCGTCGGTGATCATCACGTCTGCCTTGCGGTCCACCAGCTGTTGGAAAATGCTCATGTTGTCGTGCGTGAGCGTCAGTTTGGCCTTTGGCAGATAGGCGTGCACGAAGGCTTCATTGGTGCCGCCCGCCGGTTCCAACAGACGCACCGACGGTTTGTTGATCTGCTCGAGAGTGCGGTATTTCTTCACGTCGGTGCAGCGCACCAGCGGGATTTTGCCGTCGGTATCCAGCTTGTCGGCGAAGAACACCTGCTTTTGCCGCTCCAGTGTGACGGAGATACCGCCCATCGCAATGTCGCACTTGCCGGAGGTGAAGTCCGGCGTCAGGGTTTTCCAGCTGGTCTTCACCCACTTCACTTTCGCGCCCAGGCTCTTGGCCAGCGATTCCGCCATGTCGATATCGATGCCTTCATAGCTGCCGTCTTCCTTGAGGAAGGTATAGGGCTTGTAGTCGCCGGTGGTGCAGACCTCCAGGGTCTTTTGCTGCAGCACCTTATCCAGGTGGGATTGCGCGCCGGCGCTGCCGGCGGCGAGCAGCAGCGCGAGAGGGAGTAACTTTTTCATCTGGCGTCCTTTTTATACATTCGTGGTTTTATGCGTTACTTCGCCGTTAATTGTCGTTTGCCTGCATGAGTTAGCCGTTTTTTATGCCGCTTACCGGCGAAAACGCCGGGCTTTGCTGCTGTACGCGATTTAAGCGCCAGGGTGTGACGTCGGCAACGGTAAAAAAACTGGTAGGCTGTAACGTCAACATTTATTAACACAGTTTACAGGTGGCTATGTACAACATTGACGATTTTGATATGAAAATCCTGACGCTGTTACAGGCCAACGGCCGGCTGACCAATCAGGAGCTGAGCGAGCTGGTGGGGCTCTCCGCCTCCCAGTGTTCGCGGCGGCGCATCAGCCTGGAGCAGGCGCAGCTGATCCGCGGCTACCACGCGCGGCTGGCGCCGGAGGCAGTCGGCCTGGGGCTGGTGGGGCTGATCGAAGTCAGCCTGATCACGCACGCCCAAGAGCAGATCGACAGCTTTCATCAGATGCTGGAGGAGGTGGATGCGATCCTCGACGCTTACAAGACCACCGGCGACGCCGATTACCTGCTGAAAGTGGCGGTGGCGGACCTGCCGGCGCTGAGCGAATTCATCAGCCAGACGCTGTCGCCGCACAAAAGCGTGGCGCATATCAAAACGGCGGTGGTGCTCAATCGCATCAAGGAAAACGGTTTATTGCCGGTGGCGCGAGAAAGCTAAAACCTAACGCGGTTTTCCGTCTATATTAGGAACGTAACGCTGTGCCCAAACCACAATAAATAAACCAGGAGAAAAACCCCGTGTTCCAGAACGTTGACGCCTATGCCGGCGATCCCATTCTGTCGCTGATGGAAAAATTCAAACAAGACCCGCGCGCGCACAAGGTGAACCTGAGTATCGGCCTGTACTACGATGCGCAGGGCATCATTCCGCAGATGCGGGCGGTCGCCGCGGCGGAGGCGCAGTTGAACAGCGTCGAGCACGGCGCCTCGGTATACCTGCCGATGGAAGGGCTGCAACCCTACCGTTCCGCCATCCAGCATCTGCTGTTCGGCGCGCAGCACCCGATGCTGCAGCAGGGGCGCATCGCCACCATTCAGACCGTCGGCGGTTCCGGCGCGTTGAAAGTGGGCGCCGATTTCCTGAAAAGCTACTTCCCGGATTCGCAGGTGTGGGTCAGCGATCCGACCTGGGAAAACCACGTCGCCATCTTCAGCGGCGCCGGTTTCAAGGTGAATACCTACCCGTATTTCGACAGCGAAAGCCTGGGCGTGAAGTTCGACGCCATGCTCGCCGCGCTGAAACAGCTGCCGAAGCACAGCATCGCGCTGCTGCACCCGTGCTGCCACAACCCGACCGGTTCCGACCTGACCCCTGCCCAGTGGGATGAGGTGGTCAAGGTGATCGCCGAGCGTGAAATCATTCCGTTCCTCGACATCGCCTACCAGGGCTTCGGCGGCGGCATGGAGCAGGACGCCTACGCCATTCGCGCCATCGCGGCGGCCGGCCTGCCGTGCCTGGTGAGCAACTCGTTCTCGAAGATCTTCTCGCTGTACGGCGAGCGCGTCGGCGGCCTGTCGGTGGTGTGCGAAAGCGAAGAGGCGGCCGGGCGCGTGCTGGGCCAGCTGAAGGCCACCGTGCGCCGCAACTACTCGAGCCCGCCGAATTTCGGCGCGCAGCTGGTGGCCAAGGTGCTGAACGACGCCCAGCTGAAAAACCAATGGCTGGACGAAGTGGAGAGCATGCGCACCCGCATTCTCGAGATGCGTCACGCGCTGGTGGACACCCTGAAGAGCGCGCTGCCGCAGCGCAACTTCGATTACCTGCTGGCGCAGCGCGGCATGTTCAGCTATACCGGCCTCAGCGCGGCGCAGGTCGATCGCCTGCGTGAAGAGTTCGGCGTCTACCTGATCCACAGCGGCCGCATGTGCGTGGCTGGCCTGAACCACAACAACGTGCGTCAGGTGGCCGAGGCGTTTGCCGCGGTGCAGTAACGTCTGTTAGCCTGAACGGACGTTCATCGGGGAGCGATAGCGATATCGCTCCTTTTTTATTGCCGGCGTGCCGCCGAAGTTGCCGCAAACCGGAGAGAGAATATACTGATTGAGGGGCGCTCACTCATGTGGCATCAGCAAACGCTAATCCTCAGCGCAAAAGCGCGTGGCTTTCATCTGGTTACCGACGAGATCGTCAACCAGTTAACCCACTTACACCGCCTGCAAACCGGCCTGCTGCATCTGTTGCTGCAGCATACCTCGGCCTCGCTGACGCTCAACGAGAACTGCGATCCCACGGTGCGAGCCGATATGGAGCAGCATTTCCTGCGTCAAGTGCCGGAAAACGCACCCTATCAGCATGACTACGAAGGGCCGGACGACATGCCGGCGCACATCAAATCCTCGCTGCTGGGCGCGTCCTTGACGCTGCCCGTCAGGCACGGGCGGCTGATGTTGGGCACATGGCAGGGCATCTGGCTGGGGGAGCACCGCATCCACGGCGGAGCACGCCGTATTGTGGCCACATTACAGGGGGAGTAACCCAATGAATAACAGCGCATTGCTGGAGTACTGCATGGCGAAGCCGGGCGCGGAGCAAAGCGACCAGAACCAGTGGCAGGCCAGTCAGATCAAGGTAGGCGACGTGATGTTCGCCATGGTGTGCGAGGTCGAAGGGCGGCCGGCGCTGGCGGTCAAGTCCAGCCCGGAGCTGGCGGAAAGCCTGCGTGAACACCATCCTGAGATCGTCGCCTGCGCCGGCCTGAACAAGGCGCACTGGAACACGGTGTTTCTCGACGGCAACCTGCCGAACTCGCAGTTTTACACGCTGATCGACAGCTCCTATCAGCTGGTGGTGGAAGGCCTGCCCGAACACGTGCGCCAGGAACTGCGCGCCTGATTGCCGGGCGGCGGCGCTGCCCGTTTTTCTCCTGTTTTTTCGTGTCAAAGCGTGATCGTGATTTTAAATTGGGAACGTTCCCTTTTTGTCATCAGGCAAAAGCGGCTACGCTTGGGCATTCAAGAAACGCGGATAACATAAGGAGGCCGACATGGCCATCAGCGAAGAAAAGCGCAAGATGATCGCCGGGGAGCTGTACGACGCCGGCGATGACCTGCTGCGCAGCGAGCGTCGGCGCGCGCGCCAGCTGACGCATCGCTATAACCACTCCTCGCCGGAAGAGGGCGAGCTGCGCAAACAGTGGCTGGGTGAGCTGCTGGGCGGCTATCAGGGCGGCACCATCGAGCCGACCTTCCGCTGCGACTATGGCTATAACATTTATCTCGGCAAGAACTTCTACGCCAATTTCGACTGCGTGATCCTCGACGTGTGCGAGGTGCATATCGGCGACAACTGCCTGCTGGCACCGGGCGTGCATATTTACACCGCGACCCATCCGCTGGACGCTGAGACCCGCGTCGGTGGTGCGGAGCTCGGTAAGCCGGTCAAGATTGGCGACAACGTATGGATTGGCGGACGCGCGGTGATCAATCCGGGCGTGACCATCGGCGACAATGCGGTCGTGGCCTCCGGCGCGGTGGTGACCAAAGACGTGCCGGCCAACTGCGTGGTGGGCGGCAACCCCGCGCGGGTGCTGAAAACGCTGTAGGCCCGGCGGGGCGGATTAAAACATGCTGCCGTGGCGCTCGAAGCCGTGCATCTCAATGTCTTTGAGCGCCTTGAAGCGTTTGACCATCACCGCATGATCCGACAGCAGGTTGCTGATGCGGACAAACAGCTCCTTGTTCTCTTCTTCGCACTGTTCCAGCCAGGCCTGCGGGTTCACGCCGTGCTGCATCCAGGGGCCGACGGCCAGCAGCCGCACCGTGTCGGCGTAATTCGGGCAGACGGCGAGCGCCACGCGGTCTGCGGAATACTCCTGTGCGCGGGTGGTCGCCAGGCCGGGCAGCACCAGCGATTGCGGTACGACGCCGATCGCCAGGCGCCACAGCGACACGTGGCGCAGCTTATGGTGGGCCAGCTCGTGCGCCAGCACGAACTCCACGATCTCCGGCGCGGTGGGCATCAGCATGGCGATTTCAGCGTGGATCACCACATAGCGCTGACGGCGGTTGCATTCCAGCGCGAAGGCGTTGACCACGCCGTTGCCGTTGGTCAGGTAGAGCTTCGGCAGCGTCTTGAGCTCCAGGCGGCGGCCAATATCCTGATACAGCGCGAACAGCTCGGGAAATTGTGCCGGCCCGACGCGCAAGGCGTTGGATTTCGCCTGGGCGGCGAGATAGAAACGATAAATATAGAAAGCGATAGGGATCAGCGGTAATAAGGCGAACAGGCTGAGCGTATCCAATGTTTCTTTGGCTTCCGTGCCTAATCCCAGAATCGTCTCGTCCGAGGACGCGACGATAGCGGCGATGCCAAATAAAAAACCGAGAAGCGTTATTATCGCCGATAGCCAGATCATGGGCATTTCCCAGCGGTGGCGAAATGCCGTGAAGTTACGACATTCTGTCGAATGATGTTGGCACATAAAATATCTTTAATAAGGGAGAGCAACGCCAGATATTGTCAGGTAAATATGGCATGGTTTAATTATCCGCCTGTTTACCTCACAATTCGTTAAACTATAGTTTATTTTTTCACCGTCGCGTTATGGCGTTATCTGACGGGCGTACGCGCTCGCTCTCATTGGGTAAAACGTCAGAAGCTGTAGCTGGCGCTGGTGAAGGCCATACCCGACGTGGTTTTTTCGACGATAGGGCTGTCGGCCGCGTCGCCCAGCAGACGGGTCACGCCGACCCCGGCCTGGAAGGCCACGTTCGGTCGCCATTGGTAATTGAGCGCGGCGGTGAGGGTCGCGTCCTTGAAGCCGCTGCCCGGCCGATAAGCGCTGAAAGCGCTGCGCTGTGCCTGCTGCGACGTCACGCCGAAATAGCCGCGCTGATAGCCGCTGTTGGCCCAGGTGGTGGAAAGGTTGCCGATTAACGTCAGCTGTTCGCTGAGTGGATATTGCCCGGTGAGCCCGGTTTCCACATAGGCCGTGTGGCCCAGTTCTTCCCCGCCGTAGCTGCGCTTGCGCGTTGCCTGTATGCCTTTTACGTAGGCGCGGAAGGGATCGAGTTGGTAGCTCAGTTCGGCGCCGGCCTCCAGTGCGCCACCCAGCTTGCCCATGCCCTTGAGTCGGGTGTTGCGCCCGCGTAAGGTTCTGATTTCCTCGTCACGGCCGGCGTCATAGTTGAGCAATAACGCGATGCCGACGGGGCCGGCGAGCGGGAATTGCCAGCGTGCCCCCTCGCTGCCTGCGCTGAACTCCCCCCAGCTGGCGTTTTGGTAGCCGGCATTCACCTGATACAAGGGTTCAATGCTGTAAAAAGAAGAGCCTTCATAGGCGGGGGCGACGGCAAGGCCGCCGGCGAGCGTTAAAGAGGCCTCGCCGTCCTGCGCCTGAGTGGCGAAAGGAAACAGAAATAACAGCGCGGCGACAGAGGTTCCCAGTTTAGTATCCACGTTAAACACCTTTTATATCATCCCATTGAATATACGGCCCGCAGGCCGGCGATTAATTGCAGCTTATTTATAAACGCCAGGTTTATATTGATTAATTGACAGACGACGGCGCGTCATTGGCGTTATTTCACCGCAACAGTGAAACGCATGGGGAATAAACAACAGCCAAACGAGTGGCATGATTGGGCGAGTTTATTATTGGCAGGGCTCAAAGCGCCTGTTTTTAAAGGCATGATGCAGAGAAGATGATTTAATGTTTTTCAGAAAGGGATATGTTGATTGCTCAACGAGGCGGCCTATTCCGCCTCGTTGAGAGGGATAACCCGCCGTTATTTTTCCAGCAGCGGTTTCAGGAAGCGTGCGGTGTGCGATTTTTCACACTCGGCCACGGTTTCCGGCGTGCCGGCGACCAGGATTTCGCCGCCGCCGCTGCCGCCTTCCGGCCCCAGATCGACGATCCAGTCGGCGGTCTTGATCACGTCCAGGTTATGCTCGATGACCACGATGGTGTTGCCCTGATCGCGCAACTGATGCAGCACCGCCAACAGCTGCTGGATATCGGCGAAGTGCAGACCGGTGGTCGGCTCGTCGAGGATATACAGCGTCTGGCCGGTGCCGCGTTTCGACAGCTCGCGCGCCAGCTTGACGCGCTGCGCCTCACCGCCGGAGAGCGTGGTGGCCGACTGGCCGAGACGGATGTACGACAGGCCGACATCCATCAGGGTCTGCAGCTTGCGCGCCAGCGCCGGCACCGCGTCGAAGAACTCACGCGCTTCTTCGATGGTCATCTCCAGCACTTCGTGGATGCTCTTGCCCTTGTACTTCACTTCCAGCGTTTCGCGGTTATAGCGCTTGCCCTTGCACTGGTCGCACGGCACGTAGATGTCCGGCAGGAAGTGCATCTCGACCTTGATCACCCCGTCGCCCTGGCAGGCTTCACAGCGCCCGCCCTTGACGTTGAAGCTGAAACGGCCCGGCGTATAACCGCGGCTGCGCGATTCCGGCACGCCGGCGAACAGCTCGCGCACCGGGGTAAAAATGCCGGTGTAGGTGGCCGGGTTGGAGCGCGGCGTGCGGCCGATCGGGCTTTGATCGATGTCGATCACCTTGTCGAAATGTTCCAGGCCGGTCACTTCGCGGAACGGCGCCGGTTCGGCGATGGTGGCGCCGTTGAGCTGGCGCTGAGCGATCGGGAACAGCGTATCGTTGATCAGCGTCGATTTGCCGGAGCCGGAAACGCCGGTGATGCAGGTAAACAGCCCGACCGGCAGCGTCAGCGTCACGTCCTTCAGGTTGTTGCCGCGCGCGCCGCTCAGCTTCAGCACCTTGGTCGGATCGGCCTGCACGCGCTGCGCCGGAATGGCGATCTCGCGCTTGCCGCTGAGGAACTGGCCGGTCAGCGAGTCCGGCTGCGCCATGATGTCGTCGACGGTGCCTTCTGCCACCACCTGGCCGCCGTGCACGCCGGCACCGGGGCCGATGTCGATCACGTGATCGGCGGCGCGGATGGCGTCTTCGTCATGCTCCACCACGATCACCGTGTTGCCGAGGTTGCGCAGGTGGATCAGCGTTTCCAGCAGGCGCTCGTTGTCGCGCTGGTGCAGGCCGATCGACGGCTCATCCAGCACGTACATCACGCCCACCAGGCCGGCGCCGATCTGGCTGGCCAAACGGATACGCTGCGCTTCGCCGCCGGAGAGCGTCTCCGCCGAGCGGGACAGTGACAGGTAGTTCAGGCCGACGTTCACCAGGAATTTCAGGCGATCGCCGATCTCTTTCAGCACTTTTTCGGCGATTTTGGCGCGTTGGCCGCTGAGCTTCATGTTCTGGAAGAAGGTCATCGCATGGCCGATGCTCAAATCGGAGATCTCCGGCAGCGTGGTGTCTTCGACGAACACGTTGCGCGCTTCTTCGCGCAGGCGGGTGCCGTGGCACGAGGCGCAAGGGCGGTTGCTGATGAACTTCGCCAGCTCTTCGCGCACCGCGCTGGATTCGGTCTCTTTGTAGCGGCGCTCCATGTTGTGCAGCACGCCTTCGAACGGATGGCGGCGCACGGTGGTGTCACCGCGATCGTTGATGTATTTGAATTCGATCGACTCTTTGCCGGAGCCGCTCAGCACTGCCTTCTGCACGTTGGCGCTCAGGGTGTTGAACGGCGCCTCTACGTCGAACTCATAATGCTCCGCCAGCGAGCGCAGCATCTGGAAGTAATAGAAGTTGCGGCGATCCCAGCCGCGGATCGCGCCGCCGGCCAGCGACAGCTCGGGGTTTTGCACCACGCGATCCGGATCGAAGAACTGCTGCACGCCCAGGCCGTCGCAGGTCGGGCAGGCGCCGGCCGGGTTGTTGAAGGAAAACAGGCGCGGTTCCAGCTCGCGCATGCTGTAGCCGCAGATCGGGCAGGCGAAGTTGGCGGAAAACAGCAGCTCGTCCGCTTTCTCGTCGTCCATGTCCGCCACCACGGCGGTGCCGCCGGACAATTCCAGCGCGGTTTCGAACGATTCGGCCAGGCGCTGCGCCATGTCGTCGCGCACCTTGAAGCGATCGACCACCACTTCGATGGTGTGTTTCTTCTGCAGCTCCAGCTTCGGCGGATCGGACAGATCGCACACTTCGCCGTCGATGCGCGCGCGGATGTAGCCCTGGGCGGCCAGGTTTTCCAGCGTTTTGGTGTGCTCGCCCTTGCGGTCTTTCACCACCGGCGCCAGCAGCATCAGGCGTTTGCCTTCCGGCTGGCTCAGCACGTTATCGACCATCTGGCTGACGGTTTGCGCCGCCAGCGGCACATGGTGATCCGGGCAGCGCGGCTCGCCAACGCGGGCGAACAGCAGGCGCAGGTAGTCGTGGATCTCGGTGATGGTGCCGACCGTGGATCGCGGGTTGTGCGAGGTGGATTTCTGCTCGATGGAGATCGCCGGCGACAGGCCTTCGATATGGTCGACGTCGGGTTTTTCCATCAGCGACAGGAACTGGCGCGCATAGGCGGAGAGCGATTCGACGTAGCGGCGTTGCCCTTCGGCATACAGCGTATCGAAAGCCAGCGATGACTTGCCGGAACCGGACAGGCCGGTGACGACGATCAGTTTGTCACGCGGGATGATCAGGTTGATGTTTTTCAGATTATGGGTTCGAGCACCACGAACTTCGATATTGTCCATTTACACTTCCCGTCTTGATGATACACCGCGCCTGTCGCGATTTTTGCGGGGGATTTTGTGATGGATCTCGCAAAAAACCGGCACAGCCTGGTCGAAACGCATAATTATGACACAAAAAAACCTGAATGAATATCCAGTATGCGAATGCAACAAGGTCGATCGAAAAGACAATTCTGGAATGCAATTCGCACTTATCAACACGGGTGTGGTTTCGCACTCAGCGTGGTAAACTGACGCGTTTATACTGTGTAGAAATCAATCATCGGGAGAAGTGCTCATGGCCAGCAGAGGCGTAAACAAAGTAATTCTGGTCGGGAATCTGGGTCAGGATCCAGAAGTCCGTTACATGCCGAACGGCGGCGCAGTGGCCAACATTACCCTGGCGACCTCCGAAAGCTGGCGTGACAAGGCGACCGGCGAACAGAAAGAGAAGACCGAGTGGCACCGCGTCGTGCTGTTCGGCAAACTGGCCGAAGTGGCGGGCGAATACCTGCGCAAGGGCTCTCAGGTCTACATCGAAGGCTCCCTGCAGACCCGTAAATGGCAGGATCAGAGCGGCCAGGATCGCTACACCACCGAGATCGTGGTTAACGTCGGCGGCACCATGCAGATGCTGGGCGGCCGTCAGGGCGGCGGCGCACCGGCCGGTCAATCTGCCGGTGGCCAGGGCGGTTGGGGCCAGCCTCAGCAGCCACAGGGCGGCAACCAGTTCAGCGGCGGCCAGCAGCAGTCTCGCCCGGCGCAGAACAGCGCTCCGGCAACCAGCAACGAACCGCCAATGGATTTCGACGACGATATCCCGTTCTGATATCCGGCCGTTTGCAGCCAACAAAAAAGCCCCTTCACGGGGCTTTTTGCATTTCAGGGGCGGTTACGCCGAGAAGCCGCCGTCGATGCTCAGGCTGGCGCCGGTGATATAACCCGCCTGCGGGCCGGCGAGGTAGGCGACGAAGCCGGCGATCTCTTCATCTTTGCCGTAGCGGCCGATCGCCATCAGCTGCTTGAGCCGATCGGCGAACTCGCCGGCATCCGGGTTCATTTCGGTGTCCACCGGGCCGGGCTGCACGTTATTGACGGTGATGCCGCGCGGGCCGAGATCGCGCGCCATGCCTTTGGTCAGGCCGACCAGCGCCGATTTGCTCATCGCATACACCGCCGCGCCGCCGAACGGCACGCGCTCGGCGTTGGTGCTGCCGATGTGGATGATGCGGCCACCGTCGTTCATGTGGCGCGCCGCCTCCTGGCTGGCGACGAACACGCTGCGCACGTTGACCGCCAGCATGCGATCCAGGTCTTCCAACGCCAGTTCCTCGGTGCTGCCCAGCGTAAACACCCCGGCGTTGTTCACCAGAATATCCAGATTGCCGAACTGGCTGACCGCCTGGCGCACCGCCTGCTGCAGCGCCGCCGCATCGGCGCTGTCGGCCTTGATGGCGAGGGCTTTGCCACCGGCGGCGGTGATGGTGCTTGCCACCGCTTCGGCGCGATCGGCCGAGGCGGCGTAGGTAAAGGCGACGGCGGCGCCTTCGCTCGCCAACCGTTTAACGATGGCGGCGCCGATGCCGCGTGAACCGCCTTGAACGAACGCGACTTTGCCTTGCAGCGGGTGTGCTGTGGTCATGTTATTTCTCCAAAGTGGGTGAGGGTAAAGTAAAGTGCCGGCATTCAGTATCGGAGATCGCCGGCACGGCCACTAGCCACAAAGAGCTATAATCAGTTCAAACCATTAGTTTGAAATCCATAGAGGAAAAGTATGCTGGGACACCTGGAATGCTTCGTCAGCAGCGCGGAAAACGGCAGCTTTTCCGCCGCCGGCCGCAAGCTGGGCCTCAGCCCGGCGGCGGTGGGCAAAAACGTCACCCGGCTGGAGACGCTGGTTGGCGTGCGCCTGTTTCAGCGCAACACTCGCCAGCTGATCCTGACCGAAGAGGGCGAGCGTTTTTTGCAGGAAGTCAGCGGTGGCCTGCAGTCGATTCAGTGCGCGTTGAAGGGCCTGAGCAGCAGCGGCGGCGTGGCGGCCGGCAGCCTGAGGATCAGCATGGGCACCGCTTTCGGTCTGAATTTCGTGTTGCCGATGTTGCCGGATTTTCTGGCGCGTTATCCGGCGATCGTGCCGGACTGGCATTTCGATAATCGCCAGGTGGATCTGATCGGCGAGCACTTCGACGCCGCGTTGGGCGGCGGCATCGAACTGGCACAGGGGATGATTGCGCGCGAGCTGGCGCCCGCACACGGCGTGTTGGTGGCTTCGGCGGATTATCTGCGGCAACGGCCGCCGCTGCGGCAGCCGGAACAGCTGGCGCAACACACCGGGATTTTCATCCGTTCGCCACAGACCGGGCGCATCCGCCATCAGCCGCTGCGCAATGCGGAAAACGAGCAGCATGCGCCGGCGATGGCGATTGGCATGACGGTAAACGAGCCGGAGGCGGCGGCGCGGGCGGCGGAAATGGGCTTGGGCATTGCCTTGATCGCCATGCCGAATGCGGTGCCCTATCTGGAAAACGGCCGCCTGGTGCGGGTGTTGCCGGGTTGGTATGTCGATCGCGGCAGCATGCACCTTTATTTTCCCACCACCAAATTCTTACCGACCAAAACCCGGGTTTTTGTCGATTTCATCACCGAGCAGTTTCGCCTCCAGAAGCTGGCGACACGCTTCGACGCCCGCTAAAACGAGAAAAGCCCCTTGCGGGGCTTCTTTCTTCCGTCGGTTGGCTGTTCGACGATCAGTTGAAGATTTCTGCGGTGCCGTACAGTTTGTTCTGGCCGCCGGCGGCGACGATGCGGTATGAACTGGCGCCCGATGCGGCGGCTTTGCTGGCCAGTTCGCTTTCCAGCGCGCTCAGGTTGGTGGCGCCGCTAACGGAAACTACGCCGATTTTCTGGGCGTCTGCAGCGGGTTGGCTGGAAGGCATATCGGCGGCGAAGGTAGCAAAAGAAGCGGTAGCCAGCAGTGCAGCGGTAGCAAAAATTTTGACGTTTTTCATGATGTATTCCTCAGCGTATTGATTGGATGAGAGCCCGGTGTCTCTCGATGTGTTAAATAGTAGTGCGGCAGGCTGGAATAAAAAATCGGAGAGTTTTGAGTATCTCTGTCAAATAAACTGATTATTTTTTCATCCGCTGGCGTGCGGTAAAAATCGCCACTACCCTATACAGACGATCCTTAACCGGAGAAGCGTAATGACGGTAAACGCATTTATCGGCAGTTGGGCGCTGGTGTCCTCGGCATTTGAGAACCAGGACGGCGAGCTGAATTACCCGCTGGGTGAGCAGGTGCTGGGGCGCATCCACTATGAGGCCAACGGCACGATGGCGGCGCAGCTGTACAGCGCCGTGCGGCCGCGTTTCGCCGCCGACGATTTGGCGCAGGGGTCCGAGCGGGAGATCCGCGCGGCCTTCATCAATATGATTTGCTACTTCGGCCGCTATCAGGTGGAGGAAAGCGAACAGCGGGTGGTGCATCAGGTCGAAGGCTGTTCGTTCCCCAACTGGGTAGGCAGCCGTCAGGTGCGTTTTTACGCTTTCAGCGGCGATCGGCTGACGTTGCGCACGGTGCCCTTGCAGCTCGGCAACGGCGTGCAGGTGGGCGAACTGGTGTGGCAGCGGACAGGAGCTTCTTTATGATCATTGTTCATCATCTCAATCACTCGCGGTCGCAGCGCATTCTGTGGTTTCTGGAAGAGCTGGGCGTGCCCTATCAGGTGCAACGCTACGAACGCGATCCGCAGACTATGCTGGCGCCGGCTGCGCTGAAAAAGATCCACCCGCTGGGCAAATCGCCGGTGATCGTCGACGGCGATCTGACGCTGGCGGAATCCGGCGCCATCATCGAATACCTGCAGGAAGCCTATGACGCGCAAGGGATGTTCATGCCGACCGACTTCCACGCGCGCCAGCAATACCGCTACTGGCTGCACTACGCTGAAGGATCGCTGATGCCGCTGTTGGTGATGAAACTGGTGTTCAGCCGGCTCGGCCAGCCGCCGATCCCCTGGCTGCTGCGGCCGGTGGCCGGCGCGATCGGCAAGGGCGTGCAGCGCGAATATCTCGACAAGCAGATCGCGCCGCACTGCGAATTCCTCGAACAGCACCTGAACAAGGGCAGCTGGTTTGTCGGCAACGACTTCAGCGCGGCGGACATTCAGATGAGCTTCCCGCTGGAGGCGATGGCGGCGCGCGGCGCGTTGGATGATTGCCCGAAACTGCGCGGTTTTCTGCAGCGCATTCACGCCCGGCCCGCCTACCAGCGGGCGTTGGAGCAGGGCGGCCCTTACGACCTGCTGAGCTAAGCGGATGGGCTATACTCGATGGGGTCATTCTTCATCGGAGGTAGCCCATGGCTACGCAAATCTTCGTTAACCTGCCCGTCAGCGATCTGCCCGCCTCGATGGCGTTCTTCACCCACCTGGGTTTCACTTTCAATCCGCAATTCACCGATGACACCGCCGCGTGCATGGTGGTCAGCGACACGATTTACGTGATGTTGCTGACCCACGACAAATTCAGGATGTTTACCCCGAACCCGATCGGCGACGCCAAGCAGGCCACCGAAGTGCTGGTATGCCTGTCGCAACCCAGCCGGGCGGCGGTGGACGAACTGGTGCGCAAGGCGGTCGCCGGCGGCGGCAACACCTACCACCCGCCGCGGGACTACGGCGTGATGTACGGCCACGGTTTTCAGGATCTGGATGGCCATATCTGGGAATTGATGTATATGGATCCCGCTGCGGTGCAGACGCAATAACCCTGCCGCGACGGCGTTCGCCGGGGCGCCCGTCGCCCCGGTTTTATCGTACAGGCGTCATTCCCGCCGCTTTCTGCATAAATTGCCGCGATCTTTAGTTGATTAGACGCTATGGAAGGCAGGATAATCGTTTGCCTTGAATAAACCACCATAAATCACCCGTACCGCGCGCTGCGAGTTAAACGTTTGCCTTGGTGCGCATCGCCGTTGGCGCTGCGACAGAAGGGCAAGGATGCGGAACGTGACGTAAACGATTACGTGACGATCGGGCGCGGGCGAGATTACAGGCCTGCTGCGACGGGCCGATTCATGAAACACAGGGGAAGTAACCTATGTCGAACTCTCAAGCGAACCACGCCGCAAAACCAACCGGCGGGCTTGATGGCTATTTTAAAATTTCCGCGCGCGGCAGCAGCGTGCGCCAGGAGGTGGTGGCGGGGCTAACCACCTTCCTGGCGATGGTGTACTCGGTGATCGTGGTGCCGAGCATGCTGGGCAAAGCGGGCTTCCCGCCGGCGGCGGTGTTTGTCTCCACCTGCCTGGTGGCCGGGCTGGGCTCGCTGCTGATGGGGCTGTGGGCTAACCTGCCGATGGCGATCGGCTGTGCGATCTCGTTGACCGCCTTCACCGCCTTCAGCCTGGTGCTGGGCCAGCACATCAGCATTCCGGTGGCGCTGGGTGCGGTGTTCCTGATGGGCGTACTGTTTACCATTATCTCGGTCACCGGCATCCGCGCCTGGATCCTGCGCAACCTGCCGATGGGCGTGGCGCACGGCACCGGCATCGGTATCGGTCTGTTCCTGCTGCTGATCGCCGCCAACGGCGTCGGCCTGGTGGTGAAGAACCCGCTGGATGGCCTGCCGGTGGCGCTCGGCGCGTTCACCTCCTTCCCGGTGGTGATGACGCTGGTCGGCCTGGCGGTGATCTTCGGCCTGGAAAAACTGCGCGTGCCCGGCGGCATTTTGCTGGTGATCATCGCCATTTCCATCATCGGCTTGATCTTCGACCCGGCGGTGAAATACCAGGGGCTATTCGCCATGCCGAGCCTGGCGGACGCTGACGGCAAGTCGTTGATCTTCAGCCTGGATATCATGGGCGCATTGCAGCCGGTGGTGTTGCCGAGCGTGCTGGCGCTGGTGATGACCGCGGTGTTCGACGCCACCGGCACCATCCGCGCGGTGGCCGGGCAGGCCAACCTGCTGGATAAAGACGGGCAGATCATCAACGGCGGCAAGGCGCTGACCTCGGATTCCCTGAGCAGCATCTTCTCCGGCCTGGTGGGCGCCGCGCCCGCCGCGGTCTACATCGAATCCGCCGCCGGCACCGCCGCGGGCGGCAAGACCGGCCTGACCGCCACCGTGGTCGGCATTCTGTTCCTGCTGATCCTGTTCCTGTCGCCGCTGGCCTATCTGGTGCCGGTCTATGCCACCGCACCGGCGCTGATGTACGTCGGCCTGCTGATGCTGAGCAACGTCACCAAGCTGGACTTCAACGACTTCGTCGACGCGATGGCCGGCCTGCTGTGCGCGGTGTTCATCGTACTGACCTGCAACATCGTTACCGGCATCATGCTGGGCTTCAGCTCGCTGGTCATCGGCCGCATCTTCTCCGGCGAATGGCGCAAGCTGAACATCGGCACCGTGCTGATCGCCGTGGCGCTGGTGGCGTTCTACGCCGGCGGCTGGGCGATTTAAGACCCTCAGCTTCCCTCGCCCGGCGGGCGAGGGAAGCGGTCACGGCATTTCCCTTCTTAAGATAAGTCTTCTTCTGCTCTGCACCGCGTTTTGAAAGGCACAACAAGCTTTAACGGCTGTAAAAAAAGTGATCTACTATCGGGACCAACGCAGGCCCTGAGCCGATGTCGTCTGAATCGTAGAGTCTAAGGAAAGCATGGAAATCTTTTTTACAATCCTCATTTTGATCCTGGTGGTCTCCCTGTCCGGGGTAGTGACGCGCATGTTGCCGTTCCAGGTGCCGCTGCCGCTGATGCAAATCGCCATCGGGGCCCTGTTGGCCTGGCCGCATTTCGGGCTGCACGTCGACTTTGATCCCGAACTGTTCCTGGTGCTGTTCATCCCGCCGCTGCTGTTCGCCGACGGCTGGAAAACGCCAACGCGCGAATTCCTGCACCACGGGCGTGAAATTCTCGGCCTGGCGCTGGTGCTGGTGCTGATCACCGTGGTCGGCGTCGGCTATCTGATCTACGCCATGGTGCCGGGCATTCCGCTGGTGGCGGCCTTCGCGTTGGCGGCGGTGCTGTCGCCGACCGATGCCGTGGCGCTGTCCGGCATCGTCGGCAAAGGGCGCATTCCTAAGCCGATCATGGGCGTGCTCGAAGGCGAGGCGCTGATGAACGACGCATCCGGCCTGGTGTCGCTCAAGTTTGCCATCGCGGTGGCGATGGGCACCATGGTGTTCACCGTGGGCGGCGCAACCCTCGAGTTCCTCAAAGTGGCGATCGGTGGCCTGCTGGCCGGCGTGGCGGTCACCTGGACCTACAGTAAATCGCTGCGGGTGATGAGCCGCTGGAGCGGCGACGATCCGGCGACACAGATCGTGTTCCTGCTGCTGCTGCCGTTCGCTTCTTACCTGATCGCCGAACACATCGGCGTCTCCGGCATCCTGGCGGCGGTAGCGGCGGGGATGACCATCAGCCAATCCGGCGTGATCCGCAACGCGCCGCTGGCGATGCGCCTGCGCGCCAACAGCGTATGGGCGATGCTGGAGTTCGTGTTCAACGGCATGGTGTTCATCATGTTGGGCCTGCAGCTGCCGGGCATTCTTGAAACCTCTATCCTGCAGGCGGAGCTGGATCCGACCATCCAGACCTGGTACCTGTTCGCCGACGTGGCCACCATCTACGCCGCGCTGCTGGTGCTGCGTTTCACCTGGCTGTGGGTGATGAAGAAGGCCAGCAACCGCTTTATGAAAAAGCGCCCGCTGCAGTTCGGCGACTACAGCACGCGTGAGCTGTGGGTGGCGTCGTTCGCCGGGGTGCGCGGGGCGATTACCCTGGCCGGTGTGCTGTCGATACCGCTGTTGCTGAGCGACGGCACCGCCTTCCCGGCGCGCTATCAGCTGGTGTTTATCGCCGCCGGGGTGATCCTGCTGTCGTTGATCGTCGGCGTGCTGGCATTGCCGCTGCTGCTGCGCGGCGTTCAGGTGGCCGACAAGAGCGCCAGCAAGCACGAAGAGCGCATGGCGATCGCCATGGCGGCCGAAGTGGCGATCGAGAGCGTGAATAAAATGGAAGAGCGTCTGGTCGCCGATACCGAAGAGAACCTCGATCCGCAGGTGTTGAAAGAGGTCAGCTCGCGGGTGACGGGCATGCTGCGGCGGCGCATCGCGTCGAAAGACGATATCGAGAATGCGCTGGCGATGGAAAACCTCGAGCGGCGTTTCCGCCTGACGGCGCTGCGCGCCGAGCGCGGCGAGCTGTACCACCTGCGCGCCACGCAGAAAATCAGCAACGAGACGCTGCAAAAACTGCTGCACGATCTCGACTTGCTCGAAGCGTTGCTGATCGAACGCGAAGGGTAAACCTCAGAAGAGGAATCATGTTTTCCTCTTTATTTCTTCCCGAAGGGCCGCCTGTGCGGCCCTTGTTTTTTGGCTACTTGAGCGGCGGCCAGTAGTCGCGGCAGCAGGCGATCCAGGCCTGCGCGCTGTGCGACAGGTAGCTGCCTTGGCGCCAGATCAGCCCGATTTTCCACTCCATGCGCGGCTCCAGCGGCAGCCAGACCAGGTTTTCCTTGTCCAGCCAGCGGCAGACCGGTTCCGGCAGCATGGCGATGCCCACGCCGGCCTGCACCATTGAGGCGAGGAAATCCCATTGGCCGCTGCGCACCGCGATTTGCGGTTCAAAACCGGCCTGGCGAAACGCCTTCATCAGCATCTTGTACAGCGCAAAGTCTTCGTTATAAATCAGGATCGGGCTGTCGGCCAATTCGGCGATATTGATGCGGGTGCGGTTAAGCCACTGCGGCGTGCGCGGCGCCACCACGCACATCGGATGGCCCAGCAGCGGCAGAAAGGTCAGCGGCTGTTCCGAATCGAAGGGCAGCACCGTCATCGCCAGATCCAGTTCGCCGGACATCACCGCCTGTTCGACCGACAGCCCGCCCAGCTCGGAAATTTTTAATTCGATGCCGGGGTAGGTCTGGCGAAAGCGGCGGATCAGATCGGCGATCTGCCTGCCCACCATCGGCGGAATGCCCAGCCGCAGCACGCCCTTTTTCACCGAGCTGATGTCTTCCAGCTCCGCCTCCAGCTGGCGGAATTCGTCGAGGATCGTCAGGCCGCGCTGATACACCGCCTGGCCGCTGTCGGTCAGGCGCAGCTTGCGGCCTTCGCGGATCAGCAGCGTGCATTCCAGCTCCTCTTCCAGATGCCGCAGCATCTTGCTGATGGTGGGCTGGGTGACGAACAGTTTTTCCGCCGCGCGGGTGAAGCTTTGCTGGCGCACCACTTCAACGAAGTAGCGCAGGGTGCGGACATCCACGTTAGGGTTCTCCTTGAGGGCGCTACCGGCGGGAAACTATTCCCGGACGGCATGATGTCGATAATTTTAATTCATTTCAGGCGTGGTTTCCCGGCTGCGTATACTGTAGGCCGTCAATTTATTGTTTGAGGTCATCTTCCATGTCTCTGGCGTTACGCCGCGTTGCCCCCTCCCTGCTGACCCGTTTGCAGGTGCCGATTCAGGTGGCGTTGTATGCGGCGCTGTTCCTGATCGCCGATCGCCTGGTGCAACAATTCCACCTGCCGCTCCCCGCCAATATCGTCGGCATGCTGATGCTGCTGGCGCTGATCCTGCTGCGCATTCTGCCGCTGAGCTGGGTCAAGGCCGGCTCCCGCTGGCTGCTGGCGGAAATGCTGCTGTTCTTCGTGCCGGCGGTGGTGGCGGTGGTCAACTATGCCCAGCTGCTGATGGTCGAGGGCTGGAAGATCTTTCTGGTGATCGCGGTCAGCACCATGCTGACGCTGGGCGCCACCGGGCTGGTGGTGGACAGGGTGTATCGGCTGGAGATTTGGCTGCAGCGACGGAAGCAGCGCCATGAATGATTTTATCCTCAGCCTGGCCTGCTTTCTGGCGACGCTGGCGCTCTACTTCGCCAACAAAAAGCTGTACCGCCGCCGCCGCACGTTACTGCTGATGCCGCTGGTACTGACGCCGATGATCCTGGTGCTGCTGCTGGTGGTCACCCACATCTCCTATCAGGACTATATCGGTGAAACCCACTGGCTGCTGTGGCTGCTGGGGCCGGCGACCATCGCCTTTGCGGTGCCGGTGTACGAGAATCTGCACATCATCCGCCGCCACTGGCTGTCGCTGACCGCCGGGGTAACGACGGCGGTACTGGTGGCGGTGTACAGCTCGGTGTGGCTGGCGCGCCTGCTGACGCTGCCGGAAGAGGTGCAGCGCAGCCTGGCGGTGCGTTCGATTACCACGCCGTTCGCGCTGGAGGCCGCCAAACAGATGGGCGGGCAGCCGGATCTGGTGGCGCTGTTCGTGGTGATCACCGGGGTGTTCGGCATGGCGGTGGGCGACATTCTGTTTCTGCGGCTGGCGGTGCGCAGCCGCCTGGCCAAGGGAGCCGGGTTTGGCGCCTCGTCGCACGGCGCCGGCACCGCCCGCGCTTATGAACTGGGGCCGCAGGAGGGCGTGGTGTCGAGCCTGGTGATGATGCTGGCCGGCATTATCACGGTGGTGGCCGCGCCGCTGATCGGCCGGCTGATGTGGTAAGACCTCTCGGGGCGGGCTCTGCCGCCCCATTTTACATTGTCTGTCGCTGGGAACGGTGCCGTCGATGAGCGCTCGAAAAAACGAAGAAATTTTTCAGCATAATTTTTCCCATCGTTATAACAAAAAACGATAGATGCGCCGCGGGCAAAATTGCCGTTCATTTTTAATGGTAACGAATTAATTAATCAATAAATTATTATCATTAAAACAATAAAGTATAACTTATTGATATGGAGAGGCTCTTATCGTAAGTATTGTTGCACATTAACTGTGGTGAATAATACAAAAGAATATGAATTTCTCTCTAATTATATCGGATTAATACAAGAGGAATACGCTCGTCATCCCTGAGTAATATCGGGGAAATAAAATGGTCATTTATTCCCTTTCGCACATTTCGCCAAAAAAAATATCCTCTCCTATACTTCACAGCTCTACAAATTGAGGCACAGGGGGGAACCTCTGGATTAACCATTTCATTCTTTCTTAGTTGGGGGGAGACCCAGCTTTTCTACGGTTTTTTATTCTGACTTGAACTGTCGGACGGCCAGGCTTTGCCTAAATCCGGACGGTCCCTTTCATTAACGTAATGAAAACGTGCTAGAGAATATTATGAACAAACAAACTGATGTGAAGAGTGGGGAATTCCGTTCGGGTGCTCAGGCCGCGGCGGAGAAAGTCGAACTGCATGAAATGACTATCGCCCAGCGTGAACTCTGGCTGGGGGAAAACATTTCCAAAGAGTTGTCGTTCAATATCTGGGGCTATGGGCAGGTTGACGGGCCTCTCGACGTTAAGCTGCTGCGGCAAGCCATCGATGCAATCGTGGAAGAAACGCCGGCTCTGCAAGCGCATTTTGTGGAAAAAGACGGTGAGCTTTATCAATACCGCGCGCCACGCACCCATGAGCCGCTGTTCACACTCGATCTCAGTAAGGAACCCGATCCCCTGCAGGCGGCCAGACGCTGGATGGTGGCGGATGCGGCGCTGCCGCGCCGCGCCACGGGAGAGGAACCTTTTAGTTTTTATGTGATTACGCTCGCTCCGCAGCGCTATGTCCTCTATCGGCGTTTCCACCATATGATCACCGACGGCCGCAGTGCCGAGGAAGTGATGCGGCGCATCGCGGCTTACTATAACGCGCTGGCGTCCGGCGGCGTCATCCCTGAATTCGCCAACTGCAATTTCTCTCTGCTTTATGAAAACGACATCAAATACCGCGACTCCTCACGCTTTTCTTCCGATCAGGCTTTTTGGCGGGAATATACTGCCGCTGCGCCGCAGAGTTTGTCGCGTAGAGCCATATTGACCCCGGACGCCGCGATGAACCGCAACACGCAGCTGCTGGAAAAAGAGGCATTGGATCAGCTGCAGCAACAAGCTGACAATATCGGCGTACACCGCGCACATATATTGGCCGCCGCCGTAGCATTATGTTTCTACAGCCTGACCGGCAGTGAATATCTTAATTTCAGCATGCCGGTGACCGGAACGAGAGAACGAAACAGTATTGGTATGACCTCTAACGTTGTCCCTTTGATTATCAAGGTTGAACCCCAGCTGAGCCTGGCCGAATTTATCCAAAGGGTTGCGGCCGAAATAGCAAAAGTGGTTCGCCATCAATTATATCGTGGGGAGGACATTCGGCGTGACAATGGCGCGACGGATTCCGCGTGGTTTGGCCCTTCAATTAACATTGTTTCTTTCGACCACGGCGATCCTTTCTGGGGATGCCGCACCCGTTGGTATTATGGCGGGAATATTCCGTCCGGCGATCTACAGATTATGCTGTATGAAGACCAGCAGGCGAATGAGCTGGACGTCACTTTTTCTGACGCCGCTTATGCAAATTCATTAGGCGATCTGGATGTTTTGCAGCGCCGCTTCCAGTTTATTTTACGGGCGCTGAACGCATCAACGGCGGGGACGATCGAGGCGTTGGATCGGCAAGTGGCGGCGCTGGCGGATGCCGAGGCCGGCGGCAGCTTTTACACCAACCGTCGGCAACCGCCTGCCGGCGGCATCATTCGTTGGGATCGCCCGGCTGAGGCGCTGCAGCGCCTGGTGAGCTCGCTGAGCCATGGCGCGGGATGCGCGGCGAAGATACTGCTGGCGGAGCGCGTGTTGGGCGTGACGGCGCTGCAGGCGGTGAGCGATGAGCGGCAGGCCGAACCCGGTACCCTGCTGCACGTCGAGGCCGACGGCTGGGTGATTGCCGTGAACCCCGGCGTGGTGCGCGTCGGGCCGTTCTTGCGCGCCGACGGATCGGTTCAGCCAGGCGATGCGCTGGCGCAGGCCTGCGGCCTGTCTGTCGGCTCGGTCTTGCCGACGATTAACGCTGCCGAAGCCTCGCTGTTAGGCGCGGCGTATGGCGCCAGCGCCGATAGCGCCGCTTTTTGGCAACCGCGTCTGACGCGTTATTATCCGGCGCCGTTCCCGCCGGGGCCTGGCCGCCAGGCGGATCTTCCCGCACGCTGGCAGGCGACGGCCTGGCAGCGCCTGGAAAAAATTGCCGGCGAACAGGTGCTGGCGGCAGCAACCCTTTATCTGGCGCGCATGTGCAATGAAACCGATTTTCAGCTGGGGTGGATCACCCCGGACGATCGGAATTGGGGACGTTGGGCTCACCTGAGCGCGCGCGTGCTGCCGCTGCAGGTCTCTGTTGATCACACCGGCAATTTCCAGCAGGCGTTGGCCGCGCTGGAACAGGAATATAGCCAACTGCGCGCTCATGCCGATTATCATCCCGCGTTGCTGACGCGCGATGCGGACCTGCGAGCGCCTCAGACTTGGCCGACGGCGGTATCGATCGTCAGCCGGCGCTCGGCGCAGGGGTTGCAGCCTGAAGACGAGGGGGTTGCCGCCATCATGGCTTCCGGCTCGCGCGCGGTATTGCAAATCTGCAAGGCTGACGGCGCTTTCCGTTGGGTCTACGACGCCGCCTCCGTGGCTGACGAACAGATGTTGCGTGCGACGCAACATCTGCTGATGCTGCTCAACGATGCGGTGAGGGCGGGTTCTCATCGTCGCACCGTCGGCGAACTCAGTCTGGTTTCCGAGGAAGAACGCGCGCAGTTGCTGCAGGGCCTCAACCATACCGTCGCTTCACACTCGCCGGCGGTTTGTCTGCACCGGTTGTTCGAAGCACAGGTCAGACGGACGCCGGAGGCGATCGCGGTGACGTATGGCGATGACAGCCTGACCTACGCGGAATTGAATACCCAGGCGAACCGTTGGGCCCATCGGCTGGTACAGCTTGGCGTGCAGCCGGACAGCCTGGTGGCGCTGTGCGCCGGGCGCGGGCTGCCGATGCTGGTCGGGCTGCTGGGGATCCTTAAAGCCGGCGGCGCCTATGTGCCGCTGGATCCCGCTTATAGCGGCGAGCGGCTACAGTACATCCTGGCGGACTCAGCGCCGGTACTGCTGTTGGCGGATGAGCTCGGCCGACAAGCGCTGGGTGACTGCGAGGTGCCGGTGCTGGCGCTGGAACAGCCACTGACGGGGGAAAGCGACGATCTGCAGGACGTCGGGGTGCGCCCGGCGCACCTGGCGTATGTGATTTATACCTCCGGCTCGACCGGCAAACCCAAAGGGGTGATGGTGGAGCACCGGCAGGTCGCGCGGTTGTTCAGCGCGACGAACGCCTGGTTCAACTTCAGCGCCGCCGACAGGTGGTGCCTGTTCCACTCATTCGCCTTCGACTTCTCCGTCTGGGAGATCTGGGGCGCCTGGCTGTATGGCGGCCAGCTGTTCATCGTACCGCAGGCGATCGCCCGCTCGGCGCCGGATTTTTATCATTTCGTCTGCCGCAGCGGCATCACGGTATTGAACCAGACGCCGAGCGCCTTCAAAGCCTTTATCCAGGCTCAGGCGCACAGCGAAGCGCGCCAGCAGCTACGCGAGATCGTGTTTGGTGGCGAAATGCTGAAGCCTTCCGATCTTGCGCCGTGGTTTGCTCGTCCAGAGAACCGGCAGACGCGGTTGATCAACATGTACGGTATCACCGAGACCACGGTGCATGTGACTTATCGGCCGCTGTCGGCGCAGGACACGGCGATCACCACCAGTCCGATCGGCAGCCGCATCCCGGATTTGCGCTTGTATCTGCTGGGCGCCGACGGCGAACCGGTGCCGATGGGGGCAATCGGCGAACTGTACGTCGGTGGCGAAGGGGTGGCGCGGGGTTACCTGAACCGGCCCGAATTGACGGCGGAACGCTTTCTCGATGATCCTTTCAACCGGGCGCCGGGTGCGCGCATGTATCGTACCGGCGATCTGGCGCGCTATCTGCCGGGTGGCGATATCGAATACCTGGGGCGCAATGACCAGCAGGTAAAAATCCGCGGTTTCCGTATCGAATGCGGCGAGGTGGAGGCACAACTGAGTACCGATCCGCGCGTGCGCAGCGTAGCCGTGGACGCGATTGGCGATGGCGACGGGGGCAAGCGACTGGTGGCGTGGGTGGTTCCGGCACCGGAAGCCGAACGCGCTACGCTGGCGACCGGGCTGCGCCAGCATCTGCAGGCGCGGCTACCGGATTATATGGTACCGGTGGCTTACGTTTGGCTGGAGGCGTTGCCGCTGACCGGCAACGGCAAATTGGACAAGCGGGCTCTGCCGGTGCCGCAGGTCGACGCCTATGTGCGTGAAGCCTATGCGCCGCCGCAGGGCGAGGCGGAAAACCTGCTGGCGGCAATCTGGCGTGAGCTGCTGGGCGTAGAGCGCGTCGGTCGCTATGACCACTTCTTCGAACTGGGCGGGCATTCGCTGATGGCGGTGCGCCTGGCTAACCGCGTGCAACAGGCCGGATGGCAGTTACCGTTGCAGGCGCTGTTCGCCAGCCCGGTACTGCACGTGCTGGCGCAGGCGCTGGAGGTTGCGCCGGCTCAGGAACCGCTGCTGATACTGCCGGTGGCGCGCGACGGCGAATTGCCCCTGTCGTTCGCCCAGCAACGCCTGTGGTTCCTGACCCAGTTGGAGGGGATGAGCGAAACCTACCATATCCCCCTGGCGCTGCGGTTGCACGGCCGGTTGGATCGGCAGGCGCTGCAACATAGTCTGGATGCGCTCTATGCGCGTCACGAATCGCTGCGTAGCCGGTTCATCACCCGGGAAGATCGGCCACAGGTGCAGATTTTGCCGGCAAACGGGCTGCCGCTTGCGTTCCACGATCTGCGACGTCACCCCGCGCAAGCCGACACGCTGTGCCGTCAGGCGGCCACTCAACCGTTCGATTTGACGCAGGGGCCGCTGGTGCGCGCCGCGCTGCTCCGCCTGGCGGATGAGGAGCACCTGTTCCTGCTCACCTGTCATCACATCGTCTCCGACGGTTGGTCGACCGGCATTCTGCTGCGTGAACTGGGGGCGTTGTACGGCGCTTTCCGTCGCGGCGATGCCGATCCGCTGCCGCTGCCGACGCTGCAATACCCGGATTACGCCGCCTGGCAGCGTCGCTATCTGACGCCGGAGCGGCTGGCGGCGCAGGCGCAATACTGGCGCGAAACGCTGAGCGATGCGCCGGCGCTGCTGACGCTGCCGACCGACCGGCCGCGTCCGACGGTGCAGTCTTTCAGCGGCGGAGAGGTGCCGATCGCGATCGACGCCGAGCTGACGCAGGCGCTGCGGCAGTTCAGCCGGCAGCATGGCGGCACGCTGTTCATGACGGTGCTGGCGGCCTGGAGCCTGGTGCTGGCGCGCATGGCTGGGCAGCAGGAGCTGGTGATCGGCACGCCGGAGGCCAACCGTGGCCGGCTGGAAACCGAATCGCTGGTCGGCTTCTTCGTCAGCACGCTGGCGCTGCGCATCGATCTTCGCGACGATCCGGATCTGCCGACGCTGATCGCGCGGATCCGCCACACGGTGCTGACGGCGCAGGAAAATCGCGATCTGCCGTTCGAGCAGGTGGTGGAGCTGGTCAATCCGCCGCGCCACCTGGGCTATACCCCGCTGTTCCAGGTGATGCTGGCCTGGCAGGACGGCTCGGTGCGCGATATTCCGTTGCCTGGGCTGCAGGCCGAGCTGGCCGGGCTGGAATACAGCGCGGCGAAGTTTGATCTGACGCTCGATCTGGCCGATACCGGCGAAGGCATCAGCGGTACGCTGAACTTCGCCACGGCGTTGTTCGATCGCGCCACCGCCGAACGCTACGGCGTTTACCTGGTACAGGCGCTGCGGGCGATGACGTTGAATAGCCCACGGTCAGTATCCCATATCGATTTGTTGCCGCTCGCCGAACGGGAGCATCTGCTGCATGGCTGGAACCGCACCGAGCGTGACTACCCGCTGGATCAGACCCTGGCGGCGCTGTTCGAGCAGCAGGTGCGCCGCACGCCGGACGCCACCGCGCTGGTGAGCGGAGCGGAAAGCCTGAGCTACGCCCAGCTGAACGCCCGCGCCAACCGGCTGGCGCACGCGCTGATAGCGCGCGGCGTCGGCCCGGACAGCCGGGTGGCGGTGTGCGCCGAACGCGGCCTGAACATGGTGACGGCGCTGTTCG
>NZ_RXKV01000019.1:0-1150 GCF_016805595.1 Serratia sp. 4542
GCCGGCACCACCCACGCCACCAGCCGTTTGTCGTCGCCCACCGCCCGCGCATCCACCACCGCTTCGCGCACCGCCGGGTGCGCCGCCAGCACCGCCTCTATCTCCCCGCATTCGATGCGGAAGCCGCGGATTTTCACCTGCTGGTCATTGCGCCCCAGGTACTCGATGTCGCCGTTCGCCAGATAACGCGCCACGTCGCCGGTGCGGTACATCCGCCCGCCCGGCGCGAACGGATCGCTCAGGAAGCGCTCCGCCGTCAATTCGGGCCGATTCAGATAGCCCCGCGCCACCTGCACCCCGCCGATATACAGCTCGCCCACCGCCCCCAGCGGCACCGGCTGCCCGTGCTCGTCCAGCAGGTAGATACGCGTGTTGGCGATCGGCCGCCCGATCGGCACCGACACCCGGTCCGCCTCCCGCGAACAGTGCCAGGCGGTAACGTCCACCGCCGCCTCCGTCGGCCCATACAGGTTATGCAACTCCGCCTGCGGCAGCCGGCGGTAAAACTCCGCCACCAGCGCCGCCGGCAGCGCTTCCCCGCTGCACATCACCCGCACCACCTGGCCGCAGCGCGTCGCCGCCTGCCCGTCCGCCAGGAAGCTTTGCAGCATCGACGGCACGAAGTGCAGCGTGGTGACGCCGTACTGTTCGATCGCGCGGCTCAGGTAGTCCGGATCCTTGTGCCCTTCCGGCTTCGCCATCACCAGACGCGCGCCGACCATCAGCGGCCAGAAGAACTCCCACACTGAGACGTCGAAGCCGAACGGCGTTTTTTGCAGCACCGTGTCCGCCGCCGTCAGGCCGTAGGCTTCCTGCATCCACACCAGCCGGTTGACCACCCCGCGGTGCTCATTCATCGCGCCCTTCGGTTTACCGGTCGAGCCCGAGGTGTAAATCACGTACGCCAGGTGAGACGCCTGCGCGCGCCGTTCCGGGTTCTCGGCGCTCAGCGTATCCGGCAGCGCCGCCTCCAGCGCCAGCTGCGGCGTCGCAGGCTCGCCCAGCGCCGCCCGGCCGGCGGCGTCCGCCAGCAGCAGCACCGGGTCGGCATCCTGCAGGATGTACTGCAGGCGTTCACCCGGATAGGCCGGATCGAGCGGCACATAGGCGCCGCCGGCCTTGAGGATACCGAACAGCGCCGTCACCATGT
>NZ_RXKV01000020.1:0-128979 GCF_016805595.1 Serratia sp. 4542
ATGCAGCCGTAGTTGAGGCGACACACATAGCGCAGCGGCTGCGGCCGCTCGGCCAGGTTGGTGACCGTCATCTCAATGGCGAACTGTGCGCTCTGCGCCGCCAGACGCAGCGCCGGGCCGATGCGCCAACGCCCACCCGCCCGCTCCCCCTCGCCGTGCAACGTCAGCTCATCGCCCGCCAGTTGGAGCCACACGCGTTGCATCTGCAGCGGCTCACCGTCCTGATTCGGCCAGGCAGGGCAGAACGCGGCATCGTCAGCGCGCTTTCTTCCGGCGCCCTTTACGCTGCGGCGGCCCGACTTCAGCGAATAACCGTCAAACTCGGCGTCCCAGATCGCGAGGCCCTGATACGGTAAAACCGTCAGTGCGCCACGATGATTCGCCAACGTCAGCATCGGCCCGCGTTCTGTGCAGCGATGCGTGCTCACCGCGAAATCCGCATTGCGGAACAGTTCCTGCCGATGCGCCCCGAAAGCTTCAGGAGCCAGATCGATGTTGATCTTCATCTTTTTTCCCTCGACGTTGCGCCCGCGCAGGCCGCGAGCCCTTAAATGTTATTTAAATAACAAATGAAACGCCTTTAAGTTATACCTATAACAGCCTGATAGCGACGATCGGATCGACATTTTTTAAACATCACTAGGTTTATCGGCATCTGAATGTTATTATTTTCACATTACCCATCCCGCTTACTGTCTTAACCTCACTAAGGAATCGCGATGACCACCGAAACCATCGATTACGCCAGCTATGTTGACCACACCCTGCTGGCGATGGACGCCACCGAACTGCAGATCGCCAAACTGTGCGAAGAAGCGCAGCAGCACAACTTCTATGCGGTATGCGTCAACTCCGGCTACGTGCCGCTGGCAGCCCAGCTGCTGCAAGAAAGCACCGTAAAAGTCTGCTCGGTGATCGGTTTCCCGCTGGGTGCCGGCCTGACCGTCGCCAAAGCCTTTGAAGCCAAAGCGGCAATCGCCGCCGGCGCACAAGAGATCGATATGGTGATCAACGTCGGCTGGTTGAAAAGCGGCCTGTTGGACGAAGTGAAAGCCGACATCGCCGCCGTGCGCGAGGTTTGCGCGGCGATCCCGTTGAAGGTAATATTGGAAACCTGCCTGCTCAGCGATGCGCAGATCGTCCAGGTTTGTGAAATGTGTCGCGAACTCGATGTGGCCTTCGTGAAAACCTCCACCGGCTTCAGCACCGGCGGCGCTCGGGAAGAGCACGTCAAACTGATGCGCGAGACCGTGGGCAGCGAAATGGGCGTGAAAGCTTCCGGCGCCGTGCGCGATCGCGCCACCGCCGAGAAGATGATCAACGCCGGCGCCACGCGTATCGGCACCAGCTCCGGCGTCGCCATCGTTTCCGGCGCCCAGCCGGCGGCGGGCAGCTACTGATCGTCGGCATGCCCTGACGGGCACAGCCAATACACTCCGATGCGGGACAATACGGGCGGCCAAGGCGGCCCGATATTGCCCCGCATTGTTGTGTTTAGCGCCGGACACGCCGGCACGCCCTTTTACCTCTACTACCTGTGGGAAGACGGACCTATGGAAACGCGGCGCGAAGAACGTATCAACCGGCTAGTTCAGGCGTTAAAACGCGCTGACAAGATCCACCTGAAAGAAGCCGCCGTGCTGCTGGGGGTCTCGGAGATGACCATTCGCCGCGATCTGAGCGCCGAACCGGCGGCGGTGGTGCTGCTCGGCGGCTATGTGGTGACCGATCCGCGCAGCAACGGCGTGACCAACTACTTCGTTTCCGATCAAAAAGCCAAGCAGGTGACGGAGAAACGGCGTATCGGCCTGCTGGCGGCCCCGTTGATCAATGAAAACGACACGGTGTTTTTCGACTGCGGCACCACTACCCCGGCGATCATCGACGCCATCGCCGACGAGCTGACCTTCACCGCCGTCTGTCATTCGCTGAACACCTTCCTGGCGCTGCAGGACAAACCTAACTGCAAGGTGGTCCTGTGCGGCGGTGAGTTCAAGCCGAACAACTACATCTTTTCCAGCGTCAGCGGCCGTAACGAGCTCGATCACATCTGCCCGAACATCGCCTTTATCTCCGCCGCCGGCCTCAGCCTGCAGCACGGCGCCACCTGCTTCAACTTCGACGAGCTGGAGATGAAGCATCGCGCCATGGCGATGGCGCAGCAAAAGATCCTGGTGGCAGACCACAGCAAGTTCGGCAAAACCAAACCGGCCTGCATCGGCCCCCTGACGCAGTTCGATCGGGTGATCAGCGACCGCCAACCGGACGCCGACTTCATGGCGTTCTTCAACGACAACGCCATCGCTACCCGCTATTAATCCGCCTTCTGCGCCGTCGAAACCGACGGCGCACCGTTGCAATCCCCTTCTTTCCTCGCCCGAAAATGAACAAATAATGCGCAATCGATTCGCGTTTTTCGCTTATCCGCACGCAACATCAGGTTAATAAAATGCAACAGGTCACCCGAGTGATTATTTTCTCGCAGGCTAAACCGGCTGTCGGCAGCGTGAATTAACGACTATTTATGGCTTTTATATGATAAATCGCGCCAAAGGCCGGGATGTTTAAATAAACGGCGGTTTACGCGATTGCAGCAAATCTCGCCAATACCTGTTAGTTATCTGTTATTTATATGATGAATGGTTACGCATTTTTATCCGCTAACCACGTAAGTAATTTCCCCTCGTTATTAGCGGTGATTTTTAATCAAAAACCATTAAAAACAAATAGATGAATTGAATTTTACTTAAAAATACAATGTGATCTACGTCACTAAAACTGCTTAATCCGGGTTTTTCGCTAGATCCAAAACCACGCATAAAATATATTGCTCGGCTTGCTGCTGAGCACAGCGCTTTATCCGGCTAATTATTGTACAAACCGCATAATCGCAGAAATCTTTATGAGAGCGTTCTCAGCACAAAATCTTACACAAATGTGCAACAAATGCGCGAAAAATCGATAAAAAAGCGGATAACTGCACATATTGCGCATTTGAGAGCAGGATCACGGTTGTTTCTACTGTAAATCGTTATCTTGCCGCCAACAAAAATCGACAGGCAAAGACCTGTCGGCAGCGGTAACGACTTTTATCACCCGTGACGGTGAAAAGTCTTTAGTGAATTACCCGGCGCTGTGCCTTGGTAATGAACGCAATAAACAACCAGGGGGACACCAAAACATCCCCGCAAGCAACACCTGATTCTTACCGCAAGCGTTGCCTGAATAGGACGTTTGACGGTTTAACCTTAAGTTTTGCCTTTTAATTTTAAATTCGTGTTCACTTCGGAGATATTTATGGACACTACACAGACCGGCACAATTGCCTCTGCGGCCTCGGGCTCCAGCAGTACCTGGCGTAAAACGGATACCATGTGGATGTTGGGCCTGTACGGCACCGCCATCGGCGCAGGCGTCCTGTTCTTGCCAATCAACGCCGGTATCGGCGGTTTGATTCCTCTGATCATCATGGCCATCATCGCTTTCCCGATGACCTTCTTTGCCCACCGCGGCCTGTGCCGTTTCGTTCTGTCCGGCAAAAATCCCGGTGAAGACATCACCGCCGTGGTAGAAGAGCACTTCGGCATCACCGCCGGTAAGCTGATTACCCTGCTGTACTTCTTCGCCATCTACCCGATTCTGCTGGTTTACAGCGTGGCGATCACCAACACCGTCGACAGCTTCATCACCCACCAGTTGGGCATGACGTCGCCACCGCGCGCCATCCTGTCGCTGATCCTGATCGTCGGCCTGATGACCATCGTGCGCTTCGGTGAGCAGGCCATCGTGAAAACCATGAGCATCCTGGTCTTCCCGTTCGTCGCGGTGCTGATGCTGCTGGCGGTGTATCTGATCCCTAACTGGACCGGCGCCATCTTCGAAAACGTGTCGCTGTCCGGCAGCGGTACCGGCATGGGCCACGGCCTGATCATGACCCTGTGGCTGGCGATCCCGGTAATGGTGTTCTCCTTCAACCACTCGCCGATCATCTCCGCCTTCGCCGTCGCCAAACGCGAAGAGTACGGCGCAGACGCCGAGAAGAAGTGCTCCCGCATTCTGGCTTATGCACACATCATGATGGTGCTGACCGTGATGTTCTTCGTGTTCAGCTGCGTGCTGAGCCTGACGCCGGAAAACCTGGCGGAAGCCAAGGCGCAGAACATCTCGATTCTGTCTTACCTGGCTAACCACTTTAACAACCCGATGATCGCGTACATCGCGCCGGTTATCGCCTTCGTCGCCATCACCAAATCGTTCCTGGGCCACTACCTGGGCGCGCGTGAAGGCTTCAACGGCCTGGTTGCCAAGTCGATGAAGAGCCGCGGCAAAACCGTCAGCACCGCCAAGCTGAACCGCATGACCGCGATTTTCATGCTGGTGACCACCTGGATCGTCGCCACCCTGAACCCAAGCATCCTGGGCATGATCGAAACCCTGGGCGGCCCAATCATCGCCATGCTGCTGTTCCTGATGCCGATGTATGCCATCCGTAAAGTGCCTGCCATGCGCAAGTACAGCGGCCACATCAGCAACGTGTTCGTGGTTGTGATGGGTCTGATCGCCATCTCTGCTATCGTGTTCAGCCTGCTCGGCTAATCACGTCCGGCCGGCGCCGCTGCGCGCCGGCCCTCCCGCACTCCCCCATTTCCCGTATTCACCGCCTGAAACCTGAAGAAGGAGGCGAGACCATGGTCAGCGTTTTCGATATTTTCAAAATTGGCATCGGCCCATCCAGTTCCCACACCGTTGGCCCGATGAAAGCCGGCAAACAGTTCGTCGACGATCTGATCGCCCACCAGCAGCTGCAGGACACCACCCGCGTGGTGGTCGACGTGTACGGTTCGCTGTCGTTGACCGGTAAAGGCCACCACACCGATATCGCCATCATCATGGGCCTGGCCGGCAACCTGCCGCACGACGTGGACATCGACAGCATTCCGGGCTTTATCCGCGACGTCGAACAGCGCGGCCGCCTGTCGCTGGCCAACGGCCACCACGAGGTGGATTTTCCGCTGCACGGCGGCATGAATTTCCACAGCGACAACCTGCCGCTGCACGAAAACGGCATGCGCATCCGCGCCTTCGCCGGTGAACGCCTGCTGCACAGCAAAACCTATTACTCGATCGGTGGCGGTTTCATCGTCGACGAAGAGCACTTCGGCCAGTCCGCCGAAGGCGCCACGCCGGTGCCCTACCCGTTCAAATCGGCGCACGATCTGCAGCAGCATTGCAAAGACACCGGGCTATCGTTGTCCGGCCTGGTGATGCAGAACGAGCTGGCGCTGCGCAGCAAGGCGGATATCGACGCGCACTTCGCCGACGTCTGGCAGGTGATGAGCGCCGGTATCGAACGCGGCATCAACACCGAAGGCTTGCTGCCCGGCCCGATGAAAGTGCCGCGCCGCGCCGCCGCGCTGCGCCGCATTCTGGTGACCGGCGACAAGAACAATATCGATCCGATGAACGTGGTCGATTGGATCAACATGTTCGCGTTGGCCGTCAACGAAGAGAACGCCGCCGGTGGCCGCGTGGTCACCGCGCCGACCAACGGCGCCTGCGGCATCATCCCTGCGGTGCTGGCTTACTACGACAAGTTCATCCGTCCGGTAAACGCCAATTCCTACACCCGCTACTTCCTGGCGTCCGGGGTGATTGGCGCGCTGTACAAGATGAACGCCTCGATCTCCGGCGCCGAAGTGGGTTGTCAGGGGGAAGTGGGCGTAGCCTGTTCGATGGCGGCGGCCGGGTTGACCGAGCTGCTGGGCGGCAGCCCGGCGCAGGTGTGCATCGCGGCGGAGATCGCCATGGAGCACCATTTGGGGCTGACCTGCGATCCGCTCGCCGGCCAGGTTCAGGTGCCCTGCATCGAACGCAACGCCATTTCCGCCGTCAAGGCGGTCAACGCCGCGCGCATGGCGATGCGCCGCACCAGCGAACCGCGAGTTTGTCTGGATAAGGTGATCGAAACCATGTACGAAACCGGCAAAGACATGAACGCCAAATACCGCGAAACCTCACAGGGCGGGCTGGCGATCAAGGTCGTTGCCTGCAATTGACCGCCACGGCGAATCACTAAAGGCGCCGGCCGTTCCGATCTGGCCGGCGCCGTTTCAATGCCGCTCTTTCCCTGCCGCAACGCCCGGCTGAATGCCGGCTCGAGCCCCCACGGCGCCGGGACGGGCGCTGTGCCGCAGCCAACCGTAAAGTTCGGCATTACGCCGGAATCCCATCTTGCGCATAACGCTCATCTTGTGATTGCTGACGGTTTTCACGCTGATGTCCAGCATCCGTGCAATTTGCGTCACCCCCATCTCCCGCGTCATGCAGCGCATGATCTCCTGTTCCCGCAGCGTCAGGCCTCGGTGCTGGCATACGCAGTTCATGCCACAACCCGGCCTGCCCGGCCATTTGCTGCGCCGCTCCAGTTCGGCGCTCACCTGATACAATGCCGATACCAGCGGCGTATCGTGGTAAATGACGCCGGCCTCCAGCGAGCATCGGGTGCCGACGGTGCGTTTATGCCGCCCCTCCGGCGTTCGCAACGAGAAATACAGCGTTTTACGCCCTGCGGCCTGCGCCTCAAAGAAGTGACAAAAGCAGCTTTGTACGCCAGGAGGAAAATAGCAGAACACCAGATCGGCTTCGTGAATCTGCTGCGCATCCAGTAACAGCGTGCGCTTGCCGTAAGTGCTGAAATGCAGCGCCAGGGCCTCCTGCCAACCGGCGCTGAAGTAACGGTTTTCATCAAATAGCGCGATTTTTATCATGGTGTTCATCCCTGCCCTCCCGCCGTTCCGGCTTCCCGTTTAACCGCCTGGGCCCCCTTTGTCGGAGCCTGACTGTTGTCGATGCGTAATTCATAAATCATGGTGGCGTTAGGTGGCACTTTCGGCGGGTAGCCGGTTTCGCCGTAGGCCAGCGCCGGTGGCACGACCATCGTCAGCGAACCGTGGTTATGCAGATGGCTTATCGCCTCCCTGAACAGCGGCGGATACTCGGACAGCGGTTGCGACAGCACCTTGCCGCTCAGTTCCATATCCTGGATCACCGTGCCGTCGGTCAATTTCTCCTTCACGACCACATCGACCACCGCCGTTGGCGCCAGCGCGCCCTCTCCGGCGTAATCCACCCGATACCAAAAGCCCATCGCCGACTGCTTTACGCCCTTTTGTTG
Source organism: Serratia sp. 4542 (assembly GCF_016805595.1). NCBI lineage: Bacteria > Pseudomonadati > Pseudomonadota > Gammaproteobacteria > Enterobacterales > Yersiniaceae > Serratia > Serratia sp. 4542. The sequence goes on from NZ_RXKV01000020.1 coordinate 7,175, forward strand.
ACTGAACTGCGCCAGATAATCTTCATCACGCCGCCGCTGTTCGTTAACGCGTTTCTCACGCGCGGCCATGGCGGCGGCATCCGCCTGCGCCGTCAGCGTATTCAGTTCATCCGGCGGCAGCTGCAAACGCCCCGACACGCTATCGATGACGCCCGCCAACAGGCTGTCGCGGTCCACCGGTACGCCCCAGCTTTGACGCTCCGTCACTACCCCCTGAATATCCCGCCCCAGCGCACTGCCCGCCGCATAGGACAAACGCTTGCGTTCATCCTTCAACTGCTCCGGCGTCACCTCCCATTGCAGCCGCTTATGCAGCGCCAACAGCGCTTCGCGCGCCTGCTGGGTCACTTTCTGCTCATCGGCCCGCTTCTGCTCACTCGCCTCCAGCGCGGTACGCAGAGTGTGCAGTTCCTCCTGGTGCTCGCGCTGGCGTTGTGCAAGCGTCTGTGCCGATGCCTGCGCAGCGGACTCCAGCTCGGTGACGCGCCGTTCGGCCTGCATCGCCGTCGCTTTGGTTTTGGCGGTTTCCTGCGTCGCCTGCCGCAGCAGCGCCTCGGCGCGCTGCGCATCGGGCGAGCCGCGCCAGGCGGCGCCCAGCCCGGCGATCCACTGCTGCAGCGTTGACGAATCGGGCAACGTCGCGACGGGTGGTGCCGCTTTCTCCGCCCGCAGCGCGGCGAGTTCCTGGCGCAACACCGTCAGTTCCATTCGCTGGCGCGCCAGCTGTTGGTCACGCGCCAATAATTCCTGGCTCAGCGTAAAAGCTTTGGCCGGGGAAGCCGGCTGGTGGGTATCCGACGGACGCTTTGCCGGCTCACGCTTTTTTTGCCCCGCCCCGCGGTCGGCGGGCGCCGCGTTTTCGCTCGCCGGCGCGGTGTTCTGCCGTTGATACTGCTCGGCAAACTGCAGCAGCGCCGGCACGCCGTCGTCCGCCTGCGCGACGCCGGTGAACAGCAGAGCCGCACAGCCCAGCAGGCGCAGCCTCATTTAACCTGCTCCCCGCGATCCGCCAAGCCGGTCAACACCGCCTGATTCACCCCGGCGCACAGATAGTTGACCTTGTAGCGATACAGCGCATCCACCGTCTCCTGCGTGTCGCCGTTTACCCGTGCGCGCAAGTTGGCGTACTGCGAAGCGCCGCTCATCAGGCTGTCGAAGGCCTGTTTATAGCGCTGATATTGTTTCTCGTCGATCGTGCGCAATGCACCCAGTTGCTCCTGGCACTGCTGCAGCTGCTCGGCCTCACGCTGCTTGCGCAAAGCCTCTTCTGACGGAGCTTGCACAGCCTGATTTTTGGTGTTCACAGCCGGCTTGCCCGACTTTTGGTTTTGACAGGCGGCGGCGCTCAACGCCAACAGGCACAGCAGGCCCATGCGCAGGGCGCGATTGAGGGGCTTTATCATCATTGCGTTTTTTGTCCTTGTAGACGCTTATTCGTATTCCAACGTAAAAGTGGCCACCGCGCTGAAGGTGCCGCGGCCGATGGACTTCGATTGGATGGCCTCCGGCTCCCCCTGCACATAGGCCTGCAGCGTGAGCGTGGTGTTACCGGCATTCAGGCGGAATTTATCGCTGGCGCGATTGAGCGGCAGCGCCTTGCCGGTGCTGTCCTCCAGCCCGATGCCGATCCCCGAGGCCAGGCTGCCGGCATCCAGCGCCAACAGGCCGGGCAGCTTAGCGTTCTCGGTGCCGGTAAACGTGATGGCCACCGTATTGCCCAGGCTGAGATCGCACTCGGTCAGGTGCAACGCGAAGCTTTGGCTATGGGTGCGGGTGTTCAGATACAGGTATTTGTCGACGATGGTGCCGAAATCCAGTTGGATATCCTCATCTCCCGGCTGAATGACGCACGGCTCGGCTACCAGCGTACCGTGAAAGCGCATGTTTTCCGCCGCAGTCGCCGGCGGCGCCATCATGCCGGCCGCCATGACCATGCCTGCCCCCAACAGCGCGCTCCGGCGCCGGTTCGTCTCTGTCGCGCGCATGTCGCCACTCCCTTTGGTTGTGCTTGCGCCGGTCCGACGCAAGCGGCGTATTAGTCGTAATAAAGGCGGAAATCGATCGCCGCACGGTAGGCGCCGGCGCTCAGCGTCGCCGGGGTTCGCACCGGCGTCACCGTATACGTCAGGGTGTTTTGCCCCGGCGTCAGCAAGATCGGTTTGTTACGCGCGCCGAGGCGCACCGGCAGGCCGCTGGCATCCGCCAACTGCAGCCCCAAGCCGGTGACGCCGGCTACCCTGACCAAACCCGGCGCGTCGTCATCCGCAGGCGCGGCAAACGCCACGGACACCGCAGGTTGACTGCCGCTCCAGGCCAGAACCCCGGTCCAGGCGTCGCGGTTGCTCGCTGGCGCCCGCAGACAGTCTTTCAGCGTCAGCTCGAACGCCACCGGCGTGCCGCGATCGCCCGGGCGCTGGAAGTGCGCCGTCCCCGTCTCCCCCAGCCACACTTCCTGACGAGCGGTGGTCATTTCCAGACTGCAGGCGCTTTCCGTCAACGCGCCGTAGACGTGGAGCGTGCCGTTCGCGCCCTCCACGTCCCAGTTGTCCACCGCGCGGGCCGGCGGCATCAGCATCAGCATCGTGCCTGCCGTCAGCGGTACCATCAGCGCGGCCAATACCGTCAGGCCGATAGTGCGTCGCTGATGACGTTCATAGGCCTTTCCCAACAGCATGGGGATCTTTCGTTGCATGATTCGTTCACTCCGCTGTATTCACTCTGTCTTCCCTGCTTGCGCGCGGATCGTCATTTGGCGACCGGCGCGACCTGGCAGGCATTGCCGGCGCAGCGGAAGTTCAACTGCGGCCGCCCACCGTAATCGTTGATGTATGCCAGCGACGGGCCGTTGCCGAGGCTCGCGGCGGAGACGTTCAGCGGGGCACTGGCCTTCGGCGCCACCATCAGCGGTTCAAAGCCCGCCGCTCCTTTTCCGCCCTTGCCGGCGCTCGCCTCAACGATCGTCACGTAATAAGGGGTCGGGTTGTTCACCACGTACTTGTCGCCCTGCCGGGTCAGCGTCAGCTGCTCCTGCCACGGTGCGGCGTTCTTTTTCGGGGCGAGCGCCGCCGGGCGATAAAACATTTTGATGCGCGTCTGCAGCGCTATCTGCAGCGTGTTCGGCTTATTGCTGCGCGGCGGGATCTCGCGCAGGTTGAAGTAATACAGCGTCTCCCTGTCCTGCGGCAGCTGACGCGCGGCCGGCAGCGACTGGATCTTCACCTGGCTCGGTTTGCCCGGCTCCACCCGTTGCACCGGCGGCAGCACGGTGAAAGGGCTTTGGATTTTGTTGCCGCGATCGTCTTCGATCCATCCCTGCGCCAGATACGGCAACTGTTTGTTCTGGTTACTGATGTTGAGACTGACCGTTTTCAGGTCGCCGTCGAAAATCACGCGCGTGCGATCCAGCGCGATAGCCGCATGAGCGGGCAGGCTGACCGCGCCGATCGTCAACGCGGCGGCGAGCGGGCCCACAAGGAAAACGGTCTTTCTGGTCATAGTCAGATTCATCATGTCTTCACGGTTCCAGTCGGCCGGAAGCGGACGAGCCCGCTCCGGCGGTTTAGAGGCGGAGCGGGCTCCGCCGGGTGTATGTCAGTTGGCGTCAGCCGCCGGCTTGCTGCCGGCAAGAGGACGGCAAGGCAGCAGCAACGTGTTCATCAACATTTCGGCCGGCAGCGGCGACGGCAGCTGAATTTCACACTGCGCCGCGCCGTTCCAGTGCACGCTCATGCGCTCGCCGGGGTTAAGGCCGGACAGGTAAACGCTGCCGCCGTCATTGATGATGCCGGTCTCCTGTTTGCGGGCATTCAGCACCGTGGCACCAAACGGCGGCTCGCTGCCGTCCGCCAGCTTGACGATCGCCATCGCCTTCTCACCGGCAATCACTTCAAACTTGCGGTAGCCGATGGCCCCCTCGGTCAACGTGGCCTGCACCACGGAACGCGTCGCCTCGACGTTGTCGCTCAGGCTGTTGAGATCGATGCTGGCCTTGTTGCGGTAGTAGCTGTTTACATCCGCCACCACCGCCTTGCCGTAACGGTTGGTCAGCACCGTACTGCCGTAGCCGCGCACCGGCACACCGGCGACGCCTTCGGTATCGAGCAGCAAGCGCGTCCCGCCCGGCGTGTTGACGCGGTGCAGCACCGCCCCTTCCGCCGCCATCGTCAGGCCGCCCTGCGCACCGATGCCGACGGCGCTGTAGCGGCCGGCCTGGTAGCTGGCGTTGGCGTTGATCTGCGCCATGTCGCCCTGATGGCTGTAATAACCGCTGGCCGTCGCTCCGCTGCGTGCGGCGCCGGCGCTGATCTGATAGTTGTTGTGTTCATCGACCCGGTTGTAGTACCCGACCCGGTGAGCGTTCTCTTCGCGATCGAGCGTCATGTTGTAACTGAGCGTGCCTGCACTGCCCCAGGGCAGCGACAGCGACAGATACATCCCGTCGTCGTTGCGCTCGTTATAACGGTTGCGATAGGCCGACAGCGACACGCTGACGTTCTTGAAATCGCCGATGTCGAAGTAGCGCGATACCATCAGGTTGTAACGATCGTTCGGCGCCCGATCCCAGTAGGTTTGGTGGCTGTAGTTGAGATAGGTGCTCAGCCCCAGTTCGCGGAACTGCTTGTTGAAGGTGATGGTGTACATCTCCTTGCTCTTGCCGCTGCGCCCCCCTTCGTAACGCGCATCCAGGTAGTCCCCCATGCTCATGAAATCTTCCTGGGAGAAGCGGTAACCGGCAAAGGTGACCTGGCTGTCGTATTCATCGAAGTTCTTCGAATAGCTCAGCCGGTACGAACCGCCGGTCAGCGTGCCATCCTGCGGCAAACGCGCACGCGACTGCGTGGCATCGAACGACAGCGCCCCCAGCGCCATCAGATCGCGCCCGATCCCCAGCGACAGCGCGTTGTAATCGCCGCCGGCGATGCCCCCGCCGTACAGCGACCAGCCGTTGCTGATCCCCCAGGAGAACTCGCCGGTGCCGAACATCGGCCCGCGCAGATGGTGCCCCCACTCTGACGGTTTGCCCGTCGCCAGCTTGTAACGCACCGTACCCGGCCGCGTCAGATAAGGAATGTTGGCGGTGTTCATCTTGAACTCCTGCACGCTGCCGTCTTGCTCTTCGACACGCACGTCCAGCTCGCCGGAAACCGCATCGTTGATGTCCTGAATGCGGAACGGCCCCGCCGCTACCTGCGTTTCATACAGCACGCGCCCCTGCTGGCTGACCACCACCTTGGCGTTGGTTTTCGCCACGCCGGTCACTTCCGGCGCATAGCCGCGCAGGTTGGGCGGCAACATGCTGTCGTCGGATCGCAGACTGACGCCGGTAAAGCGCAGGCTGTCGAAAATGTCGGAGTTCAGGTAATCCTCACCCATCGTCAGCCGCGAACGCAGCGCCGGGATCGCCCGGTAGGCGTAATAGCGGCTCCAGTCGAACTGTTTATCGGTCGACTGAGAAGAACCGGTCTGATGGTTGAGGTTGGCCTGCCAGTCGGCGCGCAGACGCCAGGCGCCCAGGTTGGCGCCACCGGTACCGTTGCCGCTCAGGCTGTAACTGCTGCCGCCTTTCTGATGCTTTTGCGTTTGGGCGTTGACGTTATAGTCAAACAGCAGCCCGGGAATACCGTCATCCCAGCGCGAAGGCGGGTCCCAGTTTTCCGAGCTGTATTCCAGATAGGCCTGAGGAATGTTCAGATACAGTGAGGAGCTGGCAAGATCGCCGCGGGCTTCCATCCCCGCCAGACTGGAAGCGTCAAGGCAACGGCCGCCGTGCGTCCAATTCAGCGTGCTTAACAGTTTTTCTTTCAGCCCCAGTTGGTTGACCAATTCCGGCGAAAGACAGGCTTCGCTGCCTTTTGGATCGTTCTCGGGCGCCATAAACGTTACCGGCTGTTCCGGCAGATCGTTCTTATTGACGTGCACCACCATGGTATAAACGCCCGGCATGATGTAGCCGCTGCGCGTAAATTGGCTCAGATCGATATTTTTACGATCGTTGATGTCCAATACGTCGGTATTGAATTGAATCACGTCGGCGGCATAGACCAACGCGATTGGATTTCCCAGAGAAAGGGCAACGCAAAGCCCCAAGGCCTGAAGACGAAATAACTTCCCTGCCGGTGAAAGCATAATAAAGTCCTTTCAATAACGAATTAACCGTCAGTACGAGAAAAAATCAAAAATAATCCAGCTTAAAACGCACTGTGGAAAAATACGCTCCCACCTTCAACGGCTGGTGATTCGGCATCAACGTCATGGAATAATTCAGCACTCGGTTTCCCGGTATTATTCCCTCCATCGGCAAAGGTTTCCCTGGAATAACCGCCGTGCCGCTGCTGTCTTTTATCTCCAAGGCAACGCCGCGCGCATCGCCCTGTACGCCAAACAGAGCACCTTCCGCATAACCATCAAACGTGACCTGAAAGAATTTCCAGTCAGGCTTGTTTTCCGGCCGTTCCAAAATGCAATTGACCAATTCGATACTGAAAGGTTTGGTCATCCCCTGGCCGTCACGAATGATCTGTCCGAGAGGAATAGTGTCCATATCGATCGTCTGATCGCGGCTGCCGGCAGCAATGGCGCAGGCGGTGTCGATAATGGCGCCGTGCATGTTGACTTTGCCCCACCCCTGCGCGGCGGAAATTGCATAGCCGGGCGCAAACGCCAACGACGCCAAAAGAACGGCACCCGCTCGATTCCTTGGTAAAAACATCGCGACATTCCTTTGACAGGGAGATTCACCAGGCATGCGGCGAACCCCATGCCTGGTTGATTAAGCCTTCGGACTCACTTACTGATAAGCCAGGGTGAAATCGGCTACGGCAGTGAAATCGCCCGGAACGATGGCGGCGGAAGCGCCTTCACCCTGCAGGTAGGCGGCGAAATGCAGAGTGTTGTTGCCGGTGTTCAGGGTCTGCGCGGTAGTCGCTTCACCCAGTTTGATCGGCTGACCATTGTAAGAGATGGCTACGCCGGCGCCGCTGGCGGTACCCGCGATACCCAACAGATCCTTGTCGGTGGACGACGCTACGCCGCTGAAGGTGGTTTTAACGGTTTTCAGCGTGGTGATATCACACTGCTCCAGTTTGATTTCAAACGGACGCGGGTTGGATTTGCCGCCGTTTTTCAACGCCACGTTGGAAACCTGGCCCAGATCTACGGTCTGATCGATCGACTCGGGTGCAATAGAGCATGGCGCATCAATAATAGAGCCCGTGAAGGTGACCTTACCGTGTCCCTGATCGGCTGCCTGTGCAAAAGAACTTGCGCCAAATGCAATCACTGCAGCCATCATGATTTTGTTAAGTTTCATAGAACCTATATTCCTTATAAGAAAAAATGCATATTCCAATCAAGAAAAAGAGCAACAGGAAACCCGCTCGCGCTTATATATGCGCAGCCCTGATTCTTTAGCATCTTGCTGGTTGGTTAACTGCCAAAACTCAAAGGCACCGACAATAAACATGTCGATTACGGCAAGTTCGCAGCGGCCCACCCATTAATGAATTCGTCATATAAAAATAAACAAAATCACAACAAGCAGAGACCAATACTTTCTAATCCGCCCTTCTTGTTCGGCGATGAATATTCTGGCAAATGCCTCCAAGCAAAAAAAGGCTTTTTTTGATCAAGGCGAACATTCGCAATTTATTTCCTAATTGAAGTTAATTTACTGTTATTTTTAGGCTCATAGATCGTAAAAGATGCTTTTATAGAGCAATATCCTGTTTTTCTGTGATTCCCAAGTAATCAGATCGCAAAGTGTCACTTTGTGAATATAATAAACCAAAATTTTAGGTTTCAGCGTGACGCCACCCCTGCCTTGGTATAGGTAAAAACGGGGCGGGCAACGCCTTTTTTTTCAATCCTGATAAATAGATAGGATTTTTCTTTGTTCGCGTTTTACCTCGTTGTTGGTAGGCAGCGAAAGTTTGTTTTTTCTTAGGAATACGGCAATCGGAATACAGAGGAAGTGCTATGGAAGCGTTATCTCCGAAACAAAAGGAAATACGGCAATTGCAGCACGATCTGCTGCAAACATTATTTGCGCAGTCACCCCGCAAGTGCCCCGTCGCCGGTCTGCCGCCGCCGCAGCAATGGCTATCGACGCGGCAACTGGCCAATGCCGTCAACGTCGGTGTTTACCGGGCTCGGCGGCTGTTGTTGGATCTTGTCGCCCGGCAAAAAGTGATTGTGACGGACGGCTCTATCAACAACTCGTTGAGGTGGTATCCCACCGCGTTGCTGAACGGTGATAACGACGGCATCCCCAACAGAGATGCCCTCACTCCCCTTTAACGGAATAAATATGGCCAACCGGCCTGATTGGCGATATTTCATTGCGGAGTAATGCCGCACACTATTTATATATATTGGGATATTATCGTGAGAAAAACAGCCCTGCTATTTTTACGTTGCTGCCTGGCATTATCTTTCTTCATGCTGCTTGGCAATGCCAACGCATTTACCTGCCGCACGTCCGATGGCGGACTGATTCCACCCGGGGGCTCGACCACGCCGGTTGACGTCCGGGTACGCATCGGGCCACAGCTTTCTTATGGCAAAAACGAAATCGTCAACGTCAGCCAGGTCACCTGTAAAAACGACGTCGCGAGCTGGTATGACTATCTCAAAACCGACAGCCCGGCGCTGTCGATGAACAGTGCGATTTTTGGCACCATCGGCAGCGGTACCACCATCAACGGCAGCGATTACAACTCTCCGGTGCCATCAGGTATCAGCGTACTCAGCCTTACCGGGTTACAGACCCAGTCGGTCGCCATCCGGGTCTATATCGTGTTGAACCGTTTCCCAACGCCGGACATCAAGGTGAACAAGGGCGACGTCATCGGCCAAATAAACTTTATTCAGACCAACGATCAGCCGGGTTGCCCGCAGTGCGGCGTTTATCGCTGGCGCCTGATCGCCGACAACGACGCCTACTTCGTCACCACCAGTTGCACCATCAACAACGGCCAGCAAATCAATGTCGACTTTGGCCAGATCCGCCAGGACTTTCTGACTCAAAGCGCCAGCGACGCCCAAATCAAACAGGACAAGGCGCTCAGCTACCAATGCGACGACCAGAGCGCGACGCAGGATATTCTGATCCGCATGGTCAGCGACGCCAGTGGCTTCTCCAGCGATTTTATCAAAACCAGCAACCCTAACGTCGGCGTGGCCATGGTGTACAACGGCGCGGTGGTAAAGCCCAACAATGCCTTCAGAACGCGCATCGTCAACGGGCTGGGCAACGACACCGTAACCTTTGTGCCGGTGAAGAACAATGTGCCTTACACCAGCATCGCCACCGGCCCGCTGTCAGGCTCGGCCACGCTGATCTTCAGCGCACCTTGAAACGGGAGCCAGAATGAACATGACGAAAAAAACACGCTGCGCTCTGCTGTGGTCGCTGAGCCTGATCAGCGCCACCACCCAGGCCGCCGACCAGGGCACCAAGGTCAACATCACCGCCACCGTGGTGGCGCCTCCGCCTTGCGTGATCAATGACGGGCGCACCATCGATATCGACTTCGGCAAGGTCGGCATCAAGCGCATCGACGGCAATCGCTATATGCAACGCATCGATTACAGCATCAAATGCGAGTTTCTGGATAACAGCCGCCAGCTGAAAATGAAGATCATGGGCGGCGCGGCGGCCTTCGACGGCAGCGTGTTAACCAGCAGCGTCAATGGATTGGGCATCAAGCTGTTGGCCAACGGTAAGGCCTTCGCCATCAATACGCCGCTGAACATCGACTACGCTAATCCGCCGACGCTTGATGCGGTGCCGGTGAAAAACAGCGCCGTCACCCTGGCGGAAGGCGATTTCACCAGCGGCGCCACCATGCTGGTGGACTACTTTTAATCACCGCGCCCCAGGAACTCGCGAAAAAAAAGCCGCAACGTCTCCGTTGCGGCTTGGTCGAGAATCTTGCGCCCGGGGCGCGCGCCTCACATCAGGGTATTTAGCCGAAGATCCCGCCGAACCACTGGCTCAGCTTCATCATCACCATATCCCAGATGCGGCTGAAGAAGTTGCCCTCTTTCACCTCTTGCATCACCACCAGCGGGTGCTGTTCGATGGTCTTGCCGTCCAGCTGGAAATCGATGGTGCCGACCACCTGGTTTTTCGCCAGCGGCGCTTCCAGCGTCGGCTGGGTCAGCTTGTAGCTGGCCTTCAGGTTTTTCATCTGCCCTTTCGGAATGGTGACCGAGGCGTCTTTCGCCACGCCGAGCGGCACTTCGCTGACGTCGCCGAACCACACTTTCTGGGTGACGAACGGCTTATCGGCCTTGATCGGCGTCGCGGTTTCATAGAAGCGGAAGCCCCAGGTCAGCAGCTTTTCGCTTTCGCTGAAGCGCACGCGATCGCTCGGCGCGCCCAACACCACCGAGATCAGACGCATCGGGCCGTCGGTGGCCGACGCCACCAGGTTATGGCCGGCGCCGCTGGTGTAACCGGTCTTGATGCCGTCGACGTTCAGGTTGCTGCTCCACAGCAGGCGGTTGCGGTTAATCTGGCGGATCTTGTTAAAGGTGAACTCTTTTTCTTTATGCAGCGCGTATTCGTCCGGCACGTCGCGGATCAGCGCCTGGCTCAGCAGCGCCATGTCGCGCGCCGTGCTGTACTGCCCTTCCGCATCCAGACCGTGCACCGTCAGGAAGTGGGTATTCTGCAGGCCCAGGGATTTGGCGTAGTTGTTCATCAGGCCGACGAACGAATCCTGGCTGCCCGCCACGTAGTCCGCCAGCGCGATGCTGGCGTCGTTGCCCGACTGGATCACGATGCCCTTATTCAGCTCCAGTACCGGCACCTGATCGCCCGGCTTGATGAACATCAGCGAAGAACCGCGCAGCGCCGGGTTACCGGGCGCCCAGGCGTCTTTGCCGACGGTGACCAGGTCTTCCGGCTTGATCTTGCCGGCCTTGATCGCCTGGCCGATCACGTAGCTGGACATGATCTTGGTCAGGCTGGCGGGATCGAGACGGGTGTCGGCATTGCCTTCGGTCAGCACCTTGCCGCTGTTGTAATCCATCAGAATGTAGGCCTTGGCGTCTACCTGCGGCGGCGCCGGCGGCTCGGCCGCGTGCACGGCCGGGGCGGCCAGCAACAGGATGCCTACGCTGAAGGTCAGTTTTTTCAGGGAAGTGGATAAGTTTTTTTTCATCATGACGTCGCCAGAGTGTCCATTCAAACCATTGAAATAGCGTTAACTTTCAAACATGTTCACGTTTTAAGCCAACCAGCGAGAGTGGCCCGGTGCGCGCGTGCCGGCCGCAACCCCCTGCGGCGCCCATAGCGGGTAACGCAACGCACCGAAAATGCCCTTGCTGTGAGTTTATGTGATTTATCTTATTTTTGCAGGGTTTAGCGTGAATTTTCAGCATTTTTACATAACTGTACGCAGGCCCCCGCTTATCGTTCAAAAAAGCATCGCGACGCGTATTTTTGCATCCACCCACGGCTACACGGCCAAGCATCTGCACCGCTAAACATCTGCGCATCTATACGTCTAAAAAAGATTAATATATTCCATAATGGCATATAGAACCGTTATTTGTTCTTTTTAAAGCGCTTATCCTCAGCGCTATCATCCATATAACGACTTTTATACCGAATAATCCTGGAGATGAGTCATGGCGATCCCCCATTCCGTCATCGAGATGATTGGCAATACCCCGATGCTGGAACTGACCCAGTTCGATACCGGCCCGTGCCGGCTGTTCGTCAAGCTGGAGAATCAAAACCCCGGTGGTTCGATCAAAGACCGCGTGGCGCTGTCAATGATCGAGCAGGCCGAGCGCGACGGCAAGCTGCAGCCGGGCGGCACCATCATCGAAGCCACCGCCGGCAATACCGGCCTGGGACTGGCACTGGTGGCGGCGTTGAAAGGCTATAAGCTGCTGCTGGTGGTACCGGACAAGATGAGCCGCGAGAAGATCTTCCACCTGCGCGCACTGGGCGTGGAAGTGCTGCTGACCCGCTCGGACGTCGGCAAGGGGCATCCGGCTTACTATCAGGATTACGCCAAACGCCTGGCCGGGGAGATCCCCGGCGCCTTTTATATCGATCAGTTCAACAACCCGGCCAACCCGGCGGCCCATACCACCACCACCGCGCCCGAACTGTGGCAGCAGATGGAGCATGACGTAGACGCTATCGTGGTTGGCGTCGGCTCCGGCGGCACGCTGGGCGGGCTGAGCCGCTATTTCGCCGACGTTTCGCCGCAGACGGAATTCGTGCTGGCCGACCCTGCCGGCTCTATCCTGGCGGACTATCTCGACAACGGCCACATCGGGGAAGCGGGCAGCTGGCTGGTGGAAGGCATCGGCGAAGACTTCGTCCCGCCGCTCAGCGACTTTGACCAGGTCCGCCACGCTTACCGCATCGGCGACGCAGAAGCCTTCACCACCGCGCGCGATCTGCTGCGCAAGGAAGGCGTGCTGGCGGGCTCGTCCACCGGCACCCTGCTGGCCGCCGCACTGCGTTACTGCCGCGCACAGACCGAACCCAAGCGGGTAGTGACCTTTGTCTGCGACAGCGGCAACAAATACCTGTCTAAAATGTATAACGATCACTGGATGCTGGAACAGGGTCTCCTGAGCAAACCGCAGCACGGCGATCTGCGCGATCTGATCGCCTACCGCCACGACGAAGGTGCGGCCGTTTCTGCCGCGCCGGACGACACGCTGGCGATCGTGCACGCCCGCATGCGGCTGTACGACATCTCGCAGCTGCCAGTGCTGGAAGGCGATCGGGTGGTCGGCCTGATCGATGAGTGGGATCTGCTGAACGCCGTCCAGGCCGACGCCGCCCACTTCAGCCTGCCGGCCAGTAGCGCGATGACCAAGCAAGTCCATACGCTGCAAAAAGAAGCCGGCTACGAAGAATTGCAGGCCACCTTCAACCATGGCCACGTCGCGGTAGTGCTCGACGGCGAGCGCTTCCTCGGCCTGATTACCCGTACAGACGTGCTTAACGCCTGGCGCCAAAAATTACGTTAATAAGGACCCATTATGGCCAAGTTTGATACGTTGACCGTTCACGCCGGTTACACCCCGGACGCGACCGGCGCCGTGATGCCGGCGATTTACGCCACCTCCACCTACGCCCAACCGGCGCCGGGCGAGCATACCGGCTACGAATATTCCCGCAGCGCCAACCCGACGCGCACCGCGCTGGAAAGCGCCATCGCCGAACTGGAAGGCGGCAGCCGCGGCTACGCCTTCGCCTCCGGCCTGGCGGCCTGTTCCACGGTGCTGGAGCTGCTCGATAAAGACAGCCACCTGATCGCGGTGGACGATCTGTACGGCGGCACCTATCGCCTGCTGGAAAAGGTGCGCAGCCGCACCGCCGGCCTGCGCGTCACCTACGTGTCGCCGGCGGATCTCGCCGGGCTGGAACAGGCGATCGAGCCGGATACCAAAATGATCTGGGTGGAAACCCCGACCAACCCCTTGCTGAAACTGGCGGATCTGAGCGCCATCGCCGCGATCGCCAAAAAGCATCAGCTAATCAGCGTGGCGGACAATACCTTCGCTTCGCCGTATCTGCAGCGTCCGCTGGATCTGGGCTTTGACGTGGTGGTGCACTCCGCCACCAAATACCTCAACGGCCACTCCGACGTGGTGGCCGGCGTCGCGGCGGTGGGGGATAACCCGGCGCTGGCGGAGCAGCTCGGTTTCCTGCAAAACGCGGTCGGCGGCATTCTCGATCCGTTCAGCAGCTTCCTGACGCTGCGCGGCATCCGCACCCTGGCCCTGCGCATGCAGCGCCACAGCGACAGCGCACTGCGCATCGCCCAGTGGCTGGAGAGCCAGCCGCAGGTGGAAAATGTCTACTATCCCGGCCTGCCGAGCCACCCGCAGCATGAGCTGGCGGCGCGCCAGATGACGCGCTTCGGCGGCATGATCTCGGTGCGGTTGAAAGGCGACGACGCCTATGCGCGCCGGGTCATTCAGCGCTCGCGCCTGTTCACCCTGGCGGAAAGCCTGGGCGGCGTGGAAAGCCTGATCAGCCAGCCGTTCAGCATGACGCACGCCTCCATTCCGCTGGAACAGCGCCAGGCAACCGGCATCACGCCGCAGCTGGTACGCCTGTCGGTGGGGATTGAGGATGTGGAAGATCTGATCGCCGATCTGCAGCAGGCGCTGGCGGAATAATCGCCCGAATCAATCGCCATCAGCCCGGCCGGCGCGCCGGGCTTTTTTGTGCCTGATGTTCAGACGCCGATGACGTCCCGATAAAAGCGCTGTGCCACATCGGGGTGGGAACGGATGCGGCCTTTCAGGTAGTTATACCCCACGTCGCGCAGCAGCGGATTGAGCGGATCGCTGGCCGGGCCGCGCGCCTGCGCCGCCAGCGACGGCGGCAGTTGATACAACGGCACCACCGCGTCCAATCGCGCGCCGAGGAAGAAGGCGATCGACAGCCTGTCGCGCCCCGCCGGCGGCGTTTCCACCCGGTGCACCGTGGCGCGCAGGTAGCCGTTGGTCGCCAGCTCCAGCAGCTCGCCGATGTTCACCACGAAGGTGTCCTCACGCGGCTGGGCGTCAATCCACCGCCCTTCGCTCACCTCCACCTGCAGCCCTTTTTGCGCGTCCTGCAGCAGGAAGCTGAGAAAGCCGGAGTCCTTGTGCGCGCCGACGCCCTGTGCGCTGGCGGTAGCGTCCCGCCCCGGGTAGCGAATCAGTTTGATGTGTTCGTTGGGCTTCTCGCCGTACAAGCGATCGAAAGCCTGCTCCGGCAGCGACAGCGCCAAAGCGAAAGCGCGCAGCAGCCGCAGCGACATGGCGGTCATCACCTGTTGCCACTGCAGCAGCAGCGGTTTCAGCGTCGGCAGCGCCGTCGGCCACTGGTTTGGTCCCTGCAGACGCGCCCAGCGCGGGGTGTCGTCAGACAGCGTCAGCGCCGGGCGTTCGGCGCCGATATCGAACTGCTCGCGCCAGTCCGGCTGGCCACGCGTCAGCTCCGCCGCCGCCCGGTTGTAACCGCGAAAGTGCGGCGAATGCACCATCTGCACCGCCAATTTGTCGGCTTCCGGCAGCGCGAAAAATTGCCGCGCGCCCTGCTGCAGCCGCGCATTCAGCGCACTGTCCACGCCGTGCCCGTGCAGATAGAAAAAACCGACGTCGCGGGCCGCCGCGCGCAAATCGTCAAGAAAGGCGCGCCGCCGGCGCGCATCGCCGTCAAGCTGCGAAAGATCCAGCAGCGGCAGCGTCTTCAGCGTCGTCAGGTGCGTCATCATGCGGTTCCTCTTCTTCCCCAATCACGATCGGGCTGCCGTACAGGCGAATAATCAACATTCTCTCTCCAGCGGGTAGCTGCATTTGCCCCATAGTTATCACCGCGCTCACCGGGGCGGCCAATATTGTTGCGTTCTAAGTTATGCAAACGTTCAACAAACTGTCGCAAAACCGTCATCAATGTTTCTTATGCTCTGCGCAATTTCGCCGACGCCGCTGGCTGGCGATGGGCGCTATCCGCTATCCTGTAAACGACCTCATACCCTGCCTGCCGGAGAAATACTGATGGATTTAGCCTTATTCGACCTGGATGAAACCCTGATTGACGATGACAGCGCCAGCCTGTGGATCCGCTGGCTGGTCGGCCAGGGCTTCGCGCCGGCGGAGCTGGAACTGCAGGAGCAGCAGCTGATGCAGCTCTATTATCAGGGCAAGCTGTCGATGGAGGACTATATGCAGGCTACGCTGGCGCCGCTGACCGGCCTGAGCGTGCAAACCGTGGCCGGCTGGGTGCAACGCTACATTCGCCGCGATATCCTGCCGCGCGTCTATCCCGCCGCCCGTGAGCGCCTGCAGTGGCACCGCGAGCGCGGCGACTGCATCCTGGTGATCTCCGCCACCGGCGAGCACCTGGTGGCGCCGATCGCAGAACAGCTCGGCGCCGACGATGCGCTGGCGATCGGCGTGGAAATCAGCGACGGCCGCTTCACCGGCAACACCTACGGCACCATGACCTACCAACAGGGTAAGGTGATCCGCCTGCAACACTGGCTGGCGCAGCATCCGCACCTGAAATTCGAACACAGCCACGGCTACAGCGACTCCCTCAACGATAAGGCGATGCTGCAATTCGTCGACAGCGCTACGGTGATCAACCCCGACAGCGAGTTGAGCGCGCTGGCGGCGGAACACGGCTGGGAAGTGTGCCGCTGGGAGCGCTGAGCGGCAGGCAAAAAGTGCCCTGCGGTGTGACAAAAAGCGCGTTGTGGCGTAGGTATTAAGGGTCTTTAATCCGCTAACGGAGTTATCCCATGCTGACCATTTGGGGTCGTGAGAATTCGAACAACGTCAGGAAGGTGCTGTGGTGCGCCGCCGAACTGGGACTGAGCTATACCCACATCAACGCCGGCGGCGCGTTCGGCAAGGTGAACGAAGAGAGTTACCGCGCGCTGAACCCGAACGGCCTGGTGCCGCTGCTGCAGGACGATGACTTCGTGCTGTGGGAATCCAACACCATCGTGCGCTACCTGGCGGCGAAATTCGGCGACGCGACGTTCTATCCGCAAGATCTGCAGGCACGCGCCGCCGCCGAGAAGTGGATGGATTGGACCACCTCGACCATCGTCCCGGCCTTCACCATCGTCTTTTGGGGCCTGATCCGCACCGCGCCGGAATTGCGCGACATGGCGAAAATCGAAGCGGCGATCGCCACGCTGGAAAAACACTTCGACGTCATTGAACAGGCGCTGGCACATCAGCCTTACCTCTCCGGCGACGCGTTCGGCTTTGGCGATATTCCGCTCGGCAGCTTCGCCTACGCCTGGTTCGAGATGCCGATCGCCCGCCGTTCGCGGCCGAACATGGAGCGCTGGTATCAGCAGCTGCGCACTCGCCCCGCCTACCAGCGCGGCGTGATGAGCGAACTCACCTGATCGCTGCGGGGCGTTACGACGCCCCGACTTTCAGCAGCTTGCCGTCCTGCTCGTCCGTCAGCAGATACAGGTAGCCATCCGGCCCGCTGCGTACCTCGCGAATGCGCTCGCCGCGATCGCCCAGCAACCGCTCTTCCGCCACCACCTTGTCGCCTTCCAGCGTCAGGCGAATCAGTTCCTTTTGCGCCAGCGCGCCGATGAACAGCGAGTGCCGCCAGGCGGGGAAGCGCTGCCCGTCATAAAACGCCATGCCGCTGAGGCCGGGCGAAACCCGCCAATAGTGCAGTGGCTGTTCGGTGCCGGGCACCCGTTCCCCCCTGGCCTCCGGGATCGGCTGGCCGGAATAATTGATGCCGTAGGTGGCCAGCGGCCAGCCGTAGTTTTTACCCGGCTGCGGGAGGTTGAGCTCATCGCCGCCGCGCGGGCCGTGCTCGTGCTCCCAGATCGCGCCGCTCCACGGGTTCAGCGCCAGCCCTTGCGGATTCCGGTGGCCGTAGGACCAAACTTCCGGCCGTTTGCCGGCCTGGCCGACCCAGGGGTTGTCCGGCGGCACTGCGCCTTCGGCGGTCAGCCGCACCAGCTTGCCCTGCAGCTTGTCGGTCTCCTGCGCAGTCGGCCGCTGGTTGTTTTCGCCCAGCGCGATAAACAGGTAGCCCTGCCGGTCGAACGCCAGCTTGCCGCCGAAGTGATTGCCGACCGACAGCTTGGGCAGCTGGCGGAAGATCACCTTGAAGTTTTCCAGCCGCGCGCCGTCTTCGCTCAAACGGCCGTAGCCGACCGCCGTGCCGGCTTTGCCGCCCTCGCCCGGTTCGGCGAAGCTGAGGTACACCCGGCGGCTGGCGGCGAAGTCGGGGGCCGGCAACACCTCCAGCAGGCCGCCCTGCCCCTCGGCGTAAACCTGCGGCACGCCGGCGATCGGCGGCGACAGGCCTTTGCCCTGCTGCCACAGCCGCAACCGGCCGGGCCGCTCGGTGATAAGCAGGCCTTGTTCCGCCGGCAAAAAGGCCAGCGACCACGGGTGTTCCAGGCCGTCTTGCAGTTGGCTGACCGTCGGCGCGGCGTGCAGCAGGCCGCTGCACAGCAGCAAACCGGCCAGCAAAGTCAATCGGGGCATGGCATCCTCCTGGAGGTGAAATGACCCGTTTAGTGTAGCCCACTCAGCGGGCGCGGTCGTTTGCATTACATTTCAACAGGTTGCCTTTTGGCCGCAGTGTGCTTAAGTTAACGCATCACCCAGGAGGAATCATGGACATTACCGTTACCGACGCGATTGACGAACACACCCTCGATGCGATCAGGCAAGGCCTGCGCGCTTACAACCTGCCGCATATCGACGCCCGTCACCGCAAGCCGCTCAGCGTCTATGCGCGCGACGAGGCCGGCACGGTGATCGGCGGGCTGACCGCCGAAACCTGGGGCAACTGGCTGAGCGTCGAGTGGCTGTGGGTGGCGGACTCCCAACGCGGCAGCGGCCTCGGCGGCCGGTTGATGCGCGCCGCCGAACGCGAGGCGCAGGCGCGCGGCTGCCGCTACGCTCGCCTGGATACCTTCAGCTTCCAGGCGCGGCCGTTCTACGAAAAACTCGGCTATCAGCTGCAAATGACGCTGAAAGATTATCCGGTGGAACATGAGTGTTATTTTCTCACCAAAACTCTGACTGATTAATGGATGGACGGATGGACAGCAAAAGCATGGTGGTGAACTGTGTGGCGTACAAAGCCGGCCAACGGCTGGGCGAAGTCACCATCGACGATATCAGCGAGGTGGTCAAACAGCCGGACACCTTCGTCTGGCTGGGGCTCCGGCAGCCGGAACCGGCGTTTATGCGCAAGGTGCAGGAGGAGTTCGGCCTGCACGATCTGGCGATCGAAGACGCGCTGTGCGCGCACCAGCGGCCGAAGCTGGAAACCTACGGCGATTCGCTGTTCATCGTGGTCAAAACCGCGCAGTGGGGCGAGAACGACGAAATCGAATACGGTGAAACCCACTTCTTCGTCGGCAAAAACTTTCTGGTGACGGTGCGCCACGGCGCCTCGCCCAGCTACGCGCCGATCCGCGCCAAGGCGGAAGAGAACCGCAAGCAGATGTGCCGCGGGCCGGGCTTCGCCCTCTATTCGGTGCTGGACTTCGTGGTGGACAACTACCGCAGCGTGGTGGCGCGCTTCGAGAGCACCATCGAGAATATCGAAGCCAACATGTTCCAGTCGGAGTTCGATCAGGCGGCGATCGAGAACGTCTATACCCTGCGCCGCCATCTGCTGGCGCTGCGCAACGCCGCGCTGCCGATGGATGAAATCTGCAACCAGCTGATCCGCCTGCACGAAGAGGTGATCCCGAAAGAGCTGCGCGCCTACGTGCGCGACGTGCAGGATCACGCACATCAGGTGGTCAGCAATATCGACGACATGCGTGAAATGCTGACCAACGCCATGCACGTCAACCTGGCGCTGGTGACGGTCAAGCAGAACGAAGTGGTGAAACGGCTGGCGGGCTGGGGCGCGATTTTGGCCATTCCGACGGTGGTCTTCAGCCTGTACGGCATGAACTTCGCCGATATGCCGGAGCTGAAGTTCCCGTGGGCCTACCACGCCACGCTGGGGGTGACCGCCGTCGGCTGCATTTTCCTGTATCAGAAGCTGAAGAAATCGGGCTGGCTGTAAGCGCCAAAACGGCGGCTGTTGCCGCCGGAAAAAACCCTCTGCGGGGCAGCCCGCCCCGCCGCTTCAATACAGCAGCGGCCGCCGATCGCGATGCACGTGATTGTGGCGGCCAATGCGCTTGTCATCGGCCGCGCCGATATCCATCGATGCCAGCACCATACCTTCGCCCGCCAGGCGCTGCGTCAACGGGTAACCGTCGGCGTCGACGATCGCCGAGCCGCCGATCCACGCGACGCCGCGCTCCGTTTCGCAACGATCGCACACCGCGATGAACAGCCGATTGACGGCGGCGTTGGCCTGCGCCTTCACCATCTCCGCCGGCCGTTCGCCCTGCGGGCGCGGCGCCAGCGGCCAGTTGACCGGCGCGCAAAGCAGCTGAGCGCCGGCCAGCGCCGGCAGCCGCACCCACTCAGGGAATTCGAGATCGTAGCAGATCATCACCGCCAACCGGCCAAAGCGGGTCTCGATGACCGGCGGTGGCCGATCGCCGGCGGTAAAAATGGTGCTCTCTTCGTGCCACAGGTGCGCTTTGCGATAAATCGCCCTCACCCCCTGCGCATCGATCAATGCAGCACTGTTGGCCACCTCGCCATCGGGCAGGCGCTCGCAGAAACCGGCGACGATCGCCACATCCAACTCGCGCGCCAGGGCTCCCCACAGGCTGAGGCTCGGCCCGTCTTCGGCCTCGGCCAACGCGCGCGCCTCCGCCTTATCGCGCAGCACGTAGCCGCTGTTCACCAGCTCCGGCAGCACGATGACGTTGGCGCCGCACTGCGCCGCCCGGCGGATCGCCTGGGCGGACAGCGCCCGATTGTGTTCCGCTTCCCCGACCCGCAACGCTAACTGGCAGCATGCGACGCTGATTTTTTCCTTCACTCCCGTTCTCCTTCCAATAAACCCTCGCAGCACAACGCCACCCGCCGTTCGGCTTCAAGATCGAGCTTCCGGCACATCACGACATAAACGCTCCCGGCCACCAGCAGGCCGACCAGAAAAGCGATATCCGCACCGCCCAGTAAAACAGCAAAGGGGCCGGTGTAAAAGCCCAACGTCATGAACGGCACCATCGCCAGCAGGCCGATCGCGTAGGCCGTCAGGCCAGGGCACCCCCAGCGGCCGTAGATCCCCGCCGGGTTGAAGATTTCACCGATCGCGTAATGCCCGCCGCGCACCACGTAAAAGTCCATCAGATTCACCGCCGTCCAGGGCACCAGGAAATACAGCATCAGCAGCACGAAGGTATTGAAGCTGGCGAGATAGCTCGCCGGGATAGCCAACGCCACCGCAAACACCGTCAGGGCGACGACGCCAATGCCGATCATGCGTAATCTCAACGTCGGCGTCACTTTACGGAACGCGTCAATCGCGCTGAGGCTGGTCAGCATCGCGCCATAACAATTGACCGCCATGATGCCGACCAGCGAGGGCACGGCGATCAGCACGGCCAGCGAGCCAAATCCCGGGTAAACGGCATTACCCACCGCCTGTACGCTGCCGATCGCATCGGGGGCCGGTAGGGCTGAGGCCAGAAACGCGCCCAGCGACATCAGCCAAAGCGCCGATCCGGCCGCCCCCAGATAAGTCCAAAAGATCACGTTGGTAGACGGCGTTTCATGCGGCAAATAGCGTGAATAGTCGGAGACGTACACCGCGTAGCTGATTTGATAGCCGGCGGCGGCCGACAGCTGAATCAAAAAGGCCGCCCACGAGAAATGCCCGGCGCCGACAACGGCGTCCATCCGCAGCGACAACACGGCGCCGATCGTCAGCACGCCGAACACCGCCATCATCACATAGGTCAGCCAGCGCTGCACCGCATGCAGCATATCGTGGCCGACGATCGCCAACAGCACGGCCACCGCGATCAGCAACGCATACCAGGGCAGACGGTGCCCCGGCAACACCGTGTTGATCGCATCGGTCGCGAGAATAACGTTGAACACGTTGAAACCGATGTAAACAAACACCACGGCGGCAAAGGGCACGATGGCCCCACGCAGGCCGAATTGGGCCCGCGACTGGATCATCTGCGGCAGCCCCATGCGCGGCCCCTGATTGGCATGACACGCCATGAAGAACGTGCCGAACCCTACGCCGGCGGCAATGGCCAGCATCGAATAAAGCGCGCCCAACCCCAACGCAGGGCCGGTGAAACCGACCACCATCGTCGTCAAAACGAAATTACCGGTAAACCAAAACGGCGCCTGATGCCAAACCTTGCCATGCCGCTCGTGACGGGGCACATAGTCTATCGAGCGCACTTCAATTTTTGGGCGTGACGCCACATTGCGATTGTTCATGTTCCACCTCGTCGCGATCATTAGCCTCGTCTCAACGCTCGGTTTGCGGCTGCAGCTGCGCTGCCGGGCGGCTCAACAGGCTGCCCAACACGAAGGCGACGCCGCCGCCCAGCAGGCCGCCGTAGATCGGGCTGTTGGCGTCGATGCCGTGCCAGATCATCAGCCCCACCACGCACAGGCTGCCGGTCAGCATGCTGGCGATGGCCCCGGCGCTGGTGGCGCGCGGCCAGAAGATCGCCCCCACCAGCGGGATCAGCATGCCGCCTACCAGCAGGTTGTAAGCCAGCGTCAGCGCCGCCAGCACGTCGCGTACCACAAACGCCAGCCCCAGCATGACCACACCCATGAGAAGCGTGGTGAAGCGCCCGGCGGCCAACCCGCCGGAAGGTTTGCGCCGGATGGCCGGCAATACGTCCTCCAGCGCGATGGTGGAAGAGGCCAGCAGGCAGGCGCT
Organism: Serratia sp. 4542; assembly: GCF_016805595.1. NCBI lineage: Bacteria > Pseudomonadati > Pseudomonadota > Gammaproteobacteria > Enterobacterales > Yersiniaceae > Serratia > Serratia sp. 4542. The sequence continues at coordinate 29,487 of NZ_RXKV01000020.1, forward strand.
GGCGGTGGACATCAGCGCTGCCAACGCCGCGGCGGCCACCAGCCCGCTGACGCCGACCGGCAACACCGCCTGCGCGATGGCGGCAAAGGCGCCGTCGGTGTTGCTGAGCGACGGCAGTACGATCTTGCCGGCCATGCCGATCAGCGCGCCGGTCACGCCGTACAGCACGCAATAGACGCCCGCCCCCAGCCCGGCGAAGCGCGCCACGTTGGCGCTGCGGGCGGTAAACACCCGCTGCCAAATGTCCTGACCGATCAGAATGCCGAAGAAGTAGATCAGGAAGAACACCAGAATGGTGTCCAACCCGATCGACGACAGTTGGTAGTAACCGGCGGGCAGCAGGCTGGTGAAGGCTTCCCAGCCGCCGGCCTTGACGATGCTCATCGGCATCAGCACCAGCATCATGCCGACGGTCATGATGATGAACTGAATGATGTCGGTCAGCGTCAGCGACCACATGCCCCCCAGCGTCGAATACAGCACCACCAGCCCGCCGCCGAGCAGGATAGACGCGCTGAACGACAGGCCGAACATCACCTGCATCACGCTGCCGATGGCGATGATCGAGGTCACCGCCACCATCAGGTCATACGCCAGCATGATCGCGCCGCTGGTGACCCGCGCCGCCGGGTGATAGCGTCGCGACAGCACCTGGCTGACGGTATACAGCTTCAACTTGAGCAGCGGCTTAGCCAGCACCAGGCTCAGCACCACGATGCCCAGCCCGAGCGCACCGCACAGCCAGACGCCGGAGATGCCGTAGGTGTAGCCGAGTTTGACGCTGCCGATGGTCGACGCGCCGCCGAGCACCACCGCCGACAGCGTGCCCAAATACAGCCCCGGCCCCAGATTGCGCCCGGCGACCAGATACGCCTCTTTGGAATTGGCGCGGCGAATGCCCATCCACCCCACCGCGCCTATCACCAGAAAGTAAAACACCACGACCAGCAGATCGAGATTCATGGGTACCTCCACTCCGTTGTTATTGTTATCAGGGGCCCCGACGCAACCGCTCCGCCGGTAGGGTCAGCGCACCGGCCTCAGCGGGCCGGCAGCACGCACAACATTTCAAACAGCAGGTTGGCGGCCAGCAGCGCCGTGTTGCCGGAGCGATCGTAAGGTGGCGACACCTCCACCACGTCGCCGCCCACCAGGTTCAGCCCGTGGCAGCCGCGCACGATCTCCAGCCCCTGCCAGACCGACAGCCCGCCGACTTCCGGCGTGCCGGTGCCCGGTGCGAAGGCCGGATCCAGTCCGTCGATATCGAAGCTGAGGTAAACCGGCGCATCGCCCATCTGTTCGCGGATCTCCGCCATCAGCGGCGTCAGCGACCGGTGCCAGCAGGCCTCGGCCGGCACCACGCGGAAGCCCTGGCGCCGTGACCAGTCGAAGTCGTCCGCCGCATAGCCGCTGCCGCGCAGGCCAATCTGCACCACCTTTTCCGGCGCCAGCAGCCCCTCCTCGAACGCGCGGCGGAAGGTGGTGCCGTGCGCCAGCTGTTCGCCGAACATCTCCTCGTTGGTGTCGGAATGCGCATCGACGTGAATCAGCCCGACCGGGCCATGCCGACGGGCGACGGCGCGCAGCACCGGCAGCGTCAGCGTGTGGTCGCCGCCGAGCGTCAACGGCATGCAGCCGTGCGCCAGGATCTCGTGGTAAGCCGCCTCGATGCGCTGCACGCTGTCCGCCAGGCTGTAAGGGTTGATGGCGACATCCCCCAGATCGGCCACCTGCAGACGTTCGAACGGGGCGGAGCCGGTGCCCATGTTGTAAGGGCGGATCATCACCGACTCCTGGCGGATCTGGCGCGGGCCATAGCGGGTGCCGCTGCGATTGGAGGTGCCGATATCCAGCGGAATGCCGACAAAGGCGGCATCCAGACCGTGCGCCTGGTCGGCCGCGGGCAGGCGCATCATGGTGGGAATACCGGCAAAGCGCGGCATGTCGTTACCGCTTTGGGGTTGGTTCAGCATGGCGTTTCCTTGTCTTTATCTGCGATGAATTGAAACATTTGAGCAACATTCGCAGACTACCCCGTTGGCCACCCCGGCTACCATTCCCGCTTTTGCATGTAAACATCGAAAAACGCGATGCAACTAACTTATTGAAGTATTGATTTTTATTTCCAATTCATGCCATAAGGAAGGCCATATCTTCAGCGCCGCCCCTATTTCTTCGATGTTAAAAATGGGTTAACCGGCCGACGTTCTGCGGAGGGGGAATGCTCACCAACCTAAGCGATATCGATCTGAAACTGCTGCGGGTGTTCGTCGCGGTGGCAGAAGCCCAGGGCGTCAGCGCCGCGCAGGAAACGCTGCTGATGAACCAATCCACCATCAGCACCCACCTGGCCTCGCTGGAAACCCGGCTGGGTTTTCGCCTGTGCCAACGCGGCCGCTCCGGCTTCCGGCTGACGCCCAAGGGCGAACGCATGCTGATCGCCTGCCGTTCGCTGTTCAACGCCGCCCGCGACTTCACCCGGGTCAGCCAGTCGCTGAACGGCCTGCTGACCGGCGATCTGCAGATCGGTCTGGTGGATAATCTGGTTTCGCTGCCGGGCAACCCGTTCAGCCAGGCCATCAAACACTTCCAGCGCCGACATCAGGACGTGCAATTGCAGTGCCGCATCTGTTCACCGAACGAGATTGAGCAGGGGCTGCTGCACCGGCAGCTCGATCTGGGCATCGGCTACTTCGGCCAACAGTTGGAGGCGTTGCGTTATCAGTCATGGCTGGAGGAGACGCAGGCGATCTACTGCAGTGCGGATCACCCGCTGTTCGCGGTGGAAGAACCGGAGCGCGAGCAGATTGAAAACGCGCGCTGGGTCAAGCGCGGCTACCTGCTGGCGCAGCAGCTGTGCCCGATCGCGCCGCCTCACCTGGCTGCGGTGGCCCACCATATGGAAAGCGTCGCCCATCTGGTGCTGAGCGGTTCCTGTCTCGGCTACCTGCCCACCCACTACGCGGCGCGCTGGGTGGAACAGGGGCTGCTGCGGCAGCTGGGCGGCGCGGCGCTCTCTTACCGCGCCACGCTCAGCCTGGTCAGCCGCCCTGTCCAGCCCGACGAGGCGTTGAACGCGCTGCTGGAGGATTTGGCGCGCGCCGCACGCCAATCGCCTCATCGCTGAGAGGCCAGCGCCCGATTCATGGCAAACAGCGTGCCGGTTAAAGACAGGATGAGGAGCCCGATAATGGCCCAGGCAAAAGAGGCCGCTCCGCCCTTGTCGAGCAGCATGCCGCCGATCGCGCCACCGGCGGCCACGGCGGTATTCCAGCCCGTCGTATACATGGACTGCGCCATATCGGCCGCGCGGCCGGAAAGGCGTGACAATGCCGTCTGCGTGAGGGTGGCGAAACCGCCGAAAGCCACGCCCCACAATGCGACCGCGAGATACACCATCGGCGCAATCCTTCCGCCACTGGCCAGCAGCACGGCGGCGAGGGCAAAGGTGACGATGCTCATCACCGTAAGAGATTGGACTCGTCGATCGACCAGCATCCCGGCGACGCCCAATCCGGCAATCGCGCCCAGCCCGAAGATAAACAGCACGATATCGACCCGCTCGGATAACCCCGACGGCTTGAGGAAAGGCTCCAGGTAGATATACAGAATGTTGTGGGCAACGATGAAGGTGAACACCACGAACAGCACGCCGCGGATCCCGCATTGCAAGAATACGCCGCTCAGAGACGGGCGATGCGCCTTAGCCTGGCCGGGGAAATCCGGCACGATGGCGATGATCCACACCACGAGCATCACCGCCATCAACGTCATCAGGCCAAAGGCGCCCTGCCAGCCGATGGCTCGGCCAAGCAACGTGCCGAGCGGTACGCCGAGCACCAGCGCCAGGGTGGCGCCGGCGCCGGAGATCGCAATAGCGCGGCCGCCAAGATGGGCCGGTGACATGCGCACGGCGTAACCGGCCAGCAAGGACCAAACGATGCCGCCGAAAACGCCGGCGAAGAAACGCGTCGCCAATGAGACGTGGTAATCATGCGACAGCGCCGTGACGAGGTTGACGATGGCAAAGCCGCCGATCGCGCTCAAGAGCAAGGGGCGGCGCCGCATGCCCTGCGTCAATGCGGTGAGCGGAATGGCGGCGACCAACGCCCCCACCGCATAGGCGGTGATGAATTGCCCCGCCAGGCTTTCAGACACGCTCAAATCGCCCGCGATCGAAGAAAGCACGCCCGCCGGCATGATCTCGGTCAGCAGCGTGATGAAAGCGGCCATCGCCAACGCCAGCAGGCCCCCCAGAGGCAACCGCTCGCTGCTCGCGGCAGGCGCAGATATCGTCGTTTGATTCATCAATCACTCCCTATTCAAAGATGTTTCCGCCCATTGCGGATGACGTTTGCATCATGCTGCCCACTCGCCGATAAAAGAAAAACAGGCTAAAGTGAACAACACTCATGACGTAAAGGTCATCAATAGAATGGAAGCCTATGGAAAGCTTGGGTTCTCTCGACGTTTTCGTGCGGGTCAGTGAAAGCCGCAGCTTCACGGCGGCCGGGCAACAGCTGGGGATCTCCGCGTCGGCGGTCAGCAAAACCATCGCCCGGCTGGAGGAACGGCTCAGCGTGCGGTTGTTTCACCGCTCCACCCGCACGGTCAACCTGACGCCGGAAGGCGCCTTGTTCCTGGAAAGGTGCCGGCGCATTTTGAGCGAGGTGAAAGACGCGGAAGCCGAACTGTTGCAAACGCGAGGAACGCCCCAGGGTAAGCTGCGCATCAGTCTCCCGTCGCTGGGCACGCTTTTCATGCCAAAACTGGGGGACTTCAAGCGCCGCTATCCTGAGATCGAGCTGGATATTGATTATTCGGATCGGCTGGTTGACGTGATTGAGGAAGGTTTCGATGCCGTTATCCGCAGCGGCACCCCGAGCGATTCACGGCTGGTTGCCCGCCGGTTGGGGACCTGCCGCAAGGTTTTCGTTGGCGCGCCAAGCTATTTCAGCCAAGCGGGTATGCCGAGCAAGCCCGAGGATCTGACAAGCCATGCCCGTTTGCATTATCGCTTTCCCAGCACCGGCAAACTGGATGTCTGGCCGCTGGGGGACAAGACGGAGATGATCCCCGAACGGCCGGCCAGCATGGTGACAAATACCCTCGATCCGCAGGTGTGCTTCGCGGAGCAAGGGCTCGGCATCGCTTATTTGCCGGAGATCGCCGTGCGCAGACAGCTGGAACAGGGCAGCCTGGTGACGGTTCTGGATGAATACGATCGCGAGAACATGGTTTTTCATGTCCTCTGGCCGTCGGGCCGCCACCTGTCAGTCAAAATCAGGCTGTTCGTCGACTTTGTGACGAGCCACCTTTTCCCGCTTTAAACGACGCATGCTGCCTTAACTGACCGGCATGCGCGCCGGATCGGGATACTGGTACTCAAACCCCAGCTCGTTGCAGATGCGGTTGCCGTCCACCAGCCGCTCATCCTGATCCGCTTCGTCGGCGAACTGCGGCGGCTCCAGGTGCAGCTGCTCGGCCAGCGCCGGATAAAATTCACGTTTGGCCGGATGACGCGGCGCGCACAGGTTGTACACGTGACCGCCCTTCGGCAGCTTCAGCAACAGCTGGATGGCGGCGATGACGTCGTCCTGGTGCACCAGATTCACCCCCTGCGAACCGCCCTTCACATCGAGCTTGCCCGCCAGGAAGCGACCGGGGTGACGATCGGCGCCCACCAGCCCCGCCAGCCGCAGAATGTCCACCGAGGTGTTCGGCAATTCATGCAGCCAGCGCTCCAGCTCGGCCAGCACCCGGCCCGACGGCGAGACCGGCCGCAGCGGCGACTCTTCGCGCAGCGTGCCGGCGGTTTCGCCGTACACCGAGGTGGAACTGGTAAAGATCACCCGCGGCACGCCGAAGGCCATCGCGCTGTCCACCAGCATGCGCACCGCATTGAAATAGTTCTCGCTGCCTTCGACGGTGCGGCGAGCGGGCAGCGTCACCACCAGCGCATCCACGCGCAGCAGCGATTCCAGATCGTCCGGATCGCACACCAGCTCCGGCGTCAGCTCCAGTTGATAGCATTCGATGCCGCTCATGCGCGCGGCCTCGACGCCGTCCGGCGTGGTTTTGCTGCCGACCACATCATACCCGCGCCCCATCAGCGACAGCGCCAACGGCATGCCCAGCCAACCCAAACCAATAATGGCTACCTTTTTCATCCTCTTCCTCTCCTGAAGATCGCAGCGCCCTACCCCTAAGGCTACGCCACTGTGCACGGCGATACAATCTGCCCGGCTTAAGGTTAGGTAAAGCCATCTGTGGCTAATAACCTAACCTGTTTCAATAAATTAAATTTATGACGTTAAAAAAGGGTTGCGCGGTGGACAGCGGATAGTTTAGCTTAATTGGCATACGGTTTTTACCGGCTTTTGATTAGAGAAAAACACCATGACACGCGTTCAGTTCAACCACCATCATCACCATCACCCTGACTAGTCTTTCAGGCGATGAGTGCTGGAAGACGGTTTGTTAATCTTCCAGTGGCGCGCAGAACGCAAGAGAGAGCCCTCGGAAGATTTCTTCCGAGGGTTTTTTTTTGGCTCCGGACAGACAGAAAAGAATAGTTTTTACAATAAATTCATAAAATTACAGATTAAACAGAGGTTACCATGCTGGACAAGACACGTTTACGGATCGCAATGCAGAAGTCGGGCCGCCTGAGCGATGAATCCCAGGAGCTGCTGGCGCGCTGCGGCATCAAGATCAACCTGCAGCAACAGCGCCTGATCGCCTTCGCGGAAAACATGCCGATCGATATCCTGCGCGTGCGCGACGACGACATTCCGGGCCTGGTGATGGACGGCGTGGTCGATCTGGGCATCATCGGCGAAAACGTGCTGGAAGAAGAGCTGCTCAGCCGCCGCGCTCAGGGCGAAGACCCGCGCTACTTCACCCTGCGCCGCCTCGATTTCGGCGGCTGCCGCCTGTCGCTGGCCACCCCGCTCGACGCCGAATATACCGGCCCGCAAAACCTGCAGGACGCCCGCATCGCCACCTCTTACCCGCACCTGCTGAAGCAATACCTCGACAAGCAGGGCGTGCGCTTTAAATCTTGCCTGCTGAACGGCTCGGTGGAAGTGGCGCCGCGCGCCGGCCTGGCCGACGCCATCTGCGATCTGGTCTCTACCGGCGCCACGCTGGAGGCCAACGGCCTGCGCGAAGTGGAAGTGATCTACCGCTCCAAGGCCTGCCTGATTCAGCGCGACGGCGAAATGCCGGAAGCCAAGCAGCAGCTGATCGACCGCCTGATGACCCGCATTCAGGGCGTGATCCAGGCGCGCGAATCCAAATACATCATGCTGCACGCGCCGAGCGAGAAGCTGGACGAGATCGTCGCGCTGCTGCCGGGCGCCGAGCGCCCGACCATTCTGCCGCTGGCCGGCGCGCAGAACCGCGTGGCGATGCACATGGTGAGCAGCGAAACCCTGTTCTGGGAAACCATGGAAAAACTGAAAGCGCTCGGCGCCAGCTCGATTCTGGTGCTGCCGATTGAAAAGATGATGGAGTAACGCCATGTCGACCTTCAACACGCCGATCGATTGGGCAACGTGCAGCGCCGAACGCCAGGCCGAGCTGCTGATGCGCCCGGCAATCGCCGCTTCCGACAGCATCACCCGCACGGTGAGCGAGATCCTCGACAACGTGAAGGCCAACGGCGATCGGGCGCTGCGCGACTACAGCGCCCGTTTCGACAAGGCGGACGTCGCCGCGCTGCGCGTCAGCGCCGAGCAGATCGCCGCCGCCTGCGCCCGACTGGGCGATGACATCAAACAGGCGATGGCGGTGGCCGTCGCCAACGTGGACACCTTCCACAACGCGCAGCGACTGCCAGCGGTGGACGTCGAAACGCAGCCGGGCGTGCGCTGCCAGCAGGTGACCCGCCCAATCGACTCGGTGGGCCTGTATATTCCCGGTGGGTCGGCGCCGCTGTTCTCCACCGTGCTGATGCTGGCGACGCCGGCGCGCATCGCCGGTTGCCGCCGGGTGGTGCTGTGCTCGCCGCCGCCGATCGCCGATGAGATCCTGTATGCAGCGCAGCTGTGCGGCGTGCAGGAAGTGTTTCAGGTCGGGGGCGCGCAGGCGATCGCCGCCCTGGCGTTCGGCACCGAAAGCGTACCGCGCGTGGCGAAAATCTTCGGGCCGGGCAACGCCTTCGTGACCGAAGCCAAGCGGCAGGTCAGCCAGCGTCTCGACGGCGCGGCCATCGACATGCCGGCCGGGCCTTCGGAGGTGCTGGTGATCGCCGACGCCGGCGCCACCCCGGCGTTTGTCGCTTCCGATCTGCTGTCGCAGGCCGAACACGGCCCGGATTCGCAGGTGATCCTGCTGACGCCGGACGCGGCAATGGCGCAGGCAGTGGCCGAAGCGGTGGAAAACCAGCTGGCCGAGCTGCCGCGCGCCGAGACCGCCCGCCAGGCGCTGGCGAGCAGCCGCCTGATCGTAGCGCGCGATCTGCCTGAGTGCGTGGCCATCAGCAACCGCTACGGCCCGGAGCACCTGATCATTCAGACCCGCAATGCGCGCGAGCTGGTAGACGGCATCACCAGCGCCGGCTCGGTGTTCCTCGGCGACTGGTCGCCGGAGTCCGCCGGCGATTACGCCTCCGGCACCAACCACGTGCTGCCGACCTACGGCTACACCGCCACCTGCTCCAGCCTGGGGCTGGCCGATTTTCAAAAACGCATGACGGTGCAGGAGCTGACGCCGCAGGGCTTCAGCAACCTGGCCGCCACCATCGAGACGCTGGCTGCCGCCGAGCAGCTGATCGCCCACAAGAACGCCGTGACCCTGCGCGTCGCCGCCCTGAAGGAGCAAGCATGAGCATCGAAAAACTGGCGCGCGCCAACGTTCGCGAGCTGACCCCTTATCAATCGGCGCGTCGCCTCGGCGGTAAGGGCGACGTGTGGTTGAACGCCAACGAATACCCGATCGCGCCCGAGTTCCAGCTGACCGCGCAAACCTTCAACCGCTATCCGGAGTGCCAGCCGGCGTTGGTGATCGAACGCTACGCCGCCTACGCCGGGGTGAAGAAAGAGCAGGTGCTGGTCAGCCGCGGCGCCGATGAAGGCATCGAGCTGCTGATCCGCGCCTTCTGCGAGCCGGGTAAAGACGCCATCTTGTTCTGCCCGCCGACCTACGGCATGTACGCCGTCAGCGCCGAAACCTTCGGCGTGGAGCGCCGCACCGTAGCCGCCAAAGAAGACTGGCAGCTGGATCTGCCGGCCATCGCAGACAGCATGGACAACGTGAAGCTGATCTACGTCTGCAGCCCGAACAACCCGACCGGCAACCTGATCGATCCGGACTCTCTGCGCAACCTGCTGGAGCTGGCCAAAGGCAAGGCGATCGTCGCGGTGGACGAAGCCTATATCGAGTTTTGCCCGCAGGCCTCGGTGGCCGGGTGGCTGAGCGACTATCCGCACCTGGCTATCCTGCGCACGCTGTCGAAGGCCTTTGCGCTGGCCGGCCTGCGCTGCGGCTTTACGCTCGCGAACGAAGATCTGATCGCCCTGCTGCTGAAAGTGATCGCGCCTTACCCGCTTTCGACGCCGGTGGCGGATATCGCCGCGCAGGCGCTGAGCGAAGAAGGTATCCGCACCATGCGCCAGCGCGCCACCGACATTGCCGCCACCCGCAGCTGGCTGCAGCAACAGTTGGAAAAATGCGCCTGCGTCGAGCAGGTTTTCACCAGCGACAGCAATTACCTGCTGGCCCGCTTCACCGCCTCAAGTAATGTGTTTAAAAGCTTGTGGGATCAGGGCATTATCTTACGAGACCAAAACAAACAGCCCGGGTTGTCCGGCTGCCTGCGCATCACCATAGGCACCCGCGACGAATGTCAACGCGTGGTGGACGCCTTGTCCGCCCTGCCCGGTGCCAACCAGACTCGCCAGGAGCCAATGTGAGCCAAAAAATCCTCTTTATCGATCGTGACGGCACGCTGATCGCCGAGCCACCGGAAGATTTCCAGGTTGACCGCCTGGACAAGCTGGCGCTCGAGCCGGACGTGATCCCTTCCCTGCTGGCGCTGCAACAGGCGGGGTATCAGCTGGTGATGATCACCAATCAGGATGGGCTCGGCACCGCCAGTTTCCCGCAGGAAACCTTCGACCCGCCGCACAACCTGATGATGCAGATCCTCAGCTCGCAGGGCATTCAGTTCGCCGATGTGCTGATCTGCCCGCACCTGCCGGCGGACAACTGCGACTGCCGCAAGCCGAAAACCGCGCTGGTGAAGGGTTACCTCGAACCCGGCGTGCTGAATGCCGCCCACAGCTACGTGATCGGCGATCGGCCGACTGACGTGCAGCTGGCAGAAAACATGGGCATCCAGGGGCTGCGCTACCAGCGCGGCGTGCTGGGCTGGAAAGAGATCGTGCGCCAGCTGACGCTGCGCGATCGCCACGCGCGGGTTAATCGCGTGACCAAAGAGACGCAGATCGACGTCAACGTCTGGCTGGATCGCGAAGGCGGCAGCAAGATCAAAACCGGCGTCGGCTTCTTCGATCACATGCTGGATCAGATCGCCACCCACGGCGGCTTCCGCATGGAGATCGACGTCAAAGGCGATCTGTATATCGACGATCACCACACGGTGGAAGACACCGGCCTGGCGCTGGGTGAAGCGCTGAACAAGGCGCTGGGCGACAAGCGCGGCATCGCCCGCTTCGGCTTCGTGCTGCCGATGGACGAATGCCTGGCGCGCTGCGCGCTGGATATCTCCGGCCGCCCGCACCTGGAGTACAAGGCCGAGTTCAACTATCAGCGCGTCGGCGATCTCAGCACCGAAATGGTCGAGCACTTCTTCCGTTCGCTCTCCTATACCATGGGCTGTACTTTGCACCTGAAGACCAAGGGCAAAAACGACCACCACCGGGTCGAGAGCCTGTTCAAAGTGTTTGGCCGCACGCTGCGCCAGGCGATCCGCGTCGAAGGCAATACCCTGCCGAGCTCGAAAGGAGTGCTGTGATGAACGTGGTGATTTTGGATACCGGCTGCGCCAACCTGGCCTCCGTCACCTACGCGGTGCGGCGCCTGGGTTATCAGCCGGAGGTGAGCCGCGATCCGGAGATCGTGCTGCGCGCCGACAAGCTGTTCCTGCCGGGCGTCGGCACCGCACAGGCGGCGATGGATCAACTGCGCGAGCGCGATCTGATCGAACTGATCAGGGCCTGCACGCAGCCGGTGCTGGGCATCTGCCTCGGCATGCAGCTGCTGGCGGCCAGCAGCGAAGAGAACGGCGGCGTGACCACGCTCGGCCTCATCGATACGCCGGTCAAGCAGATGACCGACTTCGGCCTGCCGCTGCCGCACATGGGCTGGAACCAGGTGTCCGCGCAGGCGGGCCACCATCTGTTCCGCGGCATCGATGACGGCGCCTACTTCTATTTCGTTCACAGCTATGCGATGCCGATATGCCCCAGCACCATCGCCCAGGCGAACTACGGCGAGCCCTTCACCGCCGCCGTGCAAAAAGACAACTTCTTCGGCGTGCAGTTTCATCCAGAACGATCTGGAGCGGCCGGCGCGCAACTGTTGAAAAACTTTCTGGAGATGTAGGCAGCATGATTATTCCGGCTTTGGATTTGATCGACGGCAACGTGGTGCGTTTGCATCAGGGCGATTACGGCCAACAGCGCGACTACGGCAACGATCCGCTGCTGCGCCTGCAGGACTATCAACAACAGGGCGCCCAGGTGCTGCACCTGGTCGATTTGACCGGCGCCAAGGATCCGGCGGCGCGCCAGATCCCGCTGCTGCGCAAGCTGCTGGCGGGGGTTGACGTGCCGGTGCAGGTCGGCGGCGGCATCCGCAACGAGCAGGACGTCAGTGCCCTGCTGGAGGCCGGCGCCACGCGCGTGGTGATCGGCTCCACCGCGGTGAAACAGCCGCAGTTGGTGCAGAGCTGGTTCGAGCGCTACGGCGCCGACGCGCTGGTGCTGGCGCTGGACGTGCGCATCGACGCGCAGGGCGTGAAACGCGTGGCCATCAGCGGCTGGCAGGAGGATTCCGACGCCACGCTGGAACAGGTGGTGGAGCAGTTCCTGCCCTACGGGCTGAAGCACGTGCTGTGCACCGACATTTCGCGCGACGGTACGCTGGCTGGGTCCAACGTGGCGCTGTATCAGGAGATCGGCCGCCGTTATCCGCAGGTGGCCTTCCAGGCCTCGGGCGGCATCGGCAATCTGGACGACATCGCCCAGCTGCGCGGCAGCGGCGTTGCCGGCGTGATCGTGGGGCGCGCCCTGCTGGAAGGTAAATTTAGCGTTGAGGAGGCGATCGCATGCTGGCAAAACGGATAATCCCGTGCCTGGATGTTAAAGACGGGCAAGTGGTGAAAGGCGTGCAGTTCCGCAACCACGAAATCATCGGCGACATCGTGCCACTGGCGCAGCGCTATGCGCAAGAAGGTGCGGACGAGCTGGTGTTTTACGATATCACCGCCTCGAGCGACGGCCGGGTGGTGGACAAAAGCTGGGTATCGCGCGTGGCGGAGGTGATTGATATCCCGTTCTGCGTCGCCGGCGGCATTAAAAGCGCCGAGGACGCCAGCCAGATCCTGTCTTTCGGCGCCGACAAGATTTCAATCAACTCGCCGGCGCTGGCCGATCCTGAGCTGATTAGCCGCCTGGCGGAACGCTTCGGCGTGCAGTGCATCGTGGTAGGCATCGACACCTGGTTCGACAGTGAAACCGGCAAGTATCACGTCAACCAATATACCGGCGATGAGAGCCGCACCCGCATCACCCAGTGGGAAACCCTCGACTGGGTACAGGAAGTGCAGCGCCGCGGCGCCGGTGAGATCGTGCTGAACATGATGAACCAGGACGGCGTGCGCAACGGTTACGATCTGCAGCAGCTGCGCCTGGTGCGCGAGGCCTGCAAGGTGCCGCTGATCGCCTCCGGCGGCGCGGGCACCATGGAGCACTTCCTGGAAGCGTTCCGCGATGCGGACGTCGACGGCGCGCTGGCGGCGTCGGTGTTCCACAAACAAATCATCAATATCGGCGAACTGAAAAGGTTCCTGGTTGAACAAGGCGTGGAGATTCGCGTGTGCTGACAGAACAACAGAGAAACCAGCTGGACTGGGAAAAAACCGACGGTCTGATGCCGGCCATCGTGCAGCACGCCGTTTCCGGCGAAGTGCTGATGCTGGGTTACATGACGCAGGAAGCGCTGGCGACCACCGAGCAGAGCGGTAACGTCACCTTCTTCTCACGCACCAAGCAGCGTCTGTGGACCAAGGGTGAAAGCTCCGGCCATTTCCTCAAGGTGGTCAGCATTACGCCGGACTGCGATAACGACACGCTGCTGGTATTGGCCAACCCGATCGGCCCGACCTGCCACCTCGGCAACAGCAGCTGCTTCCACCCGGCCGCCAGCGACTGGACGTTCCTCTATCAGTTGGAGCAGCTGTTGGCGGAGCGCAAGCACGCCAGCCCGGACAGCTCGTACACCGCCAGCCTGTATGCCAGCGGCACCAAGCGCATCGCGCAGAAAGTCGGGGAGGAAGGCGTGGAAACCGCGCTGGCCGCCACGGTCAACGATCGCGAAGAGCTGACCAACGAAGCTTCGGACCTGATCTATCACCTGCTGGTGCTGCTGCAGGACCAGGATCTGGATCTGAGCGCGGTGATTGGCCGGCTGCGCGAGCGGCATCAGAAAAAAGCGTGACGTTAAATTACACGCAATAAAAAAGCCGCCGGGCGTTAACCTCGGCGGCTTTTTTTATCGCTCAACGAGCGGGCTTATTCCATCCATTCGGTATGGAACACGCCTTCCTTGTCGATGCGTTTGTAGGTGTGCGCGCCGAAGTAGTCGCGCTGCGCCTGGATCAGGTTCGCCGGCAGCACCGCGGAACGGTAGCTGTCGTAGTAGGCGATCGCAGCGGAGAAGGTTGGCGTAGGGATACCGTTCTGCACGGCATAAGCCACCACGTCACGCAGCGCCTGCTGGTATTCGTCGGCGATTTGCTTGAAGTATGGCGCCAGCAACAGGTTGGCGATATCGGCGTCCGCCGCATACGCGTCGGTGATCTTCTGCAGGAACTGGGCGCGGATGATGCAGCCGGCGCGGAAGATCTTGGCGATTTCGCCGTAGTGCAGATCCCAGTTGTTTTCTTTAGACGCGGCTTTCAGCTGAGAGAAGCCCTGTGCGTAGGACACGATCTTGCCCAGATACAGCGCGCGACGCACTTTCTCGATGAATTCGGCTTTGTCGCCGGTGAACGGCGCCACTTTCGGGCCGGTCAGCACTTTAGAGGCAGCAACGCGCTGATCTTTCAGCGAGGACAGGTAGCGTGCGAACACCGATTCGGTGATCAGAGACAGCGGTTCGCCCAGATCCAGCGAGCTCTGGCTGGTCCACTTGCCGGTGCCTTTATTGGCGGCTTCGTCCAGGATCACATCGACCAGGTATTTACCCTCTTCGTCTTTCTTGGTGAAGATGTCTTTGGTGATGTCGATCAGGTAGCTGTTCAGCTCGCCCTTGTTCCACTCGGCGAAGGTTTCGGCCAGCTGCTCGTTGCTCAGGTTCAGCGCCTGCTTCAGCAGAGAATAGGCTTCGGCAATCAGCTGCATGTCGCCGTATTCGATACCGTTGTGCACCATTTTCACATAATGGCCTGCACCGTCTGCGCCGATGTAGGTCACGCAAGGCTCGCCTTCCGCAACCGCAGCGATTTTCTTCAGGATTGGCGCCACCAGCTCGTAAGCTTCTTTCTGGCCGCCAGGCATGATGGAAGGCCCTTTCAGCGCGCCCTCTTCACCGCCGGAAACGCCGGTGCCGATGAAGTTGAAGCCCTGGTCGGACAGTTCGCGGTTACGACGGATGGTGTCCTGATAGTAGGTGTTGCCGCCGTCGATCAGGATATCGCCCTTGTCCAGGTGCGGAGTCAGCGAGGCAATGGTTTTATCCGTCGCTTCGCCCGCTTTCACCATCAGCAGGATGCGGCGCGGTTTTTCCAGCGATTCAACAAACTCTTCAACGGTGTAATACGGCGCCAGGTTTTTGCCCGGGTTCTCAGCGATCACTTCGTCAGTTTTGTCGCCAGAACGGTTGAAAATGGAAACGGTGTAACCACGGCTCTCGATGTTCAGCGCGAGGTTGCGGCCCATTACCGCCATGCCGACAACGCCGATTTGTTGCTTGGACATTTAGGAACTCCTGTCTGAGGATGACCCTGCCGGCAACGTCGGCCAGCAGGTTTTGTGATGTGGCACACATGTTAACTCAGGATTGAGCCGGGTGGGTAGTGATTGGTGCGATAGGTCACATAATAGGTTGCATACGTTTGAACCATATACAATTATCAGCTCTCTCCAGTAAAAACAGTCGCCAGTAGAGGCAGCTTGAGGCTTACAATAAAAAACGGTCAGTCATCTACGACTGACCGTTTTGATTTCAGCGCTCAGATGAATACTGCGTTATACCTTGGTCGTTTCAGACTGATGCGCCTTAAACGCAGCCACTTTTTCGGCCAATAACCGCTCACTGCCGCGAATCATATCGGTATACTGAGTATTTACGAATCCCCACAACGTTGAGTGTTGATCTTCGGCATAGCCGACCATAAACGGCAATGTCGTTACAACGGTCAAACCTGGTGCGGACTCCAGATAACGATCGATAGTATTGCTTTCAGCGTCGATGTTCTTCTCGTTCCATTGGCTGATAAGCTCGATACCGCGGCGAGAATAGATATTCATAACCATACTTGTCATACGGTTGATATAAACATATTCGATGCCATCAATTTCTTTTATAGCCAGAATTTCGGTATCATCATGTAAGTGCGCAATGATGCCCGCAAACACATGCCAGTCCCATTCAGTATGGCGCAAATGCCCGACGACCTTCTCCAGTTGAATGTCAAAATCAAATGGGAACAATACGTCATCTTCACAAATCATGGCCATTTCGGTAGAGCGTTCGGCCAACGTTGACAACATGTATTTATAACTCATTCCGCAACCAATCCAGCCAATACGATGACGGATGCCTTCGATGACCTGGAAGCCATGGGTCGGTTTGCTGAGAAACGCTTGCTTGCGTACCGGTGTTTCTGTCAATGACAAACACAACTTTGGAATATCCACTTCGTTGTGCGGGATAAAGTCGACACTGTTTTTGTAAGTCTGGAAATCAATCAGATCGTTAGCCAGCAAATAACGTTTGAAATAAGCATCAAATTGCAAATCTGTACGTGTAAACGCCGCAATATCTTGCCGGCGACGGGCATAAAGTTTCTCATCAGCCAGCAAGCGTTCGATTTTATCAGCCATCGCATCAATATCGCCTACCGGAGCGAAGTCGATGACGTCATTCAACATGCCATGATGCTGAATATCCGAACTGGTTTCACTGACGATAGGCGTTCCCAGGGACAATGTTTCGTACAAGCGGGTGGTTTCCAGCAGTGCATCCTCGTAATAATGAATATTAACGATCAGCTTCGCTCGCATAACAAGACGAGTCAGGTCTTGACCAAAGACCTCCGAAGCGATATGCACATTAAAGCGCTGGGAGAGTTCACGCAGGTAATTCTGGCGCCGCTCACAGTTTGGATCGCCATAGAACAACACATCAATCGGCGCTTCATCCTTCAACGGTTGAAGATTATACCCTCCCTGCTTTAAATGCTCAGCATAACGATCGTAAGAGGACACCGGCATGTAGAACAGTTTTTGATAGGGTACTCCATGTTGCAGTAAATAATCGATGTTGGTAAGCGAGTAATCGAAAATCGCGATTGCGCGATCAAGAATTGCAAAGTACTCCGGCGTGAACCAGCGCGGGTTAATTGACTGTTCCATCTGGAATGCAACAAAATTCTTCGGCAACTCAGGGAATATCTGGGGACAAATAACAATGTGCATTTGGCCACTGTCTGCTGCAGCCGAGTATGCATGAATAATCGTGACGCCCAACCCGATGTCGGTCAAAGACTTCTCTACCCGATGAGCCACGTAGAGAGTATGTCTGGAAGCAAGAATCACAATGTGCTGAGTATCGATGTGCGTTAACGGCATCGGTGCGTCAGCAGTATTTTTCGCCACCCGGCGCAGGGTAGCGATCAACTCGGAGAATTGACCTTTCGTTATCAGTGAACATGCCGTTTTAGCCTTACGCCCCAATGCGCGATAGGGTTGAGGGTGGCTACGGAATGCGCGCCATGTCTTTGCTGTCAATGAATTCTTAGCGATAAAACGATGTGTAAAATAATGGCGGGTAAAATCGCGAATGACCCCAAACTCGCCGCGCAATGCACGACCAACCATTCTCACTGGCATTGTCAGTTTCCAAGATAGGCTATTACGAATCGAAGCCATGGAAGCATGTTGTTGTTCCAGCAGACCGTCTTTTTGGCTCAACGCGGAATTTAACGTGTTGATTTCGCGTTTCAGCTCCTTCTTACAGTTATTATTATTGTTCTCTTCACTGATTTTTATCCGCTGCAAGGCTTCCTCATGCTGGCTTTGCTTTTGCAACATGATTTGCTCATGTTGATTTTTCGTTTGCAGCATTGACTCTCGCAGTTGCAGATTTTCTTCGAGCTGCAACCGCAAACGTTGCTCCAGCAATTCAATCTGCTGGCATTTCTCATCAATATGCTGTTTCTGCTCTTCAATAACGCGGAAAATTTCGGCTCTAACGTTATTGTCCAGCTTAACATGCTCCGTGATCAACTCACCGATGGTTATCCCTTTCATACTGGTCAACTCGTCAGCTCCTGCTGAATAATAATTAAGATGATACCGCACGATGTCGATTTCTGCCGGCTTAGACAGGCGAAAATGCAGATAGTCCGTATCAAACATCAGTTCGAACGGAACAAGGTAAGAAAACAGATAGAACGCCATTCTGTTCACGCGTTCAGATTCGTCAGCGACCTCATCGATGAAACGATACGAAGTGTCACCCAATATTTGAACATCTCTCTCAAGCAACAACCCTTCCAAACCTACGCTCGAGTTGATGGTTACGAGCCGTTGACAGCGGAGTAAGAACTCGAGGCTATTGGATGAGTGATCGATTTCAGACGCTGTGTTTTGCAGCTGAAAGCGACTGCCGGGATGCGGCCGAACCAGTATGCTTTCGCTAGGACATTGCGTCTGAGCATATGAGAGAATAGATAAGTTATTGAAACCATTGCTATAGGCAATGATATTCGAATCATCCTCAACCTGTAGCGCTAACCCAAGTTCAAATTCCGCAATA
The DNA here is from genome assembly GCF_016805595.1 of Serratia sp. 4542. NCBI lineage: Bacteria > Pseudomonadati > Pseudomonadota > Gammaproteobacteria > Enterobacterales > Yersiniaceae > Serratia > Serratia sp. 4542. The sequence continues at coordinate 47,718 of NZ_RXKV01000020.1, forward strand.
TCTTTCTGTGGCAATGCATCCTGTGCAAAAAATTGATGCAGCTCAGCCATTGAAAGCTGAACTCGACAATCATGTGCGACAGGTAGATAACGCGCCTGTGCTTCGGTATTGCCATTTACGCCACGAAAATCAATGTAACCGGTTCCCAGATACATCGGCGAACGTAGAGGGCCCACCTCAATGTGAATAACGGGAATCGCCAGCTCTTGCGCAACATGTTCCAGCGAAGGGCAATTACAAATGCTGAGAATCCCTTCAATGCCACATTTTATTTTCGCATGTAAAAGCCCCTTAAGCTCAGACTCCAACTCGGGAATGCGCTGAGTAAGAAACACATTGAACGCAGCCATTGGATTTTCGTGCGTTTCATTCAACAATCGAGCAAACAGGCCATCATCCAGTAGTTCAAACTCATGTCGATCAAATATATCCTGAGTCGGCAACGAATAGCCCAGATTATTCATCGTGGGTACATCGAACTCCCAGCGTCCTTGTTCACTCCATAGCCCAGGCTCGCGCAAGTAATCACCGCCGGTGATAAAAATGCTTTTTTCCTGCAAAGTGCTCAACAACCGATAAAACACCCACAGGTAGGGAGCTTTTACGCCGCGAAAAGGATAAGACGGTAAAAAAATAGCCAGCATAACGTTATTCCTCGTCCAACGAAATTTGTATTGGAGCATGGATAACGCCACCCAATTCACGCGACGACCAGAATTTCAGCCTCATCATCGGCCGACGCTGATCGAGTTCTTCCCTTTCCCCCTTGCCGACGCGAGCCAAGCCACAGTGCACCAGGTAATCACCGGAATTGATAGGCAGTTTGACTTTATATACGATGTGCTGCTCACCGGGTTTCAAAACGATAGGAACGCCAGCGGCAATGTTGCTGTCGCCCCAGATATCCCCCCCTTGAGCTTTGGAAATGGAAACGCCGAGCGCCACATCTTCGATGACTTCCGAAGACAAAATCCTGTAGTCTAAAGTTAGCTCTTCGCCAGACCGCACAAGAGGTTTTTCTGACAATGGCGTACCGTCAGATTTGTAGATCTGCAAACTTTCAATAATCGCACGTGCACTGCCAAAGCGTTTCTCCCCTACTTCAGCATTAGTCTGTTCCGCCTGAATGGCCTGAAGTGTCGCTACATCTTTGACATCAGAACATTCCGCACGCTGTTTTCTTTCTTTCGGCGAGTTTTGGGTCAACAGCATACCTTTTTCGTACGCGAGCACCGCGGCTAATACATCATGCGTATCACCAACCAGCTGGCCATCATTCATCACCAGACAACGATCAGCGTACTCAAGAATACTGCCGGTGGAATGGGTCACCATAATAATGGTGACGCCCTTAGCTCGAAGAGCTTCCATGCGCTTGTAGCACTTGTACTGGAAACCAATATCCCCCACGGCCAGCGCTTCATCGACAATCAGGATTTCCGGTTCGACGCACGCCTGGACGGCAAAGGCCAATCGAACATACATGCCGCTGGAATAGGTTTTTACCGGTTGGTCGATGAACTCACCAATATCTGCAAAATCAATGATTTCCTGAAAGCGAGCATCGACTTGTTCGCGCGAAAATCCTAAAACAGAACCGTTAAGGTAAACATTGTCTCGACCGGTGAATTCAGGGTTAAAACCAGCACCCAACTCCAGCAAAGCGGCAATTCTTCCGTTAACCTGGATCTCCCCTGCCGTTGGCGTTAGCGTGCCGCAAATCATTTGCAGCAAAGTCGATTTGCCAGCACCGTTACGCCCGATAATACCGACAGTTTCACCTTTTTTGATGCTGAAAGAGACATCTCGTAAAGCCCAAAACTCGCGAAAATAGCGCCGAGATTCGCGACGCGCAACTCGTTGTAGTTTAGGAGCGAAAAACTGTTTCAGACGATCGCGTGGGCGATCATAAATCTGATAACATTTGCTTAATCCCTTGACTTCAATAGCTATTTCATTAGAGGACATCCGCAAACCCCTTTCTGGTTTTCTGGAAGAAGACATAACCCAACCACGCCACCGCAGCAGCTGCCAGGGTATATACCATCAGCCCCTGCCAATCTGGCAGAGTCCCCCAAATCAATACGTTACGTGCTTGTTCAATAATGAACGTAAGCGGATTAAGCATAATCCAGATTCGGTATTTCTCCGGCAGCGCGGTAATCGGGAAAAAGACCGGTGACAAAAACATCATTACCGTTGTAATAATCACCGTGGTTTGGCCTACATCTCGGATAAATACCCCAAGAGATGCCAGCACCCATCCCAACCCTAGGCAAAAGATCACCAGTGGCAGGAAAACCAAAGGAATAAACACAATGGTCCAGTGCAAAAAGCCGTTAAAAAGAAAGAAGGCGCACAACAAGACAACCAGGCTAATCAGAGAGTGAAACAAGGCTGCGCATAGGCTGATCACGGGCAGCGTCTCCAGAGGAAACACGACTTTTTTAACGTAGTTGGCATTTCCTAAGATAATCTGCGGCGCACGGTTGATCACTTCGGCGAAGAAACCATGCACAATCATACCTACAAATAAAATCACGGCGAACTGTGTGCGACTCTCATCGCCCCCTACTGACCAACGCGCCTTAAAAACCACCGAAAAAACAAAGGTGTAAACGACCAGCATGAACAATGGGTTCAGGAATGACCAAGCCAAGCCCATCGTTGAACCTTTATAACGACCGACGACTTCTCTCTTGGTCATTTGCGCAATCAACGACTTGAACCCCCACAAAGTGCGAAGGAGGCCTAACGGCGTCAGCGGCCTATTTTTATGAGGGTTACTCATCATTTAGCTCCTTACCGTCTTCGGCAGCGTTGACCACTATCCGATCATCCACATATATTAACATAATCAACACCTTAAAAACTATCAAACATTTATAGCCGGGGGTTCAGCGACGATCGCGAGAAGAAGCCATCGGGATAGAATTCAAGTAGCGCTGGTTGTAACGACAGCGCTCCCGGTCAAAGAACCATCCCCATTTGTTAAAATAAAGAATCGCTGAGCGCATATGGTATCCCAATAAAGTTAGAGATTTATATGATCCCTTACCGAATACGTGTGTGATTGTAGTTCCTGAATAATACATAATATCAGTGAGTTCAAGCGCCCGTCGGCACAGATCAACATCCTCGAGATACATAAAGTAACGCTCATCAAACCCCTCCAAACGAGCCAGTAATTCCGACTTCATCAACATGAAACAGCCTGAAACGGAAGGCACGGCAAAGTTTTTCTCGTAGTCAGCATGTTGCAGTTCGTAGTCAATATCCATCTTAGCTCCCCATTTTGGCAGGAAGCGACGAAGCAAAAGGTTTGCCGGTGTCGGTAACAGACGACAACTATACTGAAAACGGCCGTCGCTATAATGTATCCGTGGAGAGACAAACTGGTGTTTCCCTTCGCTGGCGAACTGATACAAACTCGCCAATGCCCCCATCTCAAAACTGATATCCGGGTTACAGATCAAAAAATACTCGCAGGAGTCCAGGTAGCGGCTCATTGCCAGGTTATGTCCGTGGCCAAACCCGCCATTTCCCTTAGCAGAGATGTAGCTGATACGATCATTTTCCAAAGCATCGGCCCAATCGGCACCGCCATTATTGACCAAAACAATCTTTTCAACACAGCGCTCGGCCAAGAGGGACGTCAAGGTGCCCGCCACCTGCTCATAGCTGTGGTTGTATAAAACGATAGATGCAACGATCTGAAATTGAGATTTTTCTTGGTCTACAGCCATGCTGTATCTAGTTCCTAAACCCGTAATTTACCGCAGTCACAAAGTCATGCCATTAGGGTGGTTAAAAGACTGAACGTCAGGCCCATAAGCGATGTTAACGTTTCATCACCATGCAAAAACGCCAAAGGGGATAGTATTATCCCCTTTAATCTCATCCATTTGAAGGATCATCACTGAGATAATATCTTCTGGAGTACAATTTTAAGTTGCTGTTCCCATGGGCTAGGCTTCAGATCCAGCGCACAAATCTTGCTGGTGCTCAGAATCGAATAAGCAGGCCTGGATGCAGGCGTTGGATATTCATGGGTTGCGATAGGTTTGACATTCACCTGATGCGGATAATGACCTGAGTTCCCCGCCTCCCGGAAGATAGCGCAAGCAAAATCGAACCATGAAACCGCGTTATCGCCGCAGTAATGATAGATACCGTAAGGTAATTGAGGATGGGACAGCATAGCGATGGCCGTCGCCGCAATGTCTCCCGCATAGGTAGGGCAGCCGAACTGGTCGCTTACCACGCCCAATTCCCCCCTCTGTGCACCGACTCGCAGCATGGTTTTCACGAAGTTGTTGCCGTACTCGCTGAAAACCCAGGCCGTTCTGATCACTACCGTTTTCGGATTTGCCAGCAAAGCCGCATGCTCACCTTCGAGTTTCGTTTGCCCGTAAACGCTCTGGGGTGAACATGGCGTCTCTTCACAGTACGGTTCCGATGAAGTGCCGTCAAAGACGTAATCGGTCGAGATATGTATGAAAGGAATGTCTAACTTCGCCGCTGCTGTAGCCAGGAATCCTGGGCCGAGCGCATTGATCGCCCTGGCCTTTTCAGGCTCAGATTCCGCTTTATCCACCGCAGTATAAGCCGCAGCATTGATAATGGCATCCGGTACTAACTGTTCAACCGCTGCCGAAACGGCAGCGGAGTCCGCGATATCCAATTGCTGGCTGTCCATCGCCATCAGGGTCCAATTGGCAGGGAAACGATCGATAATACAGCGTCCCAGCTGCCCCGCAGCACCAGTCAAAAGTACACGCATTAAAAAAGCTCTCTAAACAGTTTTCCCTGCAGATCCTTTGGCGACAACAGCGGATCGCTGATTGGCCATTCGACACCTACTTCCGGATCGTTCCACAGTAGGCAACCTTCATTACTTGGATCATAGTAATCAGTGCATTTATATTCAAAATCAGCCGAGTCCGAAACTACGACAAAACCATGGGCGAGACCAGGCGGCACCCAAAGTTGGTTTTTGTTCTCTTCAGACAAGTAGACGCCAACCCACTTTTTGAACGTCGGCGACTCAGGACGAATATCGACGACCACATCGTAGACCTCGCCGCGTACCACCCTTACCAACTTACCTTGCGGTTTTGCCGTTTGAAAATGCAATCCCCGCAAGACGCCACGCGCAGAACGGGAGTGGTTATCTTGTACGAACTCCGCATCAATGCCGAGCAGCTCCTGGTATCGGCTTTTTTGGAACGTTTCCAAGAAAAAACCACGCTGGTCGCCAAACACTTTGGGTTCGATCAGCTTTACACCTTCAACCTGCGTCTCTATCACTTTCATTAGAAATTTACTCACAAAAACGTTACCCAGAGACCTCGAATTATGCTTATAAACACGCGTCGCCACCGAGTTTACACTTCACGTTTGAGGTCTTTTTGAACGAACCTTAAACAAACTCGCGTGCATATGACAGAAATAATATAGGGTCCGCGAAGGTTTGAGAGACTAGCACAATTTGCAAAAACATCCGACACCGTAACGTAAAAAAATACGCTGAATCTGTGTGGTTCTTGTTCAAGGATAAGATTTAACTCAATGGTTTTAAAATGAAATATAGGAAATGTAGTAGAAAGTTTTGCTGTATTTTCTAGGAAGCTGGTTACAATTTATCAAGTATCGCTTACTGATTGCCCAATGGTCGTTTTGGCCCCACCATTTATCCTTTCCTATAAACGATGGGGGTAAACTGCAGGATCAGCGCTGAAAACCCTTAGGATTTTTCTTCTGCCAGTTCCAGGTATCGCGCATCATATCATCGAGCCCCCTGCGCACTTTCCACCCCAGCTCCTGATAAGCCAGATCGGCGTTCGCCCAGAAGGCAGGCAGATCGCCGTCGCGGCGCGGCAATATTTGGTAAGGGATCGCGACACCGGAGGCTTTTTCAAATGCCTGAACCATCGCCAGTACCGAGTGCCCTACACCGGCCCCCAGGTTATAGGCCTTAAATCCGTTGAGCTTCGGCAGATGATCCATCGCTTTCAGATGGCCTTCGGCCAGATCCATGACATGAATGTAATCACGCTCTCCCGTCCCATCGTTCGTCGGGTAATCCCCGCCGAAAATACCCAGCTTTTCCAGTTTGCCAATCGCAACCTGCGAGATATAAGGCAACAGGTTATTGGGAATTCCGTTAGGATCTTCGCCGATCAACCCCGACTCATGGGCACCTACCGGGTTAAAGTAACGCAAGGCAATAATCGAAAACTGCGGCTCAGCCTTGGCGAAATCCTGCAGAATCTGTTCCACCATCAGCTTGGACGTACCATAAGGGCTGGTCGTGCCGCCGATCGGCGTCGTCTCGACGTAAGGCACCGGCGAATTGGCCCCATAGACGGTGGCGGACGAGCTAAAGATGAACGCATGTACGCCGGCACGGCGCATCGCATCCAACAACACCAGCGTGCCAGTAACGTTATTCTGGTAGTATTCCAGCGGTTTACGCGTAGATTCACCTACCGCCTTAAGACCGGCGAAGTGGATCACGCTCGTAATTGAGTGCGCTTCAAAGATGCGATGCAGACATTCGGCATCCTGAACGTCCCCCTGGTAGAACACTGCGGATTTCCCCGTCAGCTTTTCCACGCGGCTTAATGACTCGGCAGAAGAGTTCGACAAGTTGTCCAATACCACCACGTCTTCGCCGCGCTCCAGCAAAGATAAAACGGTGTGAGACCCGATGTAACCGGCACCGCCGGTGACTAGAATTGCCATATCAACCCCTTATACTTCGGTAACACCCTTTGTTTGACAAAAGCACCCCATTTAATAATGGATGCATCATACAACCTTCTGAGCGCACCATGAAGAAAGAGCGGCAAAAAGCCGCCCTTATCCTAAATCTTCAATGTACTAAGCGTTAAATTTTTGCAGCGAGCAGCGCAAGAATTTCATCAGTTTTCTCTTGCATCAGCGCAACATCGGCACGTGATTCGACATTAAGACGCACTACCGGTTCCGTATTGGAGGAACGCAGATTGAAACGCCAGCCTGCAAACGCCATACTGATGCCATCGGTGTAGTCCACCTCGTCGGCTTGCGCCAAATAGTGTTGCTTAACGCTTTCAATAGACACGGCCGGCTGGGCCAGCTTGATATTGATCTCACCGGAAGACGGATAGGCAGCAATGCGATCCTGTACCAGCTGTCCCAAGGTTTTCCCTTTCACACTGACCAACTCAGCGACCAGCAGCCACGGAATCATGCCGCTGTCACAATAAGCAAAATCACGGAAATAGTGGTGGGCGCTCATCTCTCCGCCATAAATGGCGTCTTCCGTACGCATACGCTCCTTAATGAAAGCATGGCCGGTTTTTGACATCACAGGCACGCCCCCGGCACCGGTGACCACATCGACGGTGTTCCAGCTCAGACGCGGATCGTGGATGATCTTCGCCCCTGGCTGTTTCTGCAGGAAAGCCTCCGCCAGCAAACCGACGATGTAATAGCCCTCGATGAAATCGCCTTTTTCATCAAACAGGAAGCAGCGATCGAAATCACCGTCAAACGCAATGCCCATATCAGCGCCATGCTCACGCACCGTATCGGCGGTATCCGCACGACACTCAGGCAATAATGGATTGGGAATACCGTTGGGGAAAGTACCGTCCGGCTGGTGATGCACCTTGATAAACTCTAACGGCACACCCTGCGCCTTCAGTTGCGCTTCAATGGCATCGATTACATGCCCCGCCGCACCGTTACCCGAGTTAATCACCAGCTTCAACGGTTTGAAGTTGTTCACGTCGACATAGGACAGAATGTGCTCTACATAAGCCCCCAACACGTCCTGGCGGACGTAGCTGCCGCGCATTGCTGCCGGTGCCTGAAACTGGTTTTTCTCCGCCAGCTCCTGGATCGCTCGTAGTCCGGTATCGCCGCTAATTGGGCGAGAGTCTTCTCGCACCAACTTCATGCCGTTGTAATCGATAGGGTTATGGCTGGCGGTGACTTCTACGCCACCATCCGTTTTTAAATAGGTCGTGGCAAAATAGATTTCTTCGGTCCCGGTTAAGCCGATGTCGATAACGTCAGTGCCCGCATCCTGTAAGCCTTTCGCCAGCGCCAGTTTCAGGCTTTCACTGGTCAAGCGTACATCGCTGCCCAATACGATAGACTTGGGCTTCAAATACTCGCCGTAAGCGCGTCCAATACGATACGCGATGTCCTCATTCAGCTCTTCGCCCAATTTTCCCCGAATATCGTACGCCTTAAAACACGTTAACTTTCGCATTGCCAAACCCTTTCTCAAACTCTGCCATATCGATCTTGCAAACGTTCAATATCATCTTCTTCCAGATAGCGTCCAGACCTGACTTCGATCATTTCCAAATCGATTTTTCCTGGATTCTCCAACGTATGGACACTGCCCGCAGGAATAAAAGTGGACTGATTCTCCGATAGGAAAAACTCTTTATCATCAACGCTAACTTTTGCTGTCCCACTCACGACCACCCAATGTTCAGCGCGGTGAAGATGTCTCTGAACAGAAAGTCCTTCCCCCGGCCGTACAATAATCTTCTTCACCTGGAAGTGCGTGCCGCTGTCAATGTCGCAAATCTTTCCCCAAGGGCGGTAGGCGGTAGAATGCTGGCGAAAATGATGAAGATTACGCTTTTTAAGCTCATCGACGATTTTCTTAACATCCTGCACTTTATCTTTGTGAGCGATTAGCAGCGCATCATTGGTATTAACCACGATAAGGTTTTCCAATCCAATGGTTGCGACCAACGCAGACTCAGACGCAATGTAGTTGTCACTGGAGTCGATCGAGATAACCTCACCCACGTTGACATTGCCCAACCGATCTTTTTCAGAAACTTCCCACAAGGAGGACCAGGAACCGACGTCGCTCCAGCCCGCATCAATAGGGATCACAACGGCATCATGTGTCTTCTCCATCACCGCATAATCGATGGAATCACTTGGGCAATGTTTGAAGATGTCTTGTTCAACCCGGATAAAATTCATGTCGCGTTGACTTTTAGCCACAGACTGCTGAGTTGTGCTGAAGATATCGGGGCTGAACTGCCGCAGTTCCTGTAAGAACTTGGCTGTCTTAAACATGAACATACCGCTGTTCCAGCTATAATCACCGCTGGCGAGGTATTCGACCGCTTTCTCCAAACGCGGCTTCTCAACGAACGAATCAACTTTGAAACACGCATTGGACAGGTGGCCGCCACGTTTGATGTAACCGTATCCTGTTTCCGGATGCTCAGGAATGATGCCAAACGTGACCAGCTGGTTGTTGTCTGCAAACGACACGGCCGTCTGAATCGCTGCGTGGAAATTGTCCACTTTCGTGATCAGATGATCGGCAGCCAGCACCAAAAGCATGCTGTCTTCGTCTTCTTCAGCAGCAAGATGAGCGGCTAACGCCACTGCTGGCGCAGTATTCCGTCCTACGGGCTCTAAAATAATATTGGTCGCTAATTGCCCAATTTCACGTAATTGCTCCGCAACCAAGAAACGGTGTTCCTCGTTGCAAATGACCAGAGGAGAGGCAACTTCGATGCCAGACAGACCGGTCAAACGCTGTAACGTCTGTTGCAGCAGGCTCATACCACTGTCATCAATAGACAAAAACTGTTTAGGGAACGATTCTCGCGACATCGGCCACAGACGACTCCCAGTGCCGCCGGCCATAACCACAGGAATTAGTTTGGACATTATCTACCCTTTACTCCGCCATATTTCCTAAACGAAGACGCCACATTTCACTGACATCATCATTCTAAAATTCATACGATCATCAACCAATCGCTACGTTTTTGCTAAAAGTATAAATTCCTCTAACCTACCGCCCTTTAACAGGAATTATGTTCAGAAATAAACCCGGCGAGTAAAAACACAGGAGGAACAACCAGTCGATAACATAACGTATTAACGAAAAAAAGAGCAGCTTGGCGCTGCTCTTTCAGATTAATGCTTATAGTGAAAATCCACTAGCGATTGCGGGCAAAATACTGCGCCACGCGCAGCACATCCTTCTCATCCAACGTGCCGGAGTCGCTCAGCAGGGTAATCCAGGACTTGATGTAGGTGTACTTGGCAGAGGCCAGATCGCGCTGGGCGCTATAGAGCTGCTGTTCGGCGTTGAGCACATCGACGTTGACGCGCTGCCCCGCCAAAACGCTCTGCCGGGTCGCCGTCACCTGCGTGGTCGCCGACTTCACCGCCAGCTCGTAGGCCGCCAGCTTGGCTCGGCTGCTGATGCACAGATTGAACTGTTTGCGCAGATCGTTCAGCGTCGAGCCAACCTGCGTGTCCATCTCAGCCATCGCCTGGCCGTAACGTGCCGCCGCCTGCCGCGTTGAGGCCGCCACACCGCCGCCGGAATAAATCGGCAAACTCACCTGCACCCCGATACTGTCGGTACGGTATTTCTGATTAACCGTGTTGTCGCTGCTGGAATCGTTCTCCGAATGCGAAGCATAGAGTTGCACACTCGGCATAAAGCCGGCGCGGTTTCTCTCTACCTCGTATTTTGCCGCATCGACGCCGTGGCGCGAGGCGGCCAGCACCGGGTTATTCTCCAGGGCGATCTTTTGCCACTCTTCAAACTTCGACGGGATCAGCGGAGCCACCTGGAACTTGCCCGGCCGTAAGACCTGCAGCTCATCCAGTTGATTCAACGGCACGCCGATGATCACCTCCAGCTCGCGCTGTGCGGCATCCAGCGCGTCGCGCGCCTCGATCACCTGCGCCTCGGCCAGGCTGTAGCGCGCCTGCGTTTCGGAAACGTCGGTCAACGTTCCCTCACCCGCGCTCATCAGCCGATCGTTCAACGCCAGCTGCTCTTTATAGGCTGTTTTTTGCGCCTCGGCCAAGGCGATTTGATCTTTGGAATAGGCCACTTCGACGTAGGCGCTGATCACCCTCACCGCCAGATCGAGCAGTTTGCCGCGGTAGCGTTCATCCGACATCATCGTCTGCGCCACGCCGCCTTTGTAACGCGCATAGGCCTCATAATCGAACAGCGGCTGCGTCAACGTCACCGAGCTGGAGTAGCTGCGGTACTGCTGACGCCGCGTCGCTTCCGTAATGTTGCCAAAGAAATCGCTTTGCGGGTACTTCTGCGTTTGCCAGTTGCGCGGCGAATTCTGGTAGTTCAGCGATACCTTCGGCAGCAGCCCCGCCCTGCCGATATTTTCGTTCTCATCTCCCGCTTCTTTTTCTTTTATAGCCGCCCGGAAGGTCGGGTCCTTTTCTAATGCCAGCGAATATGCGTCTAAAATCCCTATCGAATAAACCGGCGCAGACATCGCAAACAAAAGGGTGCCGATAACCAGACCGGCAGCCTGTCGTTTTGAATGAATCAAAATTATTCCTCGGTTAATGAAGTATGAGCGCGATCCAAAATAGGTTTAAACAGATAGCTCAGCAGCGAGCGTGACCCCGTTTTCACGAACACTTCCACCGGCATCCCCGGCTTGATGTCCTCGCCACTGAGCATTTTCATGCCCTCCGGCGAGACCGTGACCTGCATCTGGTAGTAAGGTTCGCCATTGGTTTTGTCGACCAGACGATCGGCGGAAACCAGCGTGACCGTTCCCGGAATTTTCGGGGTTTTGTTTTGGTTGAAGGCGGTAAACATCAGATCCACCGGCAACCCGTTGTACACCTTATCGATCAGGTCGACTTTGAGGCGAGAATCCACCACCAATGTCGCCTGGCTGGGTACCACGTCCATCAGGTGGTCACCCGCTCCCACGACGCCCCCCTGAGTGAAGATATTCAATCCGACCACGGTGCCGTCCACCGGTGAGGTGATGGCGGTGTTGCCCAGATCGAAATCGGCCATTTGCAGCTTGTTACGGAACTCGCTGGCGTCCATTTGGGTTTGCGCCAGCTGCGTTCTGACTTCGCGCTGATAGTCGGCGAAGCGCTGATCGATGCGTTGCTGAGATTCCTGCAGCTGCTTTTGCAGTTGGCCAATCCGCCCGACGGTTTCATCGATGCTGCTGTTCACCTCGGCGAACTGGCGCTGAATTTCCAGATAGCGGTTGCGCGGCAGGTAACCGTCCGCCGCCAGCTGTTTCATGCTGTTCATCTGCTCACGCAGGCTGGAGAGTTGGATCTGTTTGTTGGCACGTGAGTCCTGCAGGCCTTTCAATTGGAAACGGATCCCGTCCATCGACTGCTTATAACCGTCAATTTCACTTTGCAGCCCTTGGCGACGGGAGGCGAACAGCTGCGTCTGCAGCGCAATGATCTCCGCGACACGCGGCTGAGCCTTAACCTGAGCGAAAACAGGGGAAAAAGTGACCTTGCTCAGACCGTCCCGTTCAGCCAGCAAGCGCCCTTCGGTCGCCAGCGTGGTGTAATACTGATCGCGCAGCGAATCGACCTGCGCCTGTGCCTGCACCTGGCTCAACTGCACCAGGACTTCGCCGGCTTTCACCTTGTCGCCGTCTTTCACCACGATATTTTTGATGATGCCGCTGGCCGGTGCCTGCACCGTTTTACGGTTGCCGGAAACGGTTACCGATCCCGGCGACGCGACCCCTTTGTCCAAAGGTGCAAACGCCGCCCAGGCCAAGAAACCGAACACGCCCACACCCAGCGCCAACCACCCGAGACGGGTATAACGGCGCTCATCCAGCGGGATCTGTTCTGAGTACGAGTCATTCGGCTCGCCAATATGCGTAGACATACCAACTCCTTTGACTGCCGGCGACGCAACGGCGCCGCCAGGCCAGTTCACGGCTTAATTAATTTGAGTTTTAGGAACATCGCCTTCATCCGGCTCGGAGTTCACCGCACGCACCGCCTGCGTAGGCACCTGCGCTTTTTGCGCATTCGCCAAGGCCTGCAGCACCTGCTGCGTTGGGCCAAACGCATTGACGTTCCCGTTAACCAGCAGCAACAGCTTGTTGGTCATCGCCAGCAGATTGGTGCGGTGCGTAATCAGGATCACCGTCTTATTCCGCTGTTTAAGGAACGTAATGGCCTGGTTCAACGCCCGCTCGCCGGCATCGTCCAGATTGGAGTTGGGTTCATCCAGCACGATAAGAGAAGGATCGCCATACAGCGCGCGCGCCAAACCGATACGCTGTTTCTGACCGCCGGAAAGCCCGGCGCCCCCGCTGCCAATAACCGAATCATAGCCATTGGGGAAGCGCAGAATCAGCTCATGCACTCCGGCCAACTTGGCGGCCTCGATCACTTTCTCCGAGTCCAGCTCGTTGAAGCGGGCGATGTTCTCCGCGATGCTGCCGGCGAACAGCTCAATATCCTGCGGCAGATAGCCGATGTAAGGCCCCAGCTCGTCCTTGTTCCACTGGTAGATGTCGGCGTTGTCCAGGCGCACGATGCCTTCGCTGACCGGCCAGATGCCGACCAGCAGACGCGCCAACGTCGACTTGCCGGAGGCGCTTGGCCCGATAATCCCCAGCACGTCTCCCGGCTGAATGGCGAAGCTGACGTTATGCAACACCGCGCTCCCCTTCGAGCCGGGCGGCGTCGCGGTCACCCCTTCAACGGAAATCACCCCTTCCGGGCGCGGTAGCGACATGGCGGTACCGCGCGGCGGATGCTGCTCCAACAAACGCACCAGGCGCTGGTAAGCCAGCTTGGCGGAGCTCCAGCTTTTCCAAACGTTAATCACCTGCTCGATAGGCGCCAACGTGCGCCCCATCAAAATGGAACCGGCGATCATCATGCCCGGCGTGATGTGCCCATCGATCGCCAGCCAGCCCCCCAGGCCCAAAACCAGCGACTGAAGCGACAGACGCACAAACTTCGTGATCGACGTGACCCGTGATGCCCGTTCGCTGGCGATGCGTTGGCTGTTCAGGAAGCGCTGATGCAAACTGAACCAGCGCCCCTTCAGGTTGGGTAACATCCCCAACGCTTCAATCACTTCGGCATTGCGCAAGTTGGTGCTGGCCAGATTGCCCGACATGATTGAAAGCCGGCTGGCATCCGCCAACGGTTTCTTCGACACCACCTCGTTGATCACCGCCAGGGCGATCAACAGCAAGGAGCCCACCAGCGCGAACAACCCCAGCCAAGGGTTAAACAGGAAAATCACCAGCAGATAAATAGGGAACCACGGCGCATCGAAGAAGGCGAACAGCGCACTGCCGGTCAGGAATTGACGCACGTTGGTCAGATCGCTCAGCATCTGGCCGGCATCGGAAGAGCCGTTCTTTAAATTCGCCTCGTAAGCCGCCGTATAGATACGCGTATTGAGACGCATATCCAGCTGGCTGCCGATGCGGATCACCACCATGCTGCGCACGTATTCCAGCAAGGACATCATGCCGAACATACCCAGCATGATCAGCGTCAGCATTAACAGCGTGATTTCATTGCGAGAAGGAAGCACCCGGTCGTAAACCTGGAGCATGTAAATGGAAGGCACCAGCATTAACAGGTTAATAAACGCAGTGAATATACCAACGGTCCAGAAGACTTTACTGCGCGTCCGTATAACATCCGCAATTTCGTTGCGCGGGATAAATTGATTCACGTTCTGCCCTTACATCATGTGCACTGTCAGTCCAATCCGCATTGACCTCTTCCCTAAAGAAATTCCTAAAAAAGAATTATCCCGAGAAGACTCACCCCAAAGAAATGCCCGAGACTGCAGATACTTTTGTTAACTATAGGTAGAGAAAGTGAAAACCGGCAAGGTAGGGTATAAAAAAAAAGCCGGTCATCACGCCTTAAAAAGGCATGATAAAACAGAATGATACGGGAAAATGAAAAAGCAACGGGAAGATAACGAAATGGAATAACTTAGAGAGGATGATGCTGCTCACAAATTTAAACATGCGGGGGAATAACCTCCCCCGCATTATTTAAAACTCAATAGTTCCACAGGGAATTATTGGCTGTTGTGGTTTTACTCTTAAGCGTAGTGCAGAGTATCCACCAATTGCTGGTGGTTCTGGCCAGTCAGGTAAATGACGGTATCGTTAGCATCCAGCGTGTGGTTATTGTTATTGTCAATAATCACATAGGAGTCAGCATTGTTACCTGTACCACTGAACACCACCGAGGCCACGCCCACCTTCGCCGTCAGCGAGTTAGGATTGCTCAGGCCCAGGATGCCGCCCAACAGACCGACAACGCCGGTAGTCAGACCGCCAACCAGTGAACCTAACAGCGCATCCAACGTATCTGAAGCGCGAGTACCGTAATCCGCCACCGCGGTACCGGTGTTGGACAGGGTCAGGCCGGAAGCCGCATCCACGATTTTGTCTTTCGCAGTGCTGAAGTCGGTGATGGTGACCCCCGCCTGCGAAGTACTGGATTTCAGATCGTAGATATTCGCCCCGGTGCCCCCGGTCAACGTGGTGTTACCCAGTACGTTGAAGCTGTCGGCCGTGGACGTCCCTTCTACCGTCAGTTGGTAACCGTTCAGACCCAGCGTGTTCAGCAGCGGGGTCAGCAATGCGGTGGTAACCGCACTCAGTGGCAACGCGTTCAACAGCTGCACGATAATACCGTCACCGGTACCCGCATGGCTTGAATCCAGGTTCAAACCGCCGGTATTGGTAGAAGCGTTAACGTCACGAACGTTGCTGAAGCCGCTACCCAACGTCAAGTTCAGCGCATGGTCACCGGTCACGTTGACAGTCTGAACCTGCGCATTGGTGCCTGCCAGGGACAGAATGTTGTTGAACGAACCGGTACCGCCGGAAGCCACGTTCACCGTCGTCAGCGCGGTGCCCAACAGCGCACTGCTGCTGCTGTTCAGGCTGATGGCGCCGGCATTCACGTTCGCCGAGCTCACTGCATCAAAGTTGATGTTAAAGTGATCGGTGGCGTTTTGGACGAAGGTGAAGTTCAGCGTACTGGCTGAGGTCGCATCGCCTTTCACTTCCAGCTGTGCGGCGTTACCGCCGGCAGCGTTGATGACGTTGACGTTAGCCAGGCCGGAGATCACGAACCCTTGCGCCCCCAGGTTGGTCGCCGCTGCGTTCTGGGTGACCGTACCGCCCGTAGTACCTTCTACCGTAGACGTGCCGTTGGTCAGGCCAAAGTCGAAGGTGTTGGTTGGCGTAGTGACGCTGGTGGTGGTCGGTGAACCAATCAGCGGTGTCGTAATCAGCGTACCGACAGACTTACCGATATAACCGGTCAGATCAATCTGCTCAAAGTTCGAGAAGTTGTTGGCGTTGCTGGTCACGGTGCTGGTGCGAACGCCCAGGGCGTTCTGGTTGGTCACGACGGTTTTGGTGATGAAGTTGGCAGAGATGGAATCCGTGCCGGTACCGCCGTCAGCCTTGACGGTATTGGCAACGGTGTTCGCACCGCCGGAGACCGCGTTACCCGCCCAGTGCAGGCTGTCGTTGCCGGCGCCGAGGTTAAACTGTGCGGTCCCGGTCGCGATGTTAGCCGTCGAAGTCACGACCACGTTGTCTGAACCGGAGCTGGCGTTCAGAATGACGTTGCCGTTGTTGACAGTCACCGCCACGCCAGGGTTGACGCCGTTATCAGACAGGTTCACCGTCGCTGCGCTGGTGCCGTTGATGGTCAGGTTAGCCAGATGATCGGCGAACTTCAGGTTGACCAGGCTGGCGGCGTTGGCGTTCAGTTGAACATCAGTCAGCACCGCCGTCTCTGCGTTGCTGATCTGATGAGAAATGCCCGAGTTGATGGAGCCGGTTGCGTTGCCGCCGGCGGCGGTGGCCGTCAGCGCCGCGGCAGTTTTGTAGACCAAGCTGGTACCAATGTTGTATTCAAAAGCATGCTGATTGGTCACTGTAGCAGCATCGGTCGCCACTGAACTACGCAAATCGTTGATAATAGCCTGAGTGATAACGGACTTGTCCGTTCCCAGCGCACGATAGGTTGCCAAAGCACCGGCGCTAGGATCGACACCATAAACACCTTTATAGACATATTGGATAAAAGCGTCACCACTTAATTTCGTCCCCTTTTGCTGGAATTCAGAGGAATAGATGAGGCTCTTAACCAGCGACTGGAATGTATTTCCTGGTTGAAGTACATAGTTCGCCCAATATCCAAGACCGTTGGAGTCTGCAGCCCGGTAGGCACCAGCAAGATACACTGAGGCAACTTGTTCTTGAGCACTAAGCGCCACGCTCCACTGGTTCCAAGCTGCAGAACCATAAGAGCTATAGAGCATAACGTCCAGATGGCCTTCTAACGCGGACTGCGAAGAAAGCGTCGCGCCATCAAAGCCCTTGTAATTGAGCAAACCGTCGATAGCGTTAAAAATGGCATCGTTAAGAGAAGTGGTATTCAATATGGTCTGCAGCGCCGCATCCGCTGGTGAAGAACCGTAAGCTTGCGTATAAATAGCTTTTAAAATTTCCAACGGGCTTTTCGATGCGTATAGAGCCTGCCCTGCCGCAGATGTTATTAATCCGCCAATATAATCCTGTGCCGTTATTTGTCCGGTACGAATTTGTCCCGCAGCGCTATCAAATGATGTAGGACCAGTAAAGGTGTTTTGGCCGAGAACCGCATAAAGTATAGCAGCTACTTCTTTTTGATAAAACAGTACTTGAGAAGCCATGATAATATCCTCAAAAATTCAAAATTGAAAAACTCAATCCTAAACGTACTCCAAAGAGACATTAGCCACACAAAAAGAATGGATGCATGCAAGATGCGATCGCAACTCACGCAGCCAATGTCGAGGATAAGAACAGTTCAAAAGGGTAAGGTTGTCAACACGACAAAGCTTAATGTCGCACACCTGAATAAATTCAGAACAAAAAACCAAAACAAGTTGATTTTTAGTTAAAAAAAACAAAGCCAGCATTAGAGAAGCCGTGGCTACAACTGCCGATGCTGTCGCCATAGCACTTGACTAAAATGCTCAGATGACGCACGATTGCTGTCATAATCGGCGCCTGTTTAAAGATAATAGCCAAGTACTCTTAAAAAGATAATAGCTAAATACGATGATATATATTAATGCTCGTTTTTTGACGCAGGAAATAACTGGAGTTCAAAGATTTGCAGAAATGATTTCATTAGAACTATGTAAAAAATACAATGATATTATTTTTGTCTGTCCGCAAGGAGTGTTGAGGCCGAATGTTGCGCGAAAATTGCGTGTAAAACAAGTAGGCTTCTCACATGGGCATCTATGGGAACAAGTTGAGCTTCCCGCTTACTTGATGAGAAAAGGCTCTCCATTGCTGATAAACTTAGGAAGCACCGGTCCTATCGCTTATAAAAATAAAATCATCACTCATCATGATATCACCTATCTAAGATATCCCGAAAGCTACTCCAGAAGTTTTCTTTTATTTTACAAGCTTTTGGTGCCGATGATGATTAGAACGTCCAAGCATCTTCTCACAGTGAGCGAATTCTCTAAGAGAGAAATAACCAACGCTTATCAATACCCACAAGATAAAACCTCTGTGATTTATAATGCCGTAGAGGATAAGTTCCAGCCCAAACAGCAAGATACTCCCGACGTTTATTTTCTTGCTGTTGCATCAAAAAACTTTCACAAGAACCATCGCGGAATGATTGATGCTTTCCAGGCATTAAAAGAAAAATTGCCAAGCAGCAGAAATATCAAGCTAAAAATCATTGGGGACTTGTTCAAGGAATTATCTTATAAGAATCATAATACCGGAGCGAAAATGGAAGATATAGAATTTTTAGGGCGAGTAGATGATGATGAGTTAATTAGGCTCTATCAAAACGCTTACGCTTTCATATTTCCATCATTTTATGAGGGCTTTGGTATTCCGCCACTGGAGGCGCAGGCATGCGGCTGCCCCGTGCTGGCCTCGAATCAGGCGTCTATCCCCGAGATCTTGGGAGAGAGCGCCCTGTACTTCAACCCATTCAGTGGGAATGAAATGATTCACGCAATGGAGGATATTCTGCGAGAGAATGAACTGCGGTTGCAGCTGATTAGGAAGGGGCATGAGAACATTAAGCGATTCTCATGGAAGCTATCGGCGGAAAAACTGATTCAGATAGTAAGAGGTATTGGTTAATATAATAAAAACGAAATTTATAGTATAAGCAGCACATATTGAACATTCAGAAGAAACGCATATTGCTGTCAAACCGGACAGACATCACTAAATAATGCGTTTATTTCATCGAATATTGCAACCGGCTTGCCACAAAAGAAATATCTACGATCCACTGGCGCCCATCACTGCTGGGCCTGGTTATGCTTAACATCGATTTGTTGAACGATATGATGGAATCATGTGCCAGTTTCGACTTCATCGGCGAAAGAGCCGTGTCAGATATCATACCATTGCCATCCCGATCAACAGCAGCAAAGATCAGTTTCCGCTCAATCCCCGCCGGCGACATGATAGAAACGTCTATAAAGGCGCTTTCTCCAGAGTTAAACTTGATAACATCAACGCTATCCGTTTGTTCGAATGTGCCGGAGAGAGAGGCCGGATTTCTAATGTAGTTAACCGAACCATCAGAGTTAGCCTGGAATCGGCTGCAAAACACGGTCTTGGTTGTAGCCAGATTTTCACTCAGGCAAACGACACTCCCCACAATGTACAGCACCCCACCAGAAACCAAATCGATAGTGTTTTTCGGATGCTTTTCAACCGTTATAATTCCATAAAAATTAGAACGCGGTAGTCCGTCGTGTTGAATAATCGGTGAGGAAGATAGCCCCCTGAAAACGTGAATTGACATCGGTGCATTATACACCAGGCAGTTTTTGCCGATTAAAACATGCGGTGAGTTATCATCCTTGGTCTGCTGTTGAAAGATGCACTCACTCAACCCCGTGCCATGAAAAGACTCATTGCCTTTGTCTCTTTCATAAGAAATTCCCGTGCTGCACGACGCAGAAAAAGTACATTTATCCAGAACGTTAAACTCACTGAATCCTTTACTGCTTTCGTTTATCATCCTAATGCCAATATGGCAGTTTGAGAATATACAGCGTTCAATAGAGAGGCCACACTGGTCAGCAACAATAAGAACGCCATTATTATCCCCATCACCGGAGAAATGAATCCCGGAGATATTGGATGAACAGAGAATACCGGATCCGCCCTTAATTTTCATGAAGCTATTGCTTGAAAACTTCAGGATTGTTCCTTTGTCAGCCCGACGTCCGCCACAACCGATAAGGTTTGGGCAGGAGAATGAAGCTTTCTTCTCAACAATACCTGAATGATAATAGACACCAGAACCATATGATATATCAATACCTTCTTGATCGGCGTAATTGATAAGATTTATATGATCGGCAGTATTATCATATTTCCCATCGGGAACCATGCCGGCAAACGAAGCGTCAATGGCGCCCGTTCTATCCATAACCCGTGACCACACGCCGTTCGCAGAAGGGTATGTGGTTATCATGTTAATTTTGATGTCGTTGCCTACCGAATGAACAAGCAAACCACCGCCAATGCATCCTCCTTCATGATAAGACAACAGGCAAGCGATGGCACCGTTTTCTGCGGTGCCTGACTTTAGGCTGGCGACACTGTCGTATGAAGTAGCACCGCCCGGCCTGGCGACGTTATCCTCACTCCTCCCTGAAGCGGAAATCGGTAATGCAACCGCAGCAGGTAACGCAATGCTCAGCAACTTTCTACGAGATACCATTAACTCCCCTCTTCACGATGACGATTGGCATAAGAAATCTGCCCCATGACCATACCTATCAACATCCAGTAATATGGCCGCATAAAGTTAGACTCCAAGAATAATGCAAGCATAGCGACAATAAGCGAACAAATGATAACTGGTACACCAGATTTGTCACGGTTTGCCTCTGTAAGCAGCTTAAAATGCCATATCATCCATACAAACAGCGCTATCCAGCCACATGTCGCCGCGATCTCAAAATAGATATTAATAGGCTCATTGGCCAATGGAGACAGATAGTCCGTCATCCCAGTGAATTTAGGCAGATATGTGATAGTTGTGTACTCTTTAAAGTTCCCTATCCCAATCCCCCAAAAAGTATGCATAGCCGTGTCATAGGTCAGTTGCGCCCGTGGCCATCTGTTTCCAGTTCTATCCATTGCCGCATCAAAGAGATTGGCTGAGGTGGCGATATTTTGGAATGTCGTAGATATGAGATCGTTGTTATTTTCAGAGTACCAAGATAAACCCACCCAGGCAACGGCGCACATCGCCCCCATGACAACTAACTTTTTAAACTTACCTTTTCCATACAATGACAATACTAGCGCTGCGATTATGAATACGAAGATCATATTCGCACTTTTAGTTGTATACAATGCGACCATAATGAAGAAAACATCGATCGGCGATGTATACTCATTTTTATTGATATCCTTAACGCCCCCTTTCAGGTAACGACTAAAAATCAGTACGACATAGGGCGTGAGGGAAAGAGCGAAGTATGATGGCTCATAGTATAGAACCTGGGCTCGAAACTGGATCCCGGAAAAATAAAGTAAAGCACCCAAGATAATCTGAATACGGTAAGAGTCTCTTATTCCGATTAAAGCCTGGTATTTGTCTTTTAGAATTAAATGCCGGTAAACGACAGAAATTGAAATGTAATTAAATATTATCCATAAAACATACCCTATCGATTTCCCTTGGTTAGACGAAAAGAGAACCGACGGTAAACAGGCCAGTGCGAACAAAATAACAAAGACAATCCATTTATCAACGGTTCTTCTGCTAGCGATCAAATAGAGGCCATAGCAAAGCAATGGGATCAGCGTGAGTCGCAATCCAGAAAATTGAATGACGTCAACACTGACCAGCAGCGTTGCCACAAGAGCAACCAACCTAGTTTTACTTATATTCATTTTCTCAAACCAAATATCATTAAGATAATAATTAGATCACCTGCCCTTATAGCAACACACTTAAAAAACTCATGTATTCTGCCTGAGCGGACTAAGCTGCAAGCTTGCTAACGACAATTGTATACTCAATGGATAATTATCCATTAAAAATTAATATATCTCAATAATGAACTTCTTTTCTCTCTTCAAAGAGGTTCCACTTCTCTTGCACATAGTCCCTCATCTCGCGCTGGAATCTTTCCTGCGAGAAACGCAGCGCATTGGCTCGGCAGTCGGCAGGCAGAATGCTGCCTTCCAGGTTGTCAAACTGCTTCACCGCGTTGATGACATCCGCCACGTTCTGTTGAGCAAACAGGATCCCCGTCGCAGCTTGAACACCATGCGGCCGGACCGTTTCTAACGCTCCCCCCTTGCCAAAAGCGATGACCGGCGTTCCACAAGCCTGCGCCTCAACCGGCGTAATGCCGAAATCTTCCTCCGCGGCGAACACGAAGGCTTTGGCATTCCGCATATGTTCTTGCATCACGCTGTTAGGTTGATAACCGAGGATCTCAATGTTTTTGGTCGCCTTTGACTTGATCTTCGTCATCTCGGAACCGTCGCCAACCACCACCAGTTTTTTATCCGGCATCTGGCTGAAGGCCTCAACAATCAAATCGATTCGCTTGTAAGGCACCATGCGTGATGCGGTAAAGTAATAATCTTCTTTATTTTCATTCAAGGTGAAGCGTTCGACGTCGACCGGTGGATAAATCACATCGGCATCCCGCCCGTAGACTTTCTTTATACGTCGTGCAATAAATTGCGAGTTGGCGATAAAGTGATCGACGCCGTTCGCCGTGCGGCAATCCCACATTCTTATTTTATGCAGTAACCAACGAGCCAGGTTGCCCTTAAGCCCCTTATCCATCCCAGACTCACGCAAATATTGATGCTGCAAATCCCAGGCATAGCGGATCGGCGAGTGAACATAGCTGATATGCAACTGATCCGGCCCGGTCAGAACCCCTTTGGCCACCGCATGGCTGCTGGATAAAATGACGTCGTGTTTTGAAACGTCCAGCTGCTCAATGGCCACCGGCATTAACGGCAGATAGGTCTGATATTTTTTTCTGGCCTTCGGAAGACGCTGAATGAACGAGGTCGTTGCTTTTTTATTTTTGAACAGCTGCCGATTCTCGTCAGATAAGAAATCAACCACTGAATACAAGTCAGCATCTGGGAAAATGTCAATAAACTCAGCAATTACCTTTTCAGCCCCCGCATACGTCACTAACCAATCGGCGACCAATCCAACGCTTAAATCCCGAGACATGTCTACACCTTATTATCAGAATTTTATTTCACATGAAGCTAGCAATAAAAAAAATATAAAGATGGGCAATATCATCCTATTGCCCATCCAAGAAAATCATTCGCTACGCAGCAGCTGCAGTATCTCTTCTGTCTTTTCCTGCATTAGCTCAACGTTGGCGCGTGACTCCACATTCAACCGCACCACCGGTTCCGTATTCGAACTTCTCAGGTTGAAGCGCCAGTTGTCATACTCAACGCTAATACCGTCTGTGTGATCGACGGCATCGGCTTCCATTTCGTATTTACCCAAAACCCGACCGATCGCTTCTTTAGGATTGTTTAAAGAACTGTTGATCTCGCCCGATGCCGGATAGGCGGCCACCCGGTCGTTCACCAGCTCGCCCAAACTTCTGCCTTTAATGCAGAGCAGTTCGGCCACCAACAGCCACGGGATCATGCCGCTATCGCAATAATAGAAATCGCGGAAATAGTGATGGGCGCTCATTTCCCCGCCGTACACGGCATCTTCCTTGCGCATACGTTCTTTAATGAACGCATGGCCGGTTTTCGACATCACGGGAATGCCGTAGGCCTTTTCAACGATATCGATGGTATTCCAGCTCAAACGAGGATCGTGAATAATGCGTGAACCCGGGCTTTTCTCAAGAAATGCCTCGGCCAGCAAACCGACGATGTAGTACCCCTCGATAAAGTTACCGCGCTCATCGAACAGGAAACAGCGGTCAAAATCGCCGTCAAAGGCAATCCCCATGTCTGCCCCGTGCTTAAGCACCGCATCGGTGGTGTCTTGCCGGCATTCCGGCAGCAGAGGGTTAGGAATGCCATTCGGGAAATTACCGTCCGGCGCGTGATGAACCTTGATGAACTCGACCGGCAGTCCGGCGTTTTTGAAACGAGCCTCGATCGCATCAATGACATGCCCGGCAGCGCCATTGCCGGAGTTGATCACCAGCTTCAGCGGACGAGTGAAGTTATCCAGCGCCACAAAGCTCAGTAACTTCTGCACGTACGCATCGAGTATTGAAAGCTGCTGATAGCCGCCGCGCGCAGCGTCATTCACCGCAGGGAAGCTATTGTTCTCCGCCAGCCGCTGTATATCGCGCAGACCGGTATCACCGCTGATCGGTTTGGACTCCTCACGCACCAGCTTCATGCCGTTATAGTCCATCGGATTATGGCTGGCGGTCACTTCAATCCCACCATCCACTTTCAGGTGCGACGTCGCGAAATAGATTTCCTCGGTACCCGAAAGGCCGATATCAATCACATCCGTGCCGGAGTCTTGCAGGCCGCGCGCCAGGGCCAATTTGAGCGACTCGCTGGTGAGGCGCACATCGCCGCCGAGCACCATGGTCTTGGGACGCAGATATTCTCCGTATGCGCGCCCGATGCGGTAGGCGATATCTTCATTCAATTCGCTTCCCAGCTTCCCGCGAATATCATAGGCTTTAAAACACGTTAATGCTTCTGACATGATCTCTTCCTGTTCAGCAACTGCTGTAATGATCTTTGATACGAATAATGTCATCTTCACCCAGGTACGAACCTGATTGGATCTCAAGCACTTCCAGCGGGATCTTCCCTGGATTCTCCAACATATGGGACGCACCGGCAGGGATAAACGTGGACTGATTTTCCGTCAGCAAATAGCTCTTCTCATTGAGCGTCACCTGTGCCGTGCCCGATAACACCACCCAATGTTCAGCGCGGTGATGGTGCATCTGCAAAGAGAACTTGCCGCCGGGTTTCACCGTCACCCGATTGACATGGTAGCGAGGCGTATTGACGACCTTATCGTTGCGCCCCCACGGGCGATATGACTCGCGATGCAGACGATACTCGCGCCGGTCGCTTTTCTTCAGATGTTCAACGACTTTTTTCACGTCTTGCACCTGCGATTTATCAATCACCAGCACCGCATCTTTGGTGCTGACTATCACCAGGTTTTCTACGCCGATGGCCGCAACCAGTATCTCATCGGTGTTGATGTAGCAATTGGCGGCATTGTGGGTAAAGATGTCGCCGTTCAGCGAGTTGCCGTCGTTGTCTTTCTCGTTCACTTCCCACAATGCGGACCAGGAGCCCACGTCATTCCAGCCGGCATCCAGCGGAACAACCACCGCGGAGGAGGTTTTCTCCATAACGGCATAGTCTACCGATTCATCCGGACAAGCCGTGAACGCCGCGGTATCGACACGAATGAAGTCCTGCAATGCATCCGGCTGCAAGGTTGCCATTGCCTGCCGGCACGCGTCCAAAATATCCGGGCGGAAAGCCTCCAACTCTTCCAGATAGCGCTTCGCTCGGAACAGGAACATCCCGCTATTCCAATAATATTCACCGCTGGTCAGATACGCTTGCGCAGTGTGCAGGTCCGGTTTCTCCACGAAACGCCGAACGGCGAATGCCGGGGTTGCATTTTCCTGCGGCGCTCCGCGCTGAATGTAGCCGTAGCCTGTTTCCGGGCCGGTCGCCACAATACCGAAAGTCACGAGTTTTCCCTGCTCGGCAAATTGGATAGCGGAATCGACCGCCCGATGAAACGCATCGACGTTCTCGATAACGTGATCGGCGGCAAGCACCAACAGCAGAGGATCTTCACCTTTGGCGACCTCGCTTAACGCTGCCAAGGCGATAGCCGGCGCCGTATTGCGGCCGACGGGTTCGAGAATGATGTTATTGGCCAATTGGTCAATCTGCCGCAGCTGTTCGGCGACCAGAAAACGGTGCTGCTCGTTGCAGATGACCAAAGGTGCGCCGACATTCAGACCTTCCAGACGGGATACCGTCTCCTGCAGCATCGACTGTTCGCCGTGCAGGCGTAAAAATTGCTTGGGATAAAGCTCGCGAGACATTGGCCATAAACGACTGCCCGTGCCACCGGCCATGATTACAGGAAGAATCATTGTTATCCTCAATTATTAAGTTAAGTGCTCATGCGTCGCGGTTGCCTGCAAAAGCCCAGAGAAGAACGAAAAGAAGCGGAAACCGCTTAAAATTAATGCGCTCTTATCTTTTGACAGCCAAGATAAGCGCGCACCGAATCAGGCAAAGGAGCGGCACTTTTCAATAAGCTGTGCTGCGTACTCATGGTGCAGGGTTTTATTTGATATTTCGCTGTGCAAACCAATCTTCTCGCCTTTGAACTCAAAGTTGGTGGTTGAATTTGCGTTGCTATCCACATCGATGCGGTTGAAGAAATCGAACAGGCCGTCGAAACGGCAATTGTCGATTTTGTTTTTAAAGCCGCCGTTAACAAAGATCACCGGGGTACCCATCGCCAAACAAGGCAACGCGGTATGGATCCGCGAGGTCACGACCAGCTTGGCATTCGCCAAACGGCGCAGGAAGTCATCGGCCAACTTGAAGCCTTCTTCGGCGGAGATGTACGGTATGATTTGCGTTTCAAATTTGGCGTTTTTAAGCAAGTCCGCATCGAAGTGTTTTTTCAACACTTTATTGCGATGAGCAAACTCAAAAGCGCGACCATTCAGCAGGCGTTTCCCAAATCTTAACGGTTGACGCATCAGTTCCGGCAATGTCATGGAATCGTACATAACGTCAATAAAGTAAACGTCATCGGTAACATTATCGCGTTTATAGGTTTGACCCAGAGTCAGCGTCATGCAACCGGAGTAATATGCATCGATGCCTTTCGAAATCAGCAGGTCGCGGGTATAGAAGTCACGACATCCAACCGGCTGGAATTTTTTGAAATGCGCGATGGATTCGGGGGTAAAGATTTTATCAACAATCGTGGAGTTGATATGAATTGAGACATACAGAGGATTGATGCTCTCGGCAGGTGGAAAGTTCTCCGGCAAGTCCATGTACCAGGCATTCATGATCATCTTGACCGGATCGCCCTGGTAAGCGTTCATATGATCGCGGGGGATAAAGGCATCGACAGAGGGCAGAAATTGCTTCGCTGCCGTACTTTGTACGTAGTCCCCTAAATTAATCCAGTTTCTCTTAACGTAAATGTCACTCTCATAGGTTAAGACACTATACTTAGAACTCATTATTCTCACCTTAAAAAGATACCTATAAATAATTTAAAATCGATTCTTAATCAATTGTATAATTTGCTTTCTCTCTTCTGTTTTCAACACAACAAAAGAGAAAGCAAGCATAACCAAAACTAAATTAATGGCAGTCAACAGAACTAACCCCACAAATCCGCCAGGCAGATAATTGCTCATATACTGCATAGCAAAAACGGCAACGCATGCAACAAAACCAAGCTTTGGCAGGTCGATGAAAATAAATTCACTGGCACTTACCCCTGCAATTCTATTTACATAGATAACTCTAAAAATCAATAGAGAGAATGCGCACAGGATCCTGGCGGATACAGCTACATAAACAGAAGCCCCGAGGGTAAACAGTATAAACGTCAACAGCAGCGAAAGCATCATGAACGCCGACACGATGAACTGGTAGTTTCTCAACTTTCCAACAGCATATATAGCGGTAACATAGGGGCCAGATAGCGAATCAATCAGAATATATATGGCGACTATTTTTATCAGCCCCGTCAGATAAGGCGGTGCCTGGCCAAGCCAGAGACTGACGATATAGTCCGCATCGATGAACACCGGGATTGCCGAGATCATCACCACAAACCCCGTGAGTTTGCATGACAGTGAGATCAGCGAGGTGACATGATCGCTGTTGCCGATGGAATGGTGCTTGATTATTTGCGGGTTGATAGCGGTCTGTAAGGTGCCAATGATGCGATTGAAAGCGACCAGAATTTGCTCTGCCAGCCAAATGGATCCATTGGCAACAACGCCGACAAAATAATATGTCAGCAGGGCGATCCCCTGAGACAACCCCACCACGCTTAAAGAGCCAATCATCGACCAACTTGAAAAAGAGAAGATCTCTTTAATCAAGCCGATATTTTCTTTAACGCGTATATTTATCCTGCATATGCTGAGTTTCTTCGTGCATATCAATACGTAAACGGCAAATACCAATACATAACCAACGAGCAGGAACAAGGAATAGCTGATTATTTTATTCTGGAAATAAAACAGGGTAAACAAGAATACCATTAGCCAGCGCTGAAATGCGTCAAAGATGCCGATCTTGGCAAAGAGATCCATCTTTTCGCTGGCGATCAACGAGGCCATAAACGGCGTTTGCATAATCTGGAAAATCAACGAAACGATCGAGACTTGGTAGACCCAGAAGATATCGTCTAAACGCTCAGCGGGTACTTTAAGCTTATGCAGTAAAAACCAAAGCCCGACTGTTTCAGATAAAATCAAGACCAGTCCACAAATAATGAGATGCACAATAATGCTGACATTAAATACGCTGTTGGTCCATTTATGGTCGTTCTTGCCAAGGCCGACAGATAAAAAACGTTGAGTAGCCAGTGCAGAAACGTTTTGTATAAATGAAAATAAAACGATTATACTGCCAACAACGCTATATAAGCCAAAATCATAAACCCCTAGCGTATTCAAAACCATTCTTGATGTATAGAATGTCACGAACATGATGAGTAACATTCGGCCATACAACATGAAGGTATTTTTTGCCATTACCTTTTTATCGACCACACAAGCTCTCTCATATAATCATTTATAGGATCTTATTCAACTGCTCATCGACCTGTTTCGCCGTCATATTCCATGAGTACTTCTTAGCCCGTTGCAGGCCAGCCTGCCTCATTTGCGCACGCAGCCCTTCATCGTGGTTGACCTTGGTCATAACGCCGGCGATCTCACCGATATTCTCCGGATCAACCAGCTGTGCTGCATCGCCCGCCACTTCCCCCAGAGAAGTTGTGTGTGAGGTTATCACCGGTACACCACTCGCCATAGCCTCAACAACGGGCAGCCCAAACCCTTCATAGAACGAAACGAAGATCAGCGCACGTGCCCCGCGATAGAGTTTTGGTAGGGCCTCGCTTTCGATATAGCCGGTGAAAACCACCCGGTCGCTGAGTCCCAACTCAACGATCTTACGTTCGATCTCCTCGGTGGCTTTCCCGGTAAACAGCAATTTGACATGTTCCGGCAAATTCGCCTGCTTAAAGGCCGCCAGGGTGCCAAACTCATTCTTATGCGCCTTGCGATTGCTGACGCAAAGAAAATAGTCAAAAGGGAAATTCAAGGTATCACCCACCGGGGTGAAGTCTTCCGATACGCCATTACCCACGTTGATGACCTTGTTGGCGTCAACGCCGGACCACTCGACGATTCTTTTCTTGGAAAACTCGGAAACGGTAAAGATAAGTTGGGCTTTCTTACAGCCGTTTAATATGACGAATCGATAAAAAATTCTTTTGAAAAAGCTGGAGTTTTCCGACCTGTCAATATGATTAAGGTCATGTATGGTGAAGACATAGGGTTCCCGCGAGAACAGCGGGGGGATATAGCCAGGGAAAAATATTACGCGCCCTTTCTTTGAAAACAACTTCAGGGTTGTTTTCACACAATCTAACGGACTATATGGTTCGCCCTGAAATTCGGCATCAGAATAATTATTGATAGCATTTATTTGTTCTGAGAATGTCCCTATCCCTCCTGAACCGCTCCACCGATTATCAATAAGAATCTTCTTCATTTTAGTCTCGTTATACAATTTCATTTGAGTTATTAATGGTTTTAGCACCAAGTCTATTTTTTTTAGCGATGAATAGCGCTATCTTTTCTCTTAACTTATCAACGTCTGATTCGCTATCACCAACAAAATACAAACTGTCTTTCCCTAGATAATCCAACATGCCATCTCTGGCTGGCGCTATGACCGGTACATTCCTTTTCAGAGCCTCCAGCATGATCAGCGGCACGCCTTCATAGCTTGACGGAATCGCAATTAAGTCTGCATCGTATGCGAAATCCCAGACATTATCTTTCCAGCCTAAAAACTCAACGTTTATATTATTTCCTAGCTGACGGACTGTGTGCTTCATTTCATCGAGATCGGGGCCATCGCCTATCACTGTCAGATCGACACGGTTATTGATATCACGCAGCGCCTCAAGCAAAATATCCTGCCCCTTCTGGCGGAAGAACACCCTACCCGCCATCAGTATTTTTATTTTTTCTGGATTTGAGAGAAACTCATAACCAACGCCTCGGATGTCTTTTGGTGCCGGCTTAGCAACAAAATTCCTCAACACTCTCACATTTGCCGATTTATTTTTTTCTTTCAAATCATGGCGAAATTGGTTGCAGATAGTTACGTAGTTATCACAGTTTCTATAAGCAAATTTCGCCAGGAAATCCTTCGCCTTTGCCAGGCGACTTCCCATCTTCTCAAAACTGTGCGCATACGGGATGTAGCTAACGACTCTGTTGCCCAACCCCAGTAAACGGCTGCCGTTTAAAAAACCGGCACCAAGCTCAATATCGCCCTGAATAATTACCATATAATCATGGGTATGGCTTAGCTTCTTGAGCAGAAGACTCGACTTTATGACATGAAGAGGATTAAAGAAAGAATGAATGATCTCCATTCTTTTATGCAGCACATGATGCAATTCGTAATTAATACTGGCTGAATCTAATAAAGCAATAAGCTTGCCGTTGTCACTCGGCAGATAACACGAAACGGAAAATCCCTTTTTAACAAACTTTTTTATATGAGCAACGCTCATCAGTTCATGGCCACCTAAAATAGAGGCGGTAAAAACTATGGCAATTTTTTTATTTTTTAACATACATCCTCATTGAATTACACTATAGAGATAAACTCAAAGAGTTATATTCTTAAGCATTAACAAAAGGGGCATGACAACATCAACTTCAGCAGCCGTAGGAAAGCAGAACGTTATTGTCCTGCCCCTGCGATAGGGTATCGCTTGTGATCAATACGCCCCATCTCTTTTCAAAACAACGTTGATGGTTTTAAAGAGAATGGCGATGTCATTCCACAGCGACCAATTCTTGACATACCATGCGTCAAAGTAAACGCGCGTGTCGTAGTCGACATCGTTCCTACCACTCACCTGCCACAGCCCTGTCATGCCAGGCTTCGCCATCAGATAATAGTCGACATCGCCAGCGTAGCGTTCCAGTTCTTTTTCGATCACCGGACGAGGACCGACGAGGCTCATCTCTCCCCGCAATACATTGAAAAGCTGAGGTAACTCATCAAGACTCGTTTTACGGATAAATTGACCAACGCGGGTTATACGCGGGTCATTTTTCAATTTAAAGTCTTTATCCCACTCTTTGCGGGCTTCAGGATCATTTTGCAAGAGGTTTTGCAATACCTCTTGCGAATTAGTTACCATAGAACGGAACTTCAGGCATTTAAATTTGTGACCATCGCGGCCAATACGTTCGTGACCATAGATAGCATTTCCGCCGTCTTTCTTCACTAGATAACTCAATATGAGCAGCACTGGAGATAGCAAGACAATGATGCTGGCCGATCCCACAATGTCGAATATACGCTTCAAAAAACGAGATGTTCGCTTAGCCAAATTATTACTGACCCGAAGGATCATAACCTCATGGCTGAAAATGAATGACATATCAGTTCCATATAGCGGAACCCCGCGCAGCGTAGGTATCACTGAAACTGAACGGCAGTGGTGCTTCGCCAATTTTTTTAGCCATTCATCACGCAGTGCGTTCTGTTCAAACTCTAATGCTACAATGAATTGGGTGGTTTCAGGATCACATAGTTCCCAGAGCTCAGCTTCATTCGCAATAACTGGTTTGTCAAACAAGGTTTTCTCACCTGACTCACCGCTGGAAAAGAACGAGCAGATCGCAAAACCAAGAACTTCTTCACTTTGTAATGCTCTATACGCATCACAGGCATTCTTGCCCGAACCGATAATAATCGTGTGTTTTTTCCACAAATTTAACTTATTTAGGATCCGCTTGGTTATTGCCCGCGCGAATGGTACTAATAACAATGCAACTCCCCAAGTGAGTATCCATACATAACGGGAAAACTGCCACTTTGAAAAGGCAACCAGGGCCAAATCCAATACTGCGAAAATGAGCAATGTGCGAAATATTTCTTTCAGTTCAAACCAGAACGGTTTGCGATATGTATAGTGACGCAAGCGAACCCAAAACCAAGCAACGCATACTAAAGATAGCATAACATGCGTAAGAAAACGTGCCGGCATTTCTGACTCTGGGATAAATTCGTTGATATTCCACCCAAAAAAACTAATAAGATAGATCGCGATACTCAACGATAAAGTAAAAAATATGAAATCAGAAAAGGCGAGGGATAACTTAACTAAATTAGTTCTTTTTGAGTAGGCAAGCGCACTCATGTTTTTTTCCTTTATTAGTAGAATCTTACCTTAGTACACCACACAGACATTCTACGTACAGGTATTTTTTACCACATCGAAACAGTTATACTTTCTATAAGTAAAGCTAAAATCAAAGCTCACCTACACCATTAAACCCATCTATTTTGACAGTCAGAGGCAGACTGTTAGATTGTATGAAAGACAATTGATAACAATAGGTATAAGCGTGGTTTTTGATATTATATTCACCACATCAGCTTCAGATCATGCAAAACTAAAGAGGCTGTTAACAGCCTCTCTGGCATAACTTTATTTAGCTTTTGGATTTATAACTGTATTCGTAATAATCATAACCATAATTATAGTAATTCGAGGCTTTCTTCATCACCGCGTTCAAAATAACGCCTTTGATATCAATACCATTTTGCTCGAAGCGTCTGATACTGACCTCAACCTCTTTAGGACTGTTCAGTTCAAAACGGGCAACCATCAGCGATGTACCGGCGTGTTTACCAATAATTGCAGCATCAGTAACGGCCAAAATCGGCGGGGTATCGACCAACACCAAGTCATAATTTTCTGATGCCCACGCCAAAACCTCGGAGAAACGGCTGTGCATCAACAATTCTGACGGATTAGGTGGGATCTGGCCACGCGGAATGAAAGCGAAACCGCCGTGCACTGTGCTTCTGACAGCAGAAGTTGCAGTGATTCGGCCGGAAAGAATATCTGACAGGCCATCTTTAGCCTCCAGACCTAGCACTTCATGCATATACCCTTTACGCATGTCACTGTCGATGAATAACACGCGCTGACCTGCCTGCGCC
The DNA here is from genome assembly GCF_016805595.1 of Serratia sp. 4542. Lineage (NCBI taxonomy): Bacteria > Pseudomonadati > Pseudomonadota > Gammaproteobacteria > Enterobacterales > Yersiniaceae > Serratia > Serratia sp. 4542. The sequence continues at coordinate 80,876 of NZ_RXKV01000020.1, forward strand.
ACAACGGCTGCCAGGTTAGCACTGATAAAGGTTTTACCAATGCCGGGACTTGCCCCAGAGATCATTAACACATTATTTTTAGCTTCCATCATGGCAAAGTGAAGGCTGGTTCGTAGACTACGAATCGCCTCGATAGCCAGATCTGCCGGGTTGCCGACGGCAAGCAGTGAGTTGGAATCGCTATTGAGCTTCCGCCCTTTATTTTTCAGGACGAACTCTTGGTCTTTCTTCTGCTGCCACTCAGAGAGTGGCACGCTCGCATACACATTGATACCCAACTCTTCCAGCTGTTCCGGGTTTTCAATGCCGCGATGTAGGAACGAACGCAACAAGACATAACCCACAGACAGCACTCCTCCTAGCACAATGCTGAAGAGAATTACAATGATGCTCTTAGGCTCTACCGGTTTTGATTGCGTGATGGCACGATCGATAATCCGTACGTTACCCACAGTACTTGCCTTCGAAATACCAAGTTCCTGCTCTTTATTCAACAACTGCATGTATACTTCTTGGCCCGATTGTACATCGCGGCTTAAACGCACAATCTCTTGCTGCGTTTTAGGCATCGCGCTCACACGCTTGTTGAGTCTGTCTCGATCGTTTTCCAACGTTTTACGTTTCTCAAGCAATGCACGATATGAAGGATGCTGTTTGGTATAGAGCTTAGAAATCTCCGCTTCTTTAAAAGTCAATTCATTCAGCTGAGAGTCGACAGCGACAATCGAATCCAAGACAGATTTCGCTTCGAGCGATAAATCGACTGAATCTTTCTGCTGTCGATATTGATTGAGTTTATTCTCTGCAGAGTCAAGTGAATTACGGATCTTAGGCAGCTGATCCCTCAGGAAGTCCAAGCTTTTCGCATCTTCTTCCGACTTTCGCACAATATTTTGTTCAAGATAGTTTCTTGAAATGGAGTCCAAAATCTCTCTAATAAGGACCGGATTCTCACCGGTGAGCCCTAGCCCCAACACACCAGTGTTCTTGCCTTTATCGGCAACTTCAAACTTATCCAGCAGATTATTCGTTGCCCGCATTTCGCTGATCTTAGAAACTTTAAACTTCGTACCCTGCGGTGCTTCAATATTGCTTACCAAGATGGTCACGCCGTTGTTATCAAGCAAACGTCCAACACTACCCTTAGCGATCTCTTCCCCGTCACGCAGGATAGAGAAGCTTTTGCCATCACCAACGACTAACGTCACCGAAGGGTCTTCAGCCCATGCTTCTGGTAGGTCGAATTTGGAAACCGCTATTTTTCCCGGCACCTTTTTAGTCAAACGAGCGAAGCCTTTGCCAAACAGAGGAAAATATTCCTGCTCAACGATGGTCCGAAGATTAAGATCTTCTACTGTTTTATTTAAGATCATCCGAGACTTCAATAATTCTATTTCAGGACCCGACTCGGGTTGCCCATTAGGCAAAATCTGGTTAATGTTATTAAGTAATGCATTCCCTACGTTTTGCTCAACTTGCACCATAGCATCGGCACGATAAATTGGCGTAGCAAACAAGCAATACAGAATACCCAGGGTCAGGGATAATGCCGTTACTCCAATGATCAGCCAGCGGTTATCAATCAACTCGCCTAACAGACGCCCCAGATCGATCTCATCTGACTTTTCACTTCCTGAATTATTTACTCTATTTTTATCTGACATTGATAGTCCTGACTGATTATCGGCTTAAGGCTTGCGTCCATTTATGGGCGGATTCTTCAAGAAGGCGATAGACAAACTCAAACGCTTCGCGACTTTGGCGGTAGGGATCGGCAATTTCACGTTTCCCTATCCAATGCCCAAAAAGCATGGTTTTACCTCTGACCTCCGGCGCCAGTCTACATACGGCATCGATGTGATCTTTTTCCATCACCAGAATCAGGTCATACTCACGACACATAGAAGCAGTTAGCTGTTTTCCTTGGTGCCCGTCAAGCGATAGGCCATGCTGGTTTGCAACGTCTGTCGCTCTGCCATCTGCCGGTTTCCCCACTAAAGCACCCAGCCCAGCCGAACTGATCTTTTTATGCGGTAAATTTCTTTTCAATAAACGCTCCCCGGTAGGGGAGCGGCAAATATTTCCTACACATACAACCAAAATAGAATCAAACATGCTTCACACCACCCTACTACGGCCAATTTCGCACGCGCAATGAACCTTCTGTCAAGTTGTTGAACCCGGTGATCGTCGGTACCAATTGGCTGATGACGCGGTTCCAACGAACAACCGGTGCGGTGGTCACATAAACAATATCATACGGCTGGAGTTGGAATTCTGTGCCCATGACCATGGCGGCCGCATCAGACGCGTTCAACTGATAGATATCCGCCAGCTTGTTGTTCCCCTTGCCGAGCAAAGGACGAATCACAAATACGCCAGTCGCATCGGAATAGGATTGATCCATGCCTTCTGCATTGCCCAACGCCTCGGTTAGGGTCATACCACTGCGATCCATCTTCAGCGTAGTTTGCTTCTTAACCTCGCCCATCACGAAGACTTTCAAATCATCATTGCGCGGAACGTAAAGAATATCGCCGGGATAAAGTAAACGGTTTTGGGTCAGATCGCCGCGCTGCATCAACGCCTGCAAAGAAATACGCTGTTCTCTACCATTATGCGTTAACACCACGTTGCGCCAGTCGGCATTCTCCGCCAGACCGCCTGCTGCATTGATCGCGTCCATCACGGTCAACGGCACGTTAGTGATTGCCTGTTTCCCGGAGGCCGCCACTTCACCCGTCACGTAGACTTTCTGCGAACGAAACGCCGCGATGCTTACATCCACTTGCGGACTCTCAATATACTGTGCTAGGCGGTTGGTGATCTCTTCGCGAACCTGAACCATCGTCTTGCCCGCAACTTTTACTTTGCCAATATAGGGATAGAAGATGGTGCCGTCAGAATTGACCCAGTTACCCGTGTCGCTAGCGCTGCGGTATTGGCCAGCTGGCGTAGTCAGTTCGGGGTGATCCCACACAGTGACCATCAATACATCGCCGATGCCGATACGGTATTCGTAAGTCTGAAGCTCGCGCTCCAGCAACGAGTTCGGCTGCGCCACAACCGGCTTCGCCCGCATTTTCTCGACCAAGCTCGGCGTCATCGGATAAATATTTACCAGCTTGTTAAGATCAAAATCACTATCTTGCTGTTTTACGACGTCTTTGCCACTGGTTGAAAGATGAGAGCCCGGCACGATAGTACAGCCGCTGACCACACTGATAGATACCAGAAGCGGTATCAGTTTCCATTTTTTTTTTGCCATCGAGTTATCATCACTTTCAAAGTAAAAATGCATGTAATGCCAAGCCCCAGGCCAACCATGGCGCCTACTGCGGCACTCAGCGAAATGAGTTGTCAATACTCACACGAAGGCACTCTAAGATGCGCGTTCATTGAGCAAGTGTTGAATTCAGATTTGTTAGACTTAAACTCTCGGAGCATTATTGCATAATTCTTAAAAAAAGAGCTGCGGCAAGCCCGTCGTTTTTGTCCTAAACATAGCAGCGACCAGTTAAGCATCGTTCCCAACCGGTCATTAAGAGTAATCGATATATTTTACAAATACAGTCGTTCAGCCCACTCACGGAAGGCCTTACCCTGCGTTGGATGGCGTAAGCCATATGTCACGAATGCCCGCAAGTAACCCATCTTTTCACCGCAGTTAAACGACTCGCCAACCAACTCTGTGGCTTCTACCGTCTGATGTTTCAGCAATTCGGCAATCGCGTCCGTCAACTGAATGCGTCCCCAGGCACCCGGCTCGGTTTTTTCCAAAATGGGCCAGATAGTGGCTGAAAGCACGTAGCGCCCAACGGCTGAATAGTTGGACTTCAGTTGAACATCACTGTCCGGTTTTTCGATAATCGCGGTAATGGGTGAAGATTCACCTTGTCGCAACGCATTGTTCTGGCACTCCACAACGGAATAGTCGCGCAAAACATGCTCATCCACGGGTTGGATCAATACCTGACTCAAACCCGTCTCTTCGAAGCGGGAAATGAGGTGAGCCAGATTATCTTTTTTCAGATCGGCTTTAGCATCATCAAGCAACACATCCGGCAACAGCACCACGAAAGGAGAGTCTCCGATCAATGGCTTGGCGCAAAGTACCGCATGACCCAGCCCCTTTGGTTGCCCTTGCCTAATATGCATCAACGTTACGCCTTTCGGCGTTATTGATTGGACTTCATCCAACAACTGGCGCTTAACGCGAGCTTCGAGCATCGCTTCCAATTCAAAGGACGTATCGAAATGGTTTTCTATTGCATTTTTAGATGAATGCGTAACCAGAATGATCTCTTTGATACCTGCCGCTACGCACTCATTAACAATATATTGAATCAAAGGCTTATCGACGATCGGCAACATCTCTTTAGGAATCGCTTTGGTCGCCGGTAGCATATGCATGCCCAGACCAGCGACAGGAATGACAGCTTTCAACTTCGTCATGCTCGTCCTCTTCAATCTTGTAAACGTACTCAGCCACATGTTAGTTGTTATTCAAGGCCAGCTTCAACCATTGCGAAAAATCTTCACCTTCTGTGGCATGGCGTAGACCGTATTGCACAAAGGCCTTCATATAGCCAAGTTTATCGCCGCAGTCGTGTGATTTACCGCTCATATGGAAGGCTTCCACTATTTGCTCATCCATCAGCATGGCGATAGCGTCGGTCAACTGGATCTCATCGCCCGCGCCTGGAGGCGTCTTCTCGAGCAACGGCCAAATAGCGGCGGAGAGCACGTAGCGCCCCACAACCGCCAGGTTAGATGGCGCTTCCTCGCGTGCGGGTTTTTCAACCACGGCAGACATCGGCGCACTTTCGCCTGCAACCAGTGCTACTCCTGCACAATCCACTACACCATATTTTGACACATCCTGCTCTGGTACCGGTTCAACCATGATTTGGCTGCACCCTGTAGCTTCAAAGCGTTGGATCATTTTAGCCAGGTTTTCTGTACGAAGATCCGCGGTTGCATCATCCAACAACACATCTGGCAGCAAGACGACAAAAGGGGAATCCCCTACCATGGGTTTCGCGCACAATACCGCATGCCCGAGCCCTTTCGCTTGCCCCTGACGCACCTGCATCACGGTCACATCCGGCGGGCAAATGTTTTGCACTTCAGCCAGCAGCTGGCGTTTTACACGCGCTTCCAGCACGGCTTCCAACTCGAAAGAAGTGTCAAAATGGTTTTCAATCGCATTCTTCGAAGAGTGGGTGACCAGCACGATATCCTTAATGCCGGCGGCGACACACTCATCGACAATGTATTGGATAAGTGGCTTATCGACCACCGGCAACATTTCTTTAGGGATCGCCTTGGTTGCCGGCAACATACGAGTTCCTAAACCCGCCACTGGGATCACAGCTTTCAGTCTTTTCTGCATTTCCACTTCCACAAGCAACCTTATGATTTATATAGTATAAATCACACATTTTAGGTAAAGCATAGCAACGCAAACAATTCGATCAGACACGCTACCGCCCTTGGCTTATAGCTACCAAAACGCTGTTATGAAAATCCCTGTCGCAATCCAATGAACGCTAAGTACGCTTCTGTACATGACTAAAGTGCACGTATCACACATTGGTATTTCGCAGCTTGAAGAATAACGAGAATCTATGCCCTTATAACCAAAAAACTCGAGTTATCTTCGCTTATATGGCTAAGATTCTTATACTATTGACTTGCTGATACAAGCCTTAGATACCCGTGGTTAGGTGTTTTCAGAATAAGACTACTAACTCGCTGGAGCCATGCAAATAATAGCATAAGAAACCTATTTCAATACTTTGATATTATTGACATTTAAAGCATGTGTCTTTTATGAACAGCCCAGTTAGCATTCTCATGCACCGTTTCTCCGTTATGCCAGCTACACCTGAATGTGCTTTGAAATATTGGGTACTTTTTCTGCCAAAATAACCTGTTTTCATCCCCTTCCTCTGATTAAAGTTGAATTTTGCCGCCCCAGCGCCCATCATTCCCGTGCGGCATAAGCCGTAGAACTTACAGGTGAAATTGGGCGTATGGAATGGATCGCTGATCCAACAATTTGGGCCGGCCTGGCCACATTGGTCGTGCTGGAAATCGTTCTGGGTATAGACAACCTTGTCTTCATCGCCATTCTGGCGGACAAACTACCAAAACAACAAAGAGATAAGGCTCGTGTCGTCGGTCTGTTGCTGGCGCTGGTCATGCGCCTGGCGCTGCTCGCTTCCATCTCGTGGCTGGCGACGCTGACCAAACCGATGTTCATCGTCGCGGAGCACCCCTTCAGCGGCCGCGATCTGATCATGCTGGTCGGCGGGATATTCCTGCTGTTCAAGGCCACCATGGAGCTGAACGAACGGCTGGAGGGCAAGGATGAAGAGCAGCACGGCGCACGCAAAGGCGCGCGTTTCTGGCCGGTGGTGGCGCAGATCGTGGTGCTGGACGCCGTTTTCTCGCTCGACTCGGTGATCACCGCGGTCGGCATGGTCGACCACCTGGCGGTGATGATGATCGCGGTGTGTATCGCCATCGGCCTGATGCTGCTGGCCAGCAAGCCGCTGACGCGCTTCGTCAACGCTCACCCGACTATCGTTATCCTGTGCCTGAGCTTCCTGCTGATGATCGGCTTCAGCCTGGTGGCGGAGGGCTTCGGCTATCATATTCCGAAAGGTTACCTCTACGCGGCGATCGGCTTCTCGGTGATGATCGAAGCATTGAACCAACTGGCACAGTTCAACCGCCGGCGCTTCCTGTCGAAGGTGCGGCCACTGCGCGAGCGCACCGCCGAGGCGGTACTGCGCATGCTGAGTGGTAAACACGAAGAAGCGGAGGTCGACAGCCACTCCGCCAACCTGCTGGCGGACAGCGACAGCGAAAACGGCGAGATCTTCAATCAGCAAGAGCGGCGCATGATCGAACGCGTGCTGGGCATGGCGCAGCGCACGGTCAGCAGCATCATGACTTCGCGTCACGACGTCGAATACCTCGAGCTGAACGATCCGCAGGAGAAACTGACGCAATTGCTGGAGCGTAATCAGCACACGCGCATCGTGGTGGTGGAAAGCAGCGCCAGCGACGAACCGCTGGGCGTTATCCATACTATCGACGTCCTCAAACAGCAGTTGGCGCAGGCGCCGTTGGATCTGCGCGCGCTGATACGCCAACCGCTGATCTTCCCGGAACAGCTCACGCTGTTAAGCGCCCTGGAACAGTTCCGCCAGGCGCAGACGCACTTTGCCTTTGTGGTCGACGAGTTCGGTTCCGTCGAAGGTATCGTCACCCTGACGGACGTGATGGAAACCATCGCCGGCAATCTGCCGGAGGCCGGCGAAGAGGTGGACGCACGCCATGACATTCAGCAAAACGAAGACGGCAGCTGGATTGCCAACGGCTATATGCCGCTGGAAGATCTGGTGCTGTACCTGCCGATGCCGCTGGAAGAAAAACGCGAATACCACACGCTGGCGGGGCTGCTGATGGAACACAGCCAGCGTGTGCCGCAAGAAGGCGAGCAAATCAAGATCGGTGACTATCTGTTCGAACCGCTGGAGGTTAACAGCCACCGCATTCTGAAAGTGAAGATCACCCCGCCTCCCCCACCGGAGGACTACGAGGTTTAGCATTGAGGCCGGGCATCGCCCGGCCTTTTTTTTACTGGGGAACCAACAGCTCGGTCGCCACGATCACCACCACCAACCCGACAATCACCGGCACCGAAGTGCGTTTCACCACTTCGAACGGCGAGATTTTCGCCATGCCGGAAACCGCCACCACCACGCCGGAGACCGGCGACAGCGTGCGGCCGAGGTTAGACGCCTGCAGCATCGGGATCACCAGATAGGCCGGATTCACGCCCATCTGCGCCGCCAGTTTCGGGATCAGTTCGACGAACGCATAGAACGGCGCATTGCCGGAACCGGTGGTCATGGCCGCCAGCATGGTGATCACCACCAGCACCAACATCATGATCAAACCACCGGTGCCGAACGACTGCGCCAGCCCGATCAAGCCGCTGATAAAGCCAACGGTGCTCAGCCCCTGCGCGAATACACCCGCGGCCACCAGCAGCATCACCACGCTGGCGAAAGCGTCCGCCATGCCGCGATAGGCCACTTCCAGGCCGCTGAATACCTGTTTGGCGCTGAAGCTGCGCACAAACTCGATCACGGCCGCCAACAGTATGCACCCGACCAGTACAGTAATGATATGCAGCTCCGGCCCCCATTTTCCGTCGAAAATCAGCACGCCGAGGATCGGCGTAAACGGCAAAATCGCATAGAACCCCGGCGCGTGGGTGTTGATTTCGCTGACGTCCATGATGTGATGCTTTTCATTGTTCTTTTTGTCGAGATAGCGCTGCCAGAAAAAGTGCGCCACGGCCATGCAGACGATGGCGGCAATCGAGATCGGCAGCGTGGTTTTGAACGCGAAGTCCACCAGCGGCATCTCCGCCGCCTTGGCCGCCAGTACCACGTCGCCAGAGGTGGGCGCCAGAATAATCGCCGCCGGCGAAGCGCAAATGGCCGCCGCCGCCCCGCGGCTGATGCCAACGTTCACCATCAACGGGAACAGCGTCGCCATCAGCAATACGCCGAGGCCGGTAGCGGAAGAGACCGCCAATGACATCAGGCAAGCGACAAAATAGGCCGCCACCATCAGCAGATAAGGCGAGTTGATCATCTGAAGCGGGCGCGAGGCCAGCTTGACGACCACGTCGTTGGCGCCGATATGCGTCATGTAAGCGGCGAAACCACACAGCATCATGATCATCATGCCCAGATCGCCGCCGCGGCTCATCAGCAAGATCTTGACGTATTCGATCATGTCGGTCGCGCGCCAGCCGGTAGACGCCGCGCCGGACGGCAACAGCGTTTTCCCCATCAGGGCGCTGATACCGAGCAGCAGTAATCCGCCCACCATCAAGACGCCGGTGGCGGAATACCCCTTGATGATGTAACGGCCCACGCCCGCCGCCACTACGGCGCCAATAAGAAGCTCTATCATGTTTCCTCAACTCGTCATGTTTTCGCGCTCAGGCGCATAGTCATAGCAGAACAGTCCCTTACTCTGCACAAACTGCGCGCGAGTCTTCATGACCTTCATCAAGGTAACGGAGAGAAATTATCGCGGGAAACATCGAGATTGACGCGGGCCACAATGCGACCCGCGTCAGAGGAGATTACAGCTTGTCGAGCAGCTTTTTCAGATCCTGGCCTTCGCGCGAATCCTTGTTCTTTTCAGCCCATTTGTTCAACGCATCCTTGGCCCGATCCTGCAGCGTTTTGCGCAGCACTTGATCGACCTGCAGTTGATAATTCAGCTGTTGCCAAGGCCCATAGACCCGCAGCGGGATCGGCGTTTTTTGCAGTTGCTCAATCAGCTCGCCGCGCCCTTGCCAACCGCCGGTGACGCGCACGTTGAGCGCCATGTCGCACTGTTTGCCCGGCATATCGATGCTGCCGGCGCCGGTCAGCGCCAGCAAAGGCGAATCCGCCGTCAGGCCGCTGAGTTCGACCGTGCCCTGATTCAGACTGGCCTGCGCCGAGACGCTTTTGACCTCGGTATAGCGCTGATAGCTGTCTTGCCCACGTACGCTGTTATCATTACGCGCCACCGCCTGCTGAATCAGCTGCTGAATATTCAGACCGTGCAGCTGCGCATCCTGCATCGCCAGCTGCGCCGTACCGCGCCAGCGGCGCTCAAATGCCTGTGAAGAGAGGCGATCGCCGGTCAGATCCCCTTTCATGCTGAACTTGCCGGTGAGCATCTGCGGCATATCGAATGCCTTGAGCACCGTGCCGAGCTCAACCTGATTCAGCACCGGTTGCACGCTTATCACCGGTTTATTGCCGCGCGCGTCGAGCGTTCCCGGCAAGGAGAAATCTCCGCCGGCCAATTGCCCGGCAAGCTTGCGCAACGTCAGCAGGCCGCGTTGGTTGTCCGCCGTAACGGCCAACTGGGTAACGTTCATACCGCGATAGGTTACCTGTGCCGCCTGCAGGTTCAACTGTGCAGTGAAATCGCGCAGCGCCTCCAGGTTTTGCTGCCGATCGTCAACCTGGCTGGCGATCACCGGCGCGGAAGTCACGGCGGGCTGCTCGGCGGTCGTGGTGCTGGATTGCCAGCCGGAAAGCGCGTCGAGATCGAGGTTTGCCGAATTGAGGTTCACCACATAGCCGGGCACTGCCCCCAGCGTGGCGCTGATATCGCCGGTCAACTGACTGTTATTGGCGCTGACGTTCAGCTGGCTGACGGCAATCTGCGCCGGCGTCTGCTGATAGACAACCTGCGCATTACCCTCTCCCTGAATACCGCCGTTCAGAATATCCGCGCCCGCCAGTTGGTAATTGAACTGGGTCACTTTGGCGCCAATCTGGCGTGGGAACTGCTGCAGATCGACATCGGCCGCCATGCTGAAGGTCAGGTCACGCTGATCGCGGTTGACCCGGCTGGAAAGTTCCAGCTGCGCCTGGCGTTTTTGCGTTTGTTGCAGGGTGAGGTTGATATCCCGGACATTGATTTGTTCGTTATCGGCACGCTGCCAAATCAGCAGGCTGTCCACCACCCGAAGATTATCGATATCGAACTTCCAGGCCGCGTCTGCCGCGTCAGTACCGCTACCGGCGGGTGCGATCGGGGCGTCCACCTGCGAGTGCTCTTCGCTGTCGGGCGTGAGGCGGATAACCGCGTTTTTCAGCATCACCTGCTTCACAAACAGCTGATGCGACAGCAGCGGCAACAGTTTGACATCGAGGCGCATGTTTTCCGCACTCACCACCGGCGCTTTGGCACCCGGTGCGGTTAGCGTCATGCGGCCGGCCAAAATGCTGAGCTGCGGCCAGATGTGCCACCGCAGGTCGCCTTCGAGCGTCAGCTGGTAGCCGCTCTTCTGCTCGACTTTTTTGACCATGTAGCCGCGAAAATCATTCGGATTGACCAGCAGTACCAGCGCGGACATCCCCGCCACCACGACCACCAGTAAAATCGCCAATGTCGTCAGTAATCTTCTCATGCCACCCTCTTGTCAGCGCCACACCGACGGTGCATCCCGCTCCGTTAGTCCTTGTCGATTCGACTGGCTACTGCACCCTGCTGATCGCGATATTTTGCGTCCTGGCGGCTGTTGTATGGCCGAGCAGCCGGGCCGGACAACGGCTCAAAGCTCAAGGCGCCAATCAGCATCCCCGGCCGCAGCGCCAGCGGCAGCTTGCCGGAGTTGTAGAACTCCAGCACGATGCGCCCATGCCAGCCCGGATCGATACGGTGCGCGGTCACGTGCACCATCAGCCCCAGGCGCGCCAAAGAAGAACGGCCGTCGAGCCAACCGACCAGATCGTCCGGCAGCGTCACGGATTCGAACGTCACCGCCAGGGCCAGCTCGCCGGGATGGAGGAAGAACGCCTCGCCTTCCGGCAGGACAATCTCGTCGCTCATCACGCGATCCAGCGCGGCGCTGACTTCGTCTTTCGGCCCGCTAAGATCGATAAAAGGCGCGGTATGGCCACTGAACACGCGGAACTGATTGCCCAAACGGACATCTACTGTGGCCCCGTTGATGCGTTCGAGCGGCGGGCGCGGGGAAATCACCAGTTTCTCGCTATCCAGCCAGGCTTCTATATCGCGGTCGCACAGTCTCATGTCTTTCTTCTCCATCAAAACGCGTCACTAAACAAAAATTGCCACACAACGGGCGAAAGGTCTACGCCGGGGTGCAAATAGTTGGCCACCGGCCGGAAATGCACATTTCCGGCCATTAAGCGGCATTATTCAAAGAATTGGCTGATTTTGGCTTTCAGAATATCGATCGCGATGCGGTTCTTGCCGCCGCGCGGGACGATGATATCGGCGTATTGTTTGGAAGGTTCGATAAACTGCAGGAACATCGGGCGCACGGTCTTCTGGTATTGCGCCATCACCGAATCCATCGAGCGGCCGCGCTCGTTGACGTCGCGCTTCATGCGGCGCATCAGGCAGATATCCAGCGGCGTGTCGACGAAGATCGAGAAGTTCATCTCCTGGCGCAGGCGGATATCCGTCAGCAGCAAGATCCCTTCCAGAATAATCACTTTTTTAGGTTCGAGATGGACGGTTTCTTTCTTGCGCGTGTGTTCGGTGTAGCTGTACAGCGGCAGTTCAATCGCCTTGCCGGCCTTCAGCATCTGCAGATGCTGGAACAGCAGGTTGTGATCCATGGCGCTCGGGTGGTCATAGTTGGTTTTGACCCGTTCTTCCATGGTCAGGTGAGTCTGGTCTTTATAGTAACTGTCTTCTGGAATAACGCCGATGTGCTCATCGCCGACCTGCTCGCGGAGTTCGCGGTACAACGTGCTGGCAATAAGGCTTTTTCCGGAGGCAGATGCGCCAGCTATACCAATAATGACGCACTGATGCGGATTGTCAGTCATAAAATTAAAGACCTGATTTCGTAATGTGAAGGGGGGAACTAAAACGCGACAATTATAGGGAGTCGTCGAGGTTTGCGCCACTGTATATTGCGCGACGGCGGGCGAATTCGGGCTATCGCGCCGTATCGGCAAAGCGGCATTTTAAGAATCTCACGGCTAGGGTAATGCCCGGCAACAGGTTAAACTCCAGCGCTGACTTCTGGACCCCGTAGTCTTTCATCGGAGATTGATGTGCTGGATTGGTATTTTTTGACTTTTTTCGGCGACAGCATGCTGCTGCTACCCTGCGCGCTGATTCTGTTTTTGTTGCTGCTCGCGTCTTCCGCCACACGCGCGGCAGGCTGGCAGTGGGCGTTGATCTTCGGCTTCACCGGCGGGCTGGTCTGCCTGTCCAAACTGGCCTTTATGGGCTGGGGTATTGGTAACGCAAGTTATGATTTCACCGGATTCAGCGGCCATTCGGCCCTCGCAGCCAGCATCTGGCCGCCGCTGCTCTGGGCATTGACCGGCCGATTTTCCCATCCGGTGCGCAGCCTCGCGCTATTGACCGGGTGGATATTGCCTTTCACCATCGGCGTGTCGCGGCTGGAAATTCGCGTTCACTCAGTATCCGAGGTGATCAGCGGATTGATTTTAGGCTACCTGGCCAGCGCACTGTTCCTGTGGCTGCAACGCGCCAAGGCTCGCCCATGCCTTTCCTGGCCACACCTGGCCATCGCGCTGGCCTTGCCGTTGGCACTGATGGGACAGCGTCAGCCGGCCCCCACCCAGGGGTTGCTGGAACATATCGCCAAAACGCTGGCGCAAATCGAACGTCCTTATACCCGCGCGGATTTGCACAACCCTGCTCGCATCCCATAAAAAAACCCGGCGTTTAAGCCGGGCTCTTGCCTTGCCATAGGCAGATTACAGCGCGCGGAACGCAATCTCTGTCGGGATCGCCTCGCCCTGCCAATACATCTGCGCGGCCACGCGGCCGGCGAGCTGACGATACATCTCGGCGAATTCGCTGTCCGGGCGGCTGATCACCGTCGGCGTACCGCGATCCAGGTCTTCGCGCAGCGAGATATGCAGCGGCATCTGCCCCAGCAGACGGCTGTGGTATTTCTGCACCAGCTTTTCAGCGCCGCCGGTGCCGAAGATCGGCTCATGGTGACCGCAGTTGCTGCAGATGTGCACGCTCATGTTCTCCACGATGCCCAGCACCGGCACATGCACTTTCTCGAACATCACGATGCCCTTGGCGGCATCCAGCAAAGCGATATCCTGCGGGGTGGTAACCACCAGCGCGCCGGTCACCGGAATGTTCTGCGACAGCGTCAGCTGGATGTCGCCGGTGCCCGGCGGCATGTCCAGCACCAGGTAATCCAGATCCGGCCACAGCGTATCCTGCAGCAGCTGCATCAGCGCCTTGCTGGCCATCGGGCCGCGCCACACCATGGCGTTATCGTCGGTCACCAGGTAACCGATGGAGTTGGTCGCCAGGCCGTGCGCCACGATCGGCGCCATGTGCTGACCGTCCGGCGAGGTCGGCCGCTCATGTTCGGTACCCAGCATGTTGGGGATCGACGGGCCGTAAATGTCGGCATCCAGAATACCGACCTTGGCCCCTTCGGCGGCCAGCGCCAGCGCCAGGTTGACGGCGGTGCTGGATTTCCCCACCCCGCCTTTGCCGGAGCTGACGGCGACGATGTTGCGCACGCCTTTGATGCCGGCCTGGCCGTTGGCGCGTTTCAGCGTCGTGATGTCGTGTTTCAGCTTCCAGTCGATAGCGGAAGCGCCGGTCACGCGCAACAGCTCGGGGGCGACGCTCGCCTGCAGCGCCTCAAAACCGCTCTGCCAGGCAAACGGCATCGTCAGTTCGATATGCAGCACATCGTCCAGCAACGCGCAGTGATGAATGGCCTTCAATGCGGTCAGGTTGTTTTTCAACGTCGGGTGTTCAAAGGCGGCCAGTACACCGGTCACCAGGGCGCGCAGAACTTCGGGGTTGGTCTGCTCAGGGGATTTTGCGTTCATCCCGGCTCCTTGATTTTGAATGAGTAGCTTCCGGCTAAGCATATCAGAACTGCGCTGCCGCTGGCGCATATAACCTGCAAGAAACCGCCCTAGCAGCGAAGGGCGCGATCGGTTAACATCGAAGGCCCTTTTATTCATTACAGAAAGCAAGTTCTCACTATGGCTCAAGTCGCGAAAAAATTATTGGTGACGTGCGCGCTACCGTACGCAAATGGTTCCATCCATCTCGGCCACATGCTCGAGCACATCCAGGCGGATATCTGGGTGCGTTACCAACGAATGCGCGGCCACGAAGTGCATTTCATCTGCGCGGACGACGCGCACGGCACGCCGATCATGCTGAAAGCGCAGCAACTGGGCGTGAAACCGGAAGAAATGATCGCGGAGATGAGCCAGGAGCACCAACAGGATTTCGCCGGCTTTGGCATCAGCTATGACAACTACCATTCGACCCATAGCGATGAAAACCGTGAGCTGTCCACCCTGATTTACAGCCGCCTGAAAGAAAACGGTTTTATCAAGAACCGTACCATTTCTCAGCTGTACGATCCGGAGAAAGGCATGTTCCTGCCGGACCGTTTCGTGAAGGGCACCTGCCCGAAATGCAAATCGCCGGATCAATACGGCGATAACTGCGAAGTGTGCGGCGCCACCTACAGCCCGACGGAACTGATCGATCCGAAGTCCGTGGTTTCCGGCGCGACGCCGGTGATGCGCGACTCCGAGCACTTCTTCTTCGACCTGCCGGCCTTCAGCGAAATGCTGCAGGCGTGGACGCGCTCCGGCGCGCTGCAAGAGCAAGTGGCGAACAAGATGCAGGAGTGGTTCGAATCCGGCCTGCAGCAGTGGGACATCTCCCGCGATGCGCCTTACTTCGGCTTCGAGATCCCGGATGCGCCGGGCAAATACTTCTACGTCTGGCTGGACGCGCCGATCGGCTACATGGGCTCCTTCAAGAACCTGTGCGACAAGCGCGACGATCTGGACTTCGACGAGTTCTGGCGCAAAGATTCCACCACCGAGCTGTATCACTTTATCGGCAAGGACATCGTCTACTTCCACAGCCTGTTCTGGCCGGCGATGCTGGAAGGCAGCAACTTCCGCAAACCGACCAACCTGTTCGTGCACGGCTACGTGACGGTGAACGGCGCCAAAATGTCCAAATCGCGCGGCACCTTCATCAAGGCCGGCACCTACCTGCAGCATCTGGACGCCGACTGCCTGCGCTATTACTACGCCGCCAAGCTCTCTTCACGCATTGATGATATCGATCTCAATCTGGAAGACTTCGTGCAGCGCGTAAACGCCGACATCGTCAACAAGGTGGTGAACCTGGCGTCACGTAACGCCGGCTTTATCAACAAACGCTTCGGCGGCAAGCTGGCCGACAGCCTGGCCGATCCGGCGCTGTACCAGACCTTCGTCGACGCGGCGCAGAGCATCGCCGAAGCTTACGCCGGCCGCGAGTTCAGCCGCGCGATCCGCGAAATCATGGCGCTGGCCGATCTGGCCAACCGCTACGTGGATGAGCAGGCACCTTGGGTGGTGGCGAAGGAAGAAGGCCGCGACGCCGATCTGCAGGCCATCTGCTCGATGGGCATCAACCTGTTCCGCGTGCTGATGACTTACCTGAAGCCGGTGCTGCCTTCGCTGACCGAACGCGCCGAAGCGTTCCTCAACGCCGAGCTGAGCTGGGACGCAATCCCGCAGCCGTTGCTGGGCCACCAGGTGAACGCATTCAAAGCGCTGTTCAACCGCATCGATCTGGACAAGGTCAACGAAATGGTCAACGCCTCGAAAGAAGACATGGCCGCCGCCAAGCCGGTGACCGGTCCATTGGCCGATGATCCTATTCAGGAAACCATCACCTTCGACGACTTCGCCAAGGTGGACATGCGCATCGCCCTGATCAAAAGCGCCGACTTTGTCGAAGGCTCCGACAAACTGCTGAAGCTGCAGTTGGATCTGGGCGGCGAATCGCGCCAGATCTTCTCCGGCATTCGCTCCGCTTACCCGGATCCGAAAGCGCTGGAAGGCCGCCTGACCATCATGGTCGCCAACCTGGCGCCGCGCAAAATGCGCTTCGGCGTTTCGGAAGGCATGGTGATGGCGGCGGGCCCCGGCGGGAAAGAGATCTTCCTGCTGAGCCCGGACAGCGGCGCGCAGCCTGGCATGCAGGTCAAGTAACCGCGCCGGCGCGTTACATCAAGGGTCGAGCTTGCTCGGCCCTTTTTAATGCCTCAAACCCAACGTTATAAACAGTAAGAAAAAGTCATAACCGCTCTGATTCCCTCGCCCGCCGCATCTCGCTATGATGCTCCGCAACAACAAATAGACGTCCAGACAGAAAGACTGCTATAACAGACCTTCACCGGGACCGTTTACCCGCTTTTTTGGAGCCTATAATAATGAAAAATCTCAAGACTTCGCTGCTCGCCCTCAGCCTGCTGGCCGCCCTGCCGCTGCAGGCGGCGGAAAACGCCGCCGTGCCGGCCGCCATCGCTCAGCATCAGGGGCCGGTGCGCATCGCGGTGATCCGCAACCTCGGATCCGACGACAACACCACGCAATTTTTGGCGGGCACCATTCAGGAAGGACGCAAGCTGGGCTTCAAGGTGGACACCTTCCTCAGCAACGGCGACGACGCGCGTTTCCAGGACTTCGTCAACCAGGCTATCAGCCAGAAATATGACGGCATCATCCTCTCGCAGGGGCGAGCCCCCTATTCCACCGATCTGGTCAAACGCATCGCGGCGGCCGGCATCGCCGTCGCGGCTTTCGATACCGACGTCAGCGGCAGCGTTCCCGGCGTCACCGTCTCGCAGCAGGACGACGCTTCGCTGGCCAACGCCTCCTTCGGCCAGCTGGTGAAGGATTTCAACGGCCAGGCCAACATCATCAAACTCTGGGTGGCCGGCTTCCCACCGATGGAACGTCGCCAGGCCGCCTATCAGCAGCTGCTGAAACAGCATCCGGGCATTCACGAGCTGGAATCGATCGGTGCGGTCTCATCCGACGTACAGGGCGATACCGCCAACAAGGTGGGCGCGGTGTTGGCGAAATACCCGAAAGGCAAGATCGACGCCATCTGGGGCACCTGGGATGCCTTTACCCAGGGCGCTTACAAGGCGTTGAAAGAGAATGGCCGCACCGAAATCAAGCTGTACAGCATCGATATCTCCAACCAGGACTTGCAACTGATGCGCGAAGCCGGCAGCCCGTGGCAGGTCAGCGTGGCGGTGGATCCGAAGCTTATCGGTGCAGTCAACCTGCGCCTGGTGGCCAACAAGATCGCCGGGGAAAGCACGCCGGACAGCTATCAGTTCAAAGCGACGGTCATTCCGCAAGCGCTGTTGCTGGCGCAGCCGGGGCCGGTCAACGTCGCCGGGCTGGCGAAGATCATCCCCGGCTGGGGCAGCAGCAGCGACTTCGTGCAGCCGTGGTTCGCCACGCTGCAGGCCGAACACGGTAAATAATGCTGTTTTTGACGAGGCTGCCGACGCAGCCTCTGTTTTTAAACTAATTTTCGGCTTCCCCCTTCCGTCCTCGCCAAAATACGCTATGTTATCTGCATTGCCCAATAACTGTATGCATACACAGGCTTCGAATGAAGGGATTCCCCTCGCTGATTAACATGCTGCTGGCCTGTTCGCTGGTGTTGACCATCGGCCGCGGCGTGACGCTGCCGTTCATTACCATCTATCTCACCGAGCATTTCCATCTGCTGCCGAAAAGCGTGGGCGTGATCCTGGGCGTCAGCCTGACCCTCGGCATCCTTGCCAGCCTGTACGGCGGCTATCTGGTGGACAAATTCAGCAAGAACCGCCTGATCCTGCTGTCGATTTTATTGTTTGCGCTGAGCTTCTTCGCCCTTCCCTGGATCCCGCGCCCCGGCGGCGTGATCGTGGTGCTGGCGATCCTGCATACCTGTTATTCTGTGCTGAGCATCACCATTAAGGCCTGTTTCGCCGACTGGCTGCCGGTCGAGCAGCGCATCAAGGCTTTCTCAATCAACTACACATTGGTCAACGTCGGCTGGGCGATCGGCTCTGCGCTCGGCGTTCTGGTGGCCGGGCTTAGCCCACTGCTGCCGTTTTACCTGTCGGGCGGGTTGGCGCTGGCGACGGTGGCGACGCTAAGCCTGCGCTTGCGCGGTCGGGAACAGCGCGCAACGCCAGCCGCCGCCCCCGCGGCGCTCCCCAACTTCCGCCAGACGGTGACTATCCTGCGCAGCGATCGGCGGCTGATCTACTTCACTCTCGGCAGTACCCTGGGTGCCGTCGTGTTCGGTCAGTTCACCGGCTATCTGTCGCAATACCTGATCACCGTCTCCAGCGCCGAGTTCGCCTACAAAATCATCGGGCTGGTGATGATCGTCAACGCCAGCATCGTCATCGCCCTGCAATACCTGCTCAGCCGCGGCATGCGTCAGGAAAACATGCTGCGCTGGCTGGCGCTGGGCACGCTGTTTTTCATCGTCGGGCTGCTCGGTTTTATGGTGGCCGGCCAGGCGGTCTGGCTGTGGCTGGCGGCGATGGCGGTGTTTACCCTCGGCGAAATCATCGTTATCCCGGTGGAATACATGTTCATCGACTTTATCGCGCCGCCGCACCTGAAAGGCAGCTACTATGGGGTACAGAACCTCAGCGCGCTGGGCGGCGCCATCAACCCGGTGCTGTGCGGGGTGCTGCTCAGCTATGCTGCGCCGCCGTTGATGTTCGTGATGCTGATCGTCGCCGCGCTGCTCAGCCTGCTGTTTTTCTTCCTCGGCCACCGGCTGGCGGAACACGCGGCGACAACCGCCGAAGACACGCGCTGAGCCCGCGCGTAGCAGCCATTGCGGGCTGTCAACCCGCCGAACGGGCATGGCATCCATAGCGAGAATTCATGGTGCGATCTGTGGCATGGCTCACAGTATAATTGTATGATGAATGCATCAGTTAAACGGGAAAAGACAATGGCCAACGTGCTCACACTGTGCTGGAAATACCTGAGAGCCCTGCTCCTCATCTACCTTTGTCTGTTCGTCGGCAATGCGCTGGCGGCGCTGCTGCCGTTCGCCATTCCCGGCAGCATCCTCGGCATGCTGCTGCTGTTCGCCCTGCTCTCTACCCAGATTCTGCCGGCCAAATGGGTTAAACCCGGCTGCCACTTGCTGATCCGCTACATGGTGCTGCTGTTCGTGCCGATCGGCGTCGGGGTGATGAAATACTATGACCAGATCGTCGCGCATCTGGGCCCACTGGTTATCTCTTGCCTCATCAGCACGCTGATGGTGCTGGTGGTGGTCGGCTATACCTCACACTATTTTCACCGCGAGCGCCGCATCGCCGGTAAGCCCGATGACACGGAGGGCAACCCATGATCCATGAAATCTGGTGGTCGCTGCCGCTGACGCTGGCGGTCTATTTCGCCGCGCGCTGGCTGGCGCGCAAGCTGAACGTGCCGCTGCTCAACCCGCTGCTGGTTTCCATGGCGGTGATCATCCCGTTGCTGCTGCTCACCGGCATCCCCTATGAGCGCTACTTTCAGGGCAGCAAAATCCTCAACGATCTGCTGCAGCCGGCGGTCGTCGCGCTGGCCTTCCCGCTGTATGAACAGCTGCACCAGATCCGCGCGCGCTGGAAGTCGATTATCGCGGTGTGCTTCATCGGCAGCCTGACCGCCATGATCAGCGGCGGCGCCATCGCCCTGTGGCTGGGTGCCACCCCGGAAATCGCCGCCTCTATCCTGCCGAAATCGGTCACTACGCCGATCGCGATGGCCGTCGCGGACTCGCTCGGCGGCATTCCGGCGATCAGCGCGGTCTGCGTCATTTTCGTCGGTATCCTTGGCGCCGTGTTCGGCCATACGCTGTTCAACCTGTTGAAAATCACCACCCACTCGGCGCGCGGTCTGGCGATGGGTACCGCATCCCACGCGCTGGGCACCGCACGCTGCGCGGAGATGGACTACCAGGAAGGCGCTTTCGGCTCGCTGGCGCTGGTGATCTGCGGCATTATCACCTCCCTGCTGGCACCGTTCCTGTTCCCGGTGCTGCTGCACCTGTTCGGTTGAACAGGGTGAAACTTGCGATACATCTCGCATTTATGTATCTCATTGCATTAATTTCATCAATTAAGAGACATTAATCACACTTTAATGTCTCTGGCCTGCCTAGAATGTTATCCCGTTAACCTGTAGAGAGACTTTCTATGCATCCGCGTTTTCACACCGCGTTCAGCGCACTGCCTGCGACACTGCAATCCGCCCTGCGGCCCTATCTGGACGCGCCTGACTTTCCGGCGATGTTCACGGCCGAGCAAGCGGCGGCGATCCGCACAGGCTGCGGGTTGGACGATGACGCGCTGGCATTCGCGCTGCTGCCGCTGGCGGCGGCCTGCTCGTTAACCCCGATATCGCACTTCCACGTCGGCGCCATCGCGCGCGGGCAAAGTGGCAACCTCTATTTCGGCGCCAATATGGAATTCAGCGGCGCACCGCTGCAGCAAACCGTGCATGCGGAACAGTGCGCGGTTACCCATGCCTGGCTGCGCGGCGAGCCGGCGCTGGCCTCGGTCACCGTCAACTACACGCCGTGCGGCCACTGCCGTCAGTTTATGAATGAACTGAACAGCGGCGGCGAGCTGCAGATCCGTCTGCCGGGCCGCGCGCCGGCCACGCTGGCGGACTATCTGCCGGACGCCTTCGGCCCGAAAGATCTGGATATCGCTTCGCTGCTGATGGACAAGGTCGATCACGGCCATCGGTTGGCGCTGGACGATGCGCTGACGCAGGCGGCGCTGGCTGCGGCCAATCAGAGCCACGCACCGTACAGCAACGCCCACAGCGGCGTGGCGCTGGAAACACAGGACGGTAACCTCTACGCCGGCCGCTATGCAGAAAACGCCGCCTTCAACCCGAGCCTGCCGCCGCTGCAGGCCGCGCTGATCCTGCTGAACCTCTCCGGCGGCGATTGCCTGAACATCCGCCGCGCCGTGCTGGTCGAACCGCAAGAGGCAATCCTCAGCCAGTGGGACGCCACCCGCGCCACGCTGGCGGCACTGGGCTGCCAAAACGTCAGCCGCGCCGCGTTCTAAGCGCACCACGGCGGAGCCATCCGGTTCCGCCGTTAACAGCCCCGCCCGCCAAATACAATGCCCCGATGCCGCCAGAGACACTTTCTTTAGTTAAAAAATCATTTGATTGTCGATAATTACGCCAACCTGGTTCATCATCTGGCAACAAATGCTGTACATCTTCTCTTTATCTCTTAGGATCGTCGGCAATAAAGTTATCTGATACGTGAAGAGTAAAACTGATGGAACTAGAATACGAAAGCAAACGCCCGCTCTACATCCCCTACGCCGGCCCGATTCTGCTGGAATTTCCGCTGCTGAACAAAGGCAGCGCTTTCACCGAGGAAGAACGTAGCCACTTCAACCTGCACGGCCTGCTGCCGGAAGCGGTGGAAACCATCGAAGAACAGGTGGAACGTGCCTACCGTCAGTATCAGGATTTCAAGAACGATAACGACAAGCACATCTACCTGCGCAACATCCAGGACACCAACGAAACTCTGTTCTATCGCCTACTGGACTCGCACCTGAGCGAGATGATGCCGATCATCTACACCCCGACCGTCGGCGAGGCCTGCGAGCACTTCTCCGATATCTATCGCCGCGCGCGCGGGCTGTTCATCTCCTATCCGAACCGCGATCGCATCGATGACATGCTGCAGAATGCCACCAAGCAGAACGTCAAGGTGATCGTAGTCACCGACGGCGAGCGTATCCTCGGCCTCGGTGACCAGGGCATCGGCGGCATGGGCATCCCCATCGGCAAGCTGTCGCTGTACACCGCCTGCGGCGGCATCAGCCCAGCCTACACGCTGCCGGTGGTGCTGGACGTCGGCACCAACAACCCGCAGCGGCTCAACGATCCGCTGTACATGGGCTGGCGCCATCCGCGCATCTCCGGCGAGGAGTACCACGCCTTCGTCGAAGAGTTTATTCAGGCGGTCAAACGCCGCTGGCCGAACGTGCTGCTGCAGTTCGAAGACTTCGCGCAGAACAACGCTACCCCGCTGTTGAACCGCTATCGCGACGAAATCTGCTGCTTCAACGATGACATCCAGGGCACCGCCGCGGTCACCCTCGGCAGCCTGATCGCCGCCAGCCGCGCCGCCGGCAGCCAGCTGCGCGATCAGACCGTCACCTTCCTCGGCGCCGGTTCCGCCGGCTGCGGCATCGCCGAGCAAATCATCGCGCAGATGAAGTCCGAAGGCTTGAGCGAAGACGAAGCGCGCGCCCGCGTATTCATGGTCGACCGCTTCGGCCTGCTGACCGACAAACTGCCGAACCTGCTCGATTTCCAGAGCAAGCTGGTACAGAAGAGCGACAACCTGGCCGGTTGGGAAACCGCCAGCGACGCCATCTCGCTGCTGGACGTGGTGCGCAACGCCAAGCCGACCATTCTGATCGGGGTGTCCGGCCAGCCGGGGCTGTTTACCGAAGAGCTGATCCGCGAAATGCACAAGCACTGCGAACGCCCTATCGTGATGCCGCTGTCCAACCCGACCTCGCGCGTGGAAGCCCGTCCGGAAGACATCATCAACTGGACCGACGGCGCCGCCCTGGTGGCAACCGGCAGCCCGTTCGCGCCGGTGAGCTATAAAGAGCAGCTGTACCCGATCGCCCAGTGCAACAACTCCTACATCTTCCCGGGGATTGGCCTCGGCGTGCTGGCCTCCGGCGCCACCCGCGTCACCGACGCCATGCTGATGGCCGCCAGCCGCGCGCTGGCGGACTGTTCGCCGCTGGCCACCGACGGCCACGGCGCACTGCTGCCGAATATCGACGATATTCAGGGTGTGTCGAAGTGCATCGCCATGGAAGTGGGCAAAGCGGCGCAGCTGCAGGGCGTGGCGATCGTCACCTCCGAAGACGCGCTGTCGAAAGCCATCGAGCACAACTTCTGGCGGCCGCAGTACCGCAGCTACAAGCGCACCTCGTTCTAACTGGCGCGCTAAATTGACCCAGCCCGGCTCCGCCGGGCTTTTTTGTGCGGCAAAACCGCCTAAAAATGCGGCGTTGCGCGTGCTTCAGGCGGTTCGCGTCTTGCGTCGATCGGTCAGGTAAAGTAGCCTTGATCCATCTTTTTCAGCCCGGCGCGCGTAAGGCAACAACATGTGGAAACGCCTGATCATCAGCCTGTTCATCATCATTGCGGTGTTGATGGGTTCGGCTATTGCGCTGGATCGCTGGATCAGCTGGAAAACCGCGCCTTACGTCTACGACGAACTGCAGGAATTGCCGCACCGCCAGGTCGGCGTGGTGCTCGGCACCGCCAAGTATTACCGCACCGGGGTGATCAACCAGTACTACCGTTACCGCATTCAGGGGGCGATCAACGCCTATAACAGCGGCAAGGTGAAATACCTGCTGCTGAGCGGCGACAACGCCCAGCAAAGCTATAACGAGCCGATGACCATGCGTCGCGATCTGATCGCCGCCGGCGTGGCGCCGAGCGATATCGTGCTGGACTACGCCGGTTTCCGTACCCTGGACTCCATCGTGCGCACCCGCAAGGTGTTCGACACCAACGATTTCATCATCATCACCCAGCGTTTCCACTGCGAGCGCGCGCTGTTCATCGCCCTGCACATGGGCATTCAGGCGCAGTGCTACGCGGTGCCGTCGCCGAAAGACATGATGACGGTCCGCGCCCGCGAGATCTTCGCTCGCCTGGGCGCGCTGACCGATCTGTACATCCTCAAGCGCGAACCGCGCTTCCTTGGCCCGCTGATCCCGATCTCCGCCATGCACACCGTGCCGGAAGACGCCCAGGGCTATCCCGCAGTTTCACCGGAACAGTTGGTGGAGCTGGAGCACAAGCTGAAAGAAGAGAAGCAGAAAGCCAAACAGCCCTGACGCGGCAAACGCCCAAAACAAAGGCCGGCAATAAGCCGGCCTTGTGGTCTGCGAGGCGATAAATCTACTTCTTCTTGGCGTATTTCAACGAGTCCAGCGCCACGGCGAAGATGATGATGCTGCCCTTGATGATGTACTGCCAGTACGGGTTGATGCCGATATAGGTCAGGCCGTAGTTGATGACGGTGAAGATGATCACCCCGGTCACCACGCCCCACACCGTACCCACCCCGCCGGCGAAGGAGACGCCCCCCACCACGCAGGCGGCGATGGCATCCAGCTCGTACATAAAGCCGAGGTTATTGGTGGCGCTGCCGATGCGCCCCGCTTCCAGCAGGCCGCCGAAGGCGTAGAACACGCCGGACAACGCATAGATCATGATCAGGTTCAACGGCACGTTGACCCCGGACACCTTGGCCGCTTCCGGGTTGCCGCCGATGGCGAAGATGTTCTTGCCGAAGCGGGTCTTGGTCCACAGGATCCAGACGAATATGATGGCGATCAGCGCATAGAAGGTAATGTACGACAGCTTAAAGTCGCCGAAGCGCAAGAAACCTTGGGCAAAGGTGGAAAACTTCGGATCGAAGCCCGCGACCGGCGAAGCGCCGACCGAATCGTAATACAGCGAGTTGATGCCGTAGACGATGATCATGGTGCCCAGCGTAGTGATGAACGGCGTCACGTTGAGATAGGCGATAATCAGGCCGTTAACCAGGCCGATCACCGCGCCGACCGCACACACCAGCAGGATGACCAGGGGAATCGACCAGGTTTCCATGTGCGGGAACACCTTGTTGACGTTATCCATCGACTGCAGCAGCGTGGCCGCCACCACCGCCGCCAGCCCCACCTGCCGCCCGGCGGACAGGTCGGTGCCCTGGGTCACGATCAGCCCCGCCACGCCCAGCGCGATGATGATGCGCACCGAAGACTGCGTCAGGATGTTACTCAGGTTCATCAGGCTGAGGAAAGTCGGATCCTGAATGATGATGATGGCCAGCAGCACCAGCAACACCACGTAAATGCCGCCTTCCTTGAAATAGGTAAATAAGGTTTTTTTATTTAGCGCGTTCATAATTCCGATCCTTAAAGGTGCAGGGAGGCGAGACGTAAGATTTCATTTTGCGAGGTCTGTTTAGTGTTAACGATGCCCGCAACCTGACCATTGCTCATCACCAAAATACGGTCGGTGATCCCCAAAAGCTCCGGCATTTCGGACGAGACGATAATGATCCCCTTGCCCTTCTTCGCCAGTTCGGTCATCAGCTGATAAATCTCGAACTTGGCGCCCACGTCGATGCCGCGCGTCGGTTCATCCAGCATCAGGATCTCCGGCTGCGTCAGTAGCCAACGGCCGATGATCACCTTCTGCTGATTGCCGCCGGACAGTGAGCCGATATGGGTGTGATGCCCCGGCGTTTTCACCCGCATGGCGTCGATCACCCACTGGGTGTCGCTCTTCATCCGCGCGTTATCCAGTAGGCCGAGCTTGTTTTTATAATTGCGGATATTGGAGATCAGCGAGTTGAAGCCCACGTCGAGGTAGGCATAAATCCCGGTGGAACGGCGTTCTTCGGTCACCAGCGCAAAACCGTGGTTGATCGCTTCGTTGGCGCTGTGGTTGTCGATCGCCTTGCCGTGCAGCTTGATGGTGCCCGCCACCTTTTCGCGAATGCCGAACAGCGTCTCGACGATATCGGTGCGCTTGGCGCCCACCAGCCCGGCGATGCCGAGGATCTCGCCTTGGTGCAGATCGAAGGACACATCGCGAATCGAGGGCTGGCGCAGCGACGTCAGGTTCTTCACCTCGAGGATCACCTCACCCGGCGTGTTCTGCCTGTCGGGGAAGCGCTGGCTGAGCGAACGGCCGACCATCATGGCGATGATTTTGTCCATATCCAGCCCTTCCAGCGGCTGGGTGGCGATCCACTGCCCGTCACGCAGCACCGTTATCTCGTCGCACAGCTGGAAGATCTCTTCCATCTTGTGCGAGATATAGACGATGCCGCAGCCGCGCTCTTTCAGCTTGCGGATGATGGTGAACAGGTGATTGACCTCTTTTTCCGTCAGCGAAGAGGTCGGTTCATCCATGATGACGATTTTGGCATCGTAGGAGAACGCCTTGGCGATCTCGATCATCTGCATCTGCGACACCGACAGGTTGCCCACCTTTTCGCGCGGGTTGATGTCGATATCCAGCTCGTCGAAGATCGCCTGGGTGTCTTTGAGCATTTTTTCCTGATCGACGAACAGGCCTTTGGTCGGGTAGCGCCCCAGCCACATGTTGTCCATCACGGTGCGTTGCAGCACCAGGTTCAGCTCCTGGTGCACCATGGAAACGCCGTGCTCCAGCGCTTCCTTCGAACTCTTGAAATCGATTTCCCGGCCCTGAAACACAATGCTGCCGCTGTCTTTTTTGTAAATGCCGAACAGGCATTTCAGCAACGTCGATTTCCCCGCGCCGTTCTCCCCCATCAGGGCGTGAATCGAGTGCGGGCGGACGCGTAAATTGACATTGTCCAAGGCTTTGACGCCGGGAAATGACTTACAGATATCCGTCATTTCCAGCAGAAATTCGCGTGAGCTATCGGCCATAAATACACCTGGCTTAACGATCTTGCAGTCGTAAACATCCCCGCCGGCGGTATTCCTGGTGTTGGCGCCGCCGGCGGGGTCTTAGCGGGATCTCAATTCTTATTTAACAAACTGAGACAGGTTGTCTTTATCTACGCCAACGTAAGGAATACGCACGACTTTATTTTCGATTTTATATTGGGTGCCTTCGGTGGCCGGCTTGCCCGCCGCCAGGTTCTTCGCCAGCTCGAAGGTGGCTTTCGCCTGGTTGTCGGCGTCGTTCAGCACCGTGCCCGCCATCGCGCCGGATTTCACCAGCGCCAGCGCTTCAGGCAACGCATCGACGCCAAACACCGGGATACTGGTC
Source organism: Serratia sp. 4542 (assembly GCF_016805595.1). Lineage (NCBI taxonomy): Bacteria > Pseudomonadati > Pseudomonadota > Gammaproteobacteria > Enterobacterales > Yersiniaceae > Serratia > Serratia sp. 4542. The sequence goes on from NZ_RXKV01000020.1 coordinate 108,154, forward strand.
TTGTTGTGCGCTTTCAGCGCTTCCACCGCGCCCATTGCCATGGCGTCGTTGTTGGCGATCACCACTTCGATCTTGTTGGCGTTCGGGCCGGAGAGCCAGGCGTCCATCTTGTCCTTCGCCTGCGCGGTATCCCACATCGCGGTATCCATCTGCAGCTGCTGGGTCTTGATGCCTTTTTCGTTCAGCGTTTTCACCACGTAGGTGGTGCGCGCTTCGGCATCCGGGTGGCCCGGTTCGCCCTTCAGCAGCACATACTGGATCTGGCCGTCTTTGTTCAGATCCCAGGCCGGATTGGCTTTCCAGTGTTTGGCGATCAGCTCGCCCTGGATCACGCCGGATTCTTTGGAATCGGTGCCGACGTAATACGCCTTGTCGTAGCTGTCCAACGCCTTGCGGGAAGGTTCTTTGTTGTAGAACACCACCGGGATATCGTTTGCGCGCGCCTTATCGATAACCACCGGCGCCGCGGCCGGGTCGACCAGGTTGATCGCCAGCGCTTTCACGCCCTTGGCCAGCAGCACGTCGATCTGATCGTTCTGCTTGGACTGGTCGTTCTGCGAATCATTCATCAGCAGGGTGACGTCCGGTGAAGCCTTGGCGTCTTTCTCAATAGCCTTGCGCACCACCGACATGAAGTTGTCGTCGTACTTGTAAATCGTGACGCCAATACGGGTGTCAGCATGGGCTGCGGCGCCAAACATCATGGCTGCGGCCAGGGCGGCCAGGGTGAAAACCTTCTTATTCATTGTCAGTCTCCGGTTCTGTGTAGGGTATTACTCGTCTTTGAGCCAATGGTCACCGGCAGTGCGCACACCCCAGGCCAGGCGATTTCCACTCAACACCTGTCGTCCGTGGATCTTGTTATTTCCGAGAAATGCTGTGTCAGCGCGAGGTAAAGGTTGCAGCGGCAAGGGCCTTTGCGCCGGAAAACGCCTAGAGCATAGACGGCGCGATGTTAATATTCTGTGAATTTTCTCACAGATTGAAAACGGTTACACAAGATTAAATCGTCAGAGAGTGACCGTCGCCTCACTTTGCCAGGGGGCGACAGAATGGCGCCGTACCAGCGTCGGCATGAACAGATGAGCGGCCTGCGGCTCCGCCAGGCCTGCTGCGCCCTGCAACGCCAGCTCGGTCGCCAGCGTGGCCATCGAGACGATCGGATAGCGCACCGTAGTGAGCTTGGGGCTGGTGTAACGCGCGATGGGGATGTCGTCGAAGCCGATCAGCGAGAAATGCTGCGGCACTGTGATACCGTTTTCTTTCAGCACCGCCATGGCGCCGGCGGCCATGGCGTCGTTGTAGGCGAACACCGCGCTCAGCTGCAGGTTACGCCCCAGCAGCTCCACCATCGCCGCCTCGCCGCCCTGCAGATCCGGCGAACCGTAGGCGCGCCAGTTGTCGGGCGTGGCCAGCCCGGCGGCGGCCATCGCCTGCGCATAGCCCTGCTGGCGTAGCGGCCCGTCTTCGATCGGGTGATTGGAGCCCAGATAACCGATGCGCCGATGGCCCTGCGACAGCAAAAGACGCATCGCCATTTCCGCGCCGCAGACGTTATCCAGCCCGACGCAGCGCGGCTCATAGCCGGGGATAATCCGGTTGATCAGCACCATGCCCGGCACCTGCTCCAGAAAGCCGATCAGCTCGGCGTCGCTCAGGGCTTTGGCATGGACAATCAGGGCATTACAGCGCTGGCGGATCAGCACTTCGATCGCGTGGCGCTCTTTGTCCGCCTGATGATAGCTGTTGCCGATCAGCAGGTATTTGTGGTGTTTCTGCGCCACCGTGTCTACCGCTTTCACCAGCGCGCCGAAGAACGGGTCGGAGACGTCCATCACCACCACGCCCAGGGTATCGCTGCTTTGGGTCGCCAGCGCCTGCGCGTTGGCGTTGGGGCGATAGCCCAGCTCCGCCACCGCCTGCAGCACCTGCTCACGCGTCTCCTTGCTGGTCAGCGCACTGTGGTTCAGCACGCGGGAGACGGTCGCCACGGAGACCCCGGCGCGTTTCGCCACGTCGCGAATGGTGATCGGATGAACTGGAGGCATGCGGGATCCTGAAATCGGGGTAGTGGCCGGTGGCGCTATCCTACCCCGATTGACCCGCTGCTCGCGTGAATTACGTCACAGGAAAGAAAACGTTTACATACATTTTTTTAACCTGCCGGCTGGCGCTCACTTCTGCGTTTTGGGTTCCGCTGCGCCGGCGGCCAGCTGCGTCAGCTTGCGCCACAGCCATTCCATCGGCCCCTGAGCGAAGTAACGCAGCCACAGTGCGGAAAACGCCAGGTTGGCCAGCCAGACCAGCGGCACGAACGCCAACAGCTGCAGCCGGTCGAACTGCTCATAGAGGCCGAAGCGATAAAACAGCGTGGTGCAGATCAGCGTTTGCAGCAGGTAATTGCTCAGCGCCATGCGCCCCACCAGGCTCAGCCAGTGGGCGATGCGCATGCGCGACAGCGCGGGCCAGAAACCGTAGCACAGCGCCAGATAGCCCATCGCCTGCAGCGGGGCGCCCAGCTCACGCGGCACCTGCAGCAGGAAACCGCTCCAGCGATAGTCCCAGTGGACCTGCCATTGCAGCGCCACCGCCGGCAGCTGGATCAGCACCGAAAGCGGCAGCAACCACGCCGCCTGCCGCAGGTAATAACCGGAGGAATAACTGCCGCGCAGCCAGCCGCTGCGCATCAGCCCGGCGCCGAACAGCATCAGCCCCGCCAGCTCCCAGCCATACTGCGCACCGATGGCCAGCAGGCTGGACGAGAGCAGATCGGCGCGGCTGCGCCAGGCTTCGAAACCGCCCTGCAGCTTCCAGAACTTCTCGTACTGCAGCTCCGCCACGCCCGGCTGCCAGAAGCTGCCCGGCTCACCGTGCGAAACGAAGCCGAGCAGCAGCAGCACCGCTACGCCGATCAGATAGAGCACCACGCCGGTTTTCAGCAGCTGGAAGGTTTCTTTGGCTTCGCGGATCATGCGCCAGCACACCAGGCCGATCAGCCCATAGGCCAGCAGAATATCGCCGTCCCACAGGAAGATGGCGTGCGCGAGACCGAACAGCACCAGCCACGACAGCCGCGCGCGGATCCAGCTTTTGCCGCGCCGCAACAGCATTTGCAGCCCGGCACCGAACAGCAGCGCGAACATCGCCAGGAACTTCGCCTGGGCGAAGAGATCGAGCAGTGCCCAGGTCCAGGCGTCGCGCGACGACGGCATGCCCAGATAGGCCGGGTTGAGATAGGCGGCCTTCGGCAAGCCGAAGGCGCTGATGTTCAGCAATAAAATGCCGAGAATGGCGATGCCGCGCACGCAGTCCAGCGTGGCGATGCGCGGCAGAGGGTGACTGTTCATTTTTTATCGCTGTCTTCCGCTCATGAAAAAGGCGCCCGCAGGCGCCTGTTGTCGTCGTGCGGGTCGCCCCGCAACGCCATCACCCCTGGTGATGACGCACCGCGCGCAGGAACTCCTGGCGGGTATTCTGGCTGGACTTGAACAGCCCCCCCAGCGAGGTGGTGGTGGTGGCGCTGGTCGCGTCGCGGATGCCGCGCGCCTTGACACAATAATGGACCGCATCGATCGATACCGCCACGTTATTGGTGCCGAGCAGCGTCTGCAGCGCCACGAGGATCTGCTGGGTCAGGCGCTCTTGCACCTGCGGACGCTGGGAGAAGAACTGCACGATGCGGTTAATCTTCGACAGGCCGATCACCGAGTCTTTCGGGATATAGGCCACGGTGGCCTTGCCGTCGATGGTCACGAAGTGGTGCTCGCAGGTGCTGGTCAGCGTAATATCGCGCACCGTCACCATCTCATCCACCTTCATCTTGTTCTCGATGACGGTGATTTTCGGGAAGTTGGCGTAGTCCAGCCCGGAGAAGATCTCGTCGACATACATTTTGGCGATGCGATGCGGCGTCTCCGCCAGGCTATCGTCGGACAGATCGAGATTCAGCAGCTGCATGATTTCGGTCATGTGCTCTTTGATGCGGCGCTTGCGCGTTTCGCGATCCAGCACTTCCCCGCGCAGCGGCGTTTCCAGACCACGCTCTTCCAGCGCCGCATGCACCAGCGCGGCTTCTTTACTTAATGATGTCATGTACTTGTTCTCCTGCGGACGGAACCCGCCGGCGGCCTGGTAGGGCGTGCGGCCGGCGAATTGCTTGCTCTCGTGACGGCAGAGTTTTCGTGATGGATAACGTGAACCCGGTCAAGATTTTGCCCCCACTGTAGATGAGAGCGCGGCGATTATCCAGTGATAGTGCTTCATCCGCAGGTGAAATATTCGCATTTAGCACAATCAGGCCGGCTGCGGGATCCCACGCTTTTTGTATGGATTTTAATCAGCGCATCGCCGTTTTTTGCGCCAGCCGCCGCGCCGGGGTATTCACCACCAGCGCACCGGCCACCAACAGCGCCGCCACCGCCACGTACAACGCCGGCTCCAGCCGATGGGTCATGGCGGTCGACAGCGCCGACAGCATCGGCCCAACCAGCTGGCCGATCGCATAACCGGTGGTCAGCAACCCGGCCATGTAACGCGCATGGCGCGGCGCCAGTTCACGGCCGTGCTGAAGGGCGAGCTGCACCACGCAGAGGAAACCGCCGCCGGTCAGCAATGCCCCGAGCGCCAGGCCGGCCACGCCCGGCACCACTTCGGCGCTCAGTACGCCCAGCGCCTGTATCCACAGCGTGATCGCCAGCCGGGTCTGGGTGGTCAGCCTGTGGCGAGTCAAAATGCCAATAACGATCCCCAGCGCCGCCGCGCCGCCGAACACTGGCCAGACGAACTGCGCGAACAGGCTGCCGGGAAAACGTGCCGCCGCCATCTGCGACAAGAACGTCGCCGGCAGGATATAGCCGAACCCGGCCAGGCTGTAGCTCCACACCAGGCGTTTGAGCGCCGGCGTCAGCAGCAGCGGCTCCGGGGCCACGTCCGGGCGATGCAGCTCGCCGCTGCGCGGCAGAAAGGCGCTAATTCCTCCGACCAACACCAGCGCCAGCCCGCCATACACCAGCCAGGCCTGCGCTGCCGTCAGCCCCAGCGTGTTGATGCCCACCGCCAGCATGCCGCTGAGGAAGATACCGGCGCCTGGCCCGGCGAACACCGCCGCGCTCAGCGCCGGCCGGCCGTAGTGCGCCAACCGCTCGTTGGTCCAGGCCGCCACCAGCACCATCGCCCAGCCGCTGGCCCAGCCGATGACGAAGCGCAGCGCACCGTGCGTCCATTCATCCTGCGCCAGCGCCGACAGCAGCGTCAGCGCCATCGCGCCCCATACGCCCAACCACAGGCGCCGCTCGACGTGGCGCGTGGCGCGCATCGCGTCGTAGGCGCCGCACAGGTAGCCCAAATAGTTGATCGCCGCCACCAGCCCGGCGCCGGTGAGGCTGAACTGGTGTTCCGCGATCATCAGCGGCACCTGGGGAGTGAAAGCGAAGCGGCCAATGCCCATCGCGACGATCAGCGCGGCAAAACCGCTCAAGGCAATACGTAAAGCCATACCGGTATCCAAAAGGTTAAAAGAAAGTTGCCAGTATCATGCCGCAGTATTAAACTCACAAAAACTGAATAATAGTTATCAAGTTCATCACGAAACGAGAATATTATGGATCTGACCCAGCTTCGCATGTTCTGCTGCGTGGCGGAAACCGGCTCGGTCGCCCGCGCCGCCGAGCAGCTGCACCGCGTGCCGTCGAATTTGACCACCCGGCTGCGCCAGCTCGAGCAGGAGCTGGGCGCCGATCTGTTTATCCGCGAAAAACAGCGCCTGCGCCTGTCGCCGATGGGCCATAACTTTCTGTGCTACGCCAACCGCATCCTGGCGCTGAGCGATGAGGCGATGAGCATCACCCACGCCGGCGAACCGGCGGGCAACTTCGCCCTCGGCTCGATGGAGAGCACCGCCGCTACCCGCCTGCCCTCGCTGCTGGCGGCTTACCACCAGCGCTTCTCGCAGGTTTCGCTGTCGCTGACCACCGGCACCTCCGGCGAAATCGCCGATCGGGTGCGCGCCGGCACGCTGGCCGCGGCGCTGGTCGACGGCCCGGTACCCTATGACGAGCTGAACGGCTGCATCGCCTATCCTGAACATATGGTGGTGATTTCCTGTCTCGATCACGCGCCAATCCACAGCGCCAAAGACGCCAATGGCGAAACGCTGTTCGCCTTTCGCGCCAGCTGCTCCTACCGCCTGCGGCTGGAGGCCTGGTTCAAGCGCGAAGGCGCGCGGCCGGGGCAAATTATGGAGATCCAGTCCTATCACGCCATGCTGGCCTGCGTCGCCAGCGGTGCCGGGCTGGCGATGATCCCGCATTCGGTGCTGAGCCTGCTGCCGGGCCATGAGCGGGTTCGGGTTCACACCCTGCCGCCGGACGTGGCCGACACCGCCACCTGGCTGCTGTGGCGCCGCGACGCGTTCGGGCCGAACGTGCGCGCGCTGAAAGAGTTGATTATTGAACAGACGGAAACCGCCGATGTTGATGAAAGCACCCCCAACGATTTATCAGACGTTGTCGATATCGCCTGATTTAAAAAGAAAACCACTGAGGAGACTATGATGGAGATGATCAAAACCCGCGCCGCCGTTGCCTGGGGCCCGAACCAGCCGCTGAAGATCGAAGAAGTCGAGCTGATGCCACCGCAAAAAGGCGAAGTGCTGGTGCGGATCGTCGCCACCGGCGTTTGTCACACCGATGCCTACACCCTGTCCGGCAAAGATCCGGAAGGCGTGTTCCCGGCGATCCTCGGCCACGAGGGCGGCGGCGTGGTGGAAGCGGTCGGTGAAGGCGTCACCAGCGTGGCGGTCGGCGATCACGTGATCCCGCTCTACACCCCGGAGTGCGGCGAGTGCAAATTCTGTAAATCCGGCAAGACCAACCTGTGCCAGGCGATCCGCGCCACCCAGGGCAAAGGGCTGATGCCGGACGGCACCACGCGCTTCTTCAAGGACGGCAAGCCGATCTTCCACTACATGGGCACGTCCACCTTCTCCGAGTACACCGTGGTGCCGGAAATCTCACTGGCGAAAATCAACAAGGAAGCGCCGCTGGAAGAAGTGTGCCTGCTGGGCTGCGGCGTGACCACCGGCATGGGCGCGGTGATGAACACCGCCAAAGTGCAACCGGGCGACACCGTGGCAATCTTCGGCCTGGGCGGCATCGGCCTGTCGGCGATCATCGGCGCGCAGATGGCCGGCGCGGGCCGCATCATCGGCATCGACATCAACACCAGCAAGTTCGATCTGGCCCGCAAGCTGGGCGCCACCGCTCTGATCAACCCGAAAGACTATGACAAGCCGATTCAGGAAGTGATCGTCGAGCTGACCGACGGCGGCGTCGATTTCTCCTTCGAGTGCATCGGCAACGTCAACGTGATGCGTTCCGCGCTGGAGTGCTGCCACAAGGGCTGGGGCGAATCGGTGATCATCGGCGTCGCAGGCGCCGGCGAAGAGATCTCGACCCGTCCGTTCCAACTGGTCACCGGCCGCGTCTGGCGCGGTTCGGCGTTCGGCGGCGTCAAGGGCCGTTCACAGCTGCCGGGCATCGTCGAGCGCTATCTGGACGGCGAATTCGCGCTGAACGACTTTATCACCCACACCATGGGGCTGGAGCAGATCAACGAAGCGTTCGATTTGATGCACGAAGGCAAATCGATCCGTTCCGTCATCCACTTCGACCAATAAGCCAGGAGGCAGAGATGACGTTGTCATTGGAACTTCTCGAAGAGCACCGCATGTTCGGCGGCTGGCAGCAGCGCTATCGCCACGCGGCGCAGAGCCTGAATTGCAACATGACATTCAGCATCTACCTGCCGCCGCCGCGCGATGACAACCCGCCGCCGGTGCTGTACTGGCTGTCGGGGCTGACCTGCAACGACGAGAACTTCACGTTGAAAGCCGGCGCGCAGCGCATCGCCGCCGCGCTGGGTCTGGTGCTGGTGATGCCGGACACCAGCCCACGCGGCGACGAAGTGCCGAACGACGAAGGCTACGATCTGGGCCAGGGCGCCGGGTTCTACCTGAATGCCACCCAGGCGCCGTGGGATCGCCATTTCCGCATGTACGACTACATCAGCGCCGAACTGCCGGCGCTGATCGAACAGCACTTCAGCGTCAGCGATCGTCAGTCGATCTTCGGCCACTCGATGGGCGGCCACGGCGCGCTGATGATGGCGTTTCGCAATCCGCAGCGCTTCCGCTCGGTATCGGCGTTCGCGCCGATCGTGAACCCGTGCCAGGTGCCGTGGGGCCGTAAGGCCTTCACCGCCTATCTGGGCAGCGACGAAAGCCAGTGGCTGCAGTACGACAGCTGCCATCTGCTGGCCAGCGGCGCGGAAAAAATGCCGGTGCTTATCGACCAGGGCGACGACGACCAGTTCCTGGCCGACCAGCTGCAGCCGGCGCGGTTGGCCGAGCTGGCGCGCCAGCGCGACTGGCCGCTGACGCTGCGCATTCAGCCGGGGTACGATCACAGCTACTTCACCATCGCCACCTTCGTGGAGGATCACCTGCGCTTCCACGCCGAGCACCTGTTCCGCTGATAAAAAAATCCGGGCGGTTAAACCGCCCGGATTTCTTCAAAAGCCATCAATCAGAAAATCGATGGCAGCTTTAATTTGATTCCTATGCTCATTGGCATTACCAACGGCCTTGCCGATCTGTGAAATACGTACGGCAGCCATCTCATGGGTCATACCCATTCCTCATCCCTGTAATATACACCGGTCAAATCTTCATCAAAAAACTCTAAAACAGGGGTATGCCAATTCAGCGATACCCTCACCCCTTCAGTTTCGGATCGAGCGCATCGCGCAATCCGTCGCCCAACAGGTTGAAGGCCAGCACGGTGATGAATATCGCCAGGCTGGGGAAGATCGCTACGTGCGGCGCGATCACCATATCGGCGCGCGCCTCGTTGAGCATCGCCCCCCACTCCGGCGTCGGCGGCTGGGCGCCCAGGCCCAGAAACGACAGGCTGGCGGCGGTGATGATCGAGGTGCCGATGCGCAGGGTGATATAGACCACGATCGAAGACAGGGTGCCCGGCAGAATGTGCCGCAGGATGATGGTCCAGTCCGAGGCGCCGATGCTGCGCGCCGATTCGATATAGGTCAGGCGCTTCAGCACCAGCGTATTGCCGCGCACCAGGCGGGCGAAGGCCGGAATGCTGAAGATCGCCACCGCAACGATCACGTTGGCCATGCCGCTGCCCATGATCGCCACCACGCCGATCGCCAGCAGAATACCGGGAAACGCAAACAGCACGTCGCAGACGCGCATCGTGAGGCGATCCCACCAGCCCTCATAGTAACCGGCCAGCAGCCCCAGCAGGGTGCCGATCGCCCCGCCCGCCAGCACCGAGAACACCCCGGCCGCCAGCGAAATGCGCGTGCCCATCAGGATGCGGCTGAAGATATCGCGCCCGAGGGAGTCGACGCCCAGCCAGTGCATCAGCGAAGGCCCTTCGTTCAGCCGGTCGTAATCGAAATAGTTTTCCGCATCGAACGGTGCCAGATAAGGCGCCAGCAGCGCCGCCGCAATCAGCAGCAGCACCAACAGGCCGGCGACCAGCGCCGCCCGCTGGCGACGAAAACGCCGCCAAAACTCGCGCCACGGCGTGCGTACCGCGTTGGAGTCGATAAGCGGCATCGCCTTCAGTGCGGCGTTGCGCCGCCAATGCTTAATCATGCCGCGTCCTCATTGATAACGAATCGCCGGGTTGATCGCCGCGTACAGCATATCCACCAGCAGGTTGATCAGGATGAACTCCAGCGAGAACAGCAGCACCTCAGCCTGGATCACCGGGTAATCGCGCATCTCCACCGAGTCCACCAGCAACCGCCCCAACCCCGGCCAGTTGAACACCTTCTCCACCACGATCGAACCGCCGAGCAGGAAGCCGAACTGCAACCCCATCATGGTCACCACCGGGATCATCGCGTTGCGCAGGCCGTGTTTCATCACCACCACGCTTTCCCGCACGCCCTTGGCGCGCGCGGTGCGCATGTAGTCCTCCTGCAGCACCTCGACGAACGAAGCGCGGGTGAAGCGCGCCATCACCGCCGCCACCGCCGCCCCCAGGGTGATCGAAGGCAGAATGTAGTGCCGCCAGCTGTCGGCGCCCACCGTCGGCAGCCACCCCAGCTCGACCGAGAACACCTGCATCAGCAGCATGCCGAGCGCAAAGGCCGGGAACGAGATCCCCGACACCGCCAGCGTCATGCCGAGGCGATCCGGCCAGCGGTTGCGCCACACCGCCGAAACCACGCCGATCGCCAGGCCGAACGCCACCGCCCACAGCATGCTGGTGACGGTCAGCCAGAAGGTCGGCATAAAGCGCGAGGCGATCTCTTCGCTCACCGGGCGTTTGGACACCATCGAGATGCCGAAGTCGCCCCGCAGCGCGTTAACGAAGAAGTGCGCGAACTGCTGCGGCAGCGGCTTATCCAGCCCCAAATCCTTGCGCACCAGCTGCACCACCGCCTCGTCGGCCTCCGGCCCCGCCGCCAGCCGCGCCGGATCGCCCGGCAACAGGTGAACGAACAGGAACACCAGCACCGCCACGATCAGCAGCGTCGGGATCAGGCCCAGCAGTCGTTTCAGAAAATAATTGAGCATCTCATTCCTTCCCCCGCCCGCCGCCGCTTGGCCACGGGCGGGGATGGGCGCCTTATTTCAGATCGGCGTTATCAAAGTTGAACGAGGTATCCGGCATCACGTAGAAGCCGCTCAGCTGTTTGCTGTTGGCCGACAACAGACGTTCGGTCGCCAGGAAGATCCAGGGCGCGTCGGCCCAGATGCGATCCTGCGCGTCCTGATACAGTTTCTGCTTCTCGGCGCGATCGGTGGTCGCCAGCGCGTCGGTCAGATCCTTGTCCACCTGCGGATTGCTGTAGAACGCGGTGTTAAACTGCTTCGGCGGCGCCGCCTGGGTAGAGAACAGCGGCGACAGCGCCCAGTCCGCTTCCCCGGTCGAGGCCGACCAGCCGGTATAGAACAGCCGCACGCCGGTGTCCTTCACCCCGACGCTCTCCACCTGCGCCGCACGCTGTCCGGCATCCATCGCCGTCACCGTCACTTTCACCCCCACCTGCGCCAGCTGCTGCTGGGTGAACTGCAGCACCTTCTGCGCGGTGCTGTGGTTGTGGGAAGACCATAGCGTGGTGGTGAAGCCGTTCGGGTAGCCGGCCTCTTTCAGCAGCTCGCGCGCCTTGGCCGGATCGTACGGCCACGGCTTATAGCGGGCGGCGAAGTCAATGGCCGGCGGCACCGGCCCTTCCGCCGGCACCGCGTAACCGGCGAACGCCACCTTGATCAGCGCGTCCTTGTTGATGGCGTAGTTCAGCGCCTGGCGTACCTTCGGGTTGTCGAACGGCTTTTGGGTGACGTTCATGCTGATGTAACGCTGCAGGATAGACGGGGCGGCCACCACGTCCAGCTTGGCGTTGCCCTCCAGCACCTTGGCCTGCTCGTAGGGGATCGGGAAGGCGAAGGTCGCCTCGCCGGTCTGCAGCATCGCCGCGCGGGTGTTGTTATCCACCACCGGGCGCCAGGTGATGCTGTCGAGCTTCGGCAGCCCCGGCTGCCAGTAGCCGTCGAACTTCTTCACCTTGACGAAATCGGTCTGGTTCCAGGTCACGAACTGATACGGCCCGGTACCGACCGGGTGGAAACCGATCTCTTTGCCGTATTGCTTCAGCGCCGCCGGCGAGATGATCGCCGCCGCCGGGTGCGCCAGGTTGTTGACGAACGCCGAGAACGGCGCCTTCAGCACGATCTTCACCGTATTGGCGTCCACCGCCTCGGTTTTGTCGATCATCTTAAACAGGTTGTAGCGCTTGAGGTGGCTGTCCGGGTTGCTGGCGCGATCGAGGTTTACCTTCACCGCCTCGGCGTTGAACGCGGTGCCGTCGTGGAATTTAATCCCCTGGCGCAGTTTGACCGTGTAGGTCAGGCCGTCTTTGCTGACCTCATAGCTGTCCGCCAGCACGTTCACCAGCTTCATGTCCTTATCGAAGCCGAACAGCCCCTGATAGAACGACTTGGCCACCGCCTGCGACAGCGTGTCGTTGGCGTCGTAAGGATCGAGGGTGGTGAAATTGGAGGCCACGGCGATCACCGCGTCCTTCGCCGCCCAGACCGGGCCGGTTCCCGCCGCCAGCAGTACGGCGGCCAACAGCGCATTGCGTTTGAATGTGTGCTTCATGTCGCTTGTCTCTCCTGAGGTCTTTAAAAAGCACCGGCGATCGGGTGGCGGGCGACAAAGTGCCCGGCACCAACCTGCACCAGCGGTGCGGTAACGGGTTCATCGCCCAGCGCGCGCACTGGGCTCGGGATCTCATCGGCCGGCAGCGGCTGCCGTTTGTGGGCATGAGCGGGATCGGCCACCGGCACCGCCGCCATCAGCTTGCGGGTGTAGGGGTGCTGCGGATTGTCGAACACCGCCTGCCGCGGGCCAATCTCGACGATCTGCCCGAGGTACATCACCGCCACCCGGTGGCTGATGCGCTCCACCACCGCCATGTCGTGTGAAATAAACAGAAAAGCGATGCCGAACTCGCGCTGCAGATCGAGCAACAGATTGACGATCTGCGCCTGAATCGACACGTCCAGCGCCGAGACCGCCTCGTCGGCGATCACCACTTTCGGGTTCAGCGCCAGCGCACGCGCGATGCAGATACGCTGGCGCTGGCCGCCGGAAAATTCGTGCGGGTAGCGGCGCGCATGCTCCGGCAGCAGGCCGACGCGCTCCAGCAGCCAGGCCACCCGTTGCTCCGCCTCCCGGCCGCGCATCACGTTGTGCACCAGCAGCGGCTCCATGATGGAAAAACCGACCGTCAGGCGCGGATCGAGCGAGGCGTAGGGATCTTGAAAGATGAACTGAATATCGCGCCGCAGGTGCTGCAGCGCCGCCCCCTTCAATTGGTCTATCCGCCGCCCGGCGAAGGTGATGGTGCCGCTCTGGCTGTCCACCAGCTTCAGCAGAGAGCGCCCGGTGGTGGACTTGCCGCAGCCGGACTCGCCCACCAGCCCCAGCGTCTCGCCGGGGTAAAGATCAAAACTGACGTTTTCCACCGCGTGCACCCGGCGAGTGACCTGATTGAACAGTCCGCCGCGCAGATCAAAGCGCGTAACCAGATGCTCCACTCGCAGGATCGGCGTAGCGTCTGGCGGTACGGTATCCTGCGGCGCCGTATCCTCCTCGCTGCCCGGCAGCGGAAACTTCGCCGGCAGCGGCCGATCGGCCATCGCCCCCAGCTTCGGCACCGCCGCCAACAGCGCCCGGGTATAGGCCTGTTGCGGCGCGGCAAACAGCTCGCGCACCCGATTCTGTTCCACCTGTTCGCCGCGGCGCATCACCAGCACCCGATCGGCGATCTCCGCCACCACGCCCATGTCGTGAGTGATGAAGATCACCCCCATCTGCATCTCCTGTTGCAGCACGCGGATCAGCTGCAGGATCTGCGCCTGAATGGTGACGTCGAGGGCGGTGGTGGGTTCATCGGCAATCAGCAGCGCCGGTTTGCAGGAGAGCGCCATGGCGATCATCACCCGCTGGCGCATGCCGCCGGAAAGCTGGTGCGGGTAGCGCCCCAGCACCTCTTTGGCCTCCGGAATACGCACCAGATCGAGCATGCGCAGCGCCTCCTGACGCGCGCTGCGGTGGTCCATGCCCTGATGCAGGCGCAGCGATTCGGCGATCTGCTCGCCGACCGGAAATACCGGGTTGAGCGAGGTCATCGGCTCCTGGAAGATCATCGCCATGTCGGCGCCGCGCACCGTGCGCAGCGTGCTCTGCGAGGCCTGAGCGAGATCGAGCAGCGCGCCGTCGCGCCGGCGCAGCGTCATGCCGCCGCCGACGATGCGCCCGCCGCCCTGCTCCACCAACCGCATCAGCCCCAGCGAAGTCACCGATTTGCCGGAGCCGGACTCACCGACGATCGCCAGCGTCTCGCCGCGATCGAGATCGAACGACAGGTTACGCACCGCTGCCACGGCGCCGTCCGGTTGAGGAAAGCTGATGCTCAGATCGCGCACCGTCAGCACTCGCTGCGGCGGCAATGACAACCCGTTGCCGGCGGGCCGGAGTGAAACGTCGGTCATGCACCCTCCCGGTGAACGCTTAGCGGTAAATCCCGACGGACGGCGCATCGCCGACATAGCCAAAACCGCGATACATCCCCTCGCAGTTGAACGGCAGCGCGATATTGCCGTGGCGATCGACGGCGATCATGCCGCCGCTGCCACCGAGCGCCGGCAGCTTCTCCATCACCACCCGATCGCTGGCGGCCTGCAGGCTCAGATCGCCATACTCGATCAGGGCGGAGACGTCATAGGCCGCCACGCCGCGCATGAAGATTTCACCGGTGCCGGTGCTGGAGACCGCCACCGTGGCGTTGTTGGCATAGCAGCCGGCGCCGATGATCGGCGTGTCGCCTACCCGCCCGGCCTGCTTGTTGGTCATGCCGCCGGTGGAGGTGGCGGCGGCGAGGTTGCCCAACGCATCCAGCGCCACCGCGCCGACGGTGCCGAATTTGCGATCGGGATCGAGCGGCTCGCCGGCCTGCGCCGCGCCGTCGTGATCGAGCAATACCCGGCCCTGCTCCGCCTGGGCCCGGTGCAGCTGATCGAAACGCTCCTGAGTAAAGAAGAAATCGGGGGTGACCAGTTCCAGGCCGTGGGCCGCGGCAAACTTCTCGGCGCCTTCAGCGGCAAACAGCACGTGTTCGCTGTTTTCCAGCACCGCGCGCGCCGCCAGCACCGGGTTGCGGATGCGGCTGACGCCGGCGACGGCGCCGGCATCGCAGGTGCGGCCGTCCATCACGCAGGCGTCCAGCTCGTGGGTGCCCTGATGAGTGAACACCGATCCTTTACCGGCGTTGAACAGCGGGCACTCTTCGAGCAGCCGCACCGCTTCGGTCACCGCGTCCAGCGCGCTGCCGCCCTGCGCCAATATCGCCTGCCCGGCGGCCACGATCTCGGACAGCGCCTGAATATACAGCCGTTCTTTTTCCGCACTCAGCGCCGCCCGGGTAATTGCGCCCGCGCCGCCATGAATGGCAATCACTGGTTTGCTCATTTGCCTGACACCCTGTGTTAATCCCGCCGTTGCGCAGCGAATAAGCTGAGCGCGGTATCATTATTATTCAGTCTTTTTCGACTCTATTTAGTCCTGCAGTGGAAGTACAGCATAACGTCCACGCCCCGCTTTTAGCGTAGCGCGCTTAGACCGTTTCGCACCTTGAAATAGCTTATTGTAATAAAAACAGCAGGTTATAAAAAACGGCAAACCGCCGATCCTGCGGCTGAGATTATTGGTAATTTCGCGTGCGGAAATAGCGGCATGGCGTAAGGAAATAAACGTTCGCGCTGAATAACGCTTATTGCGGCGCCCGGCCTGCTGTTTTTTCCCCGGCCGGGCGCAGATGATCCAACGATTAAAAGCCTGATCCAGGCTGTTGTAAAAAGGCTTCTTCTTCCGGCGTGCTGGTGCGCCCCAATATCGCATTGCGATGCGGGTAGCGGCCGAAACGATCGATGATCGCTTTATGCCGCAGCTCGAACTCCAGCTGGTCGCCGTTGTTGAGCTCAGTGTACAGCACCAGCGCCTGCTGGTGGATCAGCGGCGATTCCGAATGCATGAACGGCAGATAGAGGAAGCCACGCTGCTCGCGGCTCAGCCGTTCGCACTCGCCGCTGCGGATCGCCTCCTGCGCCAGGATCAGCGCCATGCCGTCGCAGGCGAACGACTGTGGCGTGCCGCGGAACAGGTTGCGGCTGAACTGATCGAGCACGATCACCTCCGCCAGGCGCCCTTCGATGGTGTCGCGCCAGTGCGCCAGCTCCCCCGCCGCCGCTGCCCGCCAGATTTCGCCGAAACGGCTGTGCAGCAGACGATCGAAATCGTCGTCCTTTTTAAACCACATGATCGGTTCGATCTCGTCGAACCAGAACTCGATAACCTGTTTATGCATCATGATTCTCCTCTGTTTTGCGCAGTTTATACCCGTTCGCCCCGGCGCCGCAGTACGAAAGATGGCAAGCATAACCCGTTCTCCCCCCCGGCGTTCTCTGCCATAATACCCGCACTTTGTCGCTAATTTAGCGCACCCTGATTACGGAGTTCCCTTTATGGATCATTGCCATACTTCCGATCTCATTTCCCTGGAGCAAGCGCTGGAAAAAATGCTCGGGCAGATCGCCCCGCTGCAGCAGACCGAATCCGTTGCCCTGACCGCCGCCGCCGGCCGCATCACCGCCGCGCCGGTGGTCTCGCCGCTCGACGTGCCGCCGTTCGCCAACTCGGCGATGGACGGCTATGCGCTGCGCCTCGCCGATCTGGCGGCCAATGCGCCGCTGCCGGTCGCCGGGAAGGCCTTCGCCGGTGCGCCGTTCGACGGCCAATGGCCGGCTAACAGCTGCGTACGCATCATGACCGGCGCCCCGATCCCGGCCGGGGCGGACGCGGTGGTCATGCAGGAACAGGCCGAGGTGAGCGATCAGGGCGTGCGTTTTACCGCGCCGGTTGAAGCCGGCCAGAATATCCGTCTGGCGGGTGAAGACATTCGCCGGAGCGCGAGCGTGTTGCCGGCGGGCGTGAAGCTGGGCGCCGCGCAGCTGCCGCTGTTGGCTTCGCTTGGCGTCGCCGAAGTGCAGGTAATGCGTAAGCTGAAGGTGGCAGTGTTCTCTACCGGCGACGAACTGCAGCCGGTCGGCCAGCCGCTGCAGGCGGGCCAAATCTACGACACCAACCGTTTCGCGGTGCGCCTGATGCTGGAACAGCTGGGCTGCGAGGTGCTCGATCTCGGCATTATCCGCGACGATCGCGATGCGCTGCGCGCCGCTTTCGAACGGGCGGACAGCCAGGCCGACGTGGTCATCAGCAGCGGCGGCGTCTCGGTCGGCGAGGCCGACTACACCAAACAGATGCTCGACGAGCTGGGCCAGGTTAGCTTCTGGAAGCTGGCGATCAAACCCGGCAAACCCTTCGCCTTCGGCAAGCTGGGCCACGCCTGGTTCTGCGGCCTGCCGGGCAACCCGGTTTCCGCCGCCCTGACCTTCTACCAGCTGGTGCAGCCGCTGCTGGCGAAGCTGGCCGGCCACAGCGACTGGCGCCTGCCGCCGCGCCTGCGGGCGCGCGCATTGACGCCGCTGAAGAAATCGCCGGGCCGCCTCGATTTCCAGCGCGGCGTGTTCAGCAGCAACGCCGCGGGCGAACTGGAGGTCAGCACCACCGGCCACCAGGGCTCACACGTCTTCAGCTCCTACAGCCAGGGCAACTGTTTCATCGTGCTGGAGCGCGAACGCGGTTCGGTGGCGGTAGGCGAAACGGTGGAGATCGAGCCGTTCAACGCCCTGCTGAGGAGCTGAGCATGCTGCCGGAATTGACCGACGCCGAAGCGCTGCGCTACAACCGCCAGATCGTGCTGCGCGGCTTTGACTTCGACGGCCAGGAGAAGCTGAAGGCCGCCCGCGTGCTGATCGCCGGGCTGGGCGGGCTGGGCTGCGCCGCCGCGCCTTACCTGGCGGCGGCCGGCGTCGGCCATCTGGTACTGGTGGATTTCGACACCGTCTCGCTCTCCAACCTGCAGCGCCAGATCCTGCACCGCGACGCTCGCATCGGCCAGAGCAAAGTCGCCTCCGCCAGGCAGGAACTGAGCGCCATCAATCCACATATCCGCATCGACGCGATCGACGGCCGTTTGGAAGATGAGGCGATCGCGGCAGAGATCGCCGCCTGCGATCTGGTGCTGGACTGCACCGACAACGTGGCGGCGCGCGACACCCTGAACCGCCTGTGCCACGCGCAGCAGAGGCCGCTGGTTTCCGGCGCGGCGATCCGCATGGAAGGCCAGCTCAGCGTGTTCACCTATCAACCGGGCGAGCCCTGCTACCGCTGCCTGAGCCGGCTGTTCGGCGACAGCGCTCTCACCTGCGTCGAAGCGGGCGTGATGGCGCCGCTGGTCGGCACTATCGGCACCCTGCAGGCGATGGAAGCCATCAAGCTGCTGGCCGACTATGGTCAGCCGCTGCGCGGCAAGCTGTTGATGTTCGATGCGATGAGCATGCAGTTCCGCGAGATGAAACTGCCGAAGGATCCGCACTGCGAGGTGTGCGGCGGGGAATGACGGATAAAAAAAGGGCGGGATAATTCCCGCCCTGATGCGTTGCCGCGAGGGTTACACGATGCCCTGGCTGCGCAGATAGTCTTCGTAGTTGCCGGTAAAGTCGATCACCTTGTTCTGGGTGATTTCCAGAATGCGCGTCGCCAGCGAGCTGACGAACTCACGGTCGTGGGAGACGAAGATCAGCGTGCCTTCGTACATCTCCAGCGCCATGTTCAGCGATTCGATGGATTCCATATCCAGGTGGTTGGTCGGTTCGTCCATCACCAGAATATTCGGGCGCTGCATCATCAGCTTGCCGAACAGCATGCGGCCCTTCTCGCCACCGGACAGCACCTTCACTTTCTTCTTGATGTCGTCCTGGCTGAACAGCAAACGGCCCAGCACGCTGCGCACCGCCTGCTCGTCGTCTTTTTCCTGCTTCCACTGGCTCATCCAGTCGAACACGGTCAGGGTATCGTCGAACTCGTATTCGTGATCCTGCGCGTAGTAACCGATGCGGGCGTTTTCCGACCACTTCACGGTGCCGCTGTCCGGCTGTGCGTCGCCCACCAGCGTTTTCAGCAAGGTGGTTTTACCGATGCCGTTGGCGCCCAGCACCGCAACCTTCTCACCCACTTCCACCATCAGGTTCAGCTTGCTGAACAGCGGGCCGTTGTCGAAGCCCTTGGTGAGCGCTTCCACTTCCAGCGCGTTACGGAACAGCTTCTTGTCCTGATCGAAACGGATGAACGGGTTCTGGCGGCTGGAGGCCTTCACTTCTTCCAGCTGGATCTTGTCGATCTGGCGGGCGCGCGAGGTGGCCTGCTTGGATTTGGAGGCGTTGGCGCTGAAGCGGCTGACGAACGATTGCAGCTCGTTGATCTGCGCCTTCTTCTTGGCATTGTCGGCCAGCAGACGCTCACGCGCCTGGGTGGCGGCGGTCATGTATTCGTCGTAGTTGCCCGGATAAACGCGCAGTTCGCCGTAGTCCAGATCCGCCATGTGGGTGCAGACCATGTTCAGGAAGTGACGGTCGTGCGAGATGATGATCATGGTGCTGTTGCGTTCGTTCAGCACCTGCTCCAGCCAGCGAATGGTATCGATGTCCAGGTTGTTCGTCGGTTCGTCGAGCAGCAGGATTTCCGGATCGGAGAACAGCGCCTGCGCCAGCAACACGCGCAGCTTCCAGCCCGGCGCGATTTCGCTCATCGGGCCGTAGTGCTGTTCCACCGGAATGCCGACGCCAAGCAGCAGCTCGCCGGCGCGCGCTTCGGCGGTGTAACCGTCCATCTCGCCGTAGGCGACTTCCAGATCGGCCACTTTATAGCCGTCTTCTTCGCTCATCTCCGCCATGGCGTAGATGCGGTCGCGCTCTTCCTTCACCGCCCACAGCTCGGTGTGGCCCATGATCACGGTGTCCAGCACGCTGTATTGTTCGAAGGCGAACTGATCCTGACGCAGTTTACCCAGGCGCTCGTTCGGATCGAGGAACACGTTGCCGCCGGTCGGCGCCAAATCGCCGCCGAGGATTTTCATAAAGGTGGACTTGCCGCAGCCGTTGGCGCCGATCAGGCCGTAACGGTTGCCGCCGCCGAATTTAACAGAGATGTTTTCAAACAACGGCTTGCTGCCGAACTGCATGGTGATGTTGTTGGTGCTTAACACAGCGCTCGCTCTTTATACATAGGGAATGTGATTTGGCGCGCATTATGCCACAACGGGGTGCAGAGATCGCGGGAAGTTTTGGTGACATTTTGAGCGGCAGGGTAAAGCTCACACCAGGCAGGCAATGGATTGCGTGCAAAAAGTCTACACATTAGTAATATGTACCAGACACTTCCAGTGTGCTAGATGACTGCAGCCTAGAAGGCTAGGACCGAAAACCCAGAACTATCAAAACTAAAACGACTTGCTTACAACTGTTCTCTCCCTATTTAAATATGCGTAGTTTCATAAAACCTCCTCACTATAGAAATAAAGAGATATAACAGTGATTCTATCGTTAGCAGTAGAGAAAATTTAGGCACCACCGACTGAGCACTACAATGAAACTAGAATTATCATATGGTAAGATATTAGATGATAATTAGCTCGCATATTAACCATCAGAGTCAGAGGAATGAAAGTGAATAATAAACTAACTATAATTTCACTTGCGTTATTATTAGCAAGTTGTGATTCTAAAAATACAAACACAATAGAATGTTCTAGTGATATAAGCTCTCAAACACTCACTGAATCCCTAAAAAAGTCAGCTCTCGAACAGATTTCAGAACAAACATCAAAATATGAAGATGTCACCAATGCAATCAAACGTTCAACTCTTGATAAGATACTTTTTAACATCAAAGACATAACTACAACAAGTAAAGATCCAAATAGTTCGATGCGAACATGTTCAGCAACTGTCGGCATAAAAATAGAACCAGAACAATACAGTGAACTTTCTGATTTTTACAGATTAAATTATAATAAAAATTTAGATAAAGTTATGGAGCGATTCAACTTAGAACGAAATGCAAACATATTCTCAACTAGAATAGACTACACGATACAACCTACAGATGATAATAAAACAATTTTTGTTAAAACATCTATTAATAATAGCATTTCCTCTGGTTCAGCCTTCATTTCCACATTAGCAATAGTAAAACCATATAGAGAACAGGAAAGATTACTACTAGAAAAGAAAAACCAAGAAAAAATACAGGCACAGGCACAGGCACA
>NZ_RXKV01000021.1:0-65774 GCF_016805595.1 Serratia sp. 4542
CAGGCACAGGCACAGGCACAGTATAAAATAGAACCTCAAGACCCAGCACTTCAACGTGACAATCAATTATCCAATCCATCACTTACAGATTCTCGTGATAACTTTATGGTGATTGATAAAAAACTTAGTGACGTTTGGCATTCACTTGGGCAAGAAAAACAAAAAAGACTTATTACTGTACAGCGCCAATGGATAAAAAATAAAGAAGCAATTTGCGGAAAAATATCGATCAAGGGTACAGACCAAGAGGTCATTAAAATGTTTAAGTGTCAATATGATATGACAAAAATTAGAATTTCAGAATTGATGACTGAGTAACTGTAGAGATATAAATAGTCATTAACCGAATACTAAATTGCATGCATAGTATTCGGTTTATCTTTTACATATGAAACAACACTGTGATGTTGTTGGTGCTTAACACAGCGCTCGCTCTTTATACATAGGGAATGTGATTTGGCGCGCATTATGCCACAACGGGGTTCAGAGATCGCGGGAAGTTTTGGTGACATTTTGAGCGGCGCCGACGGATGAATCATACCTGCGTTGAATAATACCGATGAAAGTCACGGGGAGGCTTCGCTCAGCAAACCGTACAATAGCTCGAACAAATTCACAAAACATATTAATTATCGGTATTAATTAAAATAAAAAATGAAATACATTCTCGCCAGATACCGCACCAGGTAAGAATAAATCGCACCTGAATACCTCTTGAGAATCATTGATACAGTCAACACACTTCTATTTAATTCTATTTCTTGCCGACTATCGCCACATATTCTGCTATACGCGACATTTTGTGACCCCCTTCTTAAATGCCAGGATTTTTTCGATGATTAATGCGCTACAGCTCACTAAATCGGCACTAAATCACCTCACTGCCACACGTTATAAATTCAAAAAAAACATATAAATACAAAATCTTAAAAAAATCAAACCCGCGTTATCCCGTTAACCGCCCTCATATTGCACAGGGTTGTACATACAAGTATATGTAAAGGAGACGTTGCCATTCTGTTGCCGCTTCGGGCGGCGGTTATCGCCGTCCCGGATAATGCCACCACGGCCAGAAAATAATAACAACATACCGTCCACCTATCGCGAGAGATAACGATGAACATTGCTGAAAAAACCTTGCCCAAAAGCCAAACGGCAGAGAAAGGCGCGGTAAATTACAAAGTCATTGTCGGCGCCAGCCTGGGCAACGGCCTGGAGATTTTCGACTTCACCGTATACAGCTTCTTTGCCGCCATCATCGGCAAACTCTATTTTCCCAGCGACAGCGCCTACGGCTCTTTGTTGATGTCGGTGGCGGTGTTCGGCGTCGGCTTTATCATGCGCCCGCTGGGCAGCATGGTGCTGGGCGCCTATGCCGACCGGGTCGGCCGCAAGGCCGCCATGCTGATGACCATCGTGCTGATGGGCGTCGGCACCGCCCTGATTGCCTTCGCGCCAACCCATGCGCAAATCGGCGTTCTGGCGCCGGTGCTGATCGTAGTCGGTCGCCTGATTCAGGGCTTCGCCGCCGGCGGTGAAGTGGGCTCAGCGACTACGCTACTGCTGGAGTCCGCCGGGGCCAATCAACGCGGCTTTTTCGTCAGTTGGCAGGCGATCAGCCAGGGCGTCAGCGCCC
This sequence comes from Serratia sp. 4542, assembly GCF_016805595.1. NCBI lineage: Bacteria > Pseudomonadati > Pseudomonadota > Gammaproteobacteria > Enterobacterales > Yersiniaceae > Serratia > Serratia sp. 4542. Next base: position 1,637 of record NZ_RXKV01000021.1, read on the forward strand.
TGCTCGGCGCCTCTTGCGGGCTGGCGCTCACCTATTTTCTGTCGGAAGAGGCGCTGTATGCCTGGGGCTGGCGCGTGCCGTTCATCATCGGCCTGCTAATCATTCCCGTCGGCGTCTATATCCGTAAGCACCTGGAAGAGACCTACAGCGGCGAACAGCCGGATCGTGCGCGGGTACCGCTGAACCCGGTATGGGATCTGGTGAGCAACCATGCCAAAGACCTGTTGCTGGGGGTGCTGGTCATCATGTCCGGCACCGTGATGGTTTATGTGGTGCTGCTTTACATGCCGACCTACATGATGCAGACCTACCGCATCGCCGGCCCGACCGCCTATCTGTTCAGCTGCATCGCCTCCGTGGTGCAAATCGTGGCGGTCTATTACGCCGGGCGCTATGTCGATCGGGTCCAGAATTACAAAAGGCCGCTGCTGTTCTCGATCTTTGCGGCACTGATCCTGATTTACCCAACCTTCTGGTTCCTCAGCGCCACGCAAACCCTGTGGCTGGCGATCGTCTTCCGCATCCTGCTGATCGGCGCGCTGGGCATCAACATGCTGTCCAGCACCATGCTGATCGTCTCGGCACTGCCGCGCCACGTGCGCGCCACCGGCACCTCGATGATCTACGCCTTCGGCGTGACGCTGTTCGGCGGCTCGGCGCAGCTGATCGTTACCTGGTTGCTGGATGTCAGCGGCAACCCGCTGGCGCCGGCGTGGTACGTGACCGGCATGCTGACCGTCAGCCTGATAGCCACTCTGCTGTTCCGGGAGCGTCACACTGAGTAAGGCCCATGGGTGGCCGGTCAGCGCAGCTGCTTCTCCAGCCACGCGCGCATGTCCGCCACCACCCGCGCCATCTCGCTGGCGCCATTTTCGCGCCGCATCACATGGTCCAATCCAGCGTAATTGACATAGGTAATGTTCGTTTTGCCGGCGGCCCGCAGCTCGGCGATCATTTTCCCGACCGCCCCCGGCGAAACGGCGCGATCCTGGTCGCCCTGCACGATCAGCACCGGCGTCTTGATGCTGCGCAGGGTGGCGAGCTGATCGATGTTCAGCATGCCATGCCACCAGTCATAGCCATGATCGCTGGCGTTCAGGGCGAACGGCGGCGCCGTCATCACCTGCTGTAAAAATGCGTTCAGCCCGGCCACCTCTTCTTTCGGCGCGCCGGCAGCGCTGTGGCGCACGTCGTCGATAAACCGGCGCCCGCCGCCGCTGAACGCGAGGGTGGCATCAATCAGGCCCGAGGAGGCCGTCACCAGATTGGCGATCACCGCACCTTCGCTGCCTCCCAGTACCGCGACCTTTTGATAGCCGTTGCGCGCAATCACCGCCTGCAGCACCTGGGTGACATCGCTCACCCGCCGCTGCGGCGTGTCATGCTGCACAAAAGCGTCCGGGCAATCCTGCCGCGGGACTTCTTCGCGATACGGCAACCGGTCGTCGATGCCGTATTTCTCCACCGTCAGCAGGTCTGCGGCGGGGAACACCTGCCGCAACGGCGCCAGCAGGCGGATATGCCGCACGCTGTTGCAATCCGATCCTTGCAGGATCACCAACAGCGCCGCCGACGATTGCCCGGGCACCGCGGCGTCCAGATAGTAATGAATACTCGAACCGTCTTCCCTGGGCAGCGTCAGCGCCGCAGGTTGCGCCATAACCAGCCCGCTCCACAGCGCCAATGCGCTCAGCATACCCGTCGCCAGTCTCATTACTTGCTCCTCTTCCCTGTTACGTTCGGTTAATTCGCCTTTTCTGGTCTACGCTTCATGCCAACCACTTTTCTGACAGGGAAGCGCTACCATGCCGCACCTCTATAACACCGCGCTGCTGATCGGCGCCGCGCTGAGCGCCATCGCCGCGCTGCTGCATATCTGGGTGATCGCCGCCGGGCCGCGCGGCTACCGGCTATGCGGCGCCGGCGATCGCTTCATTAAGGCGGCGGAAGCGGGTAAAAAGTTCCCGGCCGTCGTCACCGCCGGTATCGCGCTGGTGCTGTTTATTTGGTCGCTGTATGCGCTTTCCGGCGCGGGCCTGATCGCGCCGCTGCCGCTGCTGCGGCCCGCGCTGTTTATCATTACCTTCATCTACCTGCTGCGCGGCGTCGCCGGCCCCTTCGCCCTGCGCGATACCGGCCGCAGCCAGCGCTTTATCGTCGTCAGCTCGCTGATTTGCCTCGGCTTCGGGCTGGTGCATCTGCTGGGGATGACGCAGCGCTGGGGGGCGTTGGCGTAACGCCCTGTTCCTGCAAGACGGCAATAAACGCCTGCGCGGCGGCGCTGCGGTAAGCGCCTTTGCGCTGCAGCCACACCGCCTGCCGCACCGGCATGGCGTTGGCCAATGCCACTTTTTTCAACTGCCGGTTCTCGCGCGCAATGGCGGCCGGCAGCAGCGTGGCGAGCTGCCCGCGCCGCACGATCTCGACGATGGCGCCCAGCGCGTTGGCCTCCACCGCCACCTGCGGCCGAAATCCCAGCTGCGTGCAGTAGCGATCGATAAACTGCCGCGTGGCGAAGTCGCCGCTCAGCAAGGCCAGCGGCAGATGTTGCCACTCCGCCAGCGTCAGCGGCCGGCGATGAGACGCCAGGGGATGGTCGGCGCCGACCATCAGCTCCAGCGTCTCGCTGAACAACGCCGCTGCTTCCACCTCCGCCGACTGCGCCATCTCGAAGGCGATGCCCAGATCCAGCCGATCCTGCGCCAGCAGCGCCTCAATTCGCTCTTGCGCCATCTCCTCAACGCTCAGCGTAATCCCCGGATAGCGGCGGTAGAACGCATCGATCGTCGGCCCCACCAGATAGGCGGTGAAGGTCGGCGTCATCGCCAGCCGCAAATGGCCGCGCGCCAGCGTCGCCACGTCATGGATCGCCCGCGCGCCGGCGTCCAGATCCTGCAGCGCCAGCCGCGCATAGCGCATCCACGCCTCACCGGCGTCGGTCAGGCGCACGGCTCTGCCGCTGCGATCGAACAGCGGCGCCCCCAGTGCGTCTTCCAACTGTTTGATCTGTTGAGACAGCGTCGGTTGCGAGACGTGCAGCGCTTCGGCGGCGCGGGTGAAGTTGCCCTGTTCGGCAACGGCCAGAAAATAACGGATGTGTCGCAGCAGCATAGCGCCCCAGCTATTAGTAAAACCTATAGCTGGCATTATAAATGGGTCTTAGACCCTATAGCCAGAAGCGTTCATCATGCCGCCATCGCATAACGACACCCAATGGAGAAACGGATGAAAGAGGTGATTGAAGGCTTCCTGAAGTTCCAGCGCGAAGCCTTTGTTGAACGCACGGCGCTGTTTCAGCAGTTGGCGACCCGCCAAAACCCGCGCACCCTGTTTATCTCATGTTCCGACAGCCGCCTGGTGCCGGAGCTGGTCACCCAGCGCGAGCCGGGGGATCTGTTCGTGATCCGCAACGCCGGTAACATCGTGCCTTCTTTCGGCCCCGAACCCGGCGGGGTTACCGCCTCGGTCGAGTACGCCGTCGCCGCGCTGGGCGTGGAGGATATCGTGATCTGCGGCCATTCCGACTGCGGCGCGATGACCGCCATCGCCACCTGCCAGTGTCTGGAGCATCTGCCGACGGTCGCCGGCTGGCTGCGTTACGCCGATTCCGCGAAGGCGGTCAATCAGGCTTATCCGCACGCCTCCGACGAGGCCCGGGTCGCGTCGATGGTGCGCGAAAACGTCATCGCCCAGCTCAACAACATCAAAACGCACCCTTCCGTCGCCCTGGCGCTGGATCAGGGCCGCCTGACGCTGCACGGCTGGGTCTATGACATCGCCAGCGGCGCTATCGAGGCGCTGGACGGCGAAACCCGCCGCTTCGTGCCGCTCGCCACCCATCCCGACGTGACCGCCACCCCGGCGATCGCCCGTTTTTAAGCCAACAAAAGGAGCTAACATGACACACTCTCTGCATAACGCCGCCCCGCGCGAAGCGCTCACCGACACCATTATGGCCGCCAAGATCCGCCATAACCTGACGTTCGACGCGCTGGCCGAGGGCACCGGTCTCAGCCTGGCGTTCGTCACCGCCGCGCTGCTGGGGCAGCATGCGCTGCCGGAACCGGCGGCGCGCACGGTAGCGGCCAAGCTGGGGCTGGACGAAGAGGCGGTGCTGTTGCTGCAAACCATCCCGCTGCGCGGCAGCATTCCCGGCGGCGTGCCGACCGATCCGACCATTTATCGCTTCTATGAAATGCTGCAGGTTTACGGCTCCACGCTGAAAGCGCTGGTGCACGAGCAGTTCGGCGACGGCATCATCAGCGCCATCAACTTCAAGCTGGATATCAAAAAGGTCGCCGATCCGGACGGCGGCGAACGCGCAGTGATCACCCTGGACGGCAAGTACCTGCCGACCAAACCTTTCTGATTGGCCTTGCGCCGGCGGCCCGCGCCGCCGGCAAATTGACAGCCAACCGGCCATTGGCTACATTATCTGCGCTGAAACGCCGCCCTGGCGTTTTTCACTGCCCGAGGCCTGTATGTTGGAGATTGTAACCACCCGATAGTCGCTTCCTTGCCGTATGGCGAGGGACTCTGACGTATCCGACGCGCGTTTGCGCGGGCGGGGATGCGCGTATCTGGGGTTATTACAGGATCTCCCAACATGAACATTTCCAAAGCGGAACAACGCGTGCTGCACGTGTTGGCCAAAGGCGGCTATATCGCCTTCACCCGCAACGACGCCGGTCGCGTCACCCACGTCGAATGCTACACCCGCGAAGGGCTCGGCCTGGCCGACTGCTCACTGGCCGTCTTCACCAAACTCAAAACCAAACGCCTGATCCTCTCTCGCCAGGGGCGCCCTTATCGCGTCACCTTCGCCGGGCTCAAGGCCGTGCGTGCGCAGCTGGATAACCGTTAATCATCGATACCGGCCGGGCAGGTAGCCCGGTCGGCTCAGCCTTATTTAATCAGGATACAACCATGAACATCACTTTACGCCACGAAACGCCGGCCGACGTCGACGCCATCGCCACCCTGACCGCCGCCGCGTTCCTGCATGCCGAACACAGCAGCCGCACTGAGCAGTTTATCGTCAACGCGCTGCGTGCGGCAGGCGCTCTCACCCTGTCGCTGGTCGCTGAGCACAATGGCACACCGATCGGGCACGCGTCCGTCTCGCCGGTCACACTCAGCAACGGCACCGCCGGTTGGTACGGGCTGGCGCCGGTGTCGGTGCTGCCGGCCAGTCAGAACCGGGGGATCGGCAGCCGGCTGATCCGCCAGCTATTGGCCGAGCTGCAGGAACGGCACGCCGCAGGCTGCGTGGTGCTGGGCGATCCGAACTATTACGGCCGTTTCGGCTTCCAGGCGCAGACCGCGCTGACCCTGCCGGACGTGCCGCAAGACTACTTCCGCGCCATCGCCTTCCAGGGCGCGCTGCCGTGTGCGGAAGTCGCCTTCCACAACGCGTTTAACGCCGAATCCTAACCCTGTTGCCGGCGCCGTCATGGCGCCGGTTTTCAGTTCTGTTCGCCATAACGCAAGACGGTCATCCCTTCCTCTTCCTTCGGGGGAACAAAGTACTGTGCCAGGCGCTCAAACTCCGCTTCGCTCAGTGTAAACGGATGCTCGCCGCGCGCGTTTCTCAGCGTTATCCGGCTCAGGCACTGCGCATGGCTGACGTCGAGAAAATGCAGGCAGTGCGCGACGCCGGCTTCCTCCGCCAACGCTTTGGCCCAGCGCCGCCTGTCCGGCGTATTCATCGGGAAATCGAGCGCCACGGACCAGCCGCCGCGCAGCAGCTGAACGAGGTGCCCGCCCAGCGCCCGCCGTAACCGTTCGGAACAGCGCGCATAGTCTTGCAAGCTGGCCATCTCCTGTTCATACAGCGTCGCCAGCCACGCATCTTCGACCAGCAACAGCGTTTGCGGTTGCTGCGCCAAACGCTGCGCCAGCGTCGATTTGCCTGCGCCGGCCTTGCCGCACATCAGGTGTAAAACTGCAGGGTAGGTTTTCATGCCGTTCTCCGGTCGTTGCCGGAAGGGGATAAAAAAACCCGCCTTGCCGGCGGGTTTTTTATTGGCGACACACGCGCTATCCCACCACACGAAGCATGGTGATAATAATTTGCGCGAATGGGCGATAGGATCTTTTCATAACTAAGGAATATGACAACCGTGCGCCGTTGTCAATTCGCCGTCATCAATCCCTGTTCTCGCACAAACTCGGTGAATAAACTCACTTTCTGCTGCACATGCCGGCGCGTCGGGTAAACCGCGAAGACCTGATGCGCTTCGGCAATCTGTTCAGGGAACAGCCGCACCAGCCTGCCGGCGGCGATTTCGGGATCCGCCACGAACGACGGCAGCGAACCGATGCCCAGTCCCGCCACCAGCATCTCCCGCAGCATCAGGCTATTGTTGGCGATCAACCGGGGAATGAACGTCACGCTCAGGCTCTCCTCGCCGGCGGCGAACTGCCACTGCCCCGGCCTTTCCGCCAGGGAATAAGCCAGACAGCTGTGACGCGGCAAGTCATTCGGCGTTTGCGGCACGCCGTGCTGTGCCAAATAGTCGGGTGCGGCGCAAATTCGCTGGTGCACTTCACCCAGTGCTCGGGCGCTGAGGGAAGAATCCGGCAGCCGTCGGCGAATGCGCAAGGAAATATCGAAACCGGCCGCCACCACATCCAATACCCTGTCGTCCAGCGTCAGTTCCACCTGCAGCTGCGGGTAGCGTTGCATAAACGGCGGCAGCAGCGGCGACAGCACCGTGAGGCCGAACGAGAGCGGCGCATTGACCCGCAGCGTGCCGGAGACCTGCTGCGCGCTGGCGGCAACCGTCTGCTCCAGCGCGTCGAACTCACCGAGCAACCGGCAGGCTTCCTGGTAATAGAGCTGCCCGGCTTCGGTCAGGCTCATGCTGCGGGTGGTGCGCACCAGCAACAGCGTACCCAACCGGTTCTCCAACTGCTTAATCTGCTTGCTCAACGCCGCCGGCGTGATCGCCAAATCCTCCGCCGCCTTATAAAAACTGTTGCGCTCAACCACGCGGCGAAAGGCGCGCATCGTCAGTAGCACGTCCACATTATGTCCTGTTGGTTAATTATAAATTCAATAAAACACAGATTATTAACCTCAACAACCTCAGTAGACTTTATTCAACCGCTTCCCTGAGTGGGAAGTGAATTTAATCTACTGATAAATATGGAGTTAATAATGAAAAAGACCCTGTTCGCCCTGATGCTCGGCCTGAGCGCCGCCGCCGCCCCCCTCGCCGCGCTGGCGCAATCCCCCGCCGCCGACAGCCGCCAGGCGGGTTATGTGCAGCCGCTGACGGCCGAGAACAGTCTGCTGCTGCTGGTCGATCTGCAGGACATGTTCGGCATGACCATTTCCTCTATCGACCAAACCAACCTGGTGAATAACGCCACCGGTATCGCCAAGGCCGCCAAGGTGTTCAACGTGCCGACCATTCTGGCCTCGGCCAACGCCAAAAGCTTCGCCGGGCCGGTATTCCAGCCGGTGACGCAGGCACGCCCGGACCTGCAGGTGTACGATCGCACCGCCATCAACGTCTGGCAGGATCGGCGCGTGGTGGATCTGATCAAACAATCCGGCCGCAAGAAAATCATCATCGGCGGGCTGTGGACCGCCAGCTGCGTGATGCTGCCGGCGCTATCCGCCCTGGGCGAGGGATATGAGGTTTATATTCTGTCGGACGTCACCGGCGACATTACGCCAGACAGCCAAAACAACGCCATGCAGCGCCTGATACAGGCGGGCGCCACGCCCATCAACTGGGTGGCGTTGATGCTGGAATGGCAGCAGGACTGGAGCCGCAAAGCCACGGCGGGAGGCGTATTGCAGATCGCCCGCGACCACGGCGCCGCCTGGGGGATGGGCGCCAGCTACGCCGGGGCGATGAAGGTGGGCAGCGAAGCGAAATAACGGGCGAAGAAAGCCCGCCGGCGGCGGGCTTTCTTCAGGTGCGGTGATAGCCACGGCTATCCTGCGGCGCCTGGTCGCGTCTCTCCAGCCCGTAGTCCCGCACCACCTCCGCCACCCGCAGCCGATACTGCGCCAGCACCTCGCCACGGCCGCGCGCCTGCGCCGCCCGGTGCTGCTCGAGATTGCGCCACTGCTGCACCGCCGCCTCGTCGCGCCAGAAGGAGAGCGACAGCAGGCGCGCAGGATCGGCCAGGCTTTGAAAACGCTCGATGGAAATGAATCCATCGATCTGCGCCAGCAGCGGCTTCAGCTCCGCCGCCAGCGCCAGATAGGTATCACGCTGCCCGTCGGCGGCCTGCAGTTCAAAAATCACGGCGATCATTATCGTTTCCTCTCAACGGTAAAACTCAGGTACGCGCGCATTGTAGGAATGGCGCCACCGCACCGATTCCAACGCCCGCTCATCAATATTCAGCGAACACAGATGCGCCACGCCGCAGCGCGCGATAATCCTCGCCCAGCGTTCGCCCGGGCAGCGGTGTGCCCCTGCGCCGAAGGCCAGTTCGCCGTCGGTGCCGAGCAACAGCAAGACGGTCTGCCCCACGCGCAGCGTACAACCGGCAAGCTGCGTCTCGCGCAAGACGAAACGGCGCGTGTTTTGGATAGGTGGCGTCAGCGCCCGCACCCGATCCAGCGCGGTGTCCACTTCGCCGTTCTGCCGTGCCAGCAAATACGCCTGCCCGAGCCAGCCCGCCGTCGCCTCACAGGCCTGAAACAGCAGGCCGAGCGCATTGGCCGACACAAGCCGGGCGTCGCCGATCTCCCGCACCAAGGCCTGGCGCAGCACGCCATTCCCCGTCGCCAGCCGGGCACAGAGCCGCTGCGCCGCCGCAATGCCGCGTGCCAGCTGCTGCTGCGTGCCGCCGGGCGCGATACAGCGGACAAAATCCAGGCTGTCGTCGATAAGATGTTGCCACTGCGCTTCGGGCACGCCCAACAATGCGCCGAGGGTGCAGACCGGCAACCCGTAGTTAAAGCGGGTGATCGCCGCCGCCTCGGGGGCCTTTGGCGCTAACCGCGCCGCGCACTGCGCCGCGGTTTGCTGAATCAGAGTATCGTCGCAGGAAGCTAACGCCCGCTGCAGCGCCGCCTTAAGCGTGCGATGCTCCTCGCCGTCGCGCATTCGCGCCAGCCCGGCGAACAGCGGCGCCATCGGCGTCTCCAGCAAGGCCGTCGGCACCGGCTCATCGGCCGGCCGCACGCCGAGATCGGCATTGAGCAGCGCTTCCCTCACCCACTGCGGCGTAGCGGCCACCCAACATTGCCCTGCGCTATCCCAGCTCAGGGGCGGCAAGGCGCGATAGTGCATCTGCGGCTCGGCGGCGAGCGCGGCGGCATAAGGACATACGGACATGGTTTTCTCCCTCGGTACCAGATGGCGATAACCACAGGCTAGCGCTGGACGCGCAGTCATACTTCGCCTAACCTCGAAGTATGCATAACATCGACATAGAAGATCGTTTAGCGGCGCTGAGCGCCGCTATCGCCGACCGCACCCGGGCACGCATGCTGTGCCTGTTGATGGATGGGCGCGCCTACACCGCCACCGAGCTCAGCGCGGCGGTCGAGGTCGCCCCGTCCACCGCCAGCGCACATCTGGCGAAACTGCTGGAGCAGCGGCTGATCGCCTGCGTCAAACAAGGGCGCTACCGCTATTTTCGGCTGGCCGGTCAGCCGGTAGCCGAAGCGCTGGAAGGCCTGATGGCGCTGGCGGGCGTACCGCGCCCGTCGGTGAAAAGCAGCACGCCCACCACGCTGCAATATGCCCGTACCTGCTACGACCACATGGCGGGCGAGGTGGCGGTGAAGCTGCACGATCGGCTGCATGCGCTGAACTGGCTGAGCGGTGAGGAAGACTACCGGTTAAGCGACGTCGGTCAGGCCGCGCTGGCGCGGCTGGGCGTCGATTGCTCCCCCGCCCCCACCCGCCGCCGCTTCGCCTGCGGCTGCCTGGACTGGAGCGAACGCCGCTCTCACCTCGGTGGCGCACTGGGCGCCGCGCTGTTAGCCGCCTTTATTCAACGCGGCTGGATCGTCCGCCAGCTCGACAGCCGCGAGCTGCAGCTGACCCCCGCCGGTAAAAAAGCGCTGGCCGCACATTTTGAGCTCACGGTGTAACCCGGCGGCGGGGTAGTTTTACTGCAATACTCAAGGGGTACGCTTAAGCGACCCCGCCAACCCGAGGAGTTTCCATGCTCGATTCCACCCAATTCCCGATCGTCAAACGCTGGCCGGCTCAGCACCCGGAACGGTTGCAGCTCTATTCCCTGCCGACGCCGAACGGCGTCAAAGTATCCATCATGTTGGAAGAGATCGGCCTGCCTTATGAAGCGCACCTGATCGACATCGGCAACAACGAAACCTGGACGCCGGAATTTCTGGCGCTGAACCCGAACGGCAAGATCCCGGCGATCATCGATCCCGATGGCCCCGGCGGCCGGCCGCTGCCGCTGTTCGAATCCGGCGCCATTCTGCTCTACCTGGCGGAAAAGAGCGGCCGTTTCCTGCCGCAGGATCCGGCGCAGCGTTATGAAACCATTCAGTGGGTGTTCTTCCAGATGGCCGCCGTCGGCCCGATGTTCGGCCAGCTCGGTTTCTTCCACAAATTCGCCGGGCGTGAGTATGAAGACAAACGGCCGCTGGAGCGCTACAAGAACGAATCGAAACGCCTGCTTGGCGTACTGGAAACGCGCCTTGAAGGCCGCGACTGGATCATGGGCGCGGACTACACCATCGCCGATATCTCGCTGCTGGGCTGGGTGCGTAACCTGATCGGCTTTTATGAGGCGCGCGAGCTGGTGGAGTTCGACAGTTTCCCGCGCGTCGCGCAGTGGCTGGAGCGCGGTCTGGCGCGGCCGGCGGTGCAGCGTGGGCTGGCTATTCCGGCGCGCGCGGCCTGACGCCAAACGGGGGGGCCGCCGGGCCATCCCGTCTTTCGCTGTCATAAAATTGTCATCCCTCTGCTCTACTCTCCTTACGTAACAATTTGATGTTATTTACATTGTTGTATTACGACAAGGAGCTTACCCCATGCAACCTGCTGTATCCCTGATCGCCGGCGCCGTGCTGTCCGCCCTGCTCTGTTCCTCCGCCATCGCGGCGGAAACCTCGGCCAATGTCGATGGCCTGACCGAGCGCGCCGCGCGCGGCACCCTCACCGAGCCGGGCGGCGCCCGTCGTCTGGCCGGCGATCAGACCGCCGCGCTGAAGGCGTCGCTGTCGGACAAAACGGTGAAAAACGTGATCCTGCTGATCGGCGACGGCATGGGGGATTCCGAGATCACCGCCGCGCGTAACTACGCCGAAGGCGCAGGCGGTTACTTCAAGGGCATCGACGCTCTGCCGCTGACCGGGCAATACACCCACTACTCGCTGGACAAGAAAACCCACAAACCGGATTACGTAACCGACTCCGCCGCCTCCGCCACCGCCTGGGCCACCGGGGTGAAAACCTATAACGGCGCGCTCGGCGTGGACGTGAACGGCAAAGACCAGCCAACGCTGCTGGAGATCGCCAAAGCGGCCGGCAAGGCCACCGGCAACGTCTCCACCGCCGAACTGCAGGACGCTACGCCGGCGGCGCTGGTGTCGCACGTCACCTCGCGCAAATGCTACGGCCCGGAGGAAACCAGCGAGAAATGCGCTGCTAACGCGCTGGAAAACGGCGGCCGCGGCTCCATCACCGAACAGCTGCTGAAAACCCGCGCCGACGTCACGTTAGGCGGCGGCGCGAAGTCCTTCAACCAACTGGCGAAAAGCGGCGAATGGCAAGGAAAATCGCTGAAGGACCAGGCGGCAGCGCAGGGTTACCAGTGGGTGAGCAATACGGATGAACTGCAGGCCGTTACCTTGGCCAATCAGCAAAAACCGCTGCTGGGCCTGTTCGCCGACGGTAACATGCCGGTGCGCTGGCTGGGGCCGAAAGCCAGCTATCACGGCAACCTCGACAAGCCGGCGGTAACCTGCGAAAACAACCCGGCGCGCACCGCGGCCACGCCAACGCTGGCGGCGATGACCGAAAAAGCGATCGCGCTGCTGAAAGACAACCCGAACGGTTTCTTCTTGCAGGTAGAGGGCGCGTCGATCGATAAGCAGGATCACGCCGCCAACCCGTGCGGGCAGATTGGTGAAACCGTCGATCTGGACGAAGCGGTACAAAAAGCGCTGGCCTTCGCCCGCGCCGACGGCAATACGCTGGTGATCGTCACCGCCGACCACGCGCACTCCAGCCAGATCGTCGCCGCCGACGCCAAAGCGCCGGGCCTGACCCAGACCTTGACCACCAAAGACGGCGCGCCGATGACCCTCAGCTACGGCAACTCGGAAGAAGAATCGCAGGGGCACACCGGCACCCAGCTGCGCGTCGCGGCCTATGGCCCGCACGCCGCCAATGTGGTGGGGTTGACCGATCAGACCGATCTGTTCTTCACCATGCGCGATGCGATGGGCATCAAGTAACCGCCTTGTGAATCCTGGCCGCCCGCAACGGCGGCCATTTATTATTGGTTACCGATGCGTATTTGCAATTTAACCGCAATTATTGTGTGATAACGAAATAACGTTTAATTGCGCGACAATTAACCCCTGAAAATAACGCGGTTATACGGCCTTTCTCCCCTCTCTGTTTATTCCTGCGACAGCAACCGGCCGTTTTTTGCTTATATTCATTTTTTTTAGTTACAAAAGTAGTTTTTAACATTCTCGCAAACAATAATACCCCGCCAGTAACGTGAACCGATCAATTTGCATCCGGACGGCCTGCAATAGTTCACTTTTCGTTAAAAACCCTATTAACAAAAAGGCATTATCGCTGCCTATCGGCTCACGCCGGGCGGTCGGCTTCATTATTTTCCAGGGTAACTCCCGCTAAATTCTTTCACCTGCAATGAGTAGAATTTACACACAAGAGATTTAATTCAATGAGAAAATTACTCGTCCTGATTTTCAGTCTCAGCCTGTTTAGCGTTACGCAGCAGGCAGCGGCTGAAGAGAAGAATAAAACCGTCGACGTGGTGTTGATCGGCGGCGGCATCATGAGCGCGACCTTGGGTACCTATCTGCATGAGCTGGAGCCGACCTGGACCATCGACATGTACGAGCGCATGAACGGCGTGGCGGAAGAGAGCTCCAACGGCTGGAACAACGCTGGTACCGGCCACTCCGCCTTTAGCGAAATGAACTACACGCCGGAAAAAGCCGATGGCACCATCGACATCAGCAAGGCGGTGAAGGTCAACGAGTCTTTCGAAATCTCCCGCCAGTTCTGGTCTTATCAGGTGAAGAACGCTGTCCTGAAAGATCCGAAATCCTTCATTAACAGCGTGCCACACATGAGCTTTGTGTGGGGTGACGACAACGTCAACTTCCTGCGTAAACGCTACGCGGCGCTGCAGCACAGCACCCTGTTCCGCGGCATGGAATACTCCGAAGATCCTGCGCAAATCAAACAGTGGGCGCCACTGGTGATGAACGGCCGCGATCCGGCGCAGAAAATCGCCGCGACCCGCATGCCGCTGGGTACCGACGTTAACTTCGGCGTGATCACCCACCAGCTGGTTGACGCGCTGAGCACCAGCGACAAGTTCAAGCTGAACCTGAGCCACGAAGTGCGCGACATCAAGCGCAACGCCGACCAGACCTGGAGCGTGACCGTTGCCGATCTGAACCGCGACGGTAAAGAAACCACCGTTAACGCCAAGTTCGTGTTCATCGGCGCCGGCGGCGCGTCCCTGACCCTGCTGCAGAAATCCGGCATCCCAGAAGCCGACGGCTACGGCGGCTTCCCGGTCGGCGGCCAGTTCCTGGTCACCACCAACCCGGCGATCGCCAACCAGCACCTGGCCAAAGTGTATGGCCTGGCCAGCGTAGGTTCGCCGCCGATGTCCGTGCCGCACCTGGATACCCGCATGCTGGACGGCAAGCGCGTGCTGCTGTTCGGGCCGTTCGCCACCTTCTCCAGCAAGTTCCTGAAGAACGGTTCGCTGTTCGATCTGATGCACTCGCTGAGCACCTCGAACCTGATGCCGATGACCCACGTTGGTCTGGATAACTTCGATCTGGTGAAATACCTGGTCGGCCAGCTGATGATGAACGACGACGATCGCTTCGCCGCGCTGAAAGAGTACTTCCCGGACGCCAAGCAGGAAGACTGGAAGCTGTGGACCGCAGGCCAGCGCGTACAGATCATCAAGAAAGACGCAGATAAAGGCGGCGTGCTGCAGTTCGGCACCGAAGTCGTCAGCTCTGAAGACGGCAGCATCGCCGCTCTGCTGGGCGCTTCGCCGGGCGCTTCCACCGCTGCGCCAATCATGCTGCACCTGATGGAAACCGTGTTCAAAGACAAAGTGGCGACGCCGGAATGGCAGAGCAAGCTGAAAGAGATCATCCCGTCCTACGGCCACAAGCTGAACGGCGATATCGAGATGACCAACAAGATCCGCGGCTACACCAGCAGCGTACTGGGTCTGAACTACATTGAAGTGAAGCCGGAAACTAACTGATTTTCCACTCGTTTCCTGCTGAAAAGGCCGCTTTATGCGGCCTTTCTTTTATCCCCCTGCCGTTCAAAGAGCATTTTTGGCCACCTTTTTACCCCCGGTTTACCCTTGCGTAACGGCGCACTCACGCCTATTATCAAAGTATATTCTTGGATAATTAAGCTAAGTCACTGTGACCTGAATGTCGTTTTTGCGGGAGAACTAAAACCATGGATCGCGTCAATATCATTCACGATTTACTAGACTGGATTGAAACTCATCTGGACCAGCCGCTGCTGCTGGATAACGTCGCCGCCAAATCGGGCTACTCCAAATGGCACCTGCAGCGCATGTTCCGCAGCACCACCGGCCACGCGCTCGGCAGCTATATCCGCGAGCGGCGTCTTTCGCAGGCGGCGCAGGCGCTGCGTTCCAGCCCACGCCCGATCCTGGATATCGCCCTGCAATACCATTTCGACTCTCAGCCTTCGTTCTCACGCGCCTTCAAGAAACAGTTTGGCAAAACCCCGGCAGTCTATCGCCGCACCACCCGCTGGGACGTCGCGGAATGGCCGGCGCAGCCGGTAGAGGCGGAGGCCGAACCGCGCCACGATGCCCCTACGCTGCCTCGTTGGTATGCGGGCAAGCCGCCGGAAGGCGTCTGCACCAGCTGGATGGGGCTGCGTTAATCGGCACGGCATAAGGCACAAAAAAAGGGTCAGTTCGCGAGAACTGACCCTTTTTTTATTGAAGCGACACCGGATTATTTGAAGGTGACGTCGACGTTGGCAGTGGCATTGAACACCCCGGTCTTCGGCGTATTGGTCAACCACTTCAGGTTCGCGATAAAGGTCTCTTTCACTTCGTTCTGCTTATCCTGCAGCACGCCGCCGAAATCCACGTTGGTTTGCAGTGGGATCGGTTTTTTACTGGTGTCGCGCTGCTGCGTCAGGAAGATCGCCACGCCCGGTTGGGTGGTTGGCAGGATCTGCGTGTTGTCTGACGGATCGGCGTTGGTGCTGCTGAAACTGGCCTGCAGAGATTGGCCGGCACATTCGCCGCCGCTCAAGGTAGCCTTGATATCGAACGGCACCTGCTTGGCGATAGTGCCGGTTTTGGCGCTGGAGCTGGTTAGCACGCCGAAATCGACGCTGGCACCGTTGTTAGCCAACACGGTGATCTGCGGGTTGCACTGGATCACGCGGATCTTGTCCAACCCTTTGATATAGGCGTTAAAGTTGCTGTCTTTGGTGGCGTTCAGCCCCAACTCACCATCGATCTGGAACAGCGACGCGCGCGCCAATGGCGGGAAGTTACCCGCCGGCGGTTTCACCCCGGTGGCTTTGATATACACCGAATAGGTGGCAGTCACCGCCTGAGGATCGGCTTTTCTTCTGTTACTACCCGGTTTGGTACCCGGCCCCAAATCAGGGCCCGTCGGCCGGTTGGAGCTTTGCTTCAGGTTAATCGCGTCATAATCACGCCCGTTGATCGATACCCCAATCTCCAGCGACTTATCCAGTGCACCGAACGAGTTCTGCGGGTTCCAATAGATGTAAGCGTTCTCTCCGCGCGGGTAGTTATCCGTATCCCAGCAGGTAAAGGTGGAGGTAAAGTTCTGCGAACGCCAAATCAGGTTGCCTTTGACGAAGTCGCTGGCGGCCAGCACGATCGGGCGGCCGACGTCGATATCCTGCGTTACGCTGCCAACCGGGTTTTTTGAACCCGTCGAGTTGCCGAAGCGGCACTGCATCGCCGCCGCCTGTTGCGCCATCGCCAACCCCGCCAGCCCCACCACCGACAGAAGTGTGTTACGTGCTAATTTGCTCAAGTTCATGGTGTACCTTACAGTTTTTGGCATTGCAGGGTCAGTTCCTGATATCCCATGGCCGCTTGTTTGTCGCCCACGTCCGCCGGAATCGGCAGTACGCATTGCTGATCGGCTTTCGGACCCCATTTGATCGTCAGTTTCTCACCCGCTTTCACGCCGGAAACATAGGTTGCGCCTTCCAGACCCACGGTGCCGCTGTTGCGGCCGGACTCGTTGAACACGCCGGCGCCGATGGCCGGATAACCGTTGTCACCCAGACGAGCATGAATCAGCAGGCTGACGCCCTTGAAGGTATCGAAGCTCACCTTCACCACCGATTTCTCGGTCGGCACCACTTGTTTACTGGCCACCGGCACATCCAGGCCCGGGCCGAAGTCTTCGGTGCGCAGCGCCACATAGTTGTAGCGGTACGGGTTGGCCGACGGCACCACCGCATAACCGAAGCGATCGATGGTCACGCCCGGCTGGTTTTCCAGACGCACGCCTTTGGCATCTTTCGCTTCCACCAGCAAGATGGTGTTCTGCAACGGCTGAGTCAGGGTCGCGCCGCCGGAGTGCACCAGCAGACCACCGGAGAGGCCCAGTCCTTCCTGGCGGTATTTCGAACTGTAGGCATAGCTACCGTCGATGTTACCGATGCTGCTGCTGTAGCCCAGGTTCAGGTTGCTGCTCTGACCGGAGGACTGCGTATGCCCGGTGGAAACCGAGTAGTTCATGCGACGGTCGTCCAGCATGGTGCCGCTGATGCCGGTCGAGTAGCTGTCGCCGCTCTGTTTGCTGTGCGCCGCGCTGAAGTTGGCGGTGGTCGAGTTGTTGCTCTGGCCCCAATCCAACGGGATCGACATCGTGAAGTTCACGCTGCGATCGGAATAACCGTACTGGCCGCGCGTATCCTGCAGATAAACGCCGTAGGAAATGCGCTTGAAGCCGTCGTTGTAACCCAGTTGAATCGTGCGGTCGTTGCCGGACACGCCCCAGTAATTCTGGTGGCTCACGTTGGCGTACAGGCTGGCGCCCGCCCACAGCTGCTGGCTGAGCGACAGCTCGACGCGTTCACGCTTGTTGCCGTAACGCGCAGTGTATCGGGTACGTTTCTGGTTGTTGCTCCAGGAAGGCTGGCCCGGCTGCAGATCGTTCGGATCCCAGTAATCATTGGCATAAATGCCGTTGCGCCAGCTGTTGCGCTCCTGGACCGCATCGCTGAGATCATAGTAACCGGAAGTCGCATAGCGATAGCCCGCCAACTGGAAGTTGGTGCCCATCTGGTTAAGCGACTTGGAGTACAGGAAACGGAAGCTCTGCCCCTGCTTGCGATCGCCGTTCGCCAGCTCGGTATCGGAGATCGAACCGTCCACGGAGATGGCCCCCCATGACCCCAGGCTCTTACCGATACCCACGGCAGCGGAACGGTAGTGCTCCGCGATGATGGCGCCGCCGAACGGCGTCAGGCCATAGTTCATGCCGTATGCCGCGGTGCCCTGAATCAGTTTCGGCTGATAGCCGCCGTTACCGTTGTGGTATTTACCGGCGGTCAGCTGGAAGTTCCAAATGCCTTCGCGCAGCATGTTGGCCACGGAAGAGTAGGCGACGCTGAACGTTTTGTGCGAACCGTCGGCCTCGTTCACGGTGACCTGCAGGTCACCGTTATTGGTATGCGGATAGACGTCGTGGATCTCAAAAGGACCCGGCGCGACGTTGGTGCTGTAGATGACGTAACCGTTCTGGCGAATTTCGACGCGGGCGTTGGTCGCCGCCACGCCGCGCACCACCGGCGCATAACCGCGCAGGCTGTCCGGTAGCATGTCGTCAACGCTGGAGAGTTGCACCCCACGGAACTGGAAGCTGTTGAACACGCTGTTGTTGGTGCTCGCCTGGCCCATCACCAAACGGCTGCGCCATGGCACGATATCGGTTTCGGCCCAGGAAGAGACGTTGGTCCAGTTGCTGCTGCTGCCACTCTGCTTATCCCAGGTGGAGTTGTTGCGCAGGCGCCATCTGCCCAGGTTGAGGCCGCTGTTCAGCGCGAGGAACATGTACTCGCTGTCGTCGGCGTCATCTCGGCGATAGCTGTTCTTGTTGTAGTTGAAGTTATAGTTGGCGAACAGCGCGTTGATGCCTTCATCGTACATGCTTGGCGGGATCGCCCCGATCGCGCTCAGATCCATCATGGTCTGCGGCACGGAAATGTTGATCTGCTGCACCGCCGCGTCATAGCTGACGGTGGCGTCTTTAATCAACTCAGACACATCAACACAGCTGCCGGCCTGCAGCGTTTCCGGCAGTTTGATGCCGTAGTTGCGTAGGTCTTCAACTTTCAGGCAGGGTTGAGACGCGGTCTGGCCTTTAACCTGACGAAAAGTAACATCCTTATGATCGACCTGAGTCAGGTTGACGTAGATGTCGAATGGGTAAACGCCCGGTTGCAAAGCATCGCCCTGAGCGACCGCTTCCGCGTTGCTCAGGTTTTCATCGCCGTGAATAAACGACATGTTAAACTCTGCCAGCGCCGCTTCACTCCATAACATCGGCGCACTGGCGGCAATGATTGCAATTCGGATCAGCTGTGTCAGCCGCGTCGTTCCGCCTGCTACTTTTCGTTGATTTGCCATTCCCTGTCTCTCTTATTGTACTGGAACGTCCTTGACTTCCGTTCTACCGCCAAAATCGTTGATATAACTGAAAGCAATCTTGTTGCCGACGCTGACGCCCGCCGGGATGTTGATCGATAAGCGATCTTTCGGGCTCACCATGTTGGCGTCCACATCCACGGTCTTGCCCGCGCTGTTTTTCAAATGCAGCGCCCCAAAGGTGATATGCAGCGGGCCATCGTTAATCACTTGCAGACGTGAACCTTCACGCTGCCAACGCAAGTTTTGTACTTGCTCGTCCAGCGTCGTTTTCAACGCCACCGGCCGGTAAAAAAGTTTGATTCGGGTACGCACCGCAACCTGCAGCACGTTTTCCTGCTTCGGCGCCGGTGGAATTTCCTGCACGTTAATCCACAACAGGGTTTCTTTATCCTGAGGTAAGCCATTACCGGAATAGATAAAGCGCAGAACGGCAGTTTTAGCAGCGTCCAATTTCAGAATCGGTGGAACGACAACGACAGGCAGATTTTTCGGCACTTGGTTTCTGTCACCGGTGTCCAGCCAGGTCTGCACCATATAAGCTTCTGAAGCATCGTTATGAATCGGCAGAGAGGCGGATTTGTCATCGCCTTTATAGATCACGCGAGTGGCATCTACCTGGATACCGGCGTAGCTGTTAAAGGCGCCCAGCATCAGCAGAGCAGCAAAGAACTTTTTCATCGGTTTCCTCTACGGGCCATCCTTGGCCGTGTGTGTCCTGAAAGACGATTATTTGTATTCGATAGTGAACGGGCTGGTAGCGTTAGCCAGACCTGCAGTTACGTTGCTATCGAATGAACGGTAACGTGCCTGCAGGTTGAAGGTCGCTTTACCGTCAGCAGCGATGGTGACTTTCGCTACGTCGTCGTTGATGTTGGAACCGTCGCCGATAGCGAATGGCTTGCCGTTGTTGTCAGTGATTTCGATACCCACGCCGGTAGCTGCAGCGCCGGTGCCGCCCACGTTGCTTACGGACAGCAGGTCTGGGTTGCCAGCAACGGTGTTACCGTCGAAGCGCAGGCTGTAATCGCCGGCATCACATTTTTCCAGAGAGATCTGGAAAGCTTTAGAAGCGGATTTAGAACCCACGGTTGGGAAAGCAGAAGTTGGGTAAGTACCCAGGTAAACTTCTTTATTCTGAGTATCGCTAGTTACCTGGCAGGTAGACTGTTTGATTTCACCGGTGAATTTAACAGTGCCGTTTGCTGCCATTGCGTTGGAAGCAGTTGCAGACAATACCAGGGCAGCCAAAGGCAATAATACTTTTTTCATTTCCAGCTCCATAGAACAATAAAATAATCGATTCAGTGGCGGGCTTATATATATATTGCCGCCACTGAGCATACACTCAGCGATAGCACTCCCTTGCTGAAAAGGAGCGTTGCCTCGATGAACTCATTGCCGGACGAAATATAGACTAAGCATATTCTTAATGTTAAATCGTTTAAAACATTCATAAGGCCCCTCTTGATAGGAATAAACTATCGGCGGATACCTATCGATCGATGTTGACGATTCATATGAATAGGAATAATCTGTGTTTGGGAAAGCTGCAGAGTTCAAGATTTTGCATTAAGGCCTGAAAATCAGAATATTATCCCGAATATTTACATTTAGTAACAGATTGCGACGTTTGGACTTTGGCACGAATTACGCGTTAAATGGTCTGTCGACACGCTTCGGCCATCCTGACGTTTTAAATAAGAAATTTACCAATAAACTCGGAGTAACTTTCTTTTTAATCATTTAAAATCAACAAGTTAAATATCAATCCAAGGATTGGGAAATGAGCGGTTCTTTCAGAGAGAAAAATAACGGCATTAATTATGTTTTTCAGCCAATGTTCGCGAAATCGGGACAATTGCTGGCCGTTGAATGTCTGTCTCGCTTTACGTTTAATAGCGAATATGCCCATTTTTCTCCTGAACAGTTCTTTCGCCACGCCGACAGTGCCACTCGGATTGAGATTTTGATGGATCAGATCAATCTGATCGATAAATACAAACACTGGTTTCATGAAAACCAAGTGATAGCCACTTTGAATGTTGACGATTATTCCCTGCAATCGCTGGCGAATACTCACTTTGCCGAAAGAATTAACGCTATGCGCTGTATTCATTTCGAGATCAGCGAGAATTCAACCCGGCTGGTGAAAGATCGCGTGCACGGCGATCCGTCATTGAATAGTTATTCATTTTGGCTCGATGATTTTGGTTCTGGCTATGCGGGTTTTTCCGCGTTGTACAACAGCCAGTTCCGCTTCGTTAAGCTCGACCGTTTTCTGCTTTGGGACTTCATGAAAAAGTCCGGCGGCGAGGGCTTGATGCGCGCGTTACTGCGCTTCTTTTACCTTAATCATTACAAGGTAATTATCGAAGGAGTTGAAACTCCCGAACACAAGAAATGGCTGGATGAAATGCCATATTACGCACTGCAGGGAAAGCTGTGGAAGGAATCCAGCATCAAGGATTTGAACTCGCTTCTTACAGCTGAATACTTTTAACTCGGTATTGGTGTTTGCCCTATGTCTAAAAACAACGTTCTTGTGATTAGTGAGTGTAAGTACAGCTATGTTGGCCTGTCGGTGCTGCTGAAGAAACACTACGGCGCGTACGATATCCGCCTGTTTTCCGATTTCATGCACGGTGGCGCCAAAGCAGAGAAGATCACCAAGCACGATATCGCGCTGATTTTCACCTCGCAAAACCTGGAACAGAGCGTCAACGTGATCGAAAGCCTGGTGTCCCTGCACCAGCAGTACAACAGCAAAACGCGCCTGTTGGTGTTCTATGACGACGAGCGCGTGGTGAAACTGCTGTCGATCCTGGGGATTTCCGTCGAGTTGGTCTCCACCCGCATTCCGCTTTATTCGCTGCAGGAAAAAATCCAGCGGCTGCTGGAAAGCAAAGAACCGGGCGGCATCAGAGTGCAGAAAACCCGCGAGCTCAGCCCGGCGGAAAGCGACGTGATCTTCAATCTGCTGCGCGGCGACAGCCTGCTGCACATTGCGGAAAAGCGCGGTACGCACCCAAAAACCATCTTCTCGCAGAAATACAGCGCGATGAAAAAGCTGCGGCTGCGCAGCATGAGCACCATCTTCGTCGCCGGCAAATAACCGGCCCTGGCTTGTTGCGCGGTACGCCGCGCGGCAACCGGCCCTCCCCCGCCAAGTTAAATTAATGTAACAACCGGCGACAAAGCAGCAACAGACACACAACATCCTCTCCTGTTGGCTACGATTTGCACACGGATTATCCGTGAGTCATGTCGTGTGGATTAAAATAAACATCAGGAGATGTTATGAAGTCGTCCTTATTCAGCCGCTACACCTGCTTTGTGCTGAGCATCTTGCTCACCCTGGTTTTCTTAATCATGATGCGCAACCATCCGTGGTTCTGGCTGCCGGCCCTGGCCTGCGGTGGCTTGATGGTGCTGGGTTTCTACGATCTCACGCAGCAGCGCCACGCCATCTGCCGCAACTACCCGATCATCGGCCGCCTGCGCTTCTTCTTCGAATTCATCCGTCCGGAACTGCGCCAGTATTTCCTCGAGCAGGATAATGAAGAGATCCCGTTTTCGCGCACCCAGCGCACGCTGGTGTATCGCCGGGCGAAAAACGAGATGGGCGACAAGCCGTTTGGCACCCTGCTGGACGTCTATCAAACCGGCTATGAGTGCATCGGCCACTCCATGCGGCCGGTGGAAGCCGCCGATCCGACCAGTTTCCGCATCACCATCGGCGGCGCCGACTGCCGCCAGCCCTACTCCGCGTCGATCTTCAACATTTCGGCCATGAGCTTCGGCGCGCTCTCCGCCAATGCCATCCGCGCGCTCAACCTGGGTGCAGCCAAGGGCAATTTCTACCACGACACCGGCGAGGGCAGCATCAGCCGCTATCACCGGGAAAACAACGGCGATCTGGTGTGGGAGCTGGGCAGCGGCTATTTCGGCTGCCGCACCGCCGACGGCCATTTCGATCCGCGGCGCTTTGCCGAACAGGCACAAAGCCCGCAGGTGAAAATGATTGAAATCAAGCTCAGCCAGGGCGCCAAACCCGGCCACGGCGGCATTCTGCCGGCGAAAAAGGTGGATGCGGAAATCGCCGCCACCCGCGGCGTGCCGGAAGGGGTCGATTGCATTTCGCCGGCCTCGCACAGCGCCTTCACCACTCCGCTGGAAATGATGCATTTCATCCAGCAGCTGCGCGAGCTGTCAGGTGGCAAGCCGGTCGGTTTCAAGTTGTGCATCGGCCATCCGTGGGAGTTTGTCGCCATCGTCAAGGCGATGCTGCACACCCGCATCCTGCCGGATTTTATCGTGGTGGACGGCAAGGAAGGCGGCACCGGCGCCGCGCCGCTCGAGCTTTCCAACTATATGGGCATGCCGCTGCGCGAAGGGCTGCTGTTCGTGCATAACACGCTGGTAGGCTGCGGCCTGCGTGACCAGATCAAGGTAGGCGCCAGCGGCAAGATCATCAGCGCCTTCGACATCGCCAGCGTGCTGGTGCTCGGCGCCGACTGGGTGAACTCGGCGCGCGGCTTTATGTTCGCCGTCGGCTGCATCCAGTCGCAAAGCTGCCACACCAACCACTGCCCGACCGGCGTGGCGACGCAAGATCCGCTGCGGCAAAAGGCGCTGGTGGTGCCGAACAAGGCGGAACGCGTCTACCACTTCCATCAAAATACGGTGAAAGCGCTGGCGGACATGCTGGCGGCGGCCGGCGTCAGCCGCCCGGAGCAGCTGACCTCGCACCATATGCTGCGCCGCATCACGCCGACCGAGATCAAGGTGTACGCCGATATCTATTACTACCTGGAGCCGGGCGCGCTGCTGCAGCCGGAGATCAAAAGCGAGTTCTATGCCCGCATGTGGCGTATGGCGACGCCCACCAGTTTCGATCAGGCGATCTCGCTGCCGGCGGCATGATGGGATAAGGAATAAAAGGGAGTTGCCCCCTCGCCTTGGGGAAGAGCATATGGAGAGGGGTTGCTTGCTACGGCGGCCCTCCCCCTCAACGGCGAGAGGGCGTATCGGTTACTGCTTGCGCACCGGCGCATCGCCGGCGACGTAATAGTCGGCGGTGCTGCGCGGCAGCGGCGCGCGCTGGCGAATGCGATCGGCTAACTTCTCGGCGATCATGATGGTGGTGGCGTTCAGGTTGCCGGTGATGATCAGCGGCATGATCGACGCATCCACCACCCGCAATCCTTCCATGCCGTGCACCCGGCCCTGACCATCGACCACCGCCATCTCATCCTCGCCCATCTTGCACGAGCAGGACGGGTGGAAGGCGGTTTCGGCGTGCTCGCGCACGAAAGCGTCCAGCTGCTCGTCGGTCTGCACCTCCGGCCCCGGGCTTATCTCGCGGCCGCGGTACTCGTCCAGCGCCGGCTGCGCCATGATCTCGCGCGTGATGCGAATGGCGTCGCGGAACTCCTGCCAGTCCTGCTCGGTCGCCATGTAGTTGAACAGAATGCTCGGGTGCTGGCGCGGATCTTTCGATTTCACCTGCACCCGGCCACGGCTCGGCGAACGCATCGAGCCGACGTGCGCCTGGAAGCCGTGCTCTTTCACCGCGTTGCTGCCGTTGTAGTTAATCGCCACCGGCAGGAAGTGATACTGAATATTCGGCCAGGCGAACTCTGCGCGGCTGCGGATGAAACCGCCGGCCTCGAACTGGTTGCTGGCGCCGATGCCGGTGCCGTTGAACAGCCATTCCGCGCCGATCTTCGGCTGGTTGAACCATTGCAGCGCCGGGTACAGCGACACCGGTTTCTTACAGGCGTACTGCAGGTACATCTCCAGGTGATCCTGCAGGTTTTCCCCGACGCCCGGTAGATCGTGCACCACGTTGATATCCAGACTTTTCAGCAGCGCCGCCGGGCCGACGCCCGAACGCTGCAGGATCTGCGGCGAGGCGATGGCGCCGGCGCACAGCAACACTTCGCGCCGCGCTTTGGCGTGGGTCAACTGATTGCTGTCGCCCTGCAAATAGTTGACGCCCACCGCACGCTTGCCGTCGAACACGATGTGGTCGGTCAGCGCATGGGTGACGATTTTCAAGTTCGGCCGCGAACGCGCCTGATCCAGATAACCGCGGGCGGTGCTGGCGCGGCGCCCTTTCGGCGTCACGGTGCGATCCATCGGGCCGAAGCCTTCTTGCTGGTAGCCGTTCAGATCGTCGGTGCGCGGGTAACCCGCCTGAACGCCGGCTTCCACCATGGCGTGGAA
This sequence comes from Serratia sp. 4542, assembly GCF_016805595.1. NCBI lineage: Bacteria > Pseudomonadati > Pseudomonadota > Gammaproteobacteria > Enterobacterales > Yersiniaceae > Serratia > Serratia sp. 4542. The sequence continues at coordinate 26,756 of NZ_RXKV01000021.1, forward strand.
CAGTTCGTTGTTGCCGGCTTTCGGCGTGGTGACGCTCACCGGACCTTCGCCGCCGTGGTAATCGTTCGGGCCGATATCGCGGGTTTCCGCCTTGCGGAAATACGGCAAGCAGTCCAGATAGGTCCAGTCTTCCAGACCCGGCGCCTTGGCCCAGTTATCGAAGTCCATCGCGTTGCCGCGAATGTAACACATGCCGTTGATCAGGGACGAACCGCCCAGCCCTTTGCCGCGGCCGCATTCCATCCGGCGATTGTTCATATGCGGCTCAGGATCGGTTTCATACGCCCAGTTATAGCGGCGGCCCTGCAGCGGAAACGCCAGCGCGGCCGGCATCTGAGTACGGAAATCCATCCGGTAATCCGGGCCGCCGGCTTCCAGCAGCAGGACGCTGACGTCGGCGTCCTCGGTCAATCGGGTGGCTAACACGTTGCCGGCGGAACCGGCACCGATAATGATGTAGTCAAATTCCATTCATTATCTCCTAAATATTCGTATGCCTGAATGATGCGAATGGCTTGAATTCCGCACGCTGAATATAACAAGGCAGTTTTGGATGCGAAAAAGATATATCCCCTATGGATTTCGAGTTACAGCTAGGCGGCAAGGGCGCAGAGCCCCAGGAGCTTACTCAAGTAAGTGACTGGGGTCTGCGCTCGCAGCCAACAACGCTGTAGCTTGAAAGACGACGGGAATAGTTAAAATACCGAGGCGTATTCGCCCAGCTCAACCTGCACCGATTTGATCTGGGTGTAGTGCTCCAGCGTCGTCAGGCCGTTCTCGCGGCCAACGCCGGACTGCTTGTAGCCGCCGACCGGCATTTCCGCCGCCGACTCGCCCCAGGTGTTGATCCAGCAAATACCGGCTTCCAGCTGGTGGATCACGCGGTGCGCACGAGCCAGATCGTTGGTCACCACGCCCGCAGCCAGGCCGAAGGTGGTGTCATTGGCGCGGCGCACCACTTCCTCTTCGCTCTGGTAGCTGAGAATGCTCATCACCGGCCCGAAGATCTCCTCGCGCACGATTTCCATCTCGTCGCGGCAGTCGCTGAATACCGTCGGTGCCACGTAAGCGCCCTTGCCGAATTCGCCGTGGGTGACGCGTTCGCCGCCGCACAGCAGGCGCGCGCCGCTGTTCTTGCCGCTCTCGATAAAGCGCAGCACCGACTCCATGTGCGCGAAGCTGACCAGCGGCCCGAAGTTGGTCTGCGGATCGGTCGGATCGCCGAGGCGAATGCGCTTCACGCGCTCGAGGATTTTCGCCTCAAACTGCGCCTGCAGCGCCGCCGGCACGAAGACGCGGGTGCCGTTGGTGCACACCTGGCCGGAGCTGTAGAAGTTGGCCATCATGGCGATATCGGCGGCGCGATCCAGATCGGCGTCGTCAAAAATAATCAGTGGCGACTTGCCGCCCAGCTCCATGGTGACTTCTTTAAGCGTCGACCCCGACGCGTTGGCCATCACCTTCTTGCCGGTTTTCACCCCGCCGGTGAAAGAGACTTTGGCGATGCCCGGATGGTCGGTCAGGTACTGCCCCACCTCCGCCCCGCTGCCGGTCACCACGTTGAATACGCCGTCCGGCAGGCCGGCTTCGGTGTAAATTTCCGCCAGCTTCAGCGCCGTCAGCGACGTGACTTCGCTCGGTTTGAAGATCATCGCGTTGCCCGCCGCCAGCGCCGGCGCGGACTTCCACAGCGCGATTTGAATCGGGTAGTTCCAGGCGCCGATGCCGGCCACCACGCCCAGCGGTTCGCGGCGGGTGTAAACGAATGAGGTTTCGCGCAGCGGGATCTGTTCGCCTTCAATGGCCGGGATCAGGCCGGCGTAATACTCCAGCACGTCGGCGCCGGTGACGATGTCCACCGCGGTGGTTTCCGACATCGCTTTGCCGGTATCCAGCGTTTCCAGCGCCGCCAGCTCATCGTTGCGCTCGCGCAGAATATCCACCGCGCGACGCAGGATGCGCGAACGCGCCATCGCCGTCATCGCCGCCCACACCTTCTGCCCGCTGGCCGCGCTGGCCACCGCACGATCGACGTCTTCAGCGCCGGCGGACTGGACTTCAGCCAGAACTTCGCCGTTCGCCGGGTTAATGGCGTTGAAGGTTTTTCCAGCGGTGCTGTCTACATAGGCGCCATGAATATAGAGCTTCTGCAAGCCAAAACGGGACATAGGATCTCCTTGGGTTATCCTCCGGGCGGCGTCTGCCCCCGGAGTTGGAACGTGATGTATTCGGTCGTGAGCGCCAGCGCCTGCGACTGATTGAACGCCGAGCCGCGCAGCGCGCTGCGCAGCCACAGTCCGTCGATCAGCGCCGCCAGCCCCTTGGCCGCCAACCGCGCCTGCGGCTGCGGCATGACGCGGCGAAACTCGGCGCACAGGTTGGAATAGAGCCGGCGGCCGTTCACCTGCTGCAGCCGGTTGAGCTGCGGTTGGTGCAGACTGCTGGCCCAAAAGGCCAGCCAGGTCTTCATCGCCGCGCTGTTGATCTGGCTGTCGTCGAAGTTGCCGGCGACGATCGCCTGCAGCCGCGCCGCCGGGCTGTTATCGGTCAGCGCCTGCAAGCGCAGCTTCACCGCCTCGCCCAGATGGCTGATCAGATAGCGCATCGTGGCTTCCAGCAGGCCGTTCTTGTCCTTGAAATAATGGCTGATGATGCCGTTGGAAACGCCGGCCCGCCGCGCGATCTGCGCGATGGTAGCGTCATGCATTCCCACTTCGTTTACCGCGGCGAGCGTGGCATCAATCAACTGCTGCCTTCTGATTGGCTGCATTCCTACCTTTGGCATATTTCGACTCTCACAAAACCGACTTCGGCCTTATCTCAGCGGGCAAATTTCACTGCCGTTTCGCCCGTGATTCAGGTCATCATGAGGACTATTAAACTTTTTTTTGATTGAACGTTCAATAAAAATTGCATATATTTTATTGCCGCCTGGTTAAAAATTTGTACTATCTGGTTGTGGAACTGGCTGATTTTTGTGAGGTAATTAACGAATCTGACCAAAATCAGTGGCTGTAAGCGGTTCCCGCCGCGAAGCGCTCCGGCGCTTCGTTGACAGGCGAAAGCGGCGTTACTCAGGCCATTCCCGCAGGGATGGTCGCCGCCTTCATTCGCCCGTATTCCGGCAGCGCTAACGCGCCGCGGAATACGGAGCGGCACGATTTTACTCAGTTCAGAGGATGACGATGACAACACGCGAAACCTCCTCCAAACCGCAGCAGGACCGCCTCAACCCTGTGGTTTTCTTCACCTCGGCGGGGCTGATACTGGCCTTCTCGCTGATGACCATCTTTTTCACCGACTTCTCCGGACAGTGGATTACCCGCACGCTGAATTGGGTGTCGACCACCTTCGGTTGGTACTACCTGCTGGCGGCGACGCTGTACATCGTGTTCGTGGTGTTTATCGCCGCCTCGCGCTTCGGTTCGATCAAGCTCGGGCCGGAGCAGTCCAAGCCGGAGTTCAGCCTGATGAGCTGGGCGGCGATGCTGTTCGCCGCCGGCATCGGCATCGACCTGATGTTCTTCTCGGTGGCCGAGCCGGTGACCCAATACATGATGCCGCCGGAAGGCGACGCGCAAACGCTGGAAGCCGCGCGCCAGGCGATGGTCTGGACGCTGTTCCACTACGGCCTGACCGGCTGGTCGATGTATGCGCTGATGGGTATCGCCCTCGGCTACTTCAGCTATCGCTACAACCTGCCGCTGACCATCCGCTCGGCGTTGTACCCGATCTTTGGTAAGCGCATCAACGGCCCGATCGGCCACAGCGTGGACATCGCCGCGGTGCTCGGCACCATCTTCGGCATCGCCACCACGCTGGGCATCGGCGTGGTGCAGCTCAACTACGGCCTCAAGGTGCTGTTCGAGATCCCGGAAAACCTGACGGTGCAGGGATCGCTGATCCTGCTGTCGGTGATCATGGCCACCATCTCGGTCACCTCGGGCGTCAACAAGGGCATCCGCATCCTGTCCGAGCTGAACGTACTGCTGGCGCTGGGCCTGATCCTGTTCGTGCTGTTCTTCGGCGACACCGAATTCCTGCTCAACGCCCTGGTGCTTAACGTCGGCGATTACGTCAACCGCTTTATGGGCATGACGCTCAACAGCTTCGCCTTCGATCGACCGGTGGAGTGGATGAACAACTGGACGCTGTTCTTCTGGGCCTGGTGGGTGGCATGGTCGCCGTTCGTCGGTCTGTTCCTGGCGCGCATCTCGCGCGGGCGCACCATTCGCCAGTTCGTGGTCGGCACGCTGATCATACCGTTCGTGTTCACCCTGCTGTGGCTGTCTATCTTCGGCAACAGCGCGCTGTACCAGATCATTCACGGCAACGCCGAGTTTGCGCAGGAAGTGATGCAGTTCCCGGAGCGCGGCTTCTACAGCCTGCTGGCGCAATACCCCGGTTTCACCTTCAGCGCCTCGGTGGCCACCATCACCGGCCTGCTGTTCTACGTCACTTCGGCGGACTCCGGTTCGCTGGTGCTGGGTAACTTCACCTCGCGCCTGGCCGACATCAATAATGATGCGCCAAACTGGCTGCGGATTTTCTGGTCGGTGGCCATCGGCCTGCTGACCATCGGCATGCTGATGACCGACGGCGTGCCGGCGCTGCAGAAAACCACGGTGATCATGGGCCTGCCGTTCAGCTTCGTGATCTTCTTCGTGATGGCCGGGCTGTACAAATCGCTGCGGGTGGAAGACTACCGCAAAGCCAGTGCGCTCAGCACCCTGGCACCGGTGCCGGTCTCCAGCCACGACGTGCTCAACTGGAAGCAGCGCCTGTCGCGGGTGATGAACTACCCGGGCACCCAGTACACGCAGAAAATGTTGGATAAGGTTTGCCGCCCGGCGATGCAGGACGTGGCGCGTGAGCTGGAGCTGCGCGGCGCGAAAGTGGAATTCAGCGAAGTGCCGCCGACCGAGGACGAGCGTCTGAACCACCTGGAGCTGCTGGTGCACCTTGGCGAGGAACAGAACTTCATCTATCAGATCTGGCCGATGCGCTACTCGGTGCCGGGCTTCACCTACCGCGCCCGCTCCGGTAAGTCGCACTACTACCGGCTGGAAACCTTCCTGATGGAAGGCACCCAGGGCAACGACCTGATGGACTACAGCAAGGAACAGGTGATTGGCGATATCCTCGACCAGTACGAGAAGCACCTGAACTTCCTGCACATTCATCGCGAAGCGCCGGGGGGCACCCTGACCTTCCCGGATATGTGACGGTAGATAAATAACGAGAGGGCGTAGCCAGGCTACGCCCTTTTTTATGCCTGCTCGGCCGGCAAGTCGGCTTTCAGCAGCACCAGGGAACCGGCCAGCAACACCAGATCCTTGATTAAAAAGCTGGTGGCGCCGGCCATGGCCGGAAAACCGCCGGCGGAAGGCTCCCAGGCCCCCGGCGTGGAAAAGATCAGCGTCAGCGTAGTCAGGTAGGTTACCGTCGAACCGATCGCCCCCAGCAACCCCAGCCGCCGCGACCAGAATCCCGCCAGCAGCAGCAAGCCGAAGCTCCACTCGGCGACGCCCAGCGCATAGCTGGCGCCGCGGATGCCGAACGCCTGATGCATCCAGCTCAGCAGCGGGCTGTTGCCGATCAGCGGTACCAGCCCCTGCGCCTCGTAATCAAACCACTTGGCGTAACCGAAGGCGGCGAAGATCACCACCAGCGCCGCGCGCATAAAGATAACGTCCCCGTTCGAGCGCTGAAAGCGCCGCAGCCATGTCGCCAGCATCATCCTCTCTCCTTAAGTTGCCCACGGCCGCCGCGGATCGCCCGCTTGCGGCCGCGGGGTGCGGCGGCTTAGTGCCCCATCGCGTCCTTCTTCATTTCGTCTTTCTTCATGCCGTCTTTGGCCATACCGTCTTTCGCCATGCCATCCTTTTTCATCGCGTCTTTGCCCATCTTGTCTTTCTTCATGCACTCCTTGCCCATGCACGCTTTCTTCATGCCGTCTTTGGCCATGCCGTCGTGCGACATCTGGCTCATGCCGTCCTTTTTCATCGCGTCTTTGCTCATGCCATCGGCGGCGTTGGCACCGGCCACGCCCAGCATCAGCGCGCTGCACATCATCATTGCGAATAACTTTTTCATGGTATTTCCTTTCGTCATGTCAAAGGCACCGGGGTGCCGGAGAATGGCCGGCGGCGGCCTCAGCTGCCGCCAAACCAGTTGTAACCCTGGTCTTCCCAGTAACCGCCTGGGAAGCGGTTGGTGACCTCGATCACCTGAATGTGTTTCGGGTTCTTGTAGCCCAGCTTGGTCGGCATGCGCAGCTTCATCGGGTAGCCGTACTTGCGCGGCAAGATCTGGCCGTCATAGGTCAGCGCAATAATCGTCTGCGGGTGCAGCGCGGTGGCCATGTCGATGCTGGTGTAGTAATCGTCGGCGCATTTGAAGCTGACGTAGCGGGCGCTCAGATCCGCACCGATCGCCTTGAGAAAGGTCGCGAACGGCACGCCGCCCCACTTGCCGATGGCGCTCCAGCCCTCGACGCAAATATGGCGCGTCACCTGGCTAACCTGCGCCATCCGGTGCAGCTGCGGCAGGCTCCAGGCGCGTTTGTCCTGCACCAGTCCCGCCACCTCCAGCCGGTAATCGTCGCCGTTGATGTCCGGCGCGTCCTCCTCGGCGTAGAAAGCGTTGAACGGGAACGGCCGGGTGATCATCGATTCCGGGTAGACCGGCGCCAGGCGATCGCCATTGAACAGCCAGCCCTGTACCCGATCGTTGAAGCGCGAGATGCGGTTCAGCGCCTGTTCGACGTTGGCGTTATCGCTGAGATCGCAGCCGGTGAGCATGGCGATGCCGCCCAGCGTCAGGCCGTTGCGCAGAAAGCGGCGGCGCGAAGGCGCGCTCAACAGCCGCTGCGCTTCTTTGACGATCGCCTGCCCTTCAATGATCGTCATGATCTGTTTATCCTTTTCCATCATTCACTCCTTAGCGTCCGCGCAGCATGGCCAGCAGCGTCCGCGGCACCAGCGCCACCATCACCAGGTGAATCGCGACGAAGGCCACCAGCGCCGACATGGCAAAAAAGTGGATATAGCGCGCCGCCTCATAACCGCCGAGCAGCGTGCGCAGCAGCGGAAACTGCACCGATTTCCACAGCACCAGCCCGGACAGCGCGCTCATCACGCCGAGGATCATCACCGACAGATAGGCCACGCGTTGCACCATGTTGTAGTGGCGCAGGTCGGCGTGTTGCAGCCTGCCGCGCAGCGCGGCACCTATATCGGCGAGAAACTGCCGTGGGTTGAGCGGCCAATACTTGCGTTTGAAACGCCCGCTGGCCAGGTTGATCAGCAGGTAGCACAGCCCGTTGACGCCGAACAGCCACATGCCGGCGAAATGCCACTGCAGCGCGCCGCCCAACCAGCCGCCGAGCGTCAGCTCATTGAGAAAGCTGAAGTTGAACAGCGGCGAGGCGTTGTAGATGCGCCAGCCGCTGGTCACCATGATCAGCATCGCCAGCGCATTCAGCCAATGCGTCAACCGCAGCCACAGCGGATGCACAGTCTGTCGTTGTTCCGGGGTGAGAGTGAGGCTCATGCGAACTCCTGGCGACCAATGAGGCGATGAGCCGAGTATTCCCCGGATTTGTTCCCCAAGACCTCACGCAAAGTTAAATAAAATGTGATAACTCCGCCGGTGGGGGTTGTGTAGACTTCAGAGAGAAACGGGCAATCAGCGGTAATGAGAATGGACAAGCCAAAACGAATTTTGATCGTCGAGGACGACGGCGACATCGCCGAACTGCTGCAGCTGCATCTGCGCGACGAGGGTTACGCCATCAGCCACGCCGCCGACGGCAACCGGGGCATGGCGATGCTGGAACAGGGCGGCTGGGACGCCCTCATCCTCGATCTGATGCTGCCGGGCGTGGACGGATTGGAGATTTGCCGCCGGGCGCGCACCATGACGCGCTACACGCCGATCATCATCACCAGCGCGCGCTCCAGCGAGGTGCACCGCGTGCTGGGGCTGGAGCTGGGCGCCGACGACTATCTGGCCAAGCCCTTCTCCATGCTGGAGCTGGTGGCGCGGGTCAAGGCGCTGTTTCGCCGCCAGGAAGCGATGAGCCGCAACCTGCGCATGGACGCCGGCGTGCTCAGCTTCAACGATCTGACCATCGACCCCATCGCCCGCGAAGTGCACCTGCACCAGCAGCCGGTCGAGCTGACGCCGCGCGAGTTCGACCTGCTGTACTTTTTCGCCCGCCACCCGGGCCAGGTGTTCTCGCGCCTGAGCCTGTTGAATCAGGTTTGGGGCTATCAGCACGAGGGGTATGAGCACACCGTCAACACCCATATCAACCGGCTGCGCATCAAGATCGAGCGCAACCCGGCGGAACCCGAGCGCATCCTCACGGTGTGGGGCATGGGCTATAAATTCGCGGCCGCGCCGCAAGAGTGAGCCATGAAAAACCTTACGTTAGCGCAACGCCTCACGCTGATCTTCGCGCTGCTGATCGTCATCGGCTGCGCCTTTTCCGGCTGGATGCAGGTGCGCAGCAGCACCCAGTACAGCCAGGCGGTGATCCAGCGCCTGTCCGGCAACCTGGCGCAGCATATCGCCGACAGCAACCCGCTGCTGGGGGTGAACGGGCCGGATCCGCAGGCGGTGCATACCCTGTTCGATCAGCTGATGGCGGTGAATCCCAGCGTTGAGGTTTACCTGCTCGACAAACAGGGCGCGATTATCGGCAACGCCGCGCCGGCCGGGCATCTGAAGCGGCAGCGGGTCGCGTTGCCGCCGCTGCAGGCGCTGCTCGGTGGCGCGCCGATGCCGGTGTATGGCGACGATCCGCGCAGCGTGGACGGGCGTAAGGTGTTCAGCGTCGCGCCGCTTAAGGTCGATGGCCGGATCGAAGGCTATCTGTACGTGGTGCTGCTCGGCGAAGAGTACACGGCGCTGGCCAGCAACGCCCAGTTCAACTCGGCGGTCAGGATGGCGCTGTGGACCTCCGGGCTGATGGTGCTGTTCAGCCTGCTGGCCGGCGGCTTCGCGTTTTATTGGGTAACGCGCCCTATCCGTCGCCTGACCCGGCAGGTCAGCGCGCTGGACAGCGGCGGCATCGAGGCGGTGCAGGCCTACGCGGCGCTGCCGGCGGTACGGGCCGGGCGCGACGAAGTCAGCCAGCTGCAGCAGGCCTTCCACCGCATGGCGCAGCGCCTTGCCGAACAGTGGCAAACGCTGGCGCAGCAGGATCGGCTGCGGCGTGAGTTCATCGCCAACGTCTCGCACGATCTGCGCACCCCGCTCACCTCGCTGCACGGCTATCTGGAGACGCTGTCGGTCAAGGCCGCCACCCTGAGCGAAGCCGATCGGCGGCGCTATCTGGAGATCGCGCTGGCGCAGAGCCGCAAAGTGGGCAAACTGGCGCAGGAGCTGTTCGAGCTGGCGCGGCTGGAGTACGGCGTAGTGAAACCGCAGAAAGAGCCTTTTTCCCTCAGCGAGCTGTTGCAGGACGTGTTCCAAAAGTTCGAGCTGGCGGCGGAGGCGCGCAACCAGCGGCTGCATGCCGACATTCCCCCCGGCATTCCGCCGGTGTTCGCCGATCTCAGCATGATTGAGCGGGTGCTGACCAACCTGTTGGACAACGCCATTCGCCATACGCCGCCCGGCGGCGACATCGGCGTGCGGCTGTGGCGGCAGGACGATCGGGTGATGGTGCAGGTCAGCGACAGCGGCCCCGGCATTCCGCAGACGCTGCGCGCCGATCTGTTCGTGCGCCCGTCTGTCCTGAGCGGCGCCCGGCGCCCTTCCGGCGGACTGGGCCTGATGATCGTGCGGCGCATTCTGCAGCTGCACGACAGCGATATTCAGCTGATCGAACAAGCGCAAAGCGGCGCCTGCTTCCGCTTTGCCATTCCGCCGCGTTAATCGAGGCAGCTGCGATCGACGCTGATAAATTTGTCGTTATAGATAATGAATTTCTGCCCCTTCAGCCGAATACCGGCATGGGTCAGCGTATCGCCGGGGCGCAGGTATTCGGTGACGCCCTCTTCATCCGTGCTGTTGCAGCCCGGCTTGAGCAGGAACTTGAAGTAGGTGTTGCCGGTGTTGGTGAGCGTACCGCGCTGGGTATCGAGCCGATAGGCAAAGTTTACCTGACGCGGACGCACCACCAGAATGGTGTCCATCACCACGATCGGCTCCAGGTTGACGCCGGCGCCCCGACGCGGCCCCGGCTCGAACAGTCGGGTCGGCACTTCGCGAAATGACACCCGGTAATAACGCTCGCGATTATCCTGCGGCCCGCGGTAGAAAAACTTATAGTACTCCGCCTGTCCGGCCTGCAGCGTCAGCTGGCGCGGCGCGAACAGCAGCTCGCCGTCCGCCGGCCGGCTGCGCACCTCGCGCTCTCCCGGCCGATCGATGGCGCGAATGCTCACCTGATACAGGCGCGCACTGCGGTTGTTATTCAACACCCGCTTGGCGGTGAATGAGCGATCCTGATCCATGGCAAACGTCAGGGTACCGACATTGATCGCGGCGGTGGTAAAGGGGAAGGACAAACACAGCAACCCTATCAGCACAAGTTTCACGCCCTGCCCTCAATTGATGTTGCGCCAGGTGGCTTCGACATGAATTTCACCGGCGGCGCTGACGTCGCCATACCAACCGTTGCCGTCGACGGTTCTCAGCGAGATCGGATTGTTCATCGGAATGCTAAAGGTCACGCGGGTCTTGTTCAGCACCCCCACTTCACCGGAGATATCATTCCACGGCGTGCTGCTCCAGAGCGCATTGGTCATGTCGTGCCACTGGCCATCGCAGCCGGCGGCGAAGCTCTGCTGACCGTTGGTGCTGGTGGTGATGCCGAGGGTGGCGGGGAACGGCACCTGGGTAGTGTTATCCGCAGAAGAAAAGAGGCAATAGTTCACCCCGTTGATCGCCTGAGTCGGCCCGGTCGCCATCACCCTCACCTGATCGGCGGCGGTTTTGCCGCTGGTGGTCACGAAGTAGCCGAACTCCAGCGCCGGCTCCGCCGGACCGACATAGCCTTCACGGTGTGGGTTGTTGTCGTAATCATCGGAAATAATGCTGATGCTGAAATCGCGCGGCTTGATAATCAGCTGGTTTGAAGTGGAAAACTCATACCATCCCGACTCCGGCGAGGTGGTGTTCTGAAAACGGAAATTGATCAGATCGCGGGTGCCGCTGTCGGAAATCCCCAGCGCGACCATCTGTTTGAAGAAGTTACTGGAGAAGAACACATAGACGGCGTTGCTGCTCTTCAGCTCGTTAAACGTATAGTAGCTGCCGGTGCCCGACGTGTTTTTCCAGGTGTTGCCGTTCAGACTGAACTGCAGATCGGCGGCGTTCACCGCTGAGGACAGCGCCGCATGGTTAATCGCCGGGAAAATATGAATCGAGGTATTGCTCACGCTGCCGTCGGTCTGCAAATCGTAGCTGACCATCTTGCACATGATGCCAGAGCGGGCGCCAATGGTCTGGTTCTTGCAATCGGCGTTGCCCTCGCCGATGATCGGCACCCCATCGCTGTTGACGAACACCTCCGATACGGCGTTGGTATTGATAAAGCGCAGGTGGGCCGCCTTGCTGTGCGTGACGGTGCGCTTGTACCAGCTGCCGCTGGCCTGATCCCGACAGCGGCCGCCGGCCGTGGCGTCGTAAGCCACCGACGTTTGGCAGCCGTTGATCTGCATGCTGAAAGCTTCGCCCGCCGCCATCTGCTTCAGATACTGATAGAAGCTCGGCGACATCATGCCGTGCATCCATTTTGCGCCGCCGGGCGTAACCACGGCGCCGTAAAATCCCTTTTCGTCGGTGGTCTGCGGCAGAATCAAGCTGGTATCCATATTGCAACCGGCATACCAGTTGATGCAGCGCAAGCCGAGGAACGGATTCTTTATTGGCGCATTTTCCAGCCACATGTCATAGCGCCAGTTGGCATTCAGCCCCGTGTTGTAACCATTATCCACGTACCCCAGGCTCTGCTGATAGACAGTGCCGGAACCGCCGTATTTCAGCCCGGTCCACTTATTGGCGCCGGTCATGCGCGGATCCAGCCCGCCGGCCGGCGTGACGAAAAAGTTGTCGTCGGCGTTGTTCTCCACGAAGACAAATTTCATGACCGCCGCATCCGGCCAGTTGGTCTGGCTGACCGCCGCCTGCAGCGCGGGGGCGACCAGCGCCAACAACAACAGCGCAACGTTAGCTCTCATGGTCAGACTCCCCGGATGACATATTGCCTGCATAGGTTTTCAGCCCGGTGCAGATCACGTCGCCGACCCACACGGCGCCTTGCGCCTTGCTGAGATCCAAATCCACTTCGCATGTCTGATTGCCGCCGTGGGTAAAATCGATAACCGGGAATTTCTTGTCGACGTCCATGATAAATTCGCCTTTCTCATCGGTGCGGGTGCGGCCGATATGGTTCTTGATATAGGCGTTGGCCAGCAGCGTGCCGTCCTCCGCTTTGATGCGGCCAAACACCGTCACCATCTGTTTTATCTCCGGCGAGATCACCGCCACGTTGCCCGGATACAGGGTGAGCTTGCTCTTGCGCCTGGTGACGATGTCGAAGCTCTCCGCCGAGTTTTTGTTGTTCATCAGCTCAACGTCGTACTGACCGTAAGGCGACAAAGGCAGGTAATTCTTATTGCCGCTCAGCTTCACCATCCGGCCGTCAACCCGTGCGGTCAGCAGGCCGTCGTTTTCAATGCCGGTATTGAAGATAATCCCGGCGTTGCCTTCGTTGCGGCCGCTGATGGCAATATCACGCCCTTGCCAACCCATGCTGCCGCTCGCGGTCAGGCTGCTGTTAACGTAGCCGTCGGCGGAGCTGCTGACGTTGAGCGTGCCGGCCGAATACTTGGTGTCGAAGCGCGCATAGCCACCACCGTTGAAGCGATTGTCGCCGCGGGTATCACCGGAAATCGCCCGCGACAGGTTGGCGCCCAGGGTGCGGATCGGCCCGTCCTTGATGTCCTTGCGCGCCGCCAGGTTGGCGGTGGTGTAACCGTTTTGATTGGAAACGCCGGCGCTGAGCCAGTTGCCCATCGGCAGTGAAAAATCGAGCGCGATGTACTTGCCGGTATTGGCGTTGCTGCTGCCGTTGTTGTAGCGTTGCACGCCCGCCCGGACGCCCAGCGTGCCGAAGCGGCCGGTAAAGATGTTCTGGTAATAGTCGGCGTTGTAATAGTGACTGTCGTTCTTCTTATCGTCGTTGTAGCTGGCGCTCAGGGTGCCCAGCGGAGACCACAGCGCCCCCAGATTAAGGCTGCCGCCAACGGCGCGGTTATAGGCGTCATTTTGCAACAGACGATCGCCAATCTGCGTTTTCTCCTGATTGATCCATACGCTGCTGAAGCCGCCGGGCAACGCGGCGCTGACGCTGTTGACCAGGCTCCAGGAGCGATCGGAGGCCGCCATGTTTTGCAGGTTGATCTGAATCGACTCGGTCACCGGCAGGCTGACGCGGCTCTCGCCGACGGCGTTGCCGTCAAACGAATACCCCGACAGCGCCCAATTAAGCGTTTGCAGATTGCCGCTAGCCGAAGCGCCAAGCAAATAAGAGTCCTTTGCCGGGCGATGGCGTTCCCGTTCGCCGCGCCAGTCGTCCATGCGCAGCATCCCGCCCCAGAATTGCCAGGCCAGCGGCGCATTGGCGCCGCGATTGGGGCTGAACAATTTATTCACTCGCTGCATGCGTTTATCGACCACTTTGCCGTTGACCACGACCTCCACCTCTACGTCATAGATACCGTAGGGCAAACTGCCGGTGTCCACTTCATGGTTGCCCATCGTGAAGTTTTGTACGCTGAGCAGCCGCCCGTCGCGCGACAGATGCACCTCGCCGGCCGAGGGGAAAAAAACCACGATCGGCGTCAGCGATTGGGAATTATCGAATACCGTCGAGTTGGCGCGGTTGCCGTAGGACAGGCCATAAATCTTGCTCGAGTTGATGGTCGTGACCGGCCCCAGCGACTGCAGGTTCCAGCTGTCCAGCATGCCGGCGGCGAAACGGCGGCCGGCGAAATCACGCTCGTACATTGCTTTGTACAGCGTGGCGTTTTCATCGCCGCTGCCGATACCGTAGATGGAACCGTTCAACTCCACGTGGTGTTCGCGCAACGCCGTGACGCTGTTGAGCGATAAATAACTGGAGGTATTGCCTTCGCTGGCGCGGGCCCGGTTATCGTAGACCCCGAGGTTATAATCCAGCGTGCTGCTTACGGCATCCACGCTGGACGCGCCGATGTCGCTGGAGCGGGCGCGCAGCACCGTCCCCAACGCGGATTCCTTCACTACCAGCTGCAGGTTGAGCTGCCGGAAATCCAGCGCCAGCCAGGCGTCGTCCGCGATCCGGATATGCTGCTGCCGATCGAATGGCGCATCCTGCAAAGCCTGCAGCTGGCCGGCAATCGCCGCCGTCAGCCGGGCGCCGTCGTCGTTATCCTCCAGCGTCACCCGACGAATCTTTAGCCTGTCCTGATCCAGGTAGAGAAAGGCATGGCCGATGCGGCTGTCGTCTTTGACGCCATCGCTCTTTTCATAATGCAACAACAGCGGAATACTCATCCCCTCGCGCAACGCCAGGCTGAAAGTGTGCGGGATCAGCACGCCGTTAATCTGCGTCAAACCGGCCGCCATCGCCATACGGCCAGGCAACAGCATCGGGAGCGCCAGCGCACCGGCAGCCAAAAGCGTTCTCAACAGCACAGCGTTCACATGCCACTCCTTGCGTGATTGTTTTGCATCCATCGTGGATAACGCGCGCATTACTTCACCGGGATAAACTGTTCGCCGTGCCACAGCGCGACGCGTCCTTTTTTATCGTTGACGTCAACCTTGCTGAAGGCGCGATCCTTCCCCGGCATCACAAAATAGTTTTCCTTGCAGTCGCTGCCGTCTTGCTTGTTCCTGCAATTGCCGTAGGCCACCACTTTGAACGTGGCGTTGCCGGTGTTTTTGATCCGTCCGTTGGCGAACTGATAGGCGAAGCGATCCTGCCGAGGCGCCACCACCAAAATGGTGCCGATGCGCGCCGACGTGGTGGCCACGGCATTACGCCGAGCCGAGTTTTGCCCCGCCTCGCTCAGCGCCTGATCGAACCAAACGATGCGGTAGTAACGCTCTTGGGCATCATTCGGCCCCTTGTAGTAAAAGCGGATCACATCGCTGGCGTTGGCCGGCAAGATCAGGCTGGCGGGCGACAGCAGCATTTCATCCCGACTGCTCATCGGGATCACCGTGCCGGAGGCCAGGGGACTGGAAATGCGTTCGATCTTGATGGTCACCAGCCGGCCGCTGTCGGTGGTGTTTTTGATTTCCTTGCTCAGGCGCGCGCTGTCGCCAGGCATGAAGGCGCTGATCTCACCCACATCGAGCGCCAAAGCCGGCCGCAGCAGCATTAACATCAGGGTGACGGCGAGAGAAAAGCGTGTCATTGCGGTATTCCACTGGCGTTGATGAGCGATAAATAGCAGGAGGTCTCCCCCCTGCCAGATGCAGATCGTTCGGGGGATTAGGAAGTCCAGGTCGCGTTGAATTCGACGCTGACGTCGCCGCTCCAGATACCTTCCGGCAGCGTGCTGAAATCCGTGACGGCGGTAGTGCCGTTTGACGTCGCGCCGATGATGCTGAAGGTGAACTGATCCTGCGCGCTGGTGCGGCCGGCCTGGTTGTAGGCATTGGACAGGGCGCTCAGATTGCCGCCCAAAATGCCGGCGGTGGTGTCGATCATGGTGGTTTCAGCCGTTTTCCCGACCACCGCACCGTTATAGTTCACCCCGACTTCCAGCGTAGAACCGGAAGTATCCAGCTGAGTCAGCGTATTGGAGACCAGTTTTGAGGTCAGTTTGAAAGCGGTGGCCGTGGTATCGCCTTCCACGGTGACGTCAAACAGGCCTTTCTGGCTGTTGAAACCCTTAATGCCTTCTGCATAGTTGAAGGCCAGGCTGCCAATCGGCGTCACAACCAGTTTGCTGGTGGTGTCTTTCTTGGCGGTCGCAGACCAGGTTGCCAGCGCCTGAGCGGTAACGTCGGCGGCTTGAGCAGTGCTGACCGCTGCAAAGGCGGAAACGATCGCCAGAGCCAGTGTCATTTTCTTCATGGTATAACTCCCTTCAATGTTGAATATGTTTTCTTTCTTTCGTCCATTCTCAGCCAGCCGTTTGCATCACTGCGTTTAGCCAGTCTGCTTGACGCCACAAGAATATCCCCGACCGATCAAAAAAGAATCATTAACTATTAAAGTTCAAATATTTAGATTTAAATCCCGTCGTTAATGTTTTAATCCCCATCAATCACATTAAAAAGCGGGTTAAGCCTTTGATGAAAGCACAATCACATTGTGGTTTAACCCCTGCAAGGCGGTGATTGTTTAACCACAAGTACGCTCTGTTCGCCCTTCCCATGGCCGTGCAAAATTTCAGCGCCGGCGTTGTTCGCTGAGGGAAAAGATTGATTGGATTTACACAGGGGGCAGCAGCCAATCCAGATCGGCCGCTGTAGAGAAAAAGGGGGCTTCTCGCCCTGTGTCAGGAAGGGTATCGGGTTCTCAGGGAAAGAATAAGCCGCATAAAGCCGGCCTGATTGAGGCCCAGTTTTCGCATAATATTCAGTTTATGGGAGCTTATGGTTTTGTAACTTCGCCGGGTCACGTTGGCGATGCTGCCTGGAGATGCACCGGCAACCATCATGGCCAAAACTCGCCATTCACTGTCAGATAATGCGGCTGCCGGATGCACCGAGCGGGCGCGAATATGCGGGGAACGATAGCCGGAGAACTCACCCGCAGCCGCAATGGCGTCACTCAGGCAATGCAATGGCTCCTCCTTTGCCACTATCGCTATGCGCGCATCCGCCGCCAACAACGCTAATATACCGGGGTGTTCTACCGCGGTGAAAATCACCAAGGGAATTTCCGGCCAAACATTTTTTGCCGTCAGAACGAACCGTAATACATCATACAAATATTCTCTCTGATGATATAACTCCATAATAAGCGCGCGAGGCTTTCCCTCTTTCAATACCCCCTCCAGCTCCCTCAAGGTGTCGATAAAATAGCTGTCACTTGATTGGGTAACGAGAAATGCTTCCATTCCTCTTCTCACTAAATAGCTGGGTTCAAAAAATAGCAGCGCATCACCGAAATCGGCTTTAACCATACATAATCACCATAATGAGGTAGAAAGCGGTAGAGAAAGGGAAATACCTCTCGTAAGCGCCACACGGCAACCCGCCAAATGAAAGTCGAACGTTCTATTTCAACACTGTAATATTTTTGTCATATCCACCGCCCTTCAATCGCGTTGGGCAGCGGCGATCAATGGTCAATTAATAAACTCAGCATTGTCGCTTTCCAATCCTGAACAGATCTCCATTTTATGTTCGCGCAAGATCTTGCAGCGCAGCAGGAATAAGCGGGAAATGCCGGAAATGTAAGCCCTGACCTGATTGCTGCGCACCACCAGCAAAAACTCATCGCCGCTGCATTCTCCCGTTTGGTGCGCGGCGTAAGCCAGAATGTCCCGATTCAGGCTGGCGTTGACCGTCGCCGAGGCATCAGGCAACGACATGAAAACCTTACAGTTGCCCGACTTTCCCAGGTAGCTCTCCTGCCGGGCCCCCGAGCCGCTGAAATAGGCCGTGACAGCAATAGCCATGAGGATCCCCCCCAGAACCATCGCGCTGAACATCAGCCACCCGCGGCGGGAATAACCAAGATGAGAAGAGGCCCCGTCGATGACGGTGTCGGACGCCAGATTGACCGTCGCTGCGGCCGCAGATCCCGGCACAGCCGCGGCAGGCTCCGCGTCGTGAATATCTTCCGCGTCCTCATACGACTCGATGGTAATCTCATCACGCAACATAAAGCCCACTTTAGGAACCGTAACAATGACCTCATCCTCGACGCCAAGGTTTTTAATCACCCGACGCAATTTGCTGACGCACTGATTAAGATTATTATTGCTGGACACCATGCCGTAATCGTCCCAGACCTTCTTGAATATCAGTTCACGCCCTACGGCCTCGCCATGGTGGGCAATCAACAGCAACAACAACCGTTTGGAAGGACTGGATATGGATATGGGATCGTCAGAAAAATCTGTTGGGCTAAGGGTTCTGGTGTCTGCGTCAAAGAGAATATGGTCATTAAATCTATATTTCATTTTATTCACATGTTTTCACTATAGCGATCATTTATAGTTTGGCGTCAAATGTTAATGAAATATTAAATAAATATTTAATCAGGTAATTCGCGAAAATACCCAAGCACAGGCAAGAAAAACCACTCAATTAACGCCACGAAATACGCTTTGTCACCTCACCATCGTTTATATAGGATTTTTCTTGCAAACCATAACCAAAGGTTAACCAATCACCTCATTCATTGATATATTGACGCGACAAAAACCACAAAGTTAGTTTTTTGTGTCGCAAATTATCAATTTTAAGGAAAATCATCTCAAAAAAAGACCGCAGAACTAAATTTTAATAAAAAAATAATAACACGTGAATGTTGAGCGTAATCACAGACCGCAGTCCATCCGCATTAGCCCGATGAATTAACGCGTTTGCCGCGTCGCAAATGTTAAATTTTGGGTTCAGCCAAGGCGGTGGGAAACAATAATGAAAGGAAAAACTTACGAATGGCGCCTGTCGCGTTTTCCGCAACAGGCGAAAACATTCGCGGTAGCTCATTGAACTGATGAGGGGAATATCAGGCTAAAGGTCAAGCAAGCAGAACCCCGGCCATCGGAACACTGCGCGCGAACTTCACCGCCGTGCAGCGTCATGATGGCGCGCACGATAGACAGCCCCAGCCCACTGGCATGATTGCCGGCGCTGCGCGCGGGATCGGCGCGATAGAAGCGATCGAACAGCTTTTCCAGCTGTGCCGGCGCGATCGGCGGCCCCTGATTGATAACCTGTACCCACCAGACATCGGCGCGCCGTTCAGCCCGCAGGACGATCCGGCTGTTCTCGTCGGCATAACGTACCGCGTTAGCCACCAGGTTGCTCAACGCGCGCTGGAACAGCATCGCGTCCGCCTTCAGCGTTCCCTCACCTGCGCAGCTCAGCGCGATGCCGCGTTCTTCCGCCAGCCCCTCGAAATAATCCGCCACCCGCCGCAGCTCCAGCGCCACATCCAGCCGACTGTAGTTCAGCGCAGACTGCGCCTCGCCGGCGCGCGCCAGGAACAGGATATTTTCCACCATGCGGGAAATGCGCTCCAGCTCATCCATATTGTTCGACAGCAGGGTTTCGTACTCCTCCACGCTGCGGGGCTGGTAAAGCGCCACCTGACACTGGCCCATCAACGCCCCTACCGGAGTGCGGATCTCATGGGCCAGATCGGCGGAAAACTGCGTCAGCCGCTGATAGCCTTCATTCAACCGATCGAGCATCGCATTGAACGAACGGGTCAGCTGCTGCAACTCCTTCGGCGCCCCCTGCTCGCTCAGGCGTGTCGACAGCGTATTGGGCGCAATCTGCGCCGCCTGCGCCGCCATGCGCCATAACGGCTTCAATCCTCGGCGCATGACCCCATACCCCAGGAGCGCAATCAGCAGGAAAGCCACCGCCACCGCCGCGACGATGCGCCACAGGTAGCGCGCCAGCATCTTCTGTTCGTTGACCATCACGTGCACAGCGGAGATCTGCAACAGGCTGCCGTCTTCCAGGCGCACCATCGCTGAAGCCGCGCGCAGCGGCACCCCCTGCGCCGTTTCCCCGCCGCGCACGGCGGCCAACGTCTGCGCCTGGCCGGCCGGCGTCGCCGCGATCGGCGGCAATGCCACCCCGGCCGGGTTCACGTTGATGAGCGGTTTTTGTCCCAGGATTTGGAAAATCAGCACGTCCTGTTCATTGCCCAGCATGTTTTCAAACAGGCCGTTATTGGCGGTCAGGCGCGCCAAAGGAAAGCGCTGCCCCAGCAAATGGCGGAAATACTCTACGCGCCCGGTCACCTGCAGATCGCTGCGCAGCGTCATTTCCTGGCGCATGGCGCTATACAGATACCCGCCTGTCCCGCTCACCACCAACGCGGCCACCAGCGCGAACAGCGTGGCGGTGCGCAGCGTCAGCGATACCGGCCGACGTGACGTGCGCCCGCTCACGAGCGTGGCTCGCAAACATAGCCGATGCCGCGCACGCTGTGGATCAGCTTGACGTCGAACGGCCGGTCTATTTTGGCGCGCAGGCGTTTGATGGCCACGTCAACCACATTGGTGTCGCTGTCAAAATTCATGTCCCACACCTGAGAGGCTATTTGCGTGCGCGACAGCACTTCGCCCTCGCGCCGCACCAGCAGATGCAGCAGCATGAACTCCTTGTTGGTCAACGGGATCACCTGATCCTGGCGCACCGCCCGGCGGCGCAGCACGTCCAGCTGCAGATCGGCGATGGCGTAATGATCGGCTTCGCGCGCCGGCCCGCGGCGCAGCAAGGTGCGCAAACGCAGCACCAGTTCGGTAAACGAAAACGGTTTAATCAGATAATCGTCCGCGCCCAGTTCCAGGCCGTGGATGCGATCCTGCACGCCGTCGCGGGCGGTGAGAAACAGAATCGGCACGTCGCTTTTCTTGCGCAGCACCTCGATAATCTGCCAGCCATCCAACCCCGGCAGCATCACATCGAGCACGATCGCATCGTAATCCTGCTCCAACGCGCGAAACAGCCCGTCGGTGCCGTTGCGCGCCAAATCGACGCCGTACCCCGCTTCCCCCAGCCCTTTCTTCAGGTAATCCCCTGTGCCGATATCGTCTTCAACTACCAGTATTCGCATGCTCGCCACCTCGTTACGTCTGCAAGAATACTAGCAGCTTCGGCGGACAAACTTGATGACATTAATGTCATCAAACGGCCATGGCGCTGACCCAATGGCTCAACCATGCTTAACCGACAAACTCATTTCAGGAGAACGTTATGATTACTCGTCATCGTATAGCCGGTTTACTGTTATCCACCTTGCTGCTGTCCAGCGGCCTGGCCGCCGCCGCCCAAACGCCGGGCAAAGTCATCGCGCCGCTGCGCGGTACCATCAGCCAGGTAGCCGACGGCAATCTGCAGTTGACCGATCGCAAAGGCGAGACACTCAGCGTCAAGCTGAACGATCAGACCAAAGTGCTCAGCGTGTCCAAAGCCACGCTGGACGACATCAAACCGGACAGCTTTATCGGCACCGCCGCCGTGCCGCAGCCGGACGGCACGCTCAAAGCGCTGGAGGTGCACGTATTCGCCGCCAGCCTGCGCGGCACCGGCGAAGGGCACTCGGCCTGGGAATCCGCCGACGGCAAAGTGGACACCATGACCAACGGCACCGTCGGCAAACTGGTGAAATCCAACGGCCGTACCCTGACCGTCACCTACGGCAACCAGCAGAAAACCGTCGTCGTGCCGGAAGATGTGCCGATCGTGACGCTGGATCCGGGCGATTTGAGCCTGCTGAAGCCGGGCGTGCACATCGTGCTGTTCTCCGCCGTCAACGATAAGGGCGAGCGCATCGCCACCCGCATTTCCGCCGGCAAAGACGGCACCGTGCCGCCGATGTAACCGGAGAAAACCATGAAAACCAACGCGTCGCGGCCGGTGCATCGCTGGCCGGTTCGAATCACTCATTGGATCAACCTGTTCGCCATGGTGTGCATGTTCATGAGCGGTTGGGAGATCTATAACGCCTCGCCGCTGTTCGATTTCCGCTTTCCGCCACAGATGACGCTGGGCGGTTGGCTGGGCGGCGCGATTGGTTGGCATTTGGCGGTGATGTGGCTGTTGGCGCTCAACGCCGTCTGCTATTTGCTGTGGAGCCTGTTCAGCGGCCATTTTCGCCGCGATCTGTTGCCGCTGCGCGTCGGCGCGCTGCGGCAGGATATCTGGCTGGCGTTGACGCTGCGCCTGCGCCACCGGCATGGCCACTACAACGCCATTCAAAAGCTGATGTACCTCGGCGTACTGGCGCTGGGCCTGTTGCTGGTGCTGTCCGGGCTGGCTATTTGGAAGCCGGTTCAGCTGCAGGGATTGGTCGCCCTGTTTGGCGGCTTCGATTTCGCGCGCTACGTGCATTTCTTCGCCATGACCGGTATTGGCCTGTTCGTGGCGATCCACGTCTTTATGGTGATCGTCGTGCCCAAAACGCTGTGGGCGATGATAACGGGTGGCAAACATGAATGAGAAAAAGCCGCGGGCAACCGCGCCAAAACTGGAACCGGACCAAAAAAAGCAGTTGGTCAATCTGCAGCGCCGCCTGATGCTGCGTTCCGGCCTGACGCTGGGTGGTATCGCCATGCTCACCGGTTGCAACCTGCAAGACGGCGATCGGGTGGATAAGGTGCTGTGGGCCATGTCGCGCTGGAACGACCGGGTGCAGGCCTGGCTGTTCAGCGGCCAGCGGCTGGCGCAAACTTACCGGCCCGATCAGATTACCCACCCTTTCCCCTTCAACGCGTTTTACCCGGAATACAACGTCCCCGAGATCGATCTCGCCGGCTACCGGCTTGAGGTCGCCGGGAAAGTGGAGAAAAAAGCCCCCTGGACGCTGGAACAGCTGCAGCGGCTGCCGCAGCAAAGCCAGATCACGCGTCTGATCTGCATTGAGGGCTGGAGCGCGATCGGCCAATGGGGCGGCGTGCCGCTACGTACCTTTCTGCAGCACGTCGGGGCGGATCTGAATGCCGGTTACGTCGGCTTCAAATGTGCCGATCGCTACTACTCCAGCCTCGACATGGCCACCGCGCTGCACCCGCAGACCATCCTGGCGCTGGATTTCGGCGGCAAGGCGCTGCCGGCGGACTATGGCTACCCGCTGCGGCTGCGGGTGCCAACCAAACTGGGGTTCAAAAACGCCAAACATATCGCCGCGATCTTCGTCAGCGACGTCAATCCGGGCGGGTATTGGGAAGATCAGGGCTACAACTGGTTCAGCGGCATTTAGTTTTGCGCGGCGCTGCGCATAAGCCTCATCGGCGGCTGGAGGATCTTCTCCGCCGCGGTTAATAATCTGTTCGTCACTACGGGGATAACTATAGGAAAAATAATAGTAAAAAGGATTTTATCATGGAGATTGATGTGAGGGAGATCAATGCACGACCTGTCACGGAATATAGGTACCGAATAACGGTTTTTAAAAAAGCCAGCAGCGTTGCTGCATATTACCTTGATTTTAAAAAAGCGACGTTAAGGATGCGTCAATGGCTTATTGGGGCTTATCCTGCCTCGGAAGTATTGGACAATGCTTACGTCATGGAACTGTACGATGTAAGGGCGTTGGAAACCCGCGCCGAAGTAACCAAATCCTTATTTGATACCTATACCAGGATGGCATACACCCGAGATGAACGAGAACAGCTATTCATTAATGGCATCGGCCAGGCGATCGTCACTTTTGTGGCGCAATACCAAGCGAGATTGCTTTTCAGCGTACCGCTCAGGCCAGCGTTAGCCAGAATTTATGACTCGCTCTTGAAAAAACATGCGCATCGCGTACATTATTTGTACAACCAAGGGCTTATTGAGGACGGATTATATGTCATCGAAATACCGCCTGTTAACGGCAGAATCCCACCCAACTCCTATGAGCATAAAGGAACGGCACCAAAGAGAAATGCAAACTTTCCACGAAGAATGGGCTGAACAAAGGCGCCGCGAATGGCGTGAACGCGGCGGTGCTGAAGCCAGTGAAGCGCCCGCCAGTGGCATCGATAGCGAACTTTCATCCTGATTCCGGTTCGTTCTTACTCTTCTTCCCCTGTCGTCAACAACGCAAGCCCCGCTTGCTCGATGGCTTCCCGCGCGGCGGCGGGCAGCCCCTCGTCGGTAATGACGGCGTCAAAGGCGGCGAACGGCAGCGCCAGGTAGGTCGCGATCTTGCCGTATTTCGAGGTGTCGCTGAGCAGAATGCAGCGGCGGCTGGCCTCGACGATGGCCTTCTTTACCATCACCTTGTCTTCGTTCGGCGTCGACAGGCCGCGCATGCTCCACGAAGAGGCGGAGATAAACGCCAGATCGATAAACAGACCGCGCAGCGCCTGCGCCGCCGCTTCGCCGACGCAGGAACGATTTTCCCGGCACACGGTGCCGCCGGTGTGGATGATTCTGCACTGGCTATGTTCAATCAGGAAGCCGGCGATGACAAAGTCGTTGGTCACCACCGTCAAATCTTCACGTTCTCCGATCTGTTTCGCCAGCGCCAGCGTGGTGGTGCCGGCATCCAGATAAATACAGCTGTTGGCGGGAATTTGCCGCGCCGCCAGCCGGCCGATGGCGATTTTCTGCCGGCTGAACATCCCCTCTTTAGCCTGGTGCGAAGGTTCGCTCGCCACCCGCTCGGGCGCCTGCACGCCGCCCGAGACCGACTGCACCGCGCCCTGTTCCTCCAGCTTTTGCACATCGCGGCGGATCGTCATGTGCGACACCCCCAGCCGTTCAGTCAGCTCGGCAATGCTGACGACGCCGCGTTCGGATACCAGCGCAAGAATTTGTTGATGGCGTTCTACAGGTATCACGGTTCCCTCTCGTTGCTGCGGTGATAATAATTGTGATTTTACGTCAATTTTCGTTCGCCGATAGCCCTAATTTTCACGGCGTGACGGCGCGCGCAGTGGCGCCAGACAAGCATAAACTTATTTAAAAACATAATAGTAATGTTGATACAGGCCAGAAACCGCACAAAAAACTCGTCTCACGCATTGTTAATTATTGTGATAACGATCGCGGATAAACGGCCGCCAAGCGCTTACATTTAACACAACAAAACAAATTATCACTAAAATTAACAGGAGTGCAGTATGACACACCCAGGGAAATATGCCGTCTGCATCATTGGGCTGGGCGCGATGGGCATGGGCGCGGCGCGCTCGTGCCTCCGCGCCGGATTGACCACCTACGGGGCGGACCTGAATCCGCAGGCGCTGGCGGCGCTGCAACAGGCCGGCGCGAAACAAACGTCTACCAGCGCGTGCGACTTCGCGGCCGAGCTGGACGCCGTGCTGCTGCTGGTGGTGAACGCCGCCCAAGTGAAGCAGATCCTGTTCGGCGAACAAGGCCTGGCGCCAAAGCTCAAGCCGGGCACCGCGGTGATGGTCTCTTCGACCATTTCCGCCGATGACGCCAAACAGATCGAGCAACGGCTGCTGGACTACGGGCTGCCGATGCTGGATGCGCCGGTTTCCGGCGGGGCGGCCAAGGCGGAGGAAGGCCAGATGACGGTGATGGCCGCCGGCGGCGACGCCACCTTCGATCGCCTGCAACCCGTGCTGGACGCCATCGCCGGCAAGGTGTACCGCATCGGCGAGACGATCGGCCTGGGCGCGACGGTAAAAATCATCCACCAACTGTTGGCTGGCGTGCACATCGCCGCCGGCGCGGAAGCCATGGCGCTGGCCGCCCGCGCCGGCATCCCTCTGGACGTGATGTACGACGTGGTCACCCACGCCGCCGGCAACTCCTGGATGTTCGAAAACCGCATGCGTCACGTGGTCGACGGCGACTATGCGCCCAAGTCGGCGGTGGATATCTTCGTCAAGGATCTGGGGCTGGTAGCGGATACCGCCAAGGCACTGCACTTCCCGCTGCCGCTGGCCTCCACCGCTTTCACCATGTTTACCGCCGCCAGCAACGCCGGTTACGGTAAAGAAGACGACAGTGCGGTGATCAAAATCTTTGCCGGCATCGACCTGCCGCAGAAAAAGGAGGCAATCTGATGCTGCTCGGCGTAATCGCAGATGACTTTACCGGCGCGACCGATATCGCCAGTTTTCTGGTGCAAAACGGCCTGCCGACGGTGCAGCTGAACGGCGTGCCGCAAGACGAAACGCAGGTAAACGCACAGGCGGCGGTCATTAGCCTGAAATCGCGCTCCTGCCCGGCAGAGCAGGCGGTCGAACAGTCGTTGCAGGCGCTGGCCTGGTTGCAAAAACAGGGCTGCCGTCAGTTCTACTTCAAATACTGCTCCACTTTCGACAGTACCGCACAAGGCAATATCGGCCCGGTGACCGACGCCCTGCTCGCCACGCTGGGGGAAAGTTTCACGGTTGTCTCACCGGCGCTGCCGGTAAACGGCCGCACGGTCTATCAGGGCCACTTGTTCGTCGGGGAACAGCTGCTGTCTGAATCCGGCATGCGTCATCACCCGGTCACACCGATGACCGAGAGCAACCTGCTGCGCCTGATGGAGTCCCAGGCCTCCGGGCGCTGCGGGCTGGTAACGGCGGCGGAAATGGATCGCGGCGCCGAGGCGGTCAGCGAGAAACTGCGGCAATTGGCGCAGGACGGCGTGCGCTACGCAGTGCTGGATACACTCAACGAACGGCATCTGCTCATCCAGGGTGAAGCGTTGAAAACGATGAAACTGGTGACCGGCGGTTCGGGCCTGGCGATCGGCCTGGCGCGGCAATGGGCGCAGAACGGCGAACGTTCGGCAGAGGCGGCCGGTGCGCCGCAGGGGGAAAAAGCGGCGGTGCTGTCGGGCTCGTGTTCTGTGATGACCAACCGGCAGGTGGCGCACTATCGCGAACGCGCTTCGACGCAGGCCATCGATATCGGCCGCTGCCTCGAGCCACAGGCGCGCGCCGCCTACGCCGCCGAGTTGGCGCATTGGGCGCAGCGCCACGCCGGGGAGGCGCTTGCCCCACTGATCTACGCCACCGCAGCGCCGGAAGCGCTGCAGCAAACGCAACGGCAGTACGGTAGCGCCGCCAGCGAGGCGGTGGAGGCGTTGTTCGCCGAGCTGGTGGTGCAGCTGTGCCAGTTGGGATTCAGCCGCTTTATTGTCGCCGGCGGCGAAACCTCCGGCGTGGTCACGCAGGCGCTGGGCATTCGCGGCTTCCATATCGGCCCCAGCATTTCCCCCGGCGTTCCCTGGGTGCGCGCCAACGACCGGGCCATTTCACTGGCATTGAAGTCAGGCAATTTTGGCGATGAAGCCTTCTTCACGCGCGCGCAAACGGAGTTTCCAGTATGACCATGACCATCGAGCAGCAGGCGCGAGAAGAGATGGTGCGCCTGGGCGCTTCGTTTTTCCAACGCGGTTACGCCACCGGCTCTGCCGGCAACCTCTCGCTGTTGCTGCCGGACGGCGCGCTGTTGGCGACGCCGACCGGCTCCTGTCTCGGCGAGCTGCAGGCCGATCGCCTGTCTAAAGTGAGCCTGAACGGCGACTGGCTCTCCGGCGACAAACCGTCGAAAGAGATCAGCTTTCACCGAGCGCTGTATCTGAACAATCCTGAATGCAAAGCGGTGGTGCACTTGCATTGCACCTACCTCACGGCGCTCTCTTGCCTGCAGGGGCTGGACGTCGACAACGCTATCAAACCGTTCACCCCCTATGTGGTGATGCGCGTCGGCAAGGTGCCGGTGGTGCCCTATTACCGCCCCGGCGACGAAAGGCTGGCGCAGGATCTGGCCCGCCTGGCGCCCACCCACCGCGCCTTTTTGCTGGCCAACCACGGGCCGGTGGTGACCGGTAAAGACCTGCGAGCGGCGGCAGACAATGCCGAAGAGATGGAAGATGCGGCGCGGCTGATCTTCACCCTCGGCGATCGTCTTATCCGCTATTTGACCGATGATGAAATTGCCGAATTACGGAGCTGAACCATGCCTAAATTTGCCGCCAATTTATCGATGATGTTTAACGAAGTGCCGTTCCTCGAGCGCTTCGCCGCCGCTGCCGCACAGGGCTTCAGCGCGGTGGAATTCCTGTTCCCTTACGACTATCCCGCCGAGCTGTTGGCCGAAAAGCTGCGCGAACACGGCCTGCAACAGGTGCTGTTCAACACCGCGCCCGGCGATGCCGCCGCCGGCGAATGGGGACTGGCGGCGCTGCCGGGCCGCGAGCAGGACGCGCGCGCCGATATCGACCGCGCGCTGACCTACGCCATCGCCCTTTCCTGCCCCTGCGTGCACCTGATGGCCGGCGTTGTGCCCGCAGGCGCGGATCGGCAACGTTATCTCGACACCTTTATCGCCAATGCGCGCTATGCCGCCGACGCCTTCGCCCCGCACGGCGTCAAGGTGCTGCTCGAAGCGCTCAGCCCGCCGGTCAAGCCCGATTACCTGTTTGCCAGTCAACACCAAGTGGCGGAAACCGTGGCGGCGATCGAGAGACCGAACGTGTTTATTCAGTTCGACTTTTTCCACGCGCAGTTAGTGGACGGCAATATCAGCGGGTTGCTGGAGACGCTGGCCGGACGCTACGCGCATATCCAGATAGCCTCAGTGCCGGATCGCCATGAGCCGGACGAGGGCGAACTGAATTATCCATGGCTGTTCGACAGGCTGGATGCGCTCGGCTATCCGGGTTGGATAGGTTGCGAATACCGGCCGCGCGGCGACACCGCCGCCGGGCTCGGGTGGCTGAAGCCTTACCGCTAACGCTGCCGCCAACACCAGGAAATCGATTTTATAACAATGAAACGCTCCCGTATCGCCACGCGGCGATCGCGGTGCCCAACGCTTACCCAACGAAAGGCTTTTTTCATGTCTACCTCTCTGCTGTTGCTGATTGCCGTACTCGGCGTGGTGCTGCTGTTATTGATGGTCATCAAGGCGAAGGTGCAGCCCTTCGTCGCGCTGTTGGTGGTCAGTCTGCTGGTGGCGTTGGCCAGCGGCATTCCGACCGGCGAAGTGATGAAAGTGATGACCGCCGGGATGGGCGGCGTACTTGGTTCGGTGACCATCATCATCGGTCTGGGCGCGATGCTTGGCCGCATGATCGAACACTCGGGCGGCGCCGAGTCGCTGGCGCAACGCTTCAGTCAGGGGCTGGGGCCGAAACATACCGTCGCCGCACTGACACTCGCCGCATTCATTCTCGGCGTTCCGGTGTTCTTCGACGTCGGGTTTATCATTCTGGCGCCGATTATCTATGGCTTCGCCAAGGTCGCCAAAGTGTCTCCGCTGAAGTTCGGCCTGCCGATGGCCGGCGTGATGTTGACGGTACACGTCGCGCTGCCGCCGCACCCCGGCCCGGTCGCCGCCGCCGGTTTGCTCAACGCCGACATCGGTTGGCTGACCATCATCGGCCTCGCAATCTGTATTCCGGTCGGCGCGATCGGCTATTTCGCCGCCAACTACCTCAACCGCAAAACCTATCCGTTATCGATAGAGGTGCTGGAACAACTGCAGCTGGCGGCGCCGGAGCCGCGTCCGGAAGGGCAAGCGCCGCTCAGCGATCGCATCAACCCGCCCGGCGCCGGCCTGGTGGCGGCGCTAATCGTCATCCCAATCGCCATCATCATGCTCGGTACCGTCTCCGCTACGCTGTTGCCGGCCGGCTCGGCGCTGCGCGATACGCTGTCGCTGCTGGGCTCACCGGCGGTGGCGCTGATGATCGCCCTGCTGCTGGCCTTCTATTTCCTGGCGCTGCGCCGCGGCTGGAGCCTGCAGCACGCCAGCGACGTGATGGGCGCCGCGCTGCCGACCGCCGCAGTGGTGATCCTGGTGACCGGCGCGGGCGGCGTGTTCGGCAAGGTGCTGGTGGAATCCGGCGTCGGCAAAGCGCTGGCAGAAGTATTGACGGCCATCGGCCTGCCGCTGGTGCCCGCCGCCTTTATCATTTCGCTGGCACTTCGCGCTTCGCAGGGGTCCGCCACCGTGGCGATCCTGACCACCGGCGGCCTGTTGTCGGAAGCGGTCAGCGGCTTAAATCAGCTACAGTTGGTGCTGGTGACGCTGGCGACCTGTTTCGGCGGACTGGGTCTTTCCCACGTCAACGACTCCGGTTTTTGGATCGTCACGCGCTATCTGGGGCTGTCAGTGGCCGATGGCCTGAAGACCTGGACGGTGCTGACCACCTTGCTCGGCCTGAGCGGCTTTCTGTTCACCTGGCTGTTGTGGCTGGCGGTGTGATTTCTCTGGCATACTGAACGCCGTTGTTTTTCATCGCCTTTCACCCTGTGCAGGAGCAGCAACATGACCGTAATCAACACCGCGCCAACGCTTATCACCGAACGTCTGCGGCTGGACGCGCACACGCTGGACGACTTCGAGTCGCTGGCCGCATTGTGGGCCGATCCGCAGGTGGTACGCTACATCGGCGGCACGCCGCGCGACCGGGAGGACTCCTGGGGGCGTCTGATGCGCTACGTCGGCCACTGGGCGCTGTTGGGATACGGGTATTGGGCGGTGCGTGACAAACTGAGCGGCGAGTACCTCGGCAGCATCGGCTTTTCCAACTTCCTGCGCGACATTACCCCGGCGCTCGATGCGCCGGAAATGGGCTGGACGCTGGTGAGCTCGGCGCAGGGCAAAGGCTACGCCACCGAGGCACTGCGGGCGGCGCTGGCCTGGGGTAAAACGCACCTGCCGGGCGAGAAAACCGTCTGCATCATCTCGCCGGAAAACCAGGCTTCGCTGGCGCTGGCGAAAAAGGTCGGTTTCTGCGAAAGCCACCGCAGCGAGTATCACCAGAGCCCGATCGTCGTGATGCACTGCCCGCTTTGAATGCCTAAGCGCATTGCACCGCCAACGCCGTCTGAATGAAGTTGTCCCGCAGCGCGTCCGCGCGCTGCGGATCCCAGGCGATACCGACCTGCCACTCCGTCTCTTCGCCGCTCAGCGGCAGAATGTCGATGCCAACCGGCGCGATGTGCGTGATGCTGTGCGGCAGCAGCGCGACGCCAACGCCGGCGGCGACCAGCGCCAGCAGCGTCTGGATATCGCCGGCCTGCTGCACCACGTTCGGCGTCCACCGGTGAGCGGCGATAAACCGCAGCGACTGATCGCTCAGCCCGCGCCCGCGTTTCGGCGTCAGCTGCAACAGCGGCAGCTGATTGAAACGCGCCATCAGGTCGTCGGCCCGCAGCGCCAGCGCGCCCGGCGCGGCCAGCACCAGCCGGTCGCTCAGCAATGCCACGGCGCACAGCGGCGTAGTGACCGGTAAGCGCACGAACCCCGCCTGCAACTCGCCCTGCAGCAACAGCTGATACTGCCGCTCCGACGGCATGTCCTCCAGCCCAATGACCACCTCGGGAAAACGCTGGCGAAAGGCGGCCACCAGCTGCGGCGCCAGATGAAAACTGGAGAGGCCAAATCCCAGCGCCAGCCGCCCCGCTTCCCCGAGCGCTACCCGCCGGGCGCGCCGCTGAAACTGCTGGTACTGTTCCACCAGCGCCTGCGCCTCCGGGTAGAGCCGCTGCCCACCGGCGGTGAGCACCGCCCCCTGTCGGCCACGCTCGAACAGCCGAACGCCGAGCTGGGTTTCCAGCGCTTGAATCTGCTTGCTCAGCGCCGGTTGGCTGATGCACAGCAGGCTCGCCGCCTGCCGATAGTTGCCCTGTTCGGCCAGCGCCACCAGGGCGCGCAGTTGTTTTATATCCATTCCATCAGGTTATCGAATAGGGAATTTAATTGATTATACAGTAATCAATCCACCTGCTGTAATCAACGCAGACCCCAACCGGAGAGACACCATGACCCCTTCACTTCGCGCCGCCACGGTGCAATTCCAGCATCGCGCCAACGATAAGAATTACAACCTGTCGACCATGGAACGCTTTATCACGGAGGCGGCCGAGCAGCAGATACAGCTGCTGGCCTTCCCGGAAATGTGCATCACCGGCTATTGGCACGTGCGCCATCTGTCCGACGCCGAGGTGCGCGCGCTGGCGGAGCCGATCGCGAGCAGCCCTTCTCTGGCGCGCATTCGCCCGCTGGCGGAGCGTTACAACATGGCGATCGGCGTCGGGCTGATCGAGCTGGGCGACGACGGCCGTTGCTACAACGCCTATGCCGTTTGTCTGCCGGACGGCGAGCTGCATGTGCACCGTAAACTGCACGCCTTCGAACACCCAGCTATCGCCAGCGGCGACCGCTACACGGTGTTCGATACCCCCTGGGGCGTGCGCGTGGGCGTCTTGATCTGCTGGGACAACAATCTGGTGGAGAATGTGCGCGCCACGGCGCTGCTGGGTGCGGAGGTGGTGATCGCCCCGCACCAGACCGGCGGCACCCATTCGCGCAGCCCGCACGGCATGAAGCCGATCCCGCAGGCGCTGTGGCAACGGCGTGCGGAAGATCCGCAGGCGATAGAAGCCGCCTTTCGCGGCGAACACGGCCGCGGCTGGCTGATGCGCTGGCTACCGTCGCGCGCTCACGACAACGGGCTGTTCTTGCTGTTCAGCAACGGCGTGGGCCGCGATGACGATGAGATACGCACCGGCAACGCGATGATCCTCGATCCTTACGGCCGCATCGTGGCAGAGACCTGGGCGGCGGAAGACCGGATGGTCAGCGCCGAACTCGATCTGACGCTGATCCCGCTCAGCACCGGCCGCCGCTGGATTTACGGACGCCGCCCCGAGCTGTACGGGCTATTGACCGAACCACAAGGCTATGAGCGCGATGCCCGCAGCGCACGCTTTTCAACGCAGCCGACGGGGCGAGGCGGCCGATAACAGATAAAAAAAATCCGCCCGGAGGCGGATTTTTTATCGGTGCGGCAAAATCTGCCACAGGTTCATGCCCGCAGGCACGAACACACTTAGAAGCGGTAGCCTACGCCAACGTTCCAGGTGCCAACGTCAACGCTACGAATGCGGTTCTGCTCGTAACCGACATCCAGGGCAACGTTCTCGATTGGGTTGAACTGCAGACCGGCACCGTAGGTGAAGCCGTAGTCAGCGGTGTCGTGACGAGAAGTACCGTTCTGAGCGTTGGTAGTGAATTTACCGTAACCCAGGCCAACCAGACCGTAGATGCTCGCCCAGTCATTGATGCGGTATGCTGGACCGGCAGAGATAGAGTTGTACTGAGCTTTGTTGTAGAAACCGTCCTGAGAACCGTCCTTTTCCAGGTGGGTAAAGGAACCGATTACGCCCAGTGGGTTGTTGTCGAACTCGTAACGGTATTTCAGGTTGAAACCGTCGGCCTTGTTAGCAACGCCTTGGAAATCACCCTGCGCATAGCCAGCGGATACGGTGCTCTGACCAGCGAATGCGGTACCTGCGCTAACTGCTAATACGCAAGCTGCTACTGCGGAAAGACATGCAATTTTTTTCATAACCACCTCAAACGCGTTTTATTATTAAGTACATCCATTTGTTCATGCTTTGAAAATATAACAAAAATTAGCGTGAAACTCTGCCTTGAAATGAGTGTCTAATGCTTTATATCGTGTAACAGAAGATTTCAAGAACAGTGTATCTTCTTATTTTCGCTCTATTTTCGGCCGTATTCTACGGCTTTCTGTGACAAAAATCACCTATTTAATATCCAGATAATTCTTAAGAAAAAGCGCACTTTTTGACCAAAACCGCCACATATCATCCGAGGATCGGCGGATTTCACCGCGATGCGCGCTTTTCTCAGACAGATTTTCGCATTTCATTTACACTGCTCGCATCCCCGTTTCGACCGTTTTCTCAAGGCTGAGGAACGGCGCATAAAAGGCCCGTTAAGGATGTCGTTACCTACTTCCGGCAGAGCGCCCTCCGCGCTGCTGCCTATCTGTCTGTTAATCATCGCCATGGTGTCTATCCAGAGCGGTGCCTCGTTGGCCAAAAGCCTGTTCCCGATCGTGGGCGCGGAAGGCATCACCACGCTGCGCCTTTTCATCGGCACCCTGATTTTGTTCATCATCTTCCGCCCGTGGCGCATGTGCCTCGCCGCCGGCAGCCGCTTGCCGCTGCTGATTTACGGCCTGTCGCTCGGCGCGATGAACTACCTGTTTTACCTGTCGCTGCGCACCGTGCCGCTCGGCATCGCCGTGGCGCTGGAGTTTACCGGCCCGCTGGCGGTGGCCATGTTCTCCTCGCGGCGGCCGATCGACTTCCTCTGGGTGGCATTGGCAATCGCCGGGCTGTGGTTCCTGCTGCCGCTCGGCCACGGTGTGGGGGGAATCGATCCGTTCGGTGCCGCCTGCGCGCTTGGCGCCGGCGCCTGCTGGGCGGTCTATATCATCTTCGGCCAGAAGGCCGGCGGCGATCACGGCCCCGGCACGGTGGCGCTCGGTTCGCTGATCGCCGCGCTGGTGTTCTGCCCGATCGGCGCCTGGCAAACCGGCAGTGTGCTGTTCAACCTCGATATTCTGCCGGTGGCGCTGGCGGTGGCGATCCTCTCCACCGCGCTGCCTTATTCGCTGGAGATCATCGCGCTGCCCAAAATCCCGGCGCGCACCTTCGGCACCTTAATGAGCCTGGAACCGGCAATGGCGGCGCTGTCCGGCATGCTGTTCCTCGGCGAACACCTGAGCGGCGTGCAATGGCTGGCGCTGGCGGCCATCATCGCCGCCTCCATGGGCTCCGCCCTGACCATCCGCCCTAAACCGCGCCTCGAAAGCCTTTCCTGATCGCTAACCCGCCTGCCGACCGCAACGCCGGAATGCAGGCGGGTTAACTGTTTTCCTCGTGACAAGTCGGCATACTTCCCCTTAGCCTGTACCGCAGGCACTTTGGACTTTCGCTCACATGGAGAATAACAGTGATTCACAACAGCCTGTTCAACCCACGCTTCGGCCGCGGACTCGCGCCGGCGCTGGTTTCAACCCTGACCGAGTTGCGTCGATGCGACCTGCCCGAACTGGCCCCGGGCCATCACCCGATCGACGGCGATAACATCTTTATGGATGTCATGACGCTGACCACTACGCCGGCGGCGCAGAAGCGCGCCGAGATGCATCAGGAGTACATCTCGCTCCATCTGCTGATCAGCGGTGAAGAGCGCATCGAATACGGTCTGGCGGGCGACGGGCATCGCGAACAGCCCTACGCAGAAAATAGCGACCTTCTGCTGCTGGACATCAAACGCCATCCGCAAACGCTGCACATGACACACGGCATGTTCGCGATCTTTTTCCAAATGGAGCCGCACAAAGCCGGCTGCCTGTGGCAGCGGTCGCAGCACATCAAGAAAGCGGTGGTGAGGATCCATCACCGCCTGCTGCTTTGACCCTGCGGCAACGCCCGTACAAAATCGGCGGCCTGGCGGGGAGAACGCAAGCGTATGAAGCGGCGCCCGGCGCCGGCCATTTCCGCCAGGTATTTTCGCCGATTTTTGGCGTAGGTGCGGATCGTCCACAGTACGATCGACTCGCGGCTGAAGAAAGAACGGCGAAAACTTTCCCGGTTGCCGGTGCCCGGCCACAGCTCACGTTTGCTGGCCGCGCGTCGGCACGCGCGGCGCACGGCTTGCCACAGTGTGCGCCCAAAACCGTAGTCCAGCCACAGGATATAGTCGACCTCGCGCCACTTGATCGGCTGCGTGCGGCTGTAGTTGCCGTCCAGCACCCAGCCTTCGCCCGCTTCGGCCAGCGCCTGCTCAAGCCGCGCCAGGAATGCATCATCGGGCGTTCCCTGCCACTCGGGCCGCCAATAGAGCCTGTCCATCTCGATATAGGGCACGTCAAGCCGTTCCGCCAGTTGACGCGCCAGGGTGCTTTTACCGCTGCCGCTGGTGCCGACGACGTTAATTTTCATCACTCGCCACTCATAGAGAGGGGATAATCTCCCTACTGTAACTGCATCAATTACGGCTATCAATCTGAATAGGCTTAAAATTAACACCGCGATAACAAAGTGGATATTCTTCTGAGGCCGGCAGGCTCAATGAAAATAAAATAACAGGGATAAACCGTCACTGCGGTAAATAATAAATCTGCAACAAAAAATAAAAAAACCAATAAAAATCAATTTCATTAATCAAAAACAAAAACCACATAAAAATATTGCCATTAGGCTAATCCTATTTGTGCAATAGCCATTTTCGTACGGCAAAAATAAATACCCCTGCTATAATTGATCCCGTAACGAAATAGGACAACGACTAATCAAGAGGATATCTGATATGAGTACCGCTAAACTGGTGAAAACGAAATCTTCTGATCTGCTGTATACCCGTAACGATCTGGACGAAAAAGTCAAACTAGCCGCCATCAAGGCGCTGAACCATCAGGTCGTGCAATTTATCGATCTTTCGCTGATCACCAAACAGGCGCACTGGAACATGCGCGGCGCGAACTTCATCGCGGTCCATGAAATGCTGGACGGCTTCCGCACCGCCATCATCGAGCATCAGGACACCTTCGCCGAGCGCGTGGTGCAGTTGGGCGGCGTCGCACTGGGCACCGTACAGGTGGTCAACGATCGCACACCGCTGAAAAGCTATCCGACCAATATCCACAGCGTGCAGGAGCACCTGAAGGCGCTGGCCGATCGCTACGGCGCGGTAGCGAATGACATCCGCAAGGCGATTACCGAAGTGGAAGACGAAGACACCGCCGACATGTTCACCGCCGCCTCGCGCGATCTGGACAAGTTCCTGTGGTTTATCGAATCCAATATCGAATAACGCGAAAGCGTTGCAGAGCGCCCGTCGTTCCGGGCAGAACAGGCTGGGCTTTGCCCGGCCTGTTTTCTTTTGCGCGACCGTTGCATTGTACAAAAAACGGCCCATATTAAACGGTAAGGTTCCCTTGTCAGGAGGTAATGATGGCCAGCGGCTGGGCGGCGGACGGCGCCGTACAAGATCAGATTGATTCCACCGTCGACGATGCGGTGCAGCGCGCGCGTGAAGCGCTCGGGCACGGCGAGAGCGAACGCTATTGCCAGGAATGCGGAGAGGCGATCCCCGAGGCGCGACGCAAGGCGTTAACGGGCGTGCGTTTTTGCCTCGCCTGCCAGACCGAACAAGACAAAAAACACGCGGCCGCCAGCCTGTACAATCGGCGCGGCAGCAAAGACAGCCAGTTGCGCTAGCATTATCTGCTCCCCCTTTTGCACCCTCGCGGCCCCGCTTGCACCGTCAGTGCATCATGAAAGTTAGAGTTAGTTATCAATATTGAAGCAAAAACGTTAAAGAACGGTTGTTTCACAGCCAAAATTTGGTTAATGATAGCCCCGTGCACCAAGATAATTCTTACGCACCATTTTGGTGCCTCACCTTGGTGCACAACCATAACAATTCGCCTTTCCGGCACAACATCACGCACTAACTCTTTGTTTTTATAGTAGTTGAAAACATGGCACGATTTTTTCATGGCACCAACTGCAATATAAAAAATGGGTAATCCGCAACCTGTACAGGAATTCCTCTCATGAAGTCGATTTTTAAAGTCTCCCTGGCCGCACTCTCTCTGGCCTTTGCCGTAAGTTCCCACGCAGCAGACAAACTGGTGGTCGCCACCGACACCGCTTTCGTTCCTTTTGAGTTCAAACAAGGCGACAAATACGTCGGCTTCGACATCGACCTGTGGGCCGCCGTCGCCAAAGAGCTGAAGCTGGACTACACCCTGAAACCGATGGACTTCGGCGGCATCATTCCGGCGCTGCAGACCAAAAACGTCGACCTGGCGCTGGCCGGCATCACCATCACCGATGAGCGCAAAAAAGCCATCGACTTCTCCGACGGCTACTACAAGAGCGGCCTGCTGGTGATGGTCAACGCCGACAACAACAGCGTGAAAAGCATCGACGATCTGAACGGCAAAGTGGTGGCGGTGAAGAGCGGCACCGGCTCGGTGGATTACGCCAAGCAGCACATCAAAACCAAGGATCTGCGCCAGTTCCCTAACATCGACAACGCCTACATGGAACTGGGCACCAAGCGCGCCGATGCGGTGCTGCACGACACGCCAAACATCCTATACTTCATTAAGACGGCCGGCGCCGGCAAGTTCAAAACCGTAGGCGATTCGCTGGAAGCACAGCAGTATGGCATCGCCTTCCCTAAAGGCAGCGACGAGCTGCGCGAGAAGGTGAACGGTGCGCTGAAAACCCTGCGCGCGAACGGCACCTATAACGAGATCTACAAGAAGTGGTTCGGCACCGAACCTAAGTAAGCTGTGAATTTGGCAAGCTATTAACTTAAGCACAGGGGGTCGCTTAACCCCCTGCGCTTCGTTGTATCTGATACCCACGTTTGGGATCACCGGGAGAAATATCATGCAGTTCGACTGGAGCGCCATCTGGCCCGCCATTCCTATCTTGTTAGAGGGCGCCAAAATGACCCTGTGGATTTCGGTCCTCGGTCTGATTGGCGGCCTGATCATCGGCCTCGTCGCCGGCTTTGCCCGCACCTACGGCGGTTGGATCGCCAACCACATCGCGTTGGTGTTTATCGAAGTAATTCGCGGCACGCCGATCGTGGTACAGGTGATGTTCATCTACTTCGCCCTGCCGATGGCATTTAGCGACTTGCGCATCGATCCGTTCACCGCGGCGGTGGTGACCATCATGATCAACTCCGGCGCCTACATCGCGGAAATCACCCGCGGCGCGGTGCTGTCGATTCATAACGGTTTCCGCGAGGCCGGCCTGGCGCTCGGCCTGTCGCGCCGCGAAACCATCCGCTACGTCATTATGCCGCTGGCGCTGCGCCGCATGCTGCCGCCGCTGGGCAACCAGTGGATCATCAGCATCAAAGACACCTCGCTGTTCATCGTGATCGGCGTGGCGGAGCTGACCCGTCAGGGTCAGGAAATTATTGCCGGTAACTTCCGCGCGCTGGAAATCTGGAGCGCCGTGGCGGTTATCTATCTGATTATTACCCTGGTGCTGAGCTTCGTGCTGCGTCGTCTGGAAAGAAGGATGAAAATCCTGTGATTGAATTTAAAAACGTCTCCAAGCATTTTGGCCAAACCCAGGTGCTGCACAACATCGATTTGAAGATCGACAAAGGCGAAGTGGTGGTGATCATCGGGCCGTCGGGCTCCGGTAAATCCACCCTGCTGCGCTGCATCAACAAGTTGGAAGAAGTCACCAGCGGCGATCTGATCGTCGACGGCCTGAAAGCCAACGATCCGAAAGTTGACGATCGGTTGATCCGCCAGGAAGCCGGCATGGTGTTCCAGCAGTTCTACCTGTTCCCGCACCTGACGGCGCTGGAAAACGTCGCCTTCGGCCCGATCCGCGTGCGCGGCGCGAAGAAATCCGATGCGGAAAAACTGGCGCGCGAGCTGCTGGCCAAGGTCGGTCTGGCGGAGCGTGCCCACCACTACCCGTCCGAACTGTCGGGCGGCCAGCAGCAACGCGTGGCCATTGCGCGCGCGCTGGCGGTGAAGCCGAAAATGATGCTGTTCGACGAGCCGACCTCCGCGCTCGATCCGGAG